>DASTSN010000103.1:0-56419 GCA_035760665.1 Chitinophagaceae bacterium | reverse complement strand
CCGGCTCCGATTGCTGCTATCCTGTCTGCAGGCGTACTAAGATTGTCGCGACTGATCGTTGTATTCGTGGCAACCAGGCCGTCCAGTTGTATTTCCAGGGCCAGGTCAATTACATCATCAATTTGCTCTGTTGTAAGATCCGGTGCAATTTTAAGTAACAGTGGTTTTTGCTTCGGCATGGAAGCATTAATGGTTTGCAGGTGTCCAAGAATTTTGCGCAACGATTCTTTTTCCTGTAATTCGCGTAAACCTGGCGTATTAGGGCTGCTAACGTTGACGACAAAATAGTCTACACAATCAAATAAACTGCGAAAACAAATTTCGTAATCCTTCCACGCTTCATCGTTAGGTGTACTTTTATTTTTTCCAATGTTGCCGCCGATAATCATTTTAGGCGTAACCGCCCTTT
The DNA here is from genome assembly GCA_035760665.1 of Chitinophagaceae bacterium. Taxonomy (GTDB): domain Bacteria; phylum Bacteroidota; class Bacteroidia; order Chitinophagales; family Chitinophagaceae; genus DASTSN01. Next base: position 56,010 of record DASTSN010000103.1, on the reverse strand, counting down.
CTGTTTTGTTTTTTTCTTTCCATTTGTAAAGTCGCTCAGCAATAATTTTTGCACCATCATTATTAAATCCCATCCTGTTTACCAGCGCTTTGTCTTTGGGTAACCTGAACAGCCTCGGTTTATCATTACCAGGCTGGGGTAATGGTGTAACGGTGCCAATTTCCACGAAACCAAAACCCAGGACTTCCAGTTCGCGCAGGTACCGGGCGTTTTTATCAAAGCCTGCCCCAAGCCCCACGGGGTTTTTCCAGGAAAGATTAAAAATGGTCCGTACGTTTGTTGCCGAAGTACCCTCGCAGATGCGGGAAATCATTTTTCTGATAAAACTTGCGCTGCACAATGCTTTCAAAGCATTCATGGAAAAATAATGAACGGCTTCCGGGGGGAAAAGAAATAAAATACTGCGGAGAAAAGTATACATACCGGCTGACGAAGATAAAGCAAGTTTAACGGATTGCTTTTTGGTTTCCATAAGCAGTTCCGTTAACTTTGATATTGAAGGTTGCATAAACAACTAAATCAGTTTCGGGGAAAACAGAGGCATGTAATTCGGCAGGAAACATTCAAAGACATTCAAAATTGTTTATATGCAGGAAGCTTATATTGTTGCTGGTTATCGTACAGCTGTCGGAAAAGCCAAACGGGGTGCTTTTCGTTTCTATCGGCCCGATGACCTGGCGATTGATGTAATCAAGGGATTGATGGCATCTGTGCCGCAGCTGGAGGCGAACCGGGTGGATGATGTTATTGTGGGCAATGCAGTACCGGAGGCTGAGCAGGGCTTGCAAGTGGGCCGCATTATTGCCGCAAGGGCATTGGGCATTGAAGTGCCGGGCATGGTGGTAAACCGTTATTGTGCCAGCGGACTGGAGACCATTTCCATCGCTACGGCAAAAATTCGCACGGGTATGGCCGATTGTATTATTGCAGGCGGTACGGAAAGTATGAGCCTTGTGCCTACAGCGGGCTGGAAAACTGTTCCAGCCTATTCCATTGCGAAAGACGAACCGGATTATTATCTAAGCATGGGACTGACAGCTGAAGCGGTGGCAAAAGAATTCAATGTAAGCCGCGAGGCCCAGGATGAATTTTCGTTTCATTCTCATCAAAAAGCAATTAACGCAATCAGGAATGGATATTTTAAAGAAGGAATACTGCCTGTAACAGTGGAGGAAGTATATGTGGATGAAAAAGGCAAGCGCCAAAAACGCAGTTATGTTGTTGAAACGGATGAAGGTCCGCGGGCTGATACTTCACTGGAGGCACTGGCAAAACTTAAACCGGCTTTTGCAGCCGGCGGTTGTGTAACAGCCGGTAATTCCTCCCAAACGAGCGACGGGGCAGCCTTTGTGGTTGTTATGAGTGAACGGATGGTCAACGAACTGGGGCTTAAACCGATCGGCCGCCTGGTGGGTTGTGCTTCTGCCGGCGTGCATCCGCGCATTATGGGTATAGGCCCGGTGGCTGCTATTCCCAAAGTACTGAGACAGGTAAATATGAATTTATCCCAAATAGACCTGGTGGAATTAAACGAAGCGTTTGCCTCACAATCACTGGCCGTTATCAGAGAAGCAGGCCTGGATCCGGAAAAAGTAAACATTAATGGTGGCGCCATTGCCCTGGGGCATCCGCTGGGTTGTACCGGTTGCAAACTAACGATCCAAAACCTGCATGACCTGAAAAGGCTGAATAAAAAATACGGTATGGTCACTGCCTGTGTCGGTGGCGGACAGGGTATCGCAGGGGTTTTGGAATATATAAATTAGCCAACCCACTTGCGCAGGCGTTTCCTCAACCTACTATTTTTCACGCAAAGAATTACTGCTTGATTGAAAATCAGTGTTGCAGTTTTTGTGCAATAAAATGGGTCTTATTTTTTGAAATAATAGTGCATATATTTTAGCTTTGCCTGCCAATGCACTTTAAGCGGTTTATAATTAAAGTTTCTGCAGTTTTTCTTCTCTTGATTTTCACCCAGAAAATCGGGCTTGGTATTTACATTCATAACTGGCTGCATGTAGCGAAAAGCAATGCCATTGCCACGGGCACAAAAACCGTGAATTACAGTTGTCATTGCATCGATGATTTTGCAATGCCGTTTACGGGCTACAATGAACCGCCCATGTTAGTGCACCCGGAAATGAATGAGATTGTTTATGTGTCTTTTTATAAACAACCGCAGCTATTCGTCAGTTCCATACTGTTTGCGCAAAGAGGTCCCCCCGTCTTTCATTCATGACGATTCAGACCGTTTGAGGTAAATCCTGGAAACAATTGTTTTCATTGGATACCGTATAAGTTCAGTATTTTTTTCTTTTCGTAAACATGCAACTAGATTTATGGGACAAAAAATATCATTCATTCTTTCTTTCCTATTATTTTTTATAATAGCCAAAGCCCAGCAAAAGGGTATTCTGCAGGGTAAAGTGACAGATACGGCAGGGACACCATTAGTCAGGGCGAGCATATATGTTCATGGAGCCAATACGGGCGCCATAACCAATGAAATGGGCTTTTATAAAACAGAATCTATTAAGCCAGGAAAGTACCTGGTGGAAGTTTCTTACACGGGCTATGAAACCGTCGTTCAGACCATAGACATACGTGATGCCCGTGAACAAAATTTCGTTTTACTGCCGGCTGTTATAGAACAGGAAGGTGTTACTGTAACAGGTGTTTCGGCCGCTACCCGTCTTCGGCAGATTCCACAGCCGGTGGCGATTGTAAAAAAAGAAGATCTGGAAAAACTCACATCGACTAATATCATTAACAGCCTTGCGCATATTCCCGGCGTAACGGCTTTAACAACGGGCCCGGCTATATCAAAGCCATTTATACGGGGGCTGGGGTACAACAGGGTGGTGACCATTAATGACGGCGTGCGGCAGGAAGGCCAGCAATGGGGGGACGAACACGGGATTGAAATTGATGATTACAGTGCCCAGCGGGTGGAAGTGCTGAAAGGGCCTGCCTCACTAATGTACGGATCCGATGCGCTGGCCGGTGTCATCAATATCCAAACGCTAATGCCGGCACCCGAAGGAGTTATCAAAACAAATGTTTTAAGCGAGTATCAGACCAACGACCGGCTACGCGGGTTTTACGGCAACGTAGCCGGAACAAAAAACGGCTTCAGTTTTAATGTGTATGGATCGTACAAAGGAGCAGCAGATTATAAAAATAAATACGATGGCTACGTGTTTAATTCAAAATTTTATAACCAGAATTTTGGCGGCATGGTTGGTTATCGTGGCAGTTGGGGACATAGTTATCTGAACATTACAAATTTCAATCAGCATCTTGGCATTGTTGAGGGAGACCGCGATGAGTATACAGGACAGTTTGTCAAGCCTGTTGCCGGTGGTGCTACAGCCATTGTCACTGAAAATGATTTTACACAAATCAAACCTGAAGTGCCTTACCAGCATGTGCAGCATTTGAAAATCACGAGCGATAACAGTTTCAATGTTGGTAACAGCAAGCTTGATTTGTTAGTAGCGTATCAGCATAACCAACGCCAGGAGTTTGGGAACCCGGATGCATACAATACACCCGGCGCCTGGTTTGATTTAAAAACAGTGGATTATGCTGCCAAATTTAATTTCCCGTACAGGGCAAACTGGCGCACAAGCACCGGCGTTACGGGCATGGTTCAGCAAAACGTAAATAAAGCGGAAGAAGTATTAATTCCTGATTACAGCCTTTTTGATATTGGCGCTTTTGTATTTACACAATATAGCAGGAATAAACTAACCCTAAGCGGAGGTTTGCGGATCGATAACCGGCATATCAACAGCCATCAGATGATGGATGGAGCGGATGTGAAATTTGCAGCTTTCAGCAGGGATTTTTCTAATATTTCCGGTAGCGCCGGATTGAGTTATGCAGTTGCAAAAGATTTTACGCTGAAATTTAATATTGCCAGGGGATTCAGGGCGCCGAGCCTTGCCGAACTCGCCAGCAATGGAGCACACGAAGGAACCAACCGCTTTGAAATTGGCGATAAAGATCTCAAATCAGAAACCAGTTTCCAGGCTGACGGTGGGGTAGAACTGAACACTGAACACATCACCCTTGGTACCAGTATTTTTTACAATGCTATTCAGCATTTTATTTTTTACCGAAAGCTTCAAGCTCATAACGGTGCAGATTCTGTTATTACCGATCCTGATACCGGCAATGACCTCATGGTCTTTCAGTTCAGCGAACAAACTGCTCATCTCTACGGACTAGAGTTTAATATGGACATTCACCCTCACCCGTTAGACTGGTTGCATTTTGAAAATACAGTGTCGTATACAAGGGCCATGTTTTTAACGGCGGTTGATGGCAGCCGGAATGTACCTTTTATTCCAGCTGTTCGTTATTTAGCTGATATAAAAGGGAATTTTTTCACAAAAGGAAAAAAAATCCGGAACGTATACGTGAGTGTGGAAAGTGATTACACATTTAAACAAAATCATCCTTTTACCGGGTTTAATACCGAAACAGCCACAGGGGATTACTGGCTCGTAAATGCCAGTGCCGGGGCGGATGTGGTGCATAAAGGAAGAACAATCTTCAGTATCCATGTTTCGGCCATGAACCTGGGTGATGTAGCTTACCAGAATCATTTAAGCCGCCTAAAGTACACGGCTGTGAATAATGTAACAGGCAGGCAGGGCGTATTTGATATGGGCAGAAATTTTGGCTGTAAGATCGTTGTGCCGTTAGAGTTTGCGTGGAAATAATTGAAAGGTCAGGAAATAAATGTAAAAAAGCGCCGGCTAGCCGGCGCTTTTTTATAAAATACCGGAGTAGTGATTACACAGCGATGGCTTTTGTCTTGCGTTCACCAATTTGCTGGCGCCACATTGCATAGTACAGGCCTTTTTCATCCAGCAGGCTTTCGTGGGTGCCTGTTTCCACCACGTCTCCTTTTTCCAGCACATAAATTCTGTCAGCATGCATAATGGTGGAGAGACGGTGTGCTATCAGGATAGTCACCTGGTCGCGTTGTGAAGATACTTCCCGTATAGTTTGCGTAATTTCTTCTTCTGTTAATGAATCCAGTGCGGAGGTGGCTTCATCAAAAATGAGTAACCGGGGTCTGCGCAACAAGGCCCGTGCGATAGACAAGCGCTGCTTTTCCCCGCCGGATAACTTCAGTCCGCCTTCGCCAATCATTGTTTCTAATCCCTTTTCGGCACGCTGCAGCAGGTTTTGGCAGGAGGCTTTTTGTAATACATCTAAAACGTCGTCTTCTGTGGCGCCTGGGTTTACGAATAACAGGTTTTCCCTGATCGTACCCGAAAAAAGCTGGGTATCCTGCGTTACGAAGCCTATTTGGTTGCGTAAATCATCGAAATTGATTTCTTTTTCATCCAGGCCATTGTACAGTATTTTACCTGCCTGCGGGCGGTAAAGCCCTACCAATAATTTCATTAATGTGGTTTTGCCGGAGCCGGAGGGACCCACAAAGGCGATCGTTTCTCCTGTGCGGACACGAAAACTGATTTTGTTAATGGCGTTTTGCTGGGCTGTTTGGTGTTTAAAACCGACCTCGGAAAATTCAAGCGTTTGAATATCTCCCAAATGTTTTGGGTTGACCGGTTGGGGTTCCGGCGCTTTTTTCATAAGGGTTTCAAAATTGTTGAGAGAAGCTTCTGCTTCCCTGTAAGAAAGAATGATGTTGCCAATTTCCTGTAAGGGGCCAAATACAAAGAAGGAAAAAATCTGCATGGTAACTAACTGGCCCGCATCCATGTATTGCCGGAAAATCAGCCACATCAGGATGAAAAGGATTACCTGCCGTAACGTATTGACCATGGTGCCCTGGATGAAGCTGATGCTGCGGATACGTTTTACTTTCGTGAGTTCCAGCCCCAGAATTTTGTACGTGTTTTTATTCAGGCGGCTCACTTCCTGGTGGGTAAGGCCCAGGCTTTTTACCAGTTCAATATTGCGCAGCGATTCCGTAGTGGATCCTGCAAGGGCATTCGTTTGATTAACGATATTTTTTTGAATGCTCTTGATTTTTTTGCTCAAAAAGTTTGTGATGATTGTCAGCAAGAAAATACCAACGAAGTAAGCAATGGGAATGCTCCAGTGAATAAACAATGCAGCATAAACAAAGACGAAAATCACTCCAACGATTACCCCGAAAAGTATATTGATAAAATAGTTCATGAATTTCTCCACATCTGCACGAACCTTGGTTAGAATTGATAAGGTTTCGCCGCTGCGCTGGTCTTCAAACTCCTGGTAAGGGAGTTTCATGGCATGTTGTAAACCATCTGTAAAAACTTTTGCACCAAATTTCTGGATCACAACATTTAAAAAATAGTCCTGGAAATTCTTGGCAAGGCGGCTAACCATGGCGACAGAAATAGAGCAAATGACAATGAACCACACACCGGGCGACTGCCACGAAAATGTGTTGAAATATTCATCATACGATACGGTGGATGTGCCATTCCCGGCTACCGACATGCGAAAGCGGTTAGCCAGGTTGACCAGCTTTCCAAAAAGTATCGGATCAATCAACGAAAAGCCAATGTTAATGGCTGCAAGTACAAGTGTAAGTGCTACCAGCCATTTGTATGGTTTCAGGTATTTAGCGAGTATTTTCATAATTGTTTGGTGAGTTAAGCGTATTTGCCAGCAAAAATTGCAGCAATATGAAAAACTGAAAAGCTGGCATCTGATACTGGCAGAAATGCCTACCGAATATACGAATACGCCTAATTTCTGCCGGCAGTTTGTCAGGCAGATCCTGGATCGGCCATTCCTGGCGGGATAATACGCAGGCTTCCAAGGTTATTGACTGCCTGTTTTTCCATAAGGGGAATTAATTTGAAAGTATCTTAAAGGTGATTAGAATACTAGCCAGGTCATTTATCGAGCTGGTGAAATCTTTACCTATCCTGCCCAGCTTTCCCTATCGAGATTTCTGTACTGAATAGCTTCTGCGAGGTGTTCAGGCTTGATGTCGGCACTTGCTGAAAGATCGGCAATGGTGCGAGATACCTTTAAAATGCGGTCGTAGGCTCTTGCTGAAAGATTAAGTTTTTCCATTGCGGTTTTCAACAGCTTTTGACCAACCTGATTGATGACGCAAATTTCTTTGAGCAGTTTACTGCTCATTTGCGCATTGCAGTAAATACCGGTATGATTTGAATACCGTTCTGCCTGCAGCTCGCGGGCACGAATCACCCGTATGCGTATATCGGCGGAGTTTTGTTGCGGCCTGATTGCCGACAGTTCATTAAAAGGAACAGGTGTTACTTCAACATGCAGATCTATCCGGTCGAGCAGGGGCCCGGAAATTTTATTTAAATATTTCTGTACGGCCCCGGGTGGGCAGGTACATTCCCGTTCCGGATGATTATAAAATCCGCAGGGACAGGGATTCATCGAAGCAATGAGCATGAAGCTGGCTGGAAAATCAACAGCAATCTTTGCCCGTGAAATTGTTACTTTTCTTTCTTCCATTGGCTGCCGCATTACTTCCAATACGGTTCGCTTAAATTCAGGCAGTTCGTCAAGAAACAACACGCCGTTATGTGCCAGGGAAATTTCTCCCGGTTGTGGCATGCCGCCCCCGCCAACCAGCGCTACATCGCTGATAGTGTGGTGGGGCGACCGGAATGGCCGTTTTGAAATCAATGTTGAGTTTTCCGGTAATTTCCCGGCTACTGAATGAATTTTTGTGGTTTCAAGAGCTTCCTGCAGTGTTAACGGCGGCAAAATCGTGGGAAGGCGTTTTGCCAGCATGGTTTTTCCTGCCCCGGGCGGGCCAATTAAAATAGCATTGTGACCTCCGGCCGCGGCTATTTCCAGGGCTCGTTTAATATTTTCCTGTCCTTTCACATCGGCGAAGTCAAGATCAAAATCGTATTGTGCATGAAAAAATTCTTCCCGCGTATTTACCTGCACGGGGGTTAATCCGCTTTCTTTGTTTTTAAAAAAATCAATGACATCGCGAATGTGGTTTACACCATATACGTTCAGGTTGTTTACCATGCCTGCTTCCCGGGCATTAGCGTTTGGTACAATTAAGCCCGTAAATCCCTCTTTTCGTGCTTGTATGGCTATCGGTAAAGCGCCTTTAATAGGCCGCACTTCACCATCAAGGCTTAATTCTCCCATAATCACATAACGGGCCAAAGCTTCATGATTTTCCAGTTGTTCGGTTGCGCCGAGTAAGCCAAGTGCAATAGGTAAATCAAAGGCTGTACCGCTTTTCTTTATATCAGCCGGCGCCAGGTTGACGACAAACCGGGTTCGCGGCATGGTATACCCGTTGGTTTTGATCGTGCTTTCCACCCGTTGCAAGCTTTCTTTGACAGCATTATCGGGTAAGCCGACAATCATGTAGTCTTTGCCGGTTGCCATCCAGTTTACCTCAATCGTTATGCTGATGGCTTCTACTCCGTAAACGGCACTGCCAAATGTTTTTACAAGCATGTATTGAAGGTAAAAAATAATTTTTATCAGTTGGATACTAAATTGGTGCTACCGGAAATCCATGCGTTACAACGTTTCGGTACTATTGCGGTTAACTGATTATTTGTTTTCAAATAATAAGTTGACTCCGGGGTCTGGCATAACGGATACAACTTTTTCAGGCGTACTGATCAAAAAGGTTTGCTCTTTTTTGGTAACAGCTAATTTTTCAATGCTGGTTTTACCACTGGCGGTTGTTACGGCAATTTCCAGCGGCATTTCAAAAAATACAGGTTGAATTTGTTTCACGGTGATGGCCGTTGGTTTATTTTTTTCCTGTTTCCAGGTAACCTGCAGAGTGGGCAGTCCGGCAGTATAGAGCCATTGGTTAAAAAACCGGTGTAGATTTTTTCCCGATACTTTTTCAAAAACGTCCCGCAAATCATCCGTGCCGGCATTTTTACCGGCATAGATGCTGTAATAACTCCGAATGCTTTTCCAAAAAACTGAATCGCCCAACTGGTGACGGAGCATGTGCAAAACCCATCCTCCCTTTTGGTAACTGTTAGGATTCAGCAGCTGCATGTAGTCGGTAACGGCAGTATCAACAACCGGGTGATTATTTGTCCTGGAAAAAGCGATGATCTGCCGGCGGTCTTCTTCCCGCATCAACCTGGCTGTATCTTCTCCATACTTATTTTGCAGGTAAAGAATCGTGAAATACGTGGCAAATCCTTCACTCAGCCACAAATGCGCAAACGTTTTTTCTGTGGCCATATTGCCAAACCATTGATGCGCTATTTCATGTGCCAGTAAGCTTTCTGATTTTCGTGTGCCCGTAATTGATTTTTCTGAATAAAAAATAGTATTTGCGTTTTCCAGGCCACCAAAAATTGTTTTGGATTGTACGTTGGCGAGTTTTTTATAGCCGTAAGGCCCTATATGGTCTATGTAATAACGCAAAATTTCAACAGCCTGGGCATAATCGTAAAAGCCTTTATCGCGGTCCTCGGGATATACCCAGCTATAAACCGGTATGCAATCCACCGTCCCGGAAAGATTGACGGCAAAATCCGCAGCGCCAATCACCATCACTTTCGTTGCAACGGGTACATCTTCCTGCCAGTGCGTTAACTTTTGCGTACTGTTTAGGTTTGTTTCTTCTACCTGTATACCATTTGCAACCACCTGGTAATGCTGTGGAGCTGTGATGATAAATTCAACGCTGGCCTTATCGGCAGGATCATCAACGCAGGGCATCCAGTTGTGCCCGCGATTAGGCCAGTTGTCAGCAAAAAAGGTCCTGTGCCCGTATTTATTTTTAGAAATAATCAGTCCATCGGCAGGCACACCGGTATATAAAATGTCAAAGGTCCTTGTCTCGCCGGGTTTGCAGGCCGACAGTGGTTTTATGAGCAGTTTATCATTTGTCCTGGTATAAGAAAGCGTTTCATGATTTTCTGTTACCCGGTAAACAAACATTCCTTTCCCGGTTTCGTTTACATTGCTTAGGTCTAATGCAAACTGCGGTGCTTCCTGTAAAAAAAGAATGCTGATACTGGCTTTTCCCTTGATGGAATCGGTAGCATCAGAAATTTCTAAACGAAATGTATAGTGCTGCACATCCATTACAGGCTGCTGCCGTACTTGCGCATGCAGATATTGCAAACCGGTAAGAACGAGAATAAGGAATGGCTTTTTCATTGAAAAATGAAAGATTGATGAAGACCTAAGATAGCAAAACTATTCCTCGCACACAGGGCAGACTTACAAATTTTCGAGCAGGTCTACTACTTTTTCCCGTTTCAGGATTACATAGCCCAGCCGGTCATTGCTGATGCCATCTTTCAGGTGATAGCTGAATTCCAGCTGGTCATCCTTTACAGTGGTTTCAAAATACTTAAAAATAATATTGGGGTAAATTTTCAGCTCTTCTCCAATTTCATACAAGTGCGTGGAAAGGATGAACAATGAGTTTTTGATTTTGATCAGTCCTTTAATAACGGTTGTTGAACACTTCATGGCATCTTGTACGTTGGTGCCCTTGAACAGTTCATCAATCAACACCAGCCATTTACGGCCGTCGTTAATTTTTTGTATCGTGTTTTTAATCCGTTGCACTTCGTTGAAGAAAAAACTTTCTCCCTTTGCAATATTGTCCACTACGTTGATATTGCTGAGCAAACCGTCAAATACAGTTAGTTGCATGCTTTGTGCTGGTACACCCATACCTACATGCGCAAGAAATACAGACGAACCAACTGCCTTGATCAGGGTACTTTTGCCCGCCATATTGGCGCCGGTAAGAAATAAAAAATTGTGTTGCTGGTTTAGGTCCACTGTATAGGCAACCGGCTCATTGAGCAAAATGTGATAAAGGCCCCTGGCTTCAATAAGCGGTGCGTCTGTGCTCACAAATGTGGGAAAACAAAGCTGATAAGTTTTTACAGCAACGGCCATTGAAAACCAGGCATCCAGCCGGCTGAAAATATCGATGAGTTCCAGCGAGTCGGTTTTATACCGCCCCCGCAGGTAATACCCGAAGTAAAGATTTTGTGCCGGAGAAAATTTTTCACCGGGTTTTGTTTCCGCCAGTTTACTTAATGGTTCTTCTTTCAGCAGTTGCGTAATGCGGTCGATATAAATTTTAAAATACAGGGGCAGCTCTTTTCCTTCGAAAAGCGCCGCCAGTTTTTTTATGCCCTGGTAAAAATCAGAAAAATGTTTAACGGAATATTTGATCATGGCATAATCTTCCGTATGCAGCCATTTATACGCCAGGCTGTTGAACGCATTAGGATTTTGGGGTACAGGGTCAAGCGCATAATCCAGGAATTTTCCCATCACCATGATGGTTCCGTTTGTTATATCTTCCGGCCACTCTTCAATATGCTCCGTCAGCGTACGGATAATTAATTGGGTGCCTAAAATTTTATCCAACTTATCGTGTGGTTCGGTAAAGAACCGGCGCAGCCACTCTTTGCCGCCAACCGTGCGGGTAAAGTTGAGCTTATGGAAAATAGAAAACTCTTCTTCCTCGTGAAAGATGGAGATATCGTTAAATGAAATTTTATCTATTTCCATTGCTAAAATACCTATCGGTTAAATGAAAGTCGTTGTCCCCACTGAGATTCATCCCACAGGCCGTTTCCATAAACCAGCCGGCCATTTACAAAGGTATGAGTGATCGCCGCCGGGAATGTGAAACCTTCCAGCGGGCTCCAGCCACATTTATAAAGTAGCGATGCTTTCGTAACAGTGGTTGACTGCGCTAGGTCGGCAATTACCAAATCGGCAAAATATCCTTCCCGGATATAGCCCCTGTCGGCTAACTGGAAACATTCTGCGACCGCATGGCTCATTTTTGCTGCAATTTTTTCCAGCGAAATTTTTCCTTGTTTATAATAATAAAGCATCAGCAGTAAAGGGTGTTGCACCAAGGGTAAACCGGCATGTGCTTTTTCGTATGGTTCATTTTTTTCTTCCCAGGTGTGCGGGGCATGATCGGTGGCAATAATGTCGAGCCGGTCATCCAGCAGGGCTTTCCATAATGCTTCCCGGTTATGCGGCGCTTTGATTGCCGGATTGCATTTGATGAGGTTGCCCAGCCTGTCGTAATCGTCGCTGGTGAAATGCAGGTGGTGAACACAAACCTCCGCCGTGATTCGTTTTTCTTGTAAAGGAATCAGGTTGGTGAATAACTGCAGCTCCTTTTCGGTGGAGATATGCAGTATGTGCAGGCGGGTATTGTATTTTTTCGCAATCTGAATTGCATAAAACGATGACTCGAAGCAGGCCTCTGTATCCCTGATAACAGGATGATCGGCAGCTGTGAGTACAGCCTTTTGAGTTTTAATTTTTTCCAGGTTTTTTTTAATTACCCGTTCATCTTCGCAGTGTGTGGCAATCAGCAACTCGCTTTCGCGGAATATTTTATCCAGGGTGAGAGCATTGTCAACAAGCAGGTTTCCGGTGGAGGAGCCCATGAAAATTTTGACACCGCAAACCGCGGTTTTCTTATCATTTGTTTTTAATACTTCGTCAGTATTCGTATTGGAGGTGCCCATGAAAAACGAATAATTGGCTAGCGAAGAGCGGGCAGCAATAGCATATTTATCTTCCAGCAGTTCCTGGGTAAATGCCGGCGGAATGGTATTCGGCATTTCCATAAAACTAGTTACGCCGCCGGCCACTGCAGCCTTTGCCTCAGTGTAAATGGTGGCTTTATGTGTCAGGCCCGGTTCACGGAAATGCACCTGGTCGTCAATAACCCCGGGCAACAGGTATTTGCCCTCCCCGTTGACTTCCTGCACACGGCCCTGTACCTGGCCAATAGAGGAGGCAATTTTTTCGATACGTTCATTTTCAATCAGCACATCCGCTGTAACGATCTTACCTTCGTTGACAACCTGGGTATTTTTTATCAGGTATTTTTGCATAATTTGTTTTTTAAAATCAAAGCCACTACTGCATGCAATATAAGCAAACCCTTGTAAGACTTTTGCTCTTGTTCATACCTTTTGCAGGTTACAGTCAATCCACTTATTTACCCCAGGGCGATAAAGCAGCCGTGCTGCTGGAACGGATGGAAATAAAAGCTGGCACTGATTCGGTACTTAATTTTTCTAAAACCAGGCCCTTTAACCGAAAGCAGGTTATAAACGGTGTGCAGGATTTTGCAAACCGTTATGCGCAAACACTCTCCAAGGTAGATGCCTATAATTTGAACAGTGTGTACCTGAATAACCTGGAATATTTAACGCCGGAGCAACAGGCTGCTTACCGCAGTAAAAAAACAATCCTAAAAAATTTTTACCGCACACCTGCCAATCTATTTGAAGTGCATGTAAAAGATTTTGACCTGATTGTTAACCCGGTCATTCAGTTCACAGTATCTAAAGAAAAGGATAACGACCAGCGATTGTTTCTAAACACCCGTGGGGTGGCCGTTCGTGGCCGCATTGCCAATAAAATTGGTTTTTATACCTACCTGGCGGATAACCAGGAGCGGGATCCCCAATATGTGCAGGACTGGATCAATGACCGCACGGCTGTGCCCGGCGAAGGTTTTTACAAACCGTTTAAGTCAGCCGGGGGCGTAGACTACTTTGATGCACGCGGTTATTTCACATTTAATGTTACCCGTTATATTGATGTGGCGTTTGGCTACGATAAGAATTTTATCGGCAATGGCTACCGCAGTTTGTTCCTTAGTGATTTTGGTAACAGCAACTTGTTCCTGAAGCTGAATACACGCATCTGGAAATTGAATTATCAAAATATTTTTATGGAGCTGGCTAATGCCGACCCGCGGACGGGTGACAGACTGGTGGGAAAAAAATACGCGGCCATGCACCACTTGGATATGGCAGTGACCAAATGGCTGAACATTGGGCTGTTTGAAGGGATTGTTTTTGGCCGTACCAATCATTTTGAATTTGGCTATCTGAACCCCATCATTTTTTACCGGTCTGCCGAGCAGCAAAACGGAAGTTTTGATAACTCACTGGCAGGGCTTGATGCAAAAGCCAATGTCGCAAAACATTTCCAGTTTTACGGGCAATTGCTGCTCGATGAGTTCAAGTTGTCGGAAATAAAAAAGAATCGCGGCTGGTGGGCTAATAAATGGGGCATACAGGTGGGTGCCAAATACATTGATGCATTCGGTATCAAAAATCTTGACCTGCAGGTTGAGCATAACCGTGTGCGGCCATTTACCTATTCGCACGGCGATTCGGTGGCAAATTATACGCATTACAATCAGCCGCTTGCCCATCCGTATGGCGCCAATTTCCAGGAGTTCATCGGGATTGCCCGCTACCAGCCCGCCCCAAAGTGGATGATCACGGCCAAAGCAATTTATTACCAGCAGGGCAGGGACTCCAGCGCAGCCAGTTATGGAAGCAATATCTTTTTACCCAATATTCTTCCTTACCGGACCATGGATTACGGTTATGATATCGGTTCAGGCTGGAAAACGAATGTATTGTATGCCTCACTGCTGGTTTCGTACGAACTGCGGGAAAATTTGTTTTTAGAACTCAGTGCTGTAGCCCGCAAGCAGGAATCAAAAACAGTACCGCTGGTTTCACAAAAAACATCGGTGCTGTCATTTGGTGTGCGATGGAATATGCAACGAAGAGATTTCGAATTTTAAAGGGACAGCAACATGCAGTGCAGAAGACCCTGGTTTTTGCAATCAAAAAATTAACCCTCCAGGTGAATGGAAAAGACAATCATGCGGGACTGAATGCGATCCAGCACATTGGAATATTTTAAGTTTTCATCCCGGCTGTGCAGGTTGCTAATGCCATTGCTAATTTTAATTTCAGGTGAGAAAATAAAACTGGGAAAATAAAAGTTGAACCCTATGCCGGCTTCGACACCAAAATCATATTTGTTGATTTTTACCAGGTCATCAGCTTTTTTGGCTCTTGCATTCGATGCCAGGTCAATATCTCCCTTTACACCACCGAGCATGTATACACGAAAATTTCCAATGCGGTCGCTGTTGAATTTTATTTGAACCGGGAAACTGACGATTACGGATTCAATTTTTTTTGTTATATCAGTGCCCAAGTCGGCATCGGGATATTTCAGCTTGTAGAAAAGATCCCGTTCTGTAAAGATCAGTTGCGGATTAAAACGTGCTTCAAAACGGTTGGTGAGGCGGGCAGTGGCGGCTAGGCCCAGGGCAAACCCACCTGCGTTGGCAGGTTCAGCCACCATTATGCTGTCGCCTTGTAAAAATTGCGGGTGCAGTTCGGTATGAAACCTGGCGATATTGGAGCCCAGCGTAATGCCAAAATAATAAGGCTTACTATCGTGGTCGTATAAGTTGAGATCGGTTTGTGAAAAAGCTTGCAGGCACAGGCAGGAGAAACTACTAACAACAACCAGTGTGGTTATGAGCTTACCGGCTTTCTTCCACTGTAAATGCAACATATTCCTAAGCTTAAAGTTTTGTAAGAGGTATCGGAATAACCAATGTGATTTAATATATCTATAAAATCCTGCCTGTCCGGGAACGCCTTTGCTGATTCATTTAAATATTGGTACGCTTTTTTATTTTTTGAAAACCATTTCGCTACTTCCGGTGCCACGATGCCCATGTACAAATTGTAAAATTTGCGGGCTATACCATTACTGGGTTTTGAAAACTCCAGCACTACCAGGCGGCCGCCTGGTTTCAGCACCCGCAGCATTTCCTGCAAGCCGGCTTCGAGGTTTTCAAAATTCCGCACCCCAAAAGCGACCATTATGGCATCAAACGAATGAGAAGGAAAGTTTATTGTTTCACTATCGCCTGTTTGCAAAGCAATAACATTTGTAAGACCCTCTTTTTCAACCTTTTTTCTGCCAAGCGCCAGCATTTCTGCCGAAATATCGATACCCGTAATTTTTTGGGGTTTCAGTCGTTTGGCCGCCATAATGGCCATATCTGCTGTGCCACTTGCCACATCAAGTATATGATCGTGGGGTACATTTTTCAGCAGGTTGATGGCTTTTTTTCGCCAACCACGGTCAATACCGGCCGAGAGCAGTCGATTCATAAAATCGTAGCGGCAGGCAATGCGGTTAAACATATCAGCCACCTGCTGCTTTTTGCTGGTGGCGGCATCATCAAAAGGGGTAATATGATCGTGTGGCAGACTTTTATTCATGGGCGGCAAAGTTAATCGATAATTAGGTTGTGCCGGTGCGATGCAATGGAAGAAAACCTTATTACAGCCTGCTTCCTTGGCTACCGGCCCTGGAAATTGAAATATAACATTTGATCAGGTCATTCGGTTTTCATCCGTTATTTTGTGGGGGATATGGAAATCATTTCAGCCAGTTACCTGATCAGCAGTGCCGCTGTAGGCGGTTGCCCGAAAGCCAATAAACCCGAGTATGCATTTATTGGCCGCAGTAATGTGGGAAAATCATCGCTGATTAACATGCTCTGCAACCGCAGCAAACTGGCAAAAATTTCGGCTACACCCGGAAAAACCAGGCTGATTAATCATTTTGAAATCGTGTCGGATGATAAACGGGCATGGTACCTCGTAGATCTTCCCGGTTATGGATATGCGAAAGTGGCGCAAAAGCAGCGCAAGGGCTGGAGCAAAATGATAGAAGATTACATCCGGAAGCGGGAAAACCTTGTGACTTTGTTCGTGCTGATTGACAGCCGGCACGCTCCACAGGATATCGACCTGTCCTTTGTAAATCAACTGGGCGAGTGGCAAATCCCCTTTGTTTTGGTGTTTACCAAAAGCGATAAGAATAAGGATCAACAAACCCACAATCAGGTGCAGGCCTTCTTAACGGCGATGAAAGAAAGCTGGGCCGAGATACCGCCCTATTTTATTACATCGGCAGTAAAAAAAGAAGGAAGGAATGAACTGCTGGCCTATATAAAAAAACTAAATGCCACGTTACCCAAATTTTCCTGACGGTTCCGTTGTCCAATTGGTTATTTAGAAATTAACCCTTTATTTTGTGCGTATTACAAGCTATCTATGGACAGGATTAAAGCTTTCTTCAGCGAAAAAAATATGGTCGTCGTACTCTTTGTTTTGGTTTTTCTCACCTTTTCATTTGCCAAACGGCAAAGTCAAAGCCTCGATAAGCTTTACCTGGGCTTCAGGGTCCGGCAGGCTAAAGCTGCTGCAGGCACCGTTTCTATAGAAAAAGTATTTGTTTTACCTGCCCGGGAAAGCAGGTCAAAGAACAATTGATTTGCTTTTTCAAGCAAACAGTCTTTTAAGAAATAATTCACCCTGGTTTATAGAGAGAAAGATCCTTATCACCGGAAGAAATCCTCTCCCGGTCATACTATGCTGATGCGTGAGAAAGTGCTTAGTTTACAATCTTGTTTGCACAGCTACTGCTGGCAAAAGCTTCTGGTTTTGCTTTAAACGCAAAGCCCATTCCCAGGATGTAACCCATTGCTTCTTTGAGTGCATCATTGCTTTTGAAATGCGGGTTGGTGTTAATGTCAGCATGCACTTCCATGTCTACATTATAAATGGTAAACAGGTTACAAAGTGCATAAGCAATATCGATGCTTTTTGCTACTTCCAGTAACATCCGCTCCTTGATGGAAAACTGCTGGCGGGTTTTTTCATTGTGGATGAACATAAACCCACCATGACCTTCCCGCAGGAAAACAATGACAGTGGCAAACTCGGTTTCCTTACCCTTTACCTGGGAATCGGTGCCGATACAAACTTTTAAGCGGAATCCTTTTTCTGACTCGCGTTTGATTGCGTTTTCCACTGCATTGTAAATAGGGATTTCAATGGGTTCGCCATTAAATTTTCTCCAATGCATAAAAAAGAGGTTTTTCTAAGTTATTGAAAAACCTCTGAATTTCAAAAGGGTACGGATTATTGTTCTGTTATGCTTGCGCTGATTTATTCTTTTACGAATTTTTCTGTTACCTGGTTTTGTCCATTATTGAACCGGATGAAATACATGCCGGCTTTCAAAACAGGTGTGTTGAGATCATTCATTCCGGCAGCCAGCTGGCCCTGCAGTATCGTACGGCCCGCCATATCAACTACCTGGTAGCGGAAAGCCACAGGACTCATTATAGAAAGTTTGTTTTGCTGAATGATATTGCTCAGGAGTTTGGGTTTTTGTGTTTCGCCGCCAGTACGCAACGAAATAATATTTGAATAATATTCTTTGCCGTTGTCGAAAGTTACATGCATTCTGTAAAGCAGGTTACCTGATGCATCGGGTGTGTAGCTATACGAACGGGAGCCTTCCGGCAGGGAAACTAAGCTGTTAAAATGTTCGCCGTCTGTAGATACTTCGATGGATTGGCCAGCTACCTTTTCCTCGGCTTCAATCAGCCAGCTCAGGTTATGCCGGTATCCGGCAATACTCCCGGAAAGCTCCAGCCTGTGCAGTGGTAATGGTGTACCGGAGCCAATGGTTGCCTTGAGTGAGTAGGAACCAAGGCTGGCATAGTTGGGTGCATATTTGTTTCCCTTCCCTTCAACTTTAATGTAATAAGTGCCTGCATTCAAAGGTGTATCTACAATAGCGCTGAGTAGATTACCGGGATTGTATACACTTGACTGAGTCTGTGATTCATTGTAAATCGTCAGCTGCATATCGAGGTTTGAACCCGAATTATTATTGCCAACGTTAAATGGCATTGCATTCAGTTTTAATTGGGCAGCCGTTGGCATATCCAGTTTAAAAATATCCTGGTCGGTATTTTGTTCAATGATGCCACTGATAATGGTGGAATCGCCGGTAAAAGAAAGACTTTGTGAGGAGGCGAAACTATTGGAATAATCATCTGACCTGTACGTAAAACCATTTTGTGTGGTAATCACCTGCAGGTCGTTCTGCGTCTGAGCGCAACCGTAAGGGTTGGGGCCAAAATTCCAGAGCGTCATGTTTTCGTAGTAACCCACACCCATAATCGGCGCCCAGCCAATTTCTCCTGATCCTGTGCCAGAGTTATAATCAGAAACTTTTTTGCAGGTGGAGTCATAAACCGCCTGGTGGTAAAGACCCAAAGTGTGACCGGCTTCATGCGAAGCGGCTTCCGCTACATATTTAGGATTATACCCAAGGGCGGAAGGGCCTGTAAAGACAAAACAGGGCGTATCATCGCCAAAATTAAAGGAACCCACAAATGATACACCACCCACTCCCGGGTACCATCCATTGGTTACGGTAACGATCACTCTTATGCGATGATTTACCGGGGCACTAAAGTATTTGGTTGAGTCTGTGGTTACATTGATGTTAAATGGCCGGTAATCTTCGGCTACCCGGTTGAACACTTCAGTGATCTGGAATGTATTCAGACCCGAAGCTGCACAATTGATAGGGCCGTTGTAGTTCCAGCTGGTACCTGTCACATACTGTCCATCAAAATCTAGAAACAAGACGGTGGAAGCGGATGGATAACTGCTCAGGACAGGTACCTGCGCGGAAACTTTTACAGCACAGATTGCAAATACTGCAACTAGAACGGAGCGAAACTGGTTTTTCATAATCAGGCGGATTTTACAAGTTCTGATTGATCAGAACATTGTTTTCATAGTACGGATATAAAAACGGGCATTGCGCTGTCAGTCATTTACCAAGTCATTAAAATTCCTTTTTACTAAATAATATCGGTCATCTATTTTCTTAAGTTCAAAACAGTCGCTGCTTTGAAAACTTATAATGCGGCCGCTATACATTACAGATCCATCCGGCAGCGTAACCTGCGACAGGTTGAAGCCGGCGCCGGGTCTGTTGGTAGAGCGGATAAAAACGCTGTGAATCGTATTGTTGTATTTTGCAGTTACCGACGAGACAACACCTTCATACGTGAATTTATCACTCATTGTAATTTGTACTTTCTGGCCGGTCGTGGTATTCAATAAGGATTGCATGACGGCAGGCTGCAGCGGCAACTGATCGGGAAGATCGTAGAAGAGGGCCGGTTTGTCATGGCCACCGTGGTCAGTGTCTTTCGAAACGGATTTCTGCGCAAAACCGTTACTATGAAAGCAGATGACAGCAAGGCTGAGAAAGCCTGTTATCAGGTATTTCATTGGATATTATTTTAGTCAAAAAAATCTTACAAGCAGGCAAGATCTGCACTGCAGTTCTCATTGGGGGACGGTACTGCAATATTTGTAAGTTTTGGAGTATTATCCAAAGCGCAGCAAAAGAAATTGTGTAAAAAAAGGACTACTACTTTCCCGGCAAGCGTAGAATTTCGTGTAGGGGTAACCGAAAACTTCGATCACTAAGAAGTTTCACTTAGAAAAAGTAGGAAATATAAAGTTTAGTATTGGCCTGTACTGAGCAAAACTAACGTGCATGCCTCAACGGGATTTATGTTGTGCTGTTTGCACAAAGCCTCCAGTTCCGGGTTTTCAGCACCGGGGTTAAAGATCACGCGGGAAGGGCGCAAGGATAAAATATAGTCGTAATAATCTTTTTGATTTTGCGGATTCAAATAGATGGTGACCGTGTCGATATCCTGCCAGTCCTGCTTAGTTGTTTCAATCAGGATGTTGCCCACTTTTGCTTTACGCTTCCCAATTGCCACAACCGGGTGATCCTTTGCCTGTAAGCGCTGCATCGCAAGGAAACTGTACCGGGAAGGATGATCCGATGCGCCAAGTACCAGGGTTTTCTTATTTGTATGCATCCGGCAAAACTACAATGAAACCGGAGGTATTCAATAAAGCTTGCAGCTGTATTGTCCAGGAATGTCAGTTCTCATTTTAATAGCGCCAGCGGCCTGGGACGAATTTTTTTTATTTCATAGATGCACAGACCGGTGTAGAAAATCGCCATAAACGGTGCGAGGTAGAACAATAGCCATAATGAGCCGATAAAGAATGTAACAAGCAATAAAAAGCTGAGCCAGTGATAATAATACCGTACACCAGTTTTAGCGACAAACCATTTTTTTACTATATGTACAAGCATGCTGATGACCTGCCAACCTCCAACGGTCAGGTAACCTGTGATCAAAATATCCAGCCCTCTGGTCAATGCCAGGGTGCCGAAAAAACTGATCAGTACGAGACTGATCAGGACATCCGCATATTTAAAAGCTTTCATATAAAATATTTTAAAATTTCAGAAAAAAATGAAAAATAAAAATATAAAAAAACCGGGCTTACCCGGCTGCCGGTGAATGCTTATTTAAAAAACTTACTGAGCGATGCTAAAAACCAGTTTTCTTCGGCCCTGATCATCAGGTCAAGTGTTTTATCAGCCTGTTGCCCGAGCTTTTTAATGTTGCTAACAGTATCAACAAAGGTCTTTACATTTTTATCCCTTTTGTCGCCTTCTACCTCTACAAGCTGGTTAAGCAATTTCAGCATGGGTTCCAATTCTCTTTTTTTTCGTTCTTTAATGATTTGGCGTACTACTTTCCAGATGTCCTTTTCTGCTACAAAATATTCTTTACGCTCACCGGTAAGAATCACCCGCTCTACCAGGCCCCAGTTGATTAACTCACGGATATTCATATTCGCATTTCCGCGGCTGATGTTCAGTTCGTCCATGATATTATCCTGGCTAAGGGGATCAGCACTTACCAGCAGCAGGGCGTGAATTTGTGCCATTGTCCTGTTAATGCCCCAGTGGGTACCAAAAGCCCCCCAGCTGCTGATGAATTGTTGTTTGCCTTCACTAAGTTTCATGAGGCTAAATTAGCCGGCATTATTGAATTTTCAAAATATTTTGAAAAATAAATCATTGCGAATGATCCGGTACAGGATAATAGCTGCTGATAAAATAAGGATCCCAGGAAAGGTAAACTTATTACGGAAAGAAACCGGATTAGCGAATGGTCTCCTGCATCTTGCGATGGAAACTGAAATTGCGAAGATTTTCTTGCTGACCCGGCGCTGATTTTTTCAGAAAAATGGCACGCCCTTTCGGAACCGTGGCATTGCCGGGTTGCAGGGTATTTTTCTGCTGAACCGGGCTGTCAATGACAAGACCGATCACCGCGATGGCAATACCCGCTATGAAAGAAACGATGCCAATAAACAATAGGATGAAGGAATGCAAACTGTTGAAACTATTCAGGAGAAATCCAACACCTGATAAAACGCAGCCTTCCGATAACAAGAAAATGGTAGTATTTAATAAGCCTTTTTTCATAGATACGGGATTGAATAATCGTAAAATTAGCAGTAGTTATTGTACAATCACGCAATTTTTTCAGAAAAAAAAGCATTTTAGGTATTAGCACTTATACGCGTTCAGGGTATACCATCGGAGAAAAGCAAAAAAAAACTGCTGATAACCGTCAGCAGTTTTTTTTATTAGTAATAGCCTTATTAAACCAGCATACGAAGGGGTTCTTCGAGCAGGCTTTTCAGAGTTTGAAGAAAAGCCGCCCCTGTTGCACCATCCACTACGCGATGGTCGCAGCTGAGTGTAACTTTCATTACATTGCCGGGAACCACAGCGCCATTTTTTACCACGGGCACCTGGGCAATACCGCCCACTGCCAGAATGCAGGCGTCTGGCGGATTGATGATTGCGGTAAATTCATCAATACCAAACATACCGAGATTGGAAATGGTGAACGTGTTTCCTTCCCAGTCGGCAGGCTGCAATTTTTTATCTTTTGCTTTTTGTGCAAACTCTTTTACTTCGGTAGCGATTTGAGAAAGGGATTTGGTGTCGGCAAAACGTACAACCGGCACCAGCAGGCCATCTTCAACTGCCACAGCTACGCCGATATTTACATGGTGATTGATCCGGATTTTGTCGCCCAGCCAGCTGCTATTGACAGCCGGATGTTGTTTCAGGGCAACTGCACAAGCCTTCAGCACCAGGTCGTTGAACGAGATTTTAACTTTGCTGACTTCGTTCAGTTTTGCACGGCTGGCAACGGCATTGTCCATGTCTATTGACATGGTGAGGTAGAAATGCGGAGCCGTGAATTTACTTTCAGCCAGGCGTTTGGCAATTACTTTGCGCATTTGTGTAACCGGCACTTCGTCAAAGCTTACCTGTCCGGCAGGAGCTGCGCTAAGAATGCCTCTTGGTGCTTCGCTGCCACCACCACCTGCTGCGGGCTTGTAGTTGTCAATATCCTGCTTAATGATTCTGCCTCCATCGCCGGTTCCCTGCACAAGGTGCAAGTCAATTCCTTTTTCGGCGGCTAATTTTTTCGCCAGCGGGGAAGCTTTGATGCGGCCATTGTCTGTTGTTGAAGCCGGTGCTGTTTCTGCGGATGCAGTAACGGCAGCTTCATTGGTAACGGAAGTTGTTTCGGCTGCTATGGGAGCAGTTGTGCTTCCGCTTTTAGCAGCTGCCACGATGGCGTCCACATCTACTTTGCCCTGTTCTCCAATTATGCAGAGCAAATCATTCACAGCAATTTTTTCTCCTTTCTGTGCACCGGTATATAACAGCGTACCGTTTTTATAACTTTCCAGTTCCATCGTTGCCTTATCGGTTTCAATTTCGGCAAGGAGGTCACCTTTTTTAACCGGGTCACCAATTTTTTTATGCCAGGCTGCGATTACGCCTTCGGTCATGGTATCGCTCAGGCGGGGCATCAGTACTACTTCTTCCATTTTAGAAAGGTCCATAGCTGGTGCGGCTGTCGTTATCTTTTCTTGTTTGGCAGCCGGTGCTGTTTTTTCTTCAGTTTTGGCTACAGGCCTGGCCTGGTTGCCGGCATTCTCTGCCAGCAGCGAACTAATATCTTCACCAGGTTTGCCTATGATTGCCAGCAGGTCATTCACCTGCAGTTTACCACCTTTATCCACACCAATATGAAGCAGGGTACCATCTTTATAACTCTCCAGTTCCATGGTAGCTTTGTCGGTTTCCACCTCGGCCAGCAGATCGCCTTTTTTTACAGAATCACCGACTTTTTTGTGCCACGCGGCGATCACACCTTCGGTCATGGTATCGCTCAGCCGCGGCATCAGGATCACTTCAGCCATATTACTTTGAAATTTTGGCCGAAATTAAGGTAAAATGGTGAATGAAGTACGACACTCAGGATGAATGCGCCTTTCTACGGCTAGTTTGCTTTTACATATGTGTCAGCTACTGCTTTTAGCCCTTGCTCATACGGCGTGGGCTTGAGGTCAAGAGCCCGTTCAATTTTGGACGAATCAAAAATATAGTCCGAGTCATTTTGGTAAGCCATTTCATATAATTCTTTTATCACACCGTTAAACAAGCCGCCCAGCCTGATCATCCATTTACTGATGATACTGTAACGGGGTTCAACACCCATGTAACGGGCTGCCATTTCAATTAATGCCTTTCCTGTCAGCGGGGGGTGGGCTGTAGGCAAATGCCAGACCTGGTTCCAGGCTTTTTCAGCATTCGCCAACTGCCACAGGGCCTTTCCGCAATCGGGCGTGTAGGTGAAGGAATGCTTTAGATTTTCATTAATGAGCCATTGCGCTTTTTTCCCTTTTGCATAATTATCTGTGACCAGCATGTTAAACACACTGGTTTTGCAATGCGGACCGTAAAAGTCTGCCGCCCTTGCAATCATTGCGGTTAGTTTACCAGCTTTTATTTCATTCAGCAGGTCGCTGGCAATACGGGCCCTGATTTCTCCTTTCTTGCTAACAGGATTAAACGGCGTTTCCTCTGTCATCGGTCCATTTACTTTACCAAGGCAATAAATATTATCAAAGAAAATTAGTTTGGCCTGATGTTGCTGGCAGGCATCAATGGTGTTTCGCATAATCACGGGCCAGGATTGTGCCCATATTTTTACATTGTATTGTAAGCCGGCTGTGAGATACACGACCGACGAGCCTTTTACCGCCTCTGCCACCTGCTGATAGTGCATTAGGTCGGCAGCTACTGTTTCTGCAGCGTCGCGCATTTTCGGGTTGCGGCTTACCAGTCGCACCGGCTGATTGTTTTCTTTTAAAACTTTATAGAGTTCATTGCCAATTACACCGCCTGCGCCAAGTATTGTGTGCATAATGAGTAGTTAAGTGTAAATTAACTGATTCTGTTAAATAGCCTGAGGACAATTTAATTCAGCCAGGCTTCTCCCGGTTGTTTTAAAAATTGTACATACTCAGTAATCCAGTTCCAGCCGCAATTTGTCTTTTAATTCTTTGATCAATGGATACTGTTCAACGAGTTTCTGAAATTGTTCTCTTGAAGTAAGCGGAATCTCAACCGCTGGTCTTGCGCCATCCATTTCTTCAATAAGAATGGAAAACTGTATGTTTTTGTTTTGCAGTTCCTGCTGCAGAAATTCAGAAGCCCTGATGCGTTCTTTTTCAATAAACTTTTGCTCCAGGTTATTAGCCGTGATAACAGTAAATCTGTTTTCATCCTGGATTTTTAAGACAGCAAGTTCGAAACTCTGCGCGGCCGAATTTTTATCTTCCTTCAGTAGTTTTACAAACCGGTTCCAGGTATCCTGTAACGATGCTGCCTCTAAAGGTTGCTGAATTGTATTATTTGATGCGTCACTGTTTGTCCTGAATTGTTGCCTGATTTTTGTAAGAGCTGTAAGCTTGGTGTGGCCGCCGGCAATGGTTGGTTGCGTGGTTGTAGCCGCCGGTGTCTCTGCGGCTTTCGGTTGTTGTGCCGGTGATTTACCGGAACTGCCTGTTTTTGTTTTTTCCGTAGCTGTTTCAATAATCAGTTTTGCGGCAGGTGCATTGCTGCCTGCGTCTTCGCTTATTGCCTCTTTCTTAAGCTCCAGCGGTCTGATTTGCCGGAAAGCAACAGGTTTTGCGGTGTCAATCAGTTTTTTTTTACCTGGCATATTTCCTTCACTCACAATTTCCAGCGCCTGCTGAAGGTAGCAGAGTTTTATTAGTGCCAGTTCCACGTGCAGCCGTTTATTCCGTGCTGCTTTGTAATTAATTTCAGCTTCGTTTAAAATATTTAATGCGCTAAGCAGGTAACCTGCCGGGATTGGTTTGGCAGTATCATAATAACGCTGTTTAAAACTTTCAACCACTTCCAGCAGTGCTGCAACTTTTTCGTCTTTGCATACCAGCAGGTTTCGGATAAATTCAGCAAAGCCGTTCAGCACCATGTCGCCTTCAAACCCTTTCCGGTTGATATCATCATATAACAGCATCGCCCCGGCCAGATCCTGCTTGAGCATGCAGTCGATCAGTTTAAAATAATAATCAGCATCCAGTATGTTCAGGTGTTCCAGTGTATTCTGGTAGCTGACCTCGCCATTAGTAAAGCTGACGATTTTGTCCAGTATACTCAATGCATCACGCATGCAGCCTTCGCTTTTTTGGGCAATGAGTTGGAGGGAGGCTTTGTCTGCAGTGATCGCTTCTTTTGTACAAATTTCCTGTAGATGGTCTACCGTATCATTGGTGGTGATACGCTTGAAATCGAAAATCTGGCAACGGCTTAGTATGGTGGGCAGAATTTTATGCTTTTCCGTGGTTGCCAGGATGAAGATTGCATAAGGCGGGGGCTCTTCCAGTGTTTTTAAAAAAGCATTGAAAGCGGCCGAACTCAGCATGTGCACCTCGTCGATAATATACACTTTATACTTTCCGGCTTGTGGTGCAAACCGAACCTGCTCCACCAGTGTTCGGATATCATCAACCGAGTTGTTACTGGCGGCATCCAGTTCATGAATGTTCATGGAAGTGCCTTCGTTAAAGGCAACACAGGAATTACATGTATTACAGGCTTCGCCCTCATTTGTCTGATTTTCGCAATTGATCGTTTTTGCCAGTATCCGTGCGCAGGTGGTTTTACCTACACCCCTGGGACCGCAAAATAAAAAAGCATGCGCCAGCTGGTTATGGCGGATGGCATTTTTTAAAGTAGTGGTAATATGCGCCTGCCCAACTACAGTGTCAAATGTTTGCGGCCTGTACTTTCTTGCTGATACAATGAATTTATCCATAAACCCAATCCCCGAAAATCATTCTTTGATGACTGAATATAAAACTGCAAGTTAAGGAAATGACAAGTTTATTTTTTCCGCATATTTTCACCAGAGACGCACTTAATACAACGAGTTCCAATCTATCAAAAGACCAGCGTGGGATGAGGTTTGAATTCTTTCGTTCGGTCAAAAAGATAGCGATAGGTGATAAGCCTGCGTGTTTTATGGGTTGGTAACGATTCTGCCACGTTCATCATTTTCGGATTAAAATCGCCGATCCATTGCATTTCATATTCGTCATAAATGGGACCGTTTTGTATAAGCTTTGCGCCTTCCACGATCATGTAAGCGTCAACGCCTTTTGCCTGGAACTCGGGCACTATACCAAAGGCAATACCTGTAAATTTATTACAGTGTTTCGTTCGTTTGATCCACAGGAATTTTAATTTGTGCCAGAGGTCAAATTTCCCGTTCAGGTATTTAAACCATTGGTTCAGGTCGGGAATGTTGATCCACATAGCGATGGGCTCATCTTTGTAATATACAAACCAGTTAATCCGTTCATCCAGCACTGGTTTCATTGATTTGAACATTTTTAACACCACGGCTTCGCTCAGTTGTTTCATACCGCCGTGGCCTGCCCAGGCTTTGTTATAAATAATAGTGAAATCACGGACAAATTTTTTCAGCTGGTTTTTTCGCAGGTGCATGGCCAAATAGTGAGGATCGGCCGCGCAGGCGGCGTGGCGTTTATAAAATTTATCCTGCAGTTTCAGGGAGGCATTCATGCCATAACAGTATTGGTTAAAGAACGGCCTGAAACCGTAGTTTTCAAATAATTGCTGATAGTAAGCCGGGTTGTAATTGAGGCAATACACGGGAGGAGCAAACCCTTCAACCAGCAGGCCCCACCAGCGGTCCCGCTCGCCAAAGTTGATGGGTCCGTCCATGGCGCCCATACCACGCTGCAATAACCAGTGTTTGGCAACATCAAAAAGCATATCGGCAGCCGCCTGGTTATTGATACAATCAAAAAAACCCACACCACCCACGGGTACATCATCGCCCTTGGTTTTATATTTTTTATTTACAAAAGCTGCAATCCTGCCAATTAATTCCCCTTTCTCATTTTTTAAAATCCACCGGGTTACCTCACCATGCCGGAAGGCTTTATTTTTTTGAGAATCAAAAACCTGGTTGATGTCTTTATCCAGTGGCCGAACATAATTGGGATTATCCTGGTTCAGCAACACATTAACTTGAATGAAATCCTTTGCCAGTCCGGGCGTTGTAACTTCGGTCAATTGCATCATGCTGCAAAGAACGGAAATTCCATTTTATTGATCAGCAATGTTAAACAGGTGGCCGGCCAATTGTTTATCATGCCCATAAATGTCGTTTCGGAAATTAAGCTGTCCTTCCCAGTCCACCCATGCAGTAAAATAACCAATAAATACCGGTACTGGATTGCGCAAAGTGACATATCGTTCCCGGCCGCTTTTCATGGCTCGGGTGATAGTCGCCGCATTCCAGTCGGCATCATTTCTTAGTAAAAATTCAGCCAGTTTTTTTGCTTCGCTTAAACGGATACAGCCATGGCTGAACGCACGTTTCGATTCACCAAACAAACTTTTGGCCGGAGTATCGTGTAAGTAAATATTGTAGTTATTGGGAAATAAAAATTTAACCAGGCCCAGCGCATTATCCGGTCCGGGTTTTTGCCGGATGCCATTACCATAACGCTCCATATTATGGGTTTCCAGGTAGTTTTTGTTCCGGCTGAGGGCGGGCAGTATTTCGTTTTTGATAATGCTTTGCGGTATATTCCAATAGGGGCTGAAGACAACATATTTAAGTGTGCCATTAAAAATAACAGTTTGATGGGCCGTTTGCCCTACTACTACATTCATACCGAATAAATACCGGCCCTTTTCATAAACATGCAGCCTGAATTCCGGGATGTTCACCAGCAGGTAAGCTGTTCCAGGTTCGGCAGGTACCCAACGGATACGTTCCATATTAATCAACAATTGCCGGATGCGGGCGGCAGGCGAAACAGTTAGTTCTTTAAGGAATGATGGCCCGATAACACCATCCTCGGTTAGCCCAAACCTGTGCTGAAAGTTTTTAACGGCTTGCTCCAGCAGGTTGTCAAACAATGCAGAACTGTCTGCCTGTGACAAGTCGCCTGTTAACAGCAGGTTCTTTTTGATTGGTACTATAATAGCGGAGGAGTCGCCCCGGCGAAACGCTTTTTTTAAATGTGGTATGGTTTCCCACTCACCGCTTTTTTCGATAGAATAATATTTTAAAAGAAAGTTTTTCAGCAAATTATACTGCCGGTTAACCGGCTCGTATTGTGTTACGTCTTTACCCTTGTATTTTATCAATGAATCCAGCATGGCAGCCGGGTTGATTTTTTTTCGCGGGATAAACCAATCCAGTTCTTTTACATTTAACTGATTGATTCCCTGGTAAGCCCGGCGGGCATACCGGAAAAACTGTTCTGTAAACAGTAATTCCATTTCCGGTATTATGGAATCGGTGCGGTTGAAATGCTCTTTGCTGGCAGCAACGGAATCATACAACAGTTGCAGTCGGAAATTATACAGGCTGCTGTCCCCGGAATAGGCCATATAATCATTCTGTAAGTCCAAAAAGGTCGCTGCATAATCAGCAATACCGTCCCCAAAAAACCAGGCATACTGGTAATTTCTGCCAGCATAAAAAATGCGCAGGTGGTTCGCCGCTGAATCGTTAATACCTTTTGTAGCAATGAACCGGTCAACGGCCGAGCTGTCGAGGAAAAGATCGCTGTAAGCATTGGTTGCAGTGATGCTGGTATCTCGTTTGGCAGCTGTCATTTGTTTTGAGGCGGGTTGATGGCAGCCGGTAAATAACAGGAACAGGAAAGTGGCGACTGGTAGCAATTTTTTCATAGTAACAAGGTCATTTTTAATCGAAAACCAGGGTTGTAAAAATGCCGGACTGAGCTTTGTTAATACCCGTCCCGGGTGTTGAACGAATTTCAGTAAAAAAGCCATTTGATGCTCCTTAAAAAAAGTTTGATTTTCAAGCCGGATTCAGGCGTGGGGAAGTTTGGCAGATATACAGTTCCCCCTTACCTTTG
Organism: Chitinophagaceae bacterium; assembly: GCA_035760665.1. Lineage (GTDB taxonomy): Bacteria > Bacteroidota > Bacteroidia > Chitinophagales > Chitinophagaceae > DASTSN01. The sequence goes on along the minus strand of DASTSN010000103.1, from coordinate 26,107 downwards.
CGGCCTGAAAATAACATCCTAATACATACCTTATATGGCAAATGTTGGCAAAATAAAACAAGTAATCGGAGCGGTCATTGACGTGCAGTTTGAAGGCAAGCTTCCGGAAATTTACAATTCATTGGAACTGAAAAGACAAAATGGCGAAACACTGGTACTGGAAGTGCAACAGCATTTAGGCGAAGACAGTGTTCGTTGTATTGCAATGGACGGTACCGAAGGGCTTGTTCGCGGAATGGAAGTGGCAGATACCGGCCGGGCAATTGCCATGCCAACTGGTGAAGCCATCAAAGGACGCCTGTTTAACGTGACCGGCGACCCGATTGACGGCTTGCCTGCCGTATCTAAAGAAGGTGGACGCCCCATTCACGCCAAGCCGCCTACATTTGAAAACCTGAGTACCGCCGCAGAAGTGTTATTCACCGGTATCAAAGTAATTGACCTGATTGAACCCTATGCAAAAGGTGGTAAAATTGGTTTGTTTGGCGGTGCCGGTGTGGGCAAAACTGTATTGATCCAGGAATTGATTAATAACATTGCCAAAGCCTATTCCGGCGTTTCTGTATTTGCCGGTGTGGGTGAGCGTACCCGCGAAGGAAATGACCTGATGCGTGAGATGATTGAAGCCGGTATTATGAAATATGGCGATGCTTTCAAACATAGTATGGAAGAAGGCGGCTGGGATCTGAGCAAAGTAGATATGAAAGAATTAGCCGACTCAAAAGCCACATTCGTGTTTGGTCAAATGAATGAGCCGCCAGGTGCCCGTGCCCGTGTTGCCCTTTCAGGATTAACCATAGCTGAATACTACCGCGATGGCGACGGACAGGGTAAGGGTCGTGATATCCTTTTCTTCGTCGATAATATCTTCCGTTTTACCCAGGCGGGTTCCGAGGTATCAGCCTTGCTGGGTCGTATGCCTTCTGCGGTGGGTTACCAGCCTACGCTGGCTACAGAGATGGGCCTGATGCAGGAACGGATTACTTCTACGAAAAACGGTTCCATCACCTCGGTACAGGCGGTATATGTACCGGCGGATGACTTGACCGATCCCGCCCCGGCCACCACTTTTGCCCACCTGGATGCAACAACCGTGTTGAGCCGTAAAATTGCTGACCTTGGAATTTACCCGGCTGTGGATCCGCTCGATTCCACGTCGCGGATTCTTACACCGCAAATTGTGGGTGAAGCACATTACAACTGTGCCAACCGTGTGAAACTTATTTTACAACGTTATAAAGAATTACAGGACATCATCGCTATCCTGGGTATGGATGAGCTGAGTGATGAAGATAAAATGACCGTACAGCGTGCACGGAAAGTGCAGCGATTCCTGTCACAACCCTTCCACGTTGCAGAAGCCTTCACCGGCCTTAAAGGTGTGTTGGTGCCGATTGAAGAAACCATCCGCGGGTTTAATATGATTATGGATGGTGAAGTGGATGAATATCCTGAAGCAGCCTTCAACCTGGTAGGTACCATTGATGATGCAATTGAAAAAGGCAAAAAACTGCTGGCACAGGCTCAGGGATAATGATCATGGGAAGAATTGAAAAATAGATGAGATGTATTGAATTATTTTACAGCTAATATCTCTTTCAGATTTTCTAATTCTCAAAAACAACAAACTTTCAAATTCGTATGAATCTCGAAATACTTACCCCGGAAAAAAAACTCTTCAGCGGCGAAGTGTACGGCGTGCAAATGCCTGGTGTCAGCGGCAGTTTTGAAGTGCTGGATAAACACGCTCCGCTGGTCAGTGCGTTAAAAGCCGGCAGGGTAAAAGTGCTGAAAGATAAACAACAACACAGTGTGCACTACGATATTCAGGGCGGTTTTGTGGAAGTGCTCAACAACAAAGTGACAGTGCTGGTAGAAGGTGCTAAAGAACTGGAAAAATAACAGCAATGCTTTAACAGATAAAAGCCTCCGCAAGGAGGCTTTTTTATTGTCGTTCATTTCTGCTGCTGACTTGTTAATTAGGATTTTTATAAAACAAACAGGCATTTTGTTTGTGATAATATCAGATGTCAAAAAATAATGTGTATGAAAAAGATAGTTGGATTGTCAGTAGTCGTCCTATTTAGCACGATGCTGTTGGTTAGTTGCACCAAAGAGCCGGTGAATCACCTGACACAGGCTGAAACCAGGATTTATATCACGAATCACGACAGTGCCGTCAATTTTGCAGCCTTTCATACATTCAGTGTGGCGGATTCTGTTGCCGTTATTGAAAATAACCAACTGGTTCAAAAGGATCTGAATGCTTTTGATGCGCAATTCATTACTGCCTTAAAGACTGCGATACAGCAACGCGGGTACACCCTGGTGGATAAAAGCAGTAATCCCGACCTGGCCATTAACGTGAGTCGCATTTATAATAATTACTCAGGCGTGGTAAGTTATACGGATTATTGGGGTGATTATTATGGTTACTGGGATCCCTATTATTGGGGTTACCCGGGGTATAATTATTATTTCCCCACCTACTACGGAGTTTATTCAATCAGCGAAGGCGGCTTATCTGTTGATATGTTTGACCTGAAAGATGCCGCCAGTAATAACGAACTAAAATACCTATGGAGTGGCCTCGTAAGGGGTGAAGGGGTATTTGTTCCCGCAAATATTGACAACCATGTCAAAACCTTGTTTGACCAATCGGTATATATTAAAACAAATTAGAAAGGAAAATTCAAAATGATACGGTATGAAAACAGGTAAACTTTTTATGATGATAGTCTTACTGGCAACTGCCAGGCTACCACTATATGCGCAGCAGGGTTTATTAAAATTAAACCTGCAATATTCAGCAGCAATTCCTTCCGGGTCTTTTCACCAGTTTATCAGTCATGCTTCTTTTCGGGGATTTGATGCCTCGCTTCTCTATGGCATTAATGATAAACTGTCGGTAGGGTTTAATACCGGTTTCCAGGATTTTTATCAGAAATATCCGCGGCAGGTGTATAAAACCACGGATGGCAGCGACATTTCAGCGGTGGTCAGTAACTCTGTACAAACCGTGCCGTTAATGGCTAAAGCAACGTATAAATTGGTTACCGGCAAAAAGCTGCAACCGTATGCAGGCCTGGCAGCCGGCGGCAACATGGCGCTGTACAGGCAGTACCTTGGCGAGTTCAGCACCGGGGATAAAAATAAATTTTCATTCCAGGCACAGCCGGAGATCGGTGTGTATATCCCCTTTAGTAAGGAAAGTGAAAGCGGGGTTACGATTAGCGGCGTGTATAATTTTATCGCTTTTCATTATAATGGCCTCGACAACCTGAACCATTTCGGAATACGGGTGGGGGTGAGTTTTCCCACGCGGAATTGAAAGAACGAGAGACGGCTAAACGGTTATGTATAAAAATATCCGAAAAATGGCTCCGTTTTGCTGAGCTATTTTTATGAAATAGTAAGTATTTGTACATTCAAACCATGAAAGCTTTCAACCTTTTTTTCTGCCTGGTATTTATTTTATTTGCGGCACTGCAGTATAACGATCCCGATCCATATGTATGGATGCCCATTTATTTATACAGTGCTGTACTTTGCTGGCTGGCGTTTCGCCACCGGTATTACCCCAAAGCCTATTGGCTGGGCATTCTTGTTTATACAGTTTATGCAGTGTATAAAATTTTTGACAAAAATGGACTGGTCGACTGGATTGAAATTCATCATGCCGAAAATATTGCTGAGACGATGAAGGCCGAAAAACCCTGGATTGAAGAATCAAGAGAATTTTTTGGGTTGCTGATTTTGATCGTGGTGCTGGCTTTAGACCTCATTTATGTAAAAAGAAAAAGCCGGATGTTGTAACGATCCGGCTTTATTGCAAATACAAGTATTTCTTACTGGGCATTAAATTGCAACATAGCAATACCTGCCTGCGCTTTCTCCCTGCTGTCTTTGGGTTTCGAAACTATAAAAATAGTATGAAAGGCCTTGTCGGTAACCGGGCTGATGCTGATGTGTGCAGCGCCGCCGCCTGCTCCTTTTTTAACCGGCGGCAGCAGGCTGCCGTTACCGAGCAATGTTCCGGTAGGTGCATCCATTCTTACTTCAAAGTCATATCCGTAAACAGGGGCCTCCTGCCAGCCACCAATGATGTTGATTGACTTTACGCCTGTGAGATCAATGCTGTCTACTTCAAACCAGCCTTCTGCGTTAGGAATCACCATATAATTTGTTCCGTTGAAATTGGCAACTGTGTAAGCATTGGCTTTTTCGTTCCCGGTAAATGAAAGGAAATTGCTGCGGAGCGCTACTGATGCCTCGCCGGTCAGCGCTTTAATATTATTTCCGCCTTTATCGGTATAGCTGGCCGAAAGTATAAGAGCCGTATTGGGCTTTTTATCACCAGGGGGAATCACGGACCCGGATTGCGGTAATGATTTTTTTACCGGCGCTTTGTTGGCCAGCGAAAGTACCCACTGAACCACCTGTTGCAGATCTGTTTCCGATAAAGTTGGGTGAGCTGCCATGGCGACTTCCCCCCACACTCCACTTCCGCCATTTTTGATTTTCTTCACCAGGTAACCAACCGCGTTGGGATCATTTTTATATTTCTGTGCGACTTGCACAAATGCCGGACCCACAGATTTTTCGTTTTCCTTGTGACAGCTTTTGCAATCCAGCGAAAGCATAATATTTCTGCCACTGATGGTAGCAGCCCCTTGCTGGTGCCCCATGGGCATGGAAGCTTTATCAAAGCCCTCTAGGTAATCAGCCGATACATAAAGGTTGGCCGGATCAAACTGGGCAGTATCATTTTTGTCGCTTACCTGCACAGAATAGGTGACAGGGTAGCCGGGGAGATAGAAAGATTTGTTTCCGGAAACTTCAATGTTCACAACCGGACGTTCATTTCCGGCATATACTGCTACACCCTTGCTGGTGCTGGCAGCGCCTTTACTGTCTTTTACCTCTACTGTGATGTTGTAATCACCTGGTTTTGTATAGGTATAACTGATGGCAGGCGTGGTGGTTTCTTTGGTTGTGCCATCACCAAAGTGCCAAACATAGGTAAGCGGATCATTTTCCAGGTCACGTGCGTCTACACTGGCTTTTATAGCAAAAGGTAAAACGCCTGAGGTTTTATCCACGTCGAGTGAGGTTACTTGCGGCGCCAGGTTCCCACCGTTGTAATCGATACGCGACAAGCCGGCATCTGCATTTTTGCTGAACCAGCCCGAGCCATATTCCAGCAGGTAAAGCCTCCCGTCAGGACCAACCTCCATATCGATGCAGTTATTCAGTTTCACATGCTCCATAAATGGTTCCAGCTTATCAAAATCGCCATTGGGCAGCATGGTCACAGCCTTGATCCATCCCCTGATCCAGTCGTAAATAATGAGTTTGCCATTATAATAATCCGGCAAACGGGTTTCTTTCGGGTACAGATCTGTGTAGTAAACAGGTCCGGCCATGGCTGTACGGCCGCCAGCACCTACATCCGGGAAATCGGGAGAAGGCCCGTAAGGATACCAGATAAAAGCAGGCTGGGCAGGCGGTAAATCCCGCAGCCCGGTGTTGTTTCGGGAGTTATTCACCGGGTGTGCCGGGTCAAAAGCCGGGCCGCTGGAGCCTGTCGCATAATCGTACTCGCGATAGGGATAATTATTACCCACAAAATAGGGCCAGCCAAAATTACCGGCTTTGCGGGCCTGGTTCACTTCGTCATAGCCGCGGGGTCCTCTTGTATCCAGGCTATCGGCATTAGCATCAGGGCCAACTTCGCCCCAGTATAAGTAACTGTTTTTCTGGTCCACAGAAATACGGTATGGGTTCCGGTCGCCCATGACATATATTTCCGGTCGCGTTTTGTCTGTTCCTTTCGGGAAAAGATTGCCGTCGGGTATTTCGTAAGTACCGTCATCTTTAACCCTGATACGTAAAATTTTACCCCGCAGGTCATTGGTATTGCCAGCCGACCTCCGGGCATCGTATTGCTGATGATCCGGCAAATCATTCAGGGGGGCAAAACCGCTGTTGACATATTTCACACCGGGTTCGTCGAACGGTGTGGAATTGTCGCCGGTAGAAACATACAGAAGTCCGTCAGGCCCAAACGCAATGGATCCGCCGGTATGACAACAGATTTCTCGTTGTGCTTTAACATCCAGGATGACTTTTTCTGATTTCACATCGATGGTATCCTTTTCCAGGGTGAACCTTGACAGACGATTCACCGATGTGTCCACCGGGCTGTAGTAAACGTAAATCCAGTGATTCTTTGCAAAACTGGGGTCTTTGCATAAACCCAGCAATCCTTCTTCGGCATTTACCCCCGGCGTATGTGTTTTCCAATACACATTCAGGAAGCCGGCCTGCTTTACTTTCTTTGTATCATTTTTATAAAGCAGTAATTCCCCCCGGCGCTGCGCAACGAGGATGTCAAAATTGGGCAGGATAGTCATTTCGGTAGGCTCAAAAAATGCCCCCTGCACAAGCGATACTTTGGTGAAGCGTTCTTCCAGCGGCGGCATTTGCGTATGTGCCTTTGCGTAATCAAGTTCCTTATTATCACCGATCGCATATTTTATACCGCCCAGCAAGTGCTTCAGGTAGTTTTCTTCCGTGAACGACTCGTCGGTATGTCCCAGTTCGGTGTAAAAAGCCCGGCCACCGTCATAATCGTGGTACCAGGCCATGGGGTGAAAGGCACCGTTGGTGCCACCCTCGTACGACGATTCGTCGATCGTCACCAGCACATGCACATCGGGGTTCAGTTTTTTAAAATTGTACAGTTCATCTGTTCGTTTCCACACAGTATCGGTAAAAAATTTAGTGGATGGATGGTTTTTATCTTTGATAATAAACCGCGCTTCCTGCGGGCGGGGATGTCCATTGAAATACCCCCCAACAAGCCGGCCGTACCAACCCCAGTCGTATTCAGTATCGGTAGCAGCGTGTACACCTACAAAACCACCGCCAGCCTGGATGTATCTTTCAAAGGCAGCTTCCTGGCGATAGTCAAGTACATCGCCGGTGGTGTTGAGAAAAATGACAGCTGAATATTTTTTTAATGAATCATCGTTAAACATGCCGGCATCTTCCGTGCTGTCAACAACAAAGCCATTTTCCTGACCAAGTTTTTGAATAGCGGCAATACCTTTTGGTATCGAAGCATGCCGAAAGCCGGTTGTCTTTGTAAAGATCAGCACCCGGGGCGGGCCACTTCTTTTGTGGCTGCAGGCGATAACGAATGCTGCAATAGCAAGAACCAAAAAAAATGGAATGATTTTTTTCATGTGGCGAAATATAATTGGTGAGTTTGGGATGCCCCTAAATATAGGAGCAAATCCTGAAACAGGCGAAAGAAAAATGAAGAATACCGGAATTAATTGAGCTGCGGATCAATGGGGAAATTAATCATCATTTCATAATCACCGCCCAGCAGCTTGAGAGCCTCCTTCCAGATTTCAGCATCATTGCGTTGAAAAATAATACTACGGGTAGCTTTTACCGTGAGCCAGGATTTTTCTTTTAGTTCGTCCTGCAACTGACCGGCACCCCAGCCCGAGTAACCAATGTAAAACCTGATTTTGTTTTGATCAAGCTTGTTGCTGCTGATCAGGTCGACGACTTTGTCAAAATCTCCCCCCCAGTAAACCCCTTTTATGATTTCAACACCGCCGGGGATTTGCTCGGGATATTGATGAAGAAAATGAATGGTATCTGCCTGCACGGGGCCACCATAATAAACAGGGATTTTGTGACCCTCCATTTCAGGAATCAGCTCGTCCATGGTGTTTTCATATTTTCGGTTTAGCACAAAACCAAAACTACCTTCCTGCTGGTGATCACATAAAAAAACAACTGTTCGCAGAAAATTCGGATCTTTTAAAAAAGGATCTGCAATGAGCAATATGCCGCGGCCGGGATCAATCATATATACAATTTACTGGGAAAATTAATTGAACCCAACAAATGTGTAATCTTTCTGTGCAGCACTTGCGCATGTTGTGCAAAAATCAGAATCCTGTTTTGTAAACCTCTGTTAAATTGGGCTCCCGCCCTGGACTTTGTTACTGGCAACAGCAAGAGAGCGATTAAATTTGCAACCCGATCCGCGAAAGAATAAAACGTTTATCTTTCCGGCGATAAAAACTGGCAGTGAAAAAGATATTCCCAGTCATAATTGTGTTAATTGGGCTGTCCTTACTGGGCATCATCATTATCCAGCTTTCCTGGCTGAATAATATGGTGCTGCTGAGGGCAGAACAGGTGAAACACAGCGTAGAAGACGCTTCCAAGGATGTGGCTGAAGAACTGGCGCAGCACAAAGGCAATTACGCATTTAATAAAGGTAAATTATTTCCTAACCTGCAGCCGGACGATTTTTCTGTAGAGCTTTTAAAACCCGTTACCGTCGGCCAGCGTTTTACCACAGAGGAGATCTATAAAAAAATTCAGCACGCACTGTTTGCGAATAACCTCAAAGATGTAAAATTTGAATTTGGCCTGGCAACTCTTGATAAAAGGGGATTAACCAGCTACATGGAACGGCAAACCAGAAATTTTGTGACGAATTACGAAGACAGCGTTCACAATTTTGCCTATATCGCACCGCTGATTTCGCCCAGTGGGTCGCCGGGCGAAAATCTCTCGCCTGATGAGATACTGATTGTTGTGGTGCCCGATATCAAACATATAGTGCTGCAATCACTGGGGTGGCGCATAGCTACATCCGTTATTTTTACTTTAATTATTATCGCTGCGTTCTATCTCACCGTCAGAACAATGCTGCGGCAGAAAAAGCTGAGTGAAATTAAAAATGACTTCATAAATAATATGACGCATGAGTTTAAAACACCGCTCGCAACCATTTCACTGGCGGTGGATGCGTTGAAGAATGAACGGGTGCGGGCCGATGCACAAAAAATGAATTATTTCAGCACTATTATTAAAGAAGAAAACCAGCGCATGAACAGGCAGGTTGAAACAATCCTGAAAGCAGCGCTGATGGATAAACAGGAAGTACAACTGATGCTGAAGCCCATTCATGCCCACGAGGTGATCAGGGAAGTGGTGGATAATTTTGCTTTGCAATTAGAAGAAAAACACGGTAATGCTGAATTACAACTGAATGCGGATAACGATGTTGTTGACGCTGATGAAGTGCATTTCTCCAACCTCATTAATAACCTGGTGGATAACTCCATTAAGTATGCCAAAGATAATGTTGCCCCGGCAATCAGGATCACGACCACATCAGATGCGAAAAGCCTCGTCATTCGCCTGGAAGATAACGGCATTGGCATGAGCCGTGAGACAATCAAACGGATATTTGAAAAATTCTACCGGGCGCATACCGGCAATATCCATAACGTGAAGGGCTTTGGTCTTGGTCTTAGCTACGTGAAAACAATGGTAGAAGCCCATGGCGGAGAAATTAAGGTAGACAGCACGCTGGGCAAAGGCAGTAATTTTACCATTATACTCCCGCTCAGGCGAGATTAGCTGTTTTTTACCCATAGCAAACTGCCATCTCCATAACTCAGAAAACGGTAACCGTTTTGTAAGGCGTGTTCATAAATGATTTTCCAGTCATCACCAACCAAAGCTGCAATTAGCAATAATAAAGTGGATTGCGGCTGATGAAAGTTTGTGATCAGTGCTTTTGCGACTCGGGGCAAATAACCCGGAGCAATGATGATCCCGGTTTTGGTAATCAACTGGTCGGTTTTTTGCTTATCCATATATGCCAGCAAAGCCCTGAGTGATGCTTCCGTGGTAATATTGTTTGTAGCCGTTTCGTAAGGTTCCCATTGCTGAACATGAAGGTCAGTTACTGCTGGCTGCTGCAAAACTTTTACACCCATCCAGTATAAACTTTCGATAGTGCGTAAAGAAGTGGTGCCTACTGCTACAACAGGCTGGTCAAGGTTTTGGAGTAATAATTGAAGAGTTTGTTTTGAAACATCAATCCATTCGGTATGCATTTCATGCTCTCCAACGGTAGCGGTTTTTACCGGTTTGAACGTGCCGGCCCCTACGTGAAGTGTTACAAATCCTGTTTGAATTTGCTTTGCTTTCAATCGCTGAAATATCCTGTCGGTGAAATGAAGACCGGCCGTTGGCGCCGCCACGGAGCCATTGTTACGGGCATAAATGGTTTGGTAGCGTTCGGCATCAGGTGATTCTGCGGCCCGCTTCAGATAAGGAGGTAACGGAATCACGCCGGCATAGTGCAGAATTTCTGCAAAACTAAAGTCCCGTGGTTCCCAGGAAAATTCGATGACAAAACAATCTGCCTGTTTCTCAATGTATTTACCGTATAGCGTGCAGGCCTTGCCGTCAAAAGTAAATTGCTTTACCAGTACCTGGCCCGCTTTCCATTTAGAAGCCCCACCCACCAGGCATTGCCACTGGACTGTTCCCTGTTGCAGCATGGCTGTTGTGATATCACTGTAAAGCTCATGCGGCTCCAGGCAAAATAGTTCAATGATGCCGCCGGTTGGCTTTTGAAATAACAGGCGGGCTTCTACCACTTTGGTATTGTTAAAAATCAACAAGGATGCGGGTGGCAGGTAGTCTGCAAGGTTTTTATATACATCATCTTTGATGTTGCCCTCTTTAAAAATCAGCAGCTGTGAAGCATCCCGTTCCGCCAGTGGATATTTAGCAATTCGCTCCTCAGGCAATGCGTAGGTAAAATCCTGTATTTGAAGTTTTCTTGGATCTTTCATAAAACACAACGAACTGTTGTATTACATAAATAAATGACTGCAAATATCCAGATAAAAGTTGGGAACAAGGGCAGCTAAATTTTCGATTAAAGACTAAGAAAATAAGAAGGTAATTCTTTGATTTTTTTTGCTTTTCCACATGCTGTGCACGGCAATTCACAGGTTTTGCACCGTTTCTTTTGATTCCCATGGATAAAATACTCTGAAAGTCTTTACAGTAAAGGGTTTTATTTTAATAAATCCTGTGGATAAAATAAAAAATGAAAAATTTGTTTATAAAGTGGGAAAAAGTGTTATTTTGTGTTAATTTAGAAAGAATTGATGCAAAACCCTGATAATGACAGGATTTCTCGGAGAGTTCGAGGCTACTTTAGACGCCAAGGGGCGATTTCTTCTACCGGCTGGTTTTAAAAAACAGCTGGCTGAAGAGGATGGGAATCGGTTTGTCATCAACAGGGGATTTGAAAAGTGCCTGGCACTGTACCCACTAAAAAGTTGGGAGCCGCTCTTTGCAGATATCAGCAAGCTGAATGATTTTGATCCGAAAGTCAGGGAATTCAGGCGCTATTTTTTGAATGGCGCCACGTTCGTGGAGCCGGATAGTGCAGGTCGCTTGTTGGTGCCGCCAAACCTGAAAGAGCATGCGGGTTTGCAAAAGGATATCGTGCTGGTGGCGGCCGTTAATAAAATCGAAATCTGGGATAGTAATAAGTACCGACAGTTCTTTGATTCTTTTTCACCGGAAGCATTTAGCAGCCTGGCGAATGAAGTAATGGTTGCAAGCGCAAGCGATAAACCGAAAAGTTGACCGTTGTTATGGGTAAGCGAAAAAAAATAGCTCCTGGACGTTTGGTAACAAATCAACGGGATCAGTTGCCTGCTGCTGGTTATCATGTACCTGTTCTGCTGCAGGAAACCATTGAAGGACTGCAGATAAAACCGGCGGGCATTTATGTGGATTGCACGTTTGGTGGCGGTGGTCATTCAAGAGGCATTTTGGAGAAGCTTGGTCAAGCAGGTAAGCTTTTTGCATTTGACCAGGATGAGGATGCAAAGCGAAACCTGCCCGATGACAGCCGGCTGGTTTTTGTGCCGCATAATTTTCGTCACCTGCAGCGCTTTCTTCGTTTGCATGCCGTGTCATCGGTTGATGGTATCATGGCGGACCTGGGTGTGAGCAGTCACCAGTTTGATGAGCCGGAACGTGGATTTTCTACCCGCTTTAATGCCTTGCTGGATATGCGGATGGATCAGCGCCAGTCACTGACAGCCTTTGATGTGGTGAGTACATATAGTGAGCAGCAACTGCACAAGATTTTTGAGCAGTATGGAGAAGTGACAAATGCGAAAACCCTGGCCAGAACTATTGTGCAGGCTCGGGCTACCACATCCTTGCAGACCATTGATGCTTTTAAAAATGCTTTGCGTGAAATTGTAAAAGGAAACCCTAAAAAGTACTTTGCCCAGGTTTTCCAGGCCTTGCGTATTGAAGTGAACGATGAGTTTGGAGCGCTGAAAGATATGCTGCAGCAGGTGCCTGGTCTGCTGAAACCTGGTGGACGGGTGGCTATCATTACATTTCATTCCCTGGAGGACAGACTGGTAAAGAATTTTTTCCGTCGAGGCTCATTTGATGAGCCCGGTCAAAATCCGTTTATCAATACGGAGCCGGTAAATGAACTGAAGCTGGTGAATAAAAAACCAGTTACGCCATCTCCAGAGGAGGTAAGGGCAAATCCCCGGTCTGCCAGTGCAAAACTTCGAATAGCTGAAAAAGTAATGATTGTATAAATATGCCCCGGAGTAAATCTGGAGAATAAGCGAGTTCTTTTAAGCAGAATATATCAATATCAAATCGGAAAATCTATATCCCTTGAAACGACCCGGCTGTTGTGTGCTCCGGTCTGTCCGTAAGGAAACGGGCCGTGGCACTCAGGCCGGGTAGTTGTAAAAAAGCAGATAAACAAAATTTAAATGGCAGAGCGGGAAATCAATCAGGGTAAAGAAATGCGGCTTAACTGGAAGCGGGTGCTCAATTACCAGTCAGTCGTAAGGCAAATTCCTTTTTTCCTTTTCCTGTCGGCTTTAGCAGTAGTGTATATCTATAATGGTCATTATGCTGATAACATAATTCGTGATATCAGCAAAACGTCAAAAGAGGTGAAGGAACTACAATACGAATATAAAACGGTCAAAAGCGAGGTGATGTTCCGCAGCCAGCAAAGTCAACTGGCAAAAGCGGTGGAACCATTGGGATTGAAACCAATGACGGAATCACCGGTCGTGTTGCAGGATAATGAAGGAAACGAGTAAGCAGAACCTGGCAGAATAAGCGGCATTGACTCATTAATATAAAACGACGGCCCGGACATTGGAAATCAAACGCGACATATTGTGGAGAGTCTACCTCAGTTTTCTTGGCATTGTTGTGCTGAGTTGTTTGGTCGTGGGCAGGGCAGTTTATATTCAGCGCTTTCAGGGAAATTACTGGCGTAGCATGAGCGACAGCCTGCACCAGAAATTTGTGCGGCTTGATGCAGAACGCGGAACCATTTACAGTGAAGATGGGCAAATGCTCAGTACATCCCTGCCGCAGTTTAATATTTATATGGATTTTATGGCCGACGGACTGCGGGCAAAAAATGGTAAAGTCTTCAGTGAAAATATTGACTCGTTTTGCTACGCTATGGCCAGCTATTTTGGAGATAAAAAAGCGGCTGATTATAAACGTGAGTGCCAGCTTGCTTTTAAAAACAAAGAGCGGTACCATCTTTTGAAAAAGAAATTAAGTTTTGAGCAGTACAAGGTATTTCGCCAGTTTCCTCTGGTGCGCCTTGGCAGAAATAAAAGTGGTGTAATTGCGGAAGTCAATACCATCAGGAAAAATCCTTACGTGATGATGGCCAGGCGGACAATCGGCCTGTACCGGGAGAATGCCCAGATGATTGGTCTTGAAAGAACATACGATTCAGTATTGAAAGGTAAAACAGGGAAACGGCTAGTGCGCTTTATTACCGGGGGTGTACCGGTTCCGGTTGAAGGATACGATATCGATCCGGAAAACGGGAAAGATATCGTTACCACAATGGACGTAAACATTCAGGATATAACTGAAACTGCACTGATGCGGATGATGGAACAAAGTGAAGCACAGTATGGTACCTGCGTTGTTATGGAAACACAAACGGGAAAAATTAGAGCCATTGCCAACCTGGGCAGGCGGCCCGACGGAAGTTATGACGAGGATTACAATTATGCTATGCTAACAACAGAGCCGGGTTCCACCATTAAGCTGGCAACGTTGCTAAGCGTGCTGAGCGAGGGTAAAACAACAGCAAACGACCTGGTGGAAGTAGGCAGCGAGGGAAAAGCATATGTCGGTGTACGTATGGTAAATGACGCAGAAAGGGCCCCAAGGCCGGTGCTGACGGTGAAAGAATGTTTTGCACATAGCTCCAATGTGGGGATGAGTAAAATTGCGTTCAAAACGTTTTCTGCTAATCCGGATAAGTTCCTCGAATACCTCCACAAGTTCAGGCTGGATACTGTAACCGGCATAGACCTGGTAGGTGAAGACAGGCCCCGGATACCACGTATAAAAAGAAATAATGAAGGGCTGCATGCTATGGTGACCATGAGCTTTGGCTATGCCCTGGAAGTAAGCCCGCTGCAAACGCTGACGCTGTACAATGCAATAGCCAACGGAGGGAAAATGGTGAAACCCTACCTCGTGAGCAGTATTCAGCAAAATGGTATTGTAGAAAAAGAATTTAAGCCGGTGACGCTGATCGAGCAGGTTGTGAAACCGGAAATTGTGCAGGTCGCCCGTGAGTGCATGGAAGATGTGGTCAAAGAGGGAACGGCCAGGCTGGCGTTTAAAGATATACCCTTTGCCGTGGCAGGTAAAACCGGTACTGCGCATGTGGCTGATGGTAACATTAAATATACCGATGGAGTTTACCAGGCTTCGTTTGTAGGATATTTTCCAGCAGAACAGCCTCAGTATACGTGCATAGTTGTGATTCGTACAAAACCGCATGCTTTGATTCACTTTGGCGGTTCCGTAGCAGCACCTGTTTTTAGGGAAATCGCTACACAGCTGTATGCCATGTACGTTGATAAGAAAAAGATTTCATCGTATGCCCTGGTGCCGGACAGCTCAGCGTATTTCTATGCTGGCAACAGCAACGATATCCGGAAAGTGCTGAATGATTTACAGGTAAAATACCGGGATTCTGTATCTGGTGCGAAGTGGGCAAATGTATACCCTGCCAGTTTTCAGCCGGTGATAAGGCCGGATAATATAACGCAGAAAGGTATGCCCGATGTGCGGGGAATGGGTTTGAAAGATGCTTTATATATACTGGAAAACAGGGGTATTAAAGTAGAGGTGGAGGGCAAAGGAAAAATTGTTAACCAATCGCTGGCACCGGGATCTGCTTTGGGGAAAGATACCGAAGTAAAACTACAGCTTGCCGGCGAGGCATTTTAAAAGTGGCTACGTTTCAGGACATATTATACAAAGTGCCAATCCGGTCCGTAGTGGGTAGTACACAACTGGACATAAAGGATTTGCAGACAGATTCAAGAAGCGTAACGAAAGGGAGTGTGTTTGTGGCAGTAAAAGGTGTGGCGACTGACGGCCACCAGTTCATTGAAAAGGCAATTCAGTCCGGTGCTGTAGCTATCGTGTGTGAAAAATTGCCGGCAACACTGCAGCAACAAGTATCGTATGTAGAGGTGGAAGACAGTGCGGCTGCAGCCGGTTATATGGCACATAACTTCTTCGGGCAGCCTTCTGAAAAATTAAAACTGGTGGGGGTTACCGGTACGAATGGAAAAACAACGATTGCGACTTTATTATATAAGCTCTTTGCAGCATTGGGATATAAAAGTGGTTTAATCAGCACAGTGCAAAATCATGTGGGTGACAAGGTGCTTCCGGCTACGCATACAACGCCCGACCCTGTAAGGTTGAATGCACTGCTGGCAGAAATGGTTGCGGCTGGATGTACGCATGTTTTTATGGAAGTTAGTTCACATGCTATTCACCAGCACCGTATTGCAGGCCTGCGTTTTGCCGGCGGGTTATTTAGTAACATCACCCACGATCACCTGGATTATCACAAAACATTTGATGAGTACATCCGGGTAAAGAAATCCTTTTTTGATGGGTTGTCATCTGATGCCTTTGCGATCAGTAATGCAGACGACAAAAGAGGACTGGTGATGTTGCAAAATACAAATGCCAGGAAGTATTTCTACAGTCTGCGAACCATGGCAGAATTCAAGGGAAAAATACTTGAAAACAGCCTGACGGGTTTAGTGATGGCGGTGAATGACCAGGAAGTGCATTTCCGGCTGATCGGTGAATTCAATGCCTATAACCTGCTGGCTGTGTATGGCGCTGCTATTTGCCTGGGCGAAGATAAACTCGAGGTGCTTCGTTGCCTGAGTGTGTTAACCGGAGCCGAAGGAAGATTTGACTTTATCGTATCGCCGGAGCAAAAAGTGATAGCCATTGTAGATTACGCACATACGCCAGACGCTTTACTGAATGTGCTGGCTACGATCAGGAAACTCCGGAAAGGACATGAGCAGATTATAACGGTTGTGGGTTGTGGCGGCGACAGGGACAAAACAAAACGACCGCTGATGGCTGAGGTAGCCTGTGAACATAGCGATAAAGCCATTTTTACCAGTGATAATCCGCGCAGTGAGGACCCGGCAGAAATTATAAAAGATATGGAAGCCGGGCTGGGTACGGCAGCAAAAAGAAAATATATCTCAATTGTTGAAAGAAGAGAGGCCATTAAGGCGGCAATCAGCCTGGCAAAGCAGGATGATATCGTGCTGATTGCGGGGAAAGGACATGAGAAATACCAGGAAATTAAAGGTGTTAAAAATCATTTTGACGATAAAGAAGTAGTGAAGGAAATGTTCGAAATGCTGGAGAAATAAAATTTTATAGGACGGTTCATTTGTAAAAACCAAAAATCAAGCTACCAGGCCAACATGCTGTATCATTTATTCCAATGGTTTAAAGAAGAGGGCATTAAGTTCCCGGGAAGTGCGTTGTTTGACTTCATCACTTTCCGGGTACTGTTGGCTGTCTTGTTATCGCTGCTTATCACCATGGTTTTTGGTAAACGGCTCATCAATCTTCTGCGCAAAAAGCTGGTGGGAGAAACCGTCCGTGACCTGGGACTGGCCGGTGAGCAAATGAAAAAGGGAACACCAACCATGGGAGGGATTATCATAATCATGGGGATCTTGGTGCCAACTTTATTACTGGCCAACCTCAATAAAGTATATATCCGCTTAATGATCATCAGCACCATCTGGCTGGGACTGATTGGATTTATGGACGACTACCTGAAGTTAAGGGCGAAACGCATTGCCCAGCAAAAAGGAGAACAATATAAAAAGGGTGATCGTGATGGATTGGCGGGTTGGTTTAAGATTTTAGGACAAATTGGTTTGGGAATTATCGTGGGAGCCACACTTTATTTTAACAGCAACGTGAAAACATGGCGTGAATTTATCGGTACTCCCAACCCTGCAGATTCTACCATTAAAACTGTGGTGGTAAACGGACGGGAACGCCATTTTGTAGAAACGAAAGTACCAGTTACCACTATTCCGTTTGTAAAAAACCACGAGTTTAATTATTCCAAATTATTACCGGCATCATTGCGGGATTACACCTGGGTGCTTTATATCCTGATTGTAATATTTATTATCACAGCTGTTTCGAATGGCGCAAATATTACGGATGGATTGGACGGGCTGGCATCGGGTACATCGGCACTGATCGGAGTTTGTCTGGGCATTTTCGCGTATGCAAGCGGTAACTTCTTTTTTGCCGACTACCTGAATATCATGTATATACCTAACCTGGGCGAATTGTCGATTTTTATCGCTGCCATGATTGGTGCCTGTATCGGTTTTCTTTGGTATAATTCTTACCCGGCGCAGGTTTTTATGGGCGATACCGGCAGCTTAACACTGGGCGGCATTATTGCAGCCATCGCTATCATTGTACACAAAGAGTTACTCATACCCATTTTCTGTGGCGTTTTCCTGGTGGAAAACCTGAGCGTGATGATACAGGTGAGTTATTTCAAATACACAAAAAAGAAATACGGTGCCGGCCGGCGAATTTTTTTAATGAGCCCCCTGCACCACCATTACCAGAAGAAAGGCTATCACGAGGCGAAGATTGTGACACGATTCTGGATTGTGACGGTTTTATGCGTGGTGCTAAGTATTGTAACACTAAAATTAAGATAATAACGACAGGTGGAATGAATCGTGCAGCGGGTTGCTGAAGATTAAAGACAAGATAATCCAATGAAATTGTGGTGCAGTGAAAACCAATGCTTGTGAAGAACCAAACTCCGTACAAGAATTGAAACATGCGTAAACGGTTTGTCATACTGGGTGGGGGAGAAAGTGGCGTAGGGGCTGCGCTCCTGGCAAAACAACAGGGGTATGATGTGCTGGTGTCAGATGAAAGTTCTTTGAAGGAAAATTATCGTAACGAGTTAGTGCGGGCTGGCATCAACTACCGGGAAGGCGGGCATGATGAAGATGCAGTACTGACAGCTGATGAAATTATGAAAAGCCCGGGTATACCTGAGAAGAATGAAATGGTAAAAAGAATCAGGGAAAAAGGGATACCCGTAATCAGTGAAATCGAGCTGGCATACAGGTTCAAAGGCAACAGTAAAATTATTGCTATCACCGGTAGCAATGGTAAAACCACCACCACCGCACTGACGTATCACATTTGCAAAACCGGCGGCCTGGATTGTGCGCTGGTGGGCAATATCGGGTATTCATTTGCGCGGCAGGTAGCTGAAGATCCCAAACCTCTCTATGTTGCTGAGGTGAGCAGTTTTCAGCTTGATGACATCGATCAGTTTAGAGCTGATACAGCGATCCTGACGAACATTACCGAAGATCACCTCGACCGTTACGATTACAAATTTGAAAACTATATCAGAAGCAAATTCCGGATTACTATGAAACAGCAGGTAAATGACTATTTCATTTACTGCGCAGATGATGAAGTAACTATGAAATACATCAGTCAGTTTACCATTCATTCTAACCCATTACCAATAAGTATGAAGCGAGAAGTACCAAACGGCGCATTTATTAAAGACGGCGATATGTATGTGAGAACAGGTGTTGATTACATGTCGATGAGTGTATACGACTTTGCCCTGAAGGGAAAGCACAACCAGTACAATACCATGGCCGCCTGTGTGGCAGGCGCCACGATGGATATCCGGAAGGAAAAGATTCGTGAAGCTGTACAAAATTTTCAGAGCCTTGAACACCGTATGGAATATGTGGCTACAATCAGGGGTGTGGAATTTATTAACGACAGCAAGGCAACCAATGTCAACTCTACCTGGTATGCATTGGAAAGTATGACCAAGCCCACCATCCTCATCCTGGGTGGAGTTGACAAAGGCAATGATTATTCACTACTGGAGGATATGGTGAAAGAAAAGGTGAAGGCCATTATCTGCCTTGGAAAAGATAACCGGAAAATCCACGAAGCTTTTGGAAATGTAGTCAGCCCTATTGTAAACACAGGCAGCGCCTCAGAAGCCGTACATGCTGCCTTTCATTTTGCCAGTAAAGGTGATGTAGTGCTGTTAAGTCCTGCATGCGCCAGTTTTGATTTGTTTAAAAATTATGAAGACCGCGGAAAGCAGTTTAAAGAAGCGGTAAGGGATTTATAATGAGTGCAACAAAAGACATACGGATTCAGGACTTTCAGGGATTCAGCGGAAAGCACCTTTTGAATAAAACAAAAGGGGATAAGGTCATCTGGGCTCTCGTGGTGCTGCTGGTATTGATCTCCTTGCTGGCCGTGTACAGTGCTACCGGTTCGCTGGCGTATAAAAATTATAAGGGCAACACGGAGGTTTATTTATTTAAGCAGTTTGCATTTATCGTGCTGGGGATCGCTGTTATTTACTTTGCGCATAAAGTCAATTACACGATCTATTCCAAGGTGGCGCAAATTTTATTCCTCCTCTCTATACCGTTGTTAATTTATACGTTATTTTTTGGTGTTCGGATGAATGAAGGTAGCCGCTGGATCCGATTGCCGATTATTAATCTCACCATGCAAACGTCTGACCTGGCAAGGCTGGCGTTGTTTATGTACCTGGCCAGGCTGCTGAGTAAAAAACAAAATGATATCAAAGATTTCAGGAAGGGGTTTGTTCCTGTTTTTTTACCAGTAGCAATTGTTTGCATACTGATAGCACCCGCAAATCTTTCGACAGCGCTGCTGCTGGGGGCCAGTTGCATGGTACTCATGTTTATTGGCCGTGTTCGTACCAGGCACCTGCTGATGATCATGGGCATTGCTGCTATACCCATTGTGCTGCTGATCTCTGCTGCTGTTATCAGGCACCAGGGAGAAAATAACGACGAGGCAGCAGTTGTCAAAAAAGCTGCTGGCGGCTTGTTTGGAAGAGTGAATACCTGGGTTAACAGAGTGGAGAATTACATCTATGGTGGAAAGGATGCTGATAACGATGATATGTACCAGGTTAACCAGGCCAAAATTGCCATTGCCAAAGGCGGCTTATTTGGCGTGGGACCCGGTAACAGCACCACCCGTGATTATTTGCCACAGGCGTATAACGATTTCATCTATGCGATAATTATCGAGGAGTACGGTTTGCTTGGCGGTCTCTTTATCGTGTTTGTGTACCTGGTGTTTTTGTACCGCTGCATTAGGATTTATAAACGATGTCCATATGCGTTTGGTGCATTCCTGGCGCTGGGGCTCAGTTTTACACTGGCTATACAGGCCATTGCAAACATGGCCGTGACGGTAAACCTGTTTCCTGTAACGGGTGTGACATTGCCGTTGGTTAGTATGGGAGGCACCAGTTTTATTTTTACCTGTCTGGCCATTGGTATCATTTTAAGTGTGGCCCGAAACGTGGAACAGTTAGAAGGTAAAGCGGCGGCAGAAAAAACTGCTGAGTAATATGGGCAAACGAATTATCATAGCAGGTGGCGGAACAGGCGGTCATATTTTTCCGGCAATTGCCATTGCCAATGCTATAAAAAAGGCAGATGACCGGGTGAAAATACTCTTTGTGGGGGCTAAGGGAAAGATGGAAATGGAAAAAATACCGCAGGCAGGTTATCAAATCAGCGGACTGGATATTGCAGGATTTAACAGGAGTTCTTTGATAAAAAATATCGGGTTACCGTTTAAGCTGGTAAAAAGCTTTTTCCAGGTACGCTCTATTGTGCGGGCATTTGCACCCGATGCTGTAATAGGGGTTGGCGGCTATTCGAGTTTCCCGGTATTGCGGTATGCCCAGGCAAAAGGAATTCCAACGTTCATCCATGAATCCAATTCTTTTGCCGGTAAATCCAATATCCTGCTGGGGAAAAAAGCAACTGCCGTCTTCGTTGCTTCGGAAGGGATGGAAAAGTTTTTTCCCCCCGGTAAGATTATTAAAACCGGCAATCCTGTCAGAAAGACAATAGCACAGGCTGCCATAAGCCGGGATGAAGCTGTAAGGTTTTTTTCCCTGGATCCCGGAAAAAAAACGGTATTGGTAGTGGGCGGCAGTCTCGGTGCAAAGTCAATCAATGAGACTATTGATAAACACCTGGATGACTTGCTGGCCAGCGACCTGCAACTTATCTGGCAAACAGGTAAACCGTATGAAGCTATAGCGTCACAACGGGCAGCTGGTAGAGCAGGTATATGGACGGGCGCATTTATCACACAAATGGAATATGCGTATGGTGCAGCCGATATTGTGGTTTCGCGGGCTGGTGCAATGGCAATTACGGAACTGTGTGTGGTGAAAAAGCCGGTCGTGTTTGTCCCCTATCCATACGCGGCAGAAGATCATCAGACAGCAAATGCGCAAAACCTTGTGAAAAAGCAGGCAGCCCTGATGGTGAAAGATAACGAAGCCCTGGATAAACTGGTACCTATGATTGTGGCACTGGCCAGGGATGAGCAACGGCAGGATGAATTGAAGAAAAATATTGCGGCATTGGCTGTGTACGATGCCGATGAACAAATAGCAAAGAAAATACTCGACCTGATTTAAGAAGGTCCGATTAATACTGTCCTTATGAATCCCCCCTTTGGGGGTTTGAAAATGGTTGAATGCTGACAAAATGAATGAAAGCAATAACTACGGCAATTTGTTAATCACCACCGCAGGGCAAGAATCGGTGAAGGCAGTCTATTTTATCGGTATTGGTGGTATCGGTATGAGTGCGATTGCCCGGTATTTTCATTCAAAAGGAATAAAGGTTAGTGGGTATGACAGAACCCAGACCATGCTGACAAAAGAACTGGAGGCATCGGGGATAGTTATTCATTACGAGGAAGCAGTTGATGTAGCCCCGAAGGATGTGCAATTAGTGGTATACACACCGGCCATCCCCAAAGAGCACAAACAATTGATTTATTATCAGCAGCAAGGATATAAAGTTGTGAAGCGCAGTGATGTGTTGCAAATGATAACAGAAAGCTCTTTTAATATCTGTATTGCGGGTACACACGGCAAAACGACCATTACTACAATGGTGGCCCATTTACTGCGTGATTCAGGCTATGGCTGCAACGCTTTTTTAGGAGGTGTGTCAGTAAACTATGGTACAAATTTCTGGAGCAGCGAAAGAAATGTATGTGTGATTGAAGCAGACGAATACGACAGGAGTTTCTTGAAGCTGAGCCCGGATGTTGCTGTGATTACAGCGATGGATGCGGACCATCTGGATATCTATGGAACAGCTGATGCGGTGGAACAGGCTTTCGTAGATTTCAGCAGAAAGCTAAAACCTGGCGGCCTACTGCTCCATAAAACTGGATTAAGCAGGGCGCCGGAACTGCTGGCGGAAAAACACCTGACCTACAGTTTGCAGGATGAAAACGCAGATGCCTTTGCCTGCAATATCCGCATTGTAAACGGAAGTTATGTGTTTGATGTAATGATAAAAGAATGGATGCTTGAAAATGTGCAGTTGAATATGGGCGGATTGCACAATGTGGAAAATGCGGTGGCGGCCATCACTATCGCTAACTACCTCGGCATAGATGAGGAAAAGATCAGGAATGCTGTTGCCAGCTTCAAGGGGGTGAAACGCAGGTTTGAGTTCATCATCAGGACAGAAAAGTTTGCTTTTATTGATGATTATGCGCACCACCCCGAAGAGTTGAAAGCATTGCTTACAGGCGTGAAAGCTCTTTTTAAATCCAAGACCTGTACGATAATATTTCAACCGCATCTTTATTCAAGAACCAGGGACCTGGCTGATGGATTTGCGGCAGTGCTGGACATGGCCGATGAAGTGATTCTATTACCCATCTATCCGGCAAGGGAAGCACCGATTGAGGGAGTAAGCAGCCAAATGATTCTAGCGAAAATGAAAAATAAAAATTGCCGTGTATTGACGAAAGAAAATTTAATCGAATGGATCAGAAATGAGTACGGCAGTCGGCATCATGAAACAAAAGACCGTGTACTGGTGACAGCTGGTGCCGGCGATATTGACACTTTAATACATCCTATAAAAGAGATATTGACAGCAGCTCAATAAACGTGAATACAAAAAAAACGATACGAAAAATAGTTATGGCCGGCCTGTGGCTTATAGTCACTGCCGGTATGCTCACACTACTGGTGGCGGCAATCGGTAAAAAGAACCGACAGCAGTGCAGCGATTATAAAATCGCCATTCATTCCCAGGGTGATGAATATTTTGTGACAGAAAACGATGTTGTGAAAATCTTAGCTGCTGTTACGCATGGACCGTTGAAAGGTCAGCTGATGACAGCGATAAACCTGCAAAGCCTGGAGGAAGTACTGGAGAAAAATGTTTGGATACGCGATGCACAACTATATTTCGACGGCAGGAATGTGCTGCATGTATCCATTGATCAACGGGTGCCTGTGGCAAGAATATTCACTGTGTCCGGTAATTCGTTTTACATCGACAGTAGTGCGGCACGCATGCCATTGTCAGATCGCCTCAGTGCAAGAGTGCCGGTGTTTACAGGTTTTCCGGATTCTAAAAAGCTAACAGCCAGGGATAGTGTTTTATTAAATAATGTGAAAACAATCAGTCAATATGTGTTGTCGCATCCTTTCTGGATGGCACAGGTCGACCAGTTTGCCATATCAGGTGATCAAAATGTTGAAATGATACCAGTCGTGGGTAATCATCTTGTCAGGCTGGGCGATGGAAATGATATTGCTAAGAAATTGCATAAACTGTATGTGTTTTACAAAGAAATTGTTGCAAAGGCTGGCTTTGACAAATACAGTATGATCAATGTAGGGTTTGACGGACAGATAGTGGCTACACGGAAAGGTACAAAAGCAAACAGGGCAGATACCGCCCAGGTAAAGCTTAATATAGAAAAACTGATCAGGCAATCACAGGAAGTACCGGTTGACACACTGGTGACTACGACAACAACCTTCCCGCACAACAGTACGGTCAAGGATAATGAGCAAACTGATTCGATACCGGAAACCGAACAGGCTAATAGTAGCCATACCGGAAATCCTACCCCTTTGAAATCTACACAAGTCGTCCAATCTGCGAAAAAACCAATTACTAATCCTAAGCCCGGGCAACAAAAGCGCATACCCAAAGCTATCATGCCAAAGCGAGTAAAAAATTAGCGAGACAGCGTGACAATAGCTGACGATGCGGAATTGCAGGAACCGGTAAAAAGTTATAAAGCAATCGTCTTTATAAATATGAACTGTAAACGAAATAATGAAAATTCAGTAAACAACTAAAAACAACATACTATGAACAGCGAACAACCCATCATTGTAGGTCTTGACATAGGAACGACCAAGATTGCGGTGATTGCAGGCCGCAAAAACGAATATGGAAAACTGGAAATATTAGGCTTTGGCCGTGCCAACAGCAACGGCGTTAAGCATGGGCAGGTACTTAATATTGACGAAACCATTAAAGCTATCCGGTCAGCGCTGGAAAATTGTTATGCTTCCAATCCCCATCTTGACATTGCAGAAGTGTATGTAGGTATTGCAGGTCATCACATTAAAAGTTTACAAACACGTGGCGACATTGTGCGGCAAACCACGGAAGAAGAAATCACGCAACGTGAAATTGATCAGCTGATCAATGACCAGTACAAAACATATATTCCCGCCGGAGACCAGATCATCGATGTGATTCCGCAGGAATTTACAGTTGATAATTTTCAGAATATCCCGAATCCGATTGGTTACGGCGGGGTAAAAGTGGGTGCAAATTTCCACATCATTACCGGTGATAAAAACGCTATCCGCAACATTAACAGGAGCGTGGAAAAGTCCGGGCTGCATACTAAGGATCTCGTACTGCAGCCGCTGGCATCCTCTGCCGCGGTCATGGGGCAGGAAGACCTGGAAGCCGGCGTGGCAATCGTTGACATTGGCGGTGGTACCACGGATCTGGCTGTGTTTTATGAAGGAATTTTAAAGCATACAGCTGTTATTCCGTTTGCAGGTGAAAATATCACCAATGATATTAAAACCGGCCTGGGAGTATTAAAAACACAGGCTGAGCAGATGAAAGTTCAGTTTGGAAGCGCTTTGTCCAACGAGGCGAAAGCAAATGCCTACATCACGATCCCGGGTTTGCGGGGTATGCCAGCCAAAGAAATCAGCGTGAAGAACCTGGCCAATATCATACAGGCACGTATGAGCGAAATTCTTGATTTTGTTACCTACCACCTCAAGCAGGTGGGATTGGATAACAGAATGCTGAATGGTGGCATTATACTCACAGGCGGTGGCTCTCAGTTGAAGCACCTCATCCAACTAACAGAATACGTGACAGGATTGCCGGCAAGAATTGGTTTCCCCAATGAGCACCTTGCTGGCGGGCATATTGAAGAACTCGCCAAACCAACCTATTCTACCTGTATCGGGTTGATATTAAAAGGATATGACGATTACGAACATAACCGGAAGCAATTTGATAAAGAGTTCAGGAAGGTAGAAGTGCCGGATGCGCTGAAACGTTCAATGGCTGAAGAACCAGACGAAACAGTGGAAGAAGAGGAAGTAAAAGAAGAAAAAGTAAAACAGCGGAAAAGCCTGAGCAATTTCTGGGGAAAATTCAAAGATGGAATTATTGATTTGTTTAAAGAAGAGGAAGATCATCATTTATGAATTCCCTATGAGTTTCAATAGAAATGAAACAGTTTTTAAAAGCACGATTTACTAAACCCATTAAACATCGTTCTTACCGGCTTGAACCCGGGCGGAACTGGACTATTTAATTTTTGATTATGATACATTTTGATTTGCCGAAGGAAAAATCATCCATCATTAAGGTTATCGGCGTAGGCGGGGGTGGCAGCAATGCGGTTA
>DASTSN010000102.1:0-27199 GCA_035760665.1 Chitinophagaceae bacterium | reverse complement strand
TTCAGGTACATACCCGGCAACAGGTGAATATCTTCCTTTTCAATATGACAATGTATTCTGACAGTCCGGTCGCTGCTGATCTCCCTGCCGATAAGATACACTTTGGCGATACGTTCTGTCGTCTCATTGGCCAATGTAAAACGAACCCGCTGGCCAATCTGAAGTTTCGGAACGTCTTTTTCAAAGACGGTAAGTTCTGCATGTAAATGTTCGGTATCGACAATTTCAAAAAGAACATCGGTGGGATTAACATATTTGCCGATATTGGCATTGACCTCCGTTACAAAACCACTGATGGGTGAATATATATTGATTGTTGACTGGATATGTCCCTGCTCAACCGCATTCAGGTTAAGCCCTACCACTTTTATTCTTTCTTTTAATGCGTTTGTTTTTGCGTCCAGTGACAGGAAGGAAGCTTTTGCCTGTTGAAGTGTTTTTTGCGCATTGATATTCTCCTTTGCCAGTTCCTGTTGCCTTTCATAATCCGCTTTGGCATATTCCAACTGGCTTTTTGCGTCCAGGTACTCCTGCTGCATCTGTACAAAATCCGGGTTTTCAATGATGGCAATCAATTGTCCTTTTTTTACCCGCATCCCCTGTAATAAATCTGTCTTCTTCAGAAAACCGCCCATATTCACGGAAATGCTGACCATTTGCTGCGGGGGAACATCCAGCACACCATTGGCTTTAAAGGTGCCGCTGATCTGTTTCATCTCCACGGAGCCGAATTCAATACCTGCAGTATTAAATTGTGCCTGTGTCAGCATCACTTCATTGCTTTCTTCGTTATGTGTTTCAACCGGTGTTTCCGCTGCAAGATCAGGGCTATTGTTGTTTCCGCATGACATGAGGAAAACCAACCCGGCAAGAAATATATTTGTACGTTTCATTATTGTTAGATTTTATGTATATCGCTTTATTAAGAGTTTATGTTACTGATTACCTGCCAGGAATTCCAGCCGGATTATGCTTTGATTCAGGTTGTTTAGTTCCTGTAAATAGGTCTCCTTTATTTCCAATGCATTTTGCACTGCTACCAGGTATTCAATATATGTGGCATCGCCCTGCCGGTAGCCTGTCTGTGACTGGTATAAAATCAATTCAGCATTGGGTAAAGCCGAAGATTGATAATATCCCACACTACTTTTAAATTTTTGAAATGTCTCCACTGCTTGTCTCCATTCACTTGCTACCAGGCTTTGATTGTATTCGAGGTTTGTTTCTGCTATCTGGCGGTTCACTTCCGCAGCTTTGATTCGCTTTTTCAGCGGCTTATTGAAAATGGAAACGCTAATACCGGCGGAAAATCCCATAAACCGATTGCCGGCATTAGCCAGCTTTGTTCCTGAACCATCCAATGGCGAACCAATCAGGCTTTGATTAAAGTAACCGAGTGTAAAATCCGGCAGGCGTTGCGCCGCAATGACCTGTGTTTCGTTTTTGGCTACCTGCACTTGATTTTGGAGGTATAAGAGAAAAGGATTAGTATTTACAGCAGTTGTATCATCCAATAGTGAAAAATATCTTTCGGCTAAGCTGTCAACAACTATGTTTACCGGGGTTTCACTGCCGGTTAGTTGCTGAAGTGAATAGCTAAATGATTTTATATCCGAATTGTTTTGCCGGAGCCTGTTACGCACTTCGTTTAGCCGGGTTTCAGCGGTTGCCTTTTCCAGCAATTTCGTTTCGCCGGTTTTTAGTCTTAATGTGGCAGCTTTCAAAAACTCCGAGTAAATACTATCCTGCTGCTCCAGCAGCTTTTGCGAATTATAGAAATACAATAAATGGTAATACACTTCTTTGATATTCAAGACCAGTTCATTAACGGTCATATTTTTTCTTGCCTTGGCAGCACCTGTCAGGGCATCTCCCAATGCCCGTTGCGTAGAGAAATGTTTTGGATTAGGAATTGTTTGTGAGACAGAAAAATTATTGTCGCCCCATTCATAACTATTGTATTGCCCGATTGTTAGGTCAAAATTGGTTTTACCGATGTAACCCACGGAAGATTTTAACTGCTGCTGGTACTGTATTTCCAGGTCGGCGCTCTTCACTGACTTATTATTGGATAAAGCCAGTTCAATTGCTTTTTCCAATGAAACCTGCTGTGGTTGTTGTGCCTTTGCCAGCATTGTTGTTAGCATAAAAAAGCCCACAAGTACTAAGGTTTTTTTGATCCTCACTCTTTTTAATTTTATTTTTTCAAAATAGATATACAGGCAGGGAAGCACCACCAGTGTTAAAATAGTTGAGGTAATCAATCCGCCGATAACTACCGTTGCCAGCGGTCTTTGCACTTCCGCCCCGGCGCTGGTGGCAAGGGCCATCGGTAAAAATCCCAGGGAAGCGACTGAAGCTGTCATCAGTACTGGTCTTAGTCTCACCCGGGTACCTTTTAATATTATTTCTTTAAGATCCGTCAAGCCTTCCTTCTTCAGGCTGTTGAACTCCGCAATCAATACAATACCATTCAGTACGGCTACTCCAAATAAGGCAATGAATCCTACCCCTGCAGAAATGCTGAAGGGCATACCCCGTATCAATAAAGAAAATACTCCGCCAATGGCGGCCATCGGTATGGCAGTAAATATCAGCAGCGCTTGTTTGACAGAATGAAATGCAAAAAACAATAACAGGAAAATTAACGCAAGCGCCGCGGGAACTGCAACGGATAATCTTGCGTTGGCTTTCTTAAGATTTTCAAACTGCCCACCATAGGTCGCGTAATACCCCGGAGGCATTTTTACCTGCTTGTCAATTTTCTGTTCCATTTCTTTCACGACACTGGCAACGTCGCGGCCACGAACATTAAAGCCTACAATAATTCTTCTTTTCGCATCTTCCCGCTGTATTTGATTGGCCCCTACCTGAAATTGGACATCGGCCAACTGACTTAACGGAACCTGGTTACCCGTCGGAGTAGTGATATATAGGTTCTGCACATCTTCGATACGCTGCCGGTCTGCATTTTGCAACCGTACCACAAGATCAAATCGTTTTTCGCCTTCATATACCAGGCCTGCCGATTGACCGGCAAAGGCAGTATTAATAGCCTGGTTAATGGTTTCCACATCCAGACCGTATTTCGCTACTTCATCGCGGTTTATATTAATTACAATCTGCGGCAGACCTGTTACCTGTTCTATGTAAATATCCCTGGCCCCATTCACACCACCTGCTATTTTACCAACCTGGTTGGCTAACTTATACAACTCATCCAGGTCTTCGCCAAAGATTTTTACTGCTACATCCTGTTTTACACCACTAATCAATTCATTGAAGCGCATCTGTATGGGCTGCTGAAACCCAAATGTCACACCCGGAACTGCTTCTAACGCTTCGCCCATTTTATCTGCCAGTTCAACACGGTTATGCGCTTTTTTCCATTGACTCTTATTTTGCAAAATGACCATCAAATCACAGGCTTCAATCGGCATGGGGTCAGTAGGAATTTCTGAAGACCCTATTTTGCCTACTACTTCTTTTACCTCATCTGGAAATTCTTTAAGTAATATTGCTGCCGCCTTTTGCGAAGCATCTATGGTTTCTGTCAGGCTGCTTCCTGTGAGCACCCTTGTCTCCACTGCAAAATCACCTTCCTCCAACGTAGGGATGAACTCGCCACCCATACGGGTGAAAATGATAAGGCTGGCCACAAACAGGACAACGGCAACTGATACAACAATGAATTTCCTTTTTAACGCACCATTTATAATTGGGCGGTATAGCCGCTGAAAGAAATCCATCATCCTGTCGGAAAAATTCCTTTTATGTGAAGTCTTTTTACTTAAAAAAGCAGCGCTCATCATCGGAACATAAGTGAGTGAAAGAACGAAAGCGCCTAAAATGGCGAAAGCAACGGTTTGAGCCATAGGGCGAAACATTTTACCCTCAATACCAACCAGCGCCAGGATGGGCAAATAAACAATGAGGATAACTATCTGACCAAAAGATGCCGAGTTCATCATTTTACCCGCTGACTCAAATACTTCTTTATCCATTTGGGCAGAGTTTAATCTGGTAACTCCAACATGATGGTGTTTGCTTTGTGCGATACGGTGCAGGACCGATTCAACAATTATTACGGCCCCATCTACTATAAGTCCAAAATCTATAGCCCCAAGACTCATCAGGTTACCGCTTACGCCAAACAGGTTCATCATAATAACCGCAAATAACATACTCAGCGGAATGACTGATGCCACCAATAAGCCTGCTCTAAAATTCCCGAGAAACAATACCAATACAAAAATAACTATCAGCGCTCCTTCAATAAGGTTCTTTTCTACTGTGCCGATTGCCCTGCCTACCAATGCACTCCTGTCAAGGAAAGCATCGATTTCCACTCCCTCCGGCAATGTTTTCTTAATCTGCTCAATCCGGCCTTTAACATCATTTACCACGGCATTCGAATTTTCTCCCTTCAGCATCAGAACAATTGCGCCTGTAACCTCGCCTTCATTGTTGTACGTCATAGCGCCGTACCTCACTGCATGTCCCAGCCCTACTTCAGCCACATCTCTTACCAGTACAGGAATGCCCTGTTCGGTATTTTTGACTACAATTTTCTCTATGTCATCTATGGAACCCACCAGCCCTTCACTTCGGATAAAATAAACATTTGGCTTACGGTCAATATAAGCGCCGCCTGTATTCTGATTATTACGTTCGAGCGCCGCAAATAAATCAGCAATACTCAGGTTATAGCTTCTTAGTTTATCAGGATTAATAGCAATCTCATACTGTTTCAGATAACCGCCGAAGCTTGCTACATCGGCAACACCGGGAGTACCCAGCAATTGCCGGCGAACAATCCAATCCTGGATGGTGCGCAATTCCATCGCTGTATATTTCTTTTCGTACCCTTTTTTGGGCCGGATGATATACTGGTATATCTCCCCTAAACCGGTTGTGATAGGCGCCATTTCAGGGTTCCCTACACCGGGGGGTATCTGGCTTTTAGCCTTACCAAGCCTTTCATTCACCTGCTGCCTGGCCCAATACACATCAATATTGTCCTTAAAAACAATGGTGACAACGGATAATCCAAACCGGGAAAAACTGCGCATTTCTTCTATACCAGCAATGGTGGCCATTGTTTGCTCCACAGGAAAGGTGACAAGGCGTTCGATATCCAGTGCGGATTGTGATGGGGCAGCAGTAATAATCTGCACCTGGTTATTGGTGATATCCGGCACAGCATCTATCGGTAATTTTTGGGCTGAATAAATTCCCCCTATAATTAACGCCATCGTAAATAAGCCTATGATGAGTTTGTTTTTTATGGAGAATTGAATGATTTTATTGAGCATATCTTATTTATGATTTGATATGAAACGATAGTATTTTATCATGATTCCTGCTATAGCTATCAGCATGAAAATCGATAGCAGAATTATTGTAATTAATCTTGCAACCCACATCCATTTGGGTTTTCCTGGAGTTTTTACATCTCCGTAAACTTGTCTCAGCCGCTGCATTTTTCTGCGGGGCGGTTTTGACTTAGCCATACCTATATCTTTATTGCTAAAAAATGGAAGTAAGCAGAAGTCTATAATTCTGCAAGTAATTAAGAAGGGATCTTATGATTTCAACTTAGGGGGTTGCCAGATTGGCAATGAAATATCGGCAATATCAGTGGGTAAGTGAGAAAACAATTTTTTTTCCGTAAGGATGCTAATTCCGTCAGTTGATTTGTAGATGTGATTAATTGTAAATCCGGCGCAGCAGGAACATTGACAAAAGGGAGAACAGGCATCTTTATGGCCCATATCATTATCCTGTGAAGGCCCTTTTGTCAATTCGGCTTTTACCTTTCCGGATTTTATAGAATAACTACTATCAGCACATGGTACAAAACTGAGTGCCAGTACGATAATTGCCAATATGAATGCTATTGAACGCATCTTGTGTTGCAAAAGTAAGGGTTTTCGCTTCAAATCCTTATCCCTATTAGTTTTAAAAAGGAAACAGGGATGCATGACAAACGTAAATCCAAAGCCTGATTTCCGATAGTTTATTTCTATTATTTTCAGTCCGTTAGGGCAAATCGCTGGATATGGATCCAGAAAATGATACCCTCATTACCGCTGCTTACTTGTTCCCTCAGGGGAATATTTATAAAAACATTGACGGATAAACCTTCTTTCCAGCTCACAACCTTGCTACAGGATAAAACATAAAAATATCTATTCTTTCTACGGGTTGGCCTTCATCAATACGTATGGTTTGTTTAAAACTTCTTCCGGAAGCAAGTATTAGTAAAGAAGCTGTTTTGTTGATGACATTCATTTTATTTTTAGAATGTTTTCCGACTACCTATTTTCTAATTTCTGAATGAGGGCTTTCATTTCAGCAATTTCCCTTTTCTGCGATTCAATTATTCCATCTGCTAATCTTCTTACTTCTGGGTCTTTTATATTGGCTTTTTCGCTGGTTAATATGGCAGAAGAGTGGTGCGGTATCATCGCTTTCATGTATTGCACGTCGCCTATAGGTGTTTGTGTCCGTAATCCAGCTAAGGTTACCATAAATGCAATAAGGGCAGATATGATGATCCCGGTATTTATTTTTTTGCTGGGGTACATTTTCCGCATCATCAGCATCATTACGACGGCCATTGGGGAGATCATCAGCAAAGCCATATAAATACGGGTGACGCTAACATAAAAATAATCAAGCCGGGTAATGTTTAAGAACATGACACCATACATTATGATGAATGAAATAATCATCATTACTGAAAACTTTTTGTAACTCATAGTCGTTTGTTTTATTATTTATTCAATTTGGTTTTCAAAAGTTGTGCGTTTATCGCTACAATAATGGTGCTGAGACTCATGAAAACGGCGCCGACAGCCGGACCTAAAACAAACCCTGCTTTATATAATACACCGGCTGCCAATGGAATGGCGAAGCTGTTATACGCTGTTGCCCAAACCAGGTTCTGCACCATCTTTTTATAGGTTGCTTTGCCAAATAAAATAAGATTTGCAATGTCTTTTGGATTACTGTTTACCAAAATAATATCGGCGGTTTCTGCTGCTACATCCGTACCAGAACCTACTGCAATACCCACATCCGATTGTGCTAAAGCTGGTGCATCATTCACACCATCACCAGTCATGGCAACAAACTCACCTTTGCTTTGCAATTCTTTTACAATCTCCACTTTCTGGTGCGGTAACACTTCTGAATAATATCCATCCAATTTCAATTCATCAGATACGGCTTTGGCCACGGTTTCATTATCTCCGGTTGCCATCAATACTTTAATTCCATTCTTTTTAAACACCTGGATTGCTTCTGCACTTTCGGGCCTTATCGCATCTGCCAATGCAATGTATCCTGTCAACTTATCATCAACTAAAACAAAAACAACAGTTTCTGCTTTGCTTGAATAAGCTCCTTCAGGAATGGTCAGATTTTTATCTTTTAGATATCCGGGGCTTACCACTTTTACTGATTTCCCCTCTACCATTGCTTCAACACCTTTGCCTGTAATGGCATTAAATTTTTCAGCTTTGGGAATGTTAACTTTGTGTTCTTTTACTTTATTGATTATACCTACAGCAATAGGATGCTCTGATGTTTGTTCCAAAGCACTCGCTAATCTCAATATTTCATCTTTTGAAAATTCAGTATTAACAGACTCAAATCTGGTAACACCAAAAACGCCGGTTGTTAATGTTCCTGTCTTGTCAAACAGGAGTGCTGTAATTTTTCTTGATTCTTCAAAAGCCGTTCTGTTACGAATTAATAAACCGTTTTGTGCCGATACTGCTGTTGAGATGGCTACTACCAATGGAATGGCCAAACCCAACGCATGTGGACAGGCGATTACCATTACTGTTACCATACGCTCCAATGCAAAAACAAATGGATATCCTGCTATCAGCCAAACAGCCAATGTTCCAAAACCTACCGATAAAGCAATATAGGTAAGCCATTTGGCAGCCCTGTCGCTGAAGTTCTGCATTTTGGATTTTGCTTTCTGCGCTTCTTCTACCAGCTTAATCACTTTGTTCAGGTAACTGTCTTTCCCTGTATGTTCCACTTTTATCTTCAAAGAGCCGTTACCATTTATAGAGCCTCCAATCACTTTGTTTTCTTTCTCTTTCTTTACAGGTTTTGATTCTCCTGTGAGCATGGATTCGTTTAAGTAACTACTGCCTTCTACAATAATCCCATCAGCAGGTACTTTTTCACCGGGCTTGATCAGTATAATATCTTCCTTCTTTAATGCTTCCAGCTTTATATCTTCCACCTGTCCATCTGACTTTACCCGGTGTGCTTCGGCAGGCATCATGCTAACTAATAATTGCAGGGCTTTGGATGCCCCTAATACAGATTTCATTTCAAGCCAATGGCCTAAGAGCATAATCACAATCAATGTAGCCAGTTCCCAGAAAAAATCCATTCCTTTTAATCCGAAAACAGTTGCTGTGCTGTAAAAATAGGCGACAGAAATAGCCATTGCAATCAGGGTCATCATACCCGGACCTTTCTGTTTAATTTCGGTAATGAAACCTTTCAGGAAAGGCCAGCCGCCCCAGAAATAAATTACAGATGAAAGAGCCATTAATACGTAGGGATTGCCTGGCACTGATAAGCTATATCCAAAAAAACCTTGTATCATCGGTGATAATATCAATACGGGTATAGTAAGAATAAGGCTTACCCAAAACCGTTTTTTAAAATCGGCTATCATCATTTTGTGATGGTCGTGGCCTGCCATACCCATCGGTATGCTGCCGTGGTCGTGCTGCATTTTACTATGATCCATTCCTGCCTTGTCGTCAGGCAGATTGGAATGATTCATTTTACTGTAATCCATTTCCTGCTGTTGATGATGTTCGTGTTTGCTATGATCCATGATAACTTATTTTACATGTTCTTTAATATAAATTCCACTCTTTCATCGGGGCTGATTACCGGTACAAAAACAACTGGAAATTCTAATGACTGATATACTTCTATAATTAACTGGTGAATTAGTTTTTGTGCCTGTTCATCTTCTGTTCTTGCATAATCATTTACAAAAGGCAGCCTGTCAAGAATAAATATTTTTTTATAGGATACTGCCTTCATTGCACCAAGTAATATTTTATCATATTCGAGATTCAAAAAACGGTAATAAGCCATTGCATCGGGGATAGCCCGGTCAAGAAAAACAGTCTCTGAAGGCGACAATTCGGCCTCCTGTTCAATCTGCATATCTAATACCCCTAACTGAAATTTTCTTTTATTTGCCCTGATCTCTTCAACAGTTCTTCCTTCTTCTTTCATTGTGTCTATATAATGCCTTGCATGTTCAATAGTGGTTTTATAACCTCTTTCCGTTAGCAGGTTTATGACAGTTGTTTTCCCAGTGCTGGGCCCACCGGTAATGACAAACCAATTTGTCGTTTTATTTTGTTTCTCCATGTTGTGTCAATTCAATTTCTACTGGCATCATATTTTTCCATGAACCATTTTGTTATCATACTGCGTTCTTTGCCAGACAGTCTTGCCTTTTTATGCAGCAGTTTATAAGAAGTCAAAGGCATTTCTCCATCTTTAACCTGATTGACTATAGCCTTCAACTTGCTTTGCTGCCTTCTTTTTGAATAAGCTCCAAACTCATCAAAATTCAATTCTGCCTTTCCCTCAATTATATGCCTGTTCAGAAACCATGCAGCGGGCTGTATATTACTATACCAGGGGTAGTTTGTATTGTTGCTGTGGCAATCATAACATGCTGCTTTTAAAACCTGTAATATGGAATCCTGTATGGGATATAGTTGTTCAATCGAATTACTGCTTTGTACAGATGAAATATTTTTTCTTGGTCTTGGATAGAATTGAATCAAAACAAATATCAGCAGCAATATCAATCCTGCTTTTTTCCATTTTGATTTAGGTAAATATTTCATTTTTCTTTCTTAATGTGAACTCATATCCATGCCTTCCATTCCTGCCATTGTATTACCGCCTTTCTTAAATACAAATTCGCTGTTTAATAAATATGCGCCTCTCGTAACCACCACATCACCATTTTGTAACCCCGATTTTATTTCCAGCCTGTCGCCGCTTTCCAAACCGGTTTGTACCATTTTCATCTTATAACTGTTTTTGCCGGACTGCACCCAAACTATATTCATTTTACCATCCCGGAGCACTGCGTCTGATGGAAGTGTGAGTGTATTCAGTTCTTTACTTTTAATGCTGACATAAGCCGGCATTCCGGGTTTAAGCAATCCTCCCGGATTAGGTATGGAAACACGGACCAGGTTCAGCCTGCTGTCTGAAACAATTTCTGGATTGGCAAATTCTATTTTCCCTTTCCATTCTTTGCCGGGTATATCCGGGAACTGAACAATGGCTGTTCCTTTCAGGTCTATGGCTGACAGTTGTGATGTATATACCTGTGCTTCTGCCCACAATGAAGAAAGGTCGGCTAACTTCACTATGGTGCTTCCTTCCGATACGTACTGTCCTTCCATCACCGGCAGTTCAGTAATATATCCTGACTCGTTGCTGTAAAAGGAAGTTAGCGGAGAAGCTTTTTTTGTTTTTGTCAATTCATTCACCTGTGCATCACTCATACCCCATAATAACAATTTTGTTTTTGCACTTTGAACCAGCCTGTTAAAATCTATGATGGAATTATCAAGCGATTGTTGTTTTTCAACTGCTACAATGTATTCCTGCTTTGCATTATTCAATTCCTCACTGTACAAGTCATACAGGTGTGCACCTTTTGAAACATAATCACCCATGTTTTTAAAATATAACCTGTCTATGCGCCCCATGATACGGGCATTGATGCTGTTTACTTTTGTTTCATCTGTATTCAGGGTAGCCGTAAGAATCACTTTATCTCCAATCATCCCATTACGGATCGTATCTGTTTGAATATTACCCAAGCGAATTTGTTCATCATTGAGCAATATTTCATCTGCTGCTGTATTGGTTCTTTTTGCAACAATCAGTTCCATATGACAAATAGGGCAATTGCCTGGTTTATCCTGCATGACCTGCGGGTGCATACTACAAGTGTAATACTCATCCTTATTTACCGTTGTTTTCTTGTTTTTGCAGGATGCAAAGACAAATAAAAGTGAGGCAATAATTATCAAATACTTTTTCATAATTCCTTAATTTGTTTTAATGAAACTTTCACTATCAACGAGGTATTGTGCATTAGCAGCAACGGCTTCTGTCTTTTCCAAACCGCTTAATACCTGCACCAGATGTTTATTGGTAATACCAGTTTCTATTTTTCTTGCCATAAATGCTTCTCCTGTTCTTACGAAAACCACTTTATCCAGGCCCAGGGATAAAACTGCTTCTTCCGGCAGCCAGTTGGCGGATCGGTCACCGGCAAAAATGGTCGCTTTCACCTGGCTGCCGATTGGAATTTTGTAGGTTGAATTATCGAAATAAACTCTTGCAGTAACTGTTTTACTTCCTTCCCGGTAAACCGGTTCAATATAGCTGATCGAGGCCCTGAAATCATCAGCCGGATTTGTTTCGGGAGTGATGCGTACCTTATTACCAACTTTAACCATTGCAGCCTGCCCGGTAAAAATGTTCAGCAATGCCCATGCCCTGTTTGGATTATACACGGCAAAAATATTTTGACCTTTCTGGACATACATACCCTCTTTAACTGATAATTCTTCTGTAGTAACTGCCAACTGCTGCATGGCTTCGGGTTGATTGTTGCCCATGCCCGTGCTGTTGCTTTCGTGAATATGACCACTGTAATTGCTGAATACAGAAACTTTGTAAGATGGTTTACCGGTTTTTATCACATTGCTTACTTGCTGGTTGCCCATTCCCAGCAAATACAATTTTTGTCTGGATGCATTGATGAGCATAGTGTTCTCCGGGTCATTTTTCAATAGAAACAGGAGGTTTTCCTGTGCAGTCATTAATTCAGGACTATAGATGTCCATGATACGTTGTCCTTTGCTGATCTTCTGATAACGGTATTTCACATACAGTTTTTCTATCCTGCCGGAAAAATTGGAAGAGATTATTCCAGTCTGTCTTGTGTCATATGTGATAAAGCCGTAGGATTCCATTTCTATATTTTCTTCCCTTGCCATCATGTGCACCATTGGCACATTGGCAATTACCTGCTGGTTGGAAGGCTTTAGTAAAGTATTCAGCGAAACGGCTTTGGGTTCATTGGGTGATTTTACTGTTTCCAGTTCCATGCCACAAATGGGGCAGCTTCCTGCTGTATCGCTTTGCACCTGTGGGTGCATGGGACAGGTGTATCCTTTGGTTATTACCATACTGCTGTCTGTCATTTCATGGCCGGAATGCACCGAATGGTTTTCCATCAGCACCAGATCCATACCGCATTTGGGGCATTTACCGGGCTTGTCGCTGAAAACAGAATCCTGCGGCATGGGACAGGTGTACATCACTGTAGCTTTATCACTACTATTGTTACAGGCAACTAAGAAAACAGCCAGTGCAATAACT
The DNA here is from genome assembly GCA_035760665.1 of Chitinophagaceae bacterium. Taxonomy (GTDB): domain Bacteria; phylum Bacteroidota; class Bacteroidia; order Chitinophagales; family Chitinophagaceae; genus DASTSN01. The sequence goes on along the minus strand of DASTSN010000102.1, from coordinate 14,716 downwards.
ACCACCCATTTTATTTTATAAATCAATTTCATTCGGTTCGTTTTATTTTATTTCCAAAATTTTCATCAATTCTGCCTGCATCTGCAAACCCTTTTGCAACTGGTCGAAGTATTCCATCTGCGTCATGTTTAATGCTTCCCAGGCATCGAACAGCTCAAACAGCTCTTCCGTATTTTGTTCATACCCTAATTGCATGGTTTGAAAATTCCGTCGCAATGCCGGGATGATCTGTTCCTCATACAATTTCATCTGCTTCTTTTTCAGTTCCAGCTCGGTGAAATTGTTATCCGCCATGCCGGAGGCTTCATTAATGATCGTCTGTTGCTGGTTACGCAAAACTTCATTTTGCCAAACAAGGCTTTCAGCTTTAGCCTTATTCATTTTGGAGGACCATTTTGCAAGAGGAATTTTTACCATGCCCATTACGGTAAACATCAGGGGCTGCCTGGCCCAGCCTGTCATGTGATTGTACTGTATTCCAAACTCCGGTTTCAGTTTTGCCAACTCTGCTGTGCGTTCCAGTTTATTCACTTCAATACTCCTATCAATAACTTTAATATCACTACGCTGCTGCATCAAAAAAACAGAATCAAACATGCCCCGGTTAAAATCAAACCAAACATAATTCGTATCAATTGCAAATGCTGTTTCTGTACTTCTGTTCATCACGGTATTGATGGCAATACGTTTCTGAACAATTTCATTCCGTAATATCAGCTGCATATTTTCTACGTTGGCTAATGCTGCCTTTGCTTTATAATAAGCACTGATTTTACCCAACCCGTTCTTATACCTTATCTCCGCACTTTGCATCATGAATTTTAGGAGCTTATCGTTTTCATCCAGAACTTTCAATTTCTTTTCCAGCACTATCCAGTCATAGTAGTTTTTTCTTGCCGTAAACAACAGTTCATTTACCACTACATCTTTTTTTTGTAATTCTACCGATGACTGTGCATTCATATATGCAAACTCGGCATTTTGCCTTTTCTTATTGGGAAACATCTGCTGGGCTGAAATCATAAAAGCACCCATGCCCGGCTGGCCATTCATTGATTTCCACCTGCCGGGATCATAAGGTGTCTGAAAAAAACCAGCGCCAACTTCGGGTGGCATCCAACTGTAAGCTCCTTTGGCTGCTTCATTCATGGAACGGGCTTCGGCATCCAGCATTTTTAAGGCCGGATGGTTGGTTTGAATGGCTGACTGAATTTCCTGCATGGTCAAGACCTGTTGCGAGATGGCAACTGATGTTATCAGCGTTAAACCAATCAATATTTGAAAACGTTTCATATTCATTACTTTTTGTATGCTTAGTGTTTTGTTTCCAGCACTTCAATTTTGCCGTGTTTCTTTAATTCATATTCCTTTGCCATTAAAAAAATCAATGGGGTCACCAATAAAATATGTGTTGCAGATGTTAATACCCCGCCTACCATGGGTAATACAATAGGTTTCATCACATCACTGCCCACACCGTGGCTCCAGAGAATAGGAATCAATGCAAACAGTGAAACACAAACGGTCATCAGTTTGGGCCGAAGCCTTTTTGCTGCGCCGGCAATTACATATTCCCGTAAATCTGCATTGGTAATCGTGTCTCTTGAATTACCCTTTGATGCTACCAGTTGCTCCATCGCATCGTTCAGGTAGATAACCATTACGATACCTGTTTCTACTGCCAGCCCGAATAAAGCAATGAAGCCGACTGCCACAGCCACGGATAAATTAACACCCCAGAAATAGATCATTACAGCCCCGCCAATCAATGCAAATGGTATTGAAATCAAACTCAGGAATGCTTCTCTTGCATTACGGAATGCGAAATACATAGACAGGAAAATAATGAGCAGCACTACCGGTAAAATCATTTTCAATGTTCTTTCACTGCGGATCAAATTTTCATACTGGCCGCTCCATTCCATGAAATAACCCCTTGGTAATTTGGTGAGCATTTTATCCAGCTTTTCCCGGGCTTCATTTACGGTACTGCCTAAATCCCTTTCCCGTACATTAAATAAAACCGTTCCCCGCAGCATCGCATTTTCAGAATTAATCATCGGCGGCCCTTCTGTAATTTTTACATCAGCCACTGCTTCCAATGGCACAGGGCCGTACTTCATGGTTTGCACCTGTAAACGTTTAAGCGATTCAAGATTATTTCTGAAATCCTGCCCAAATCTTGCATTGACGGAAAAACGCTGCCTTCCCTCAACAGTTGTTGTAAGCCGCATACCGCCCAATGCTATTTCCACCACACTGTTTACATCATCCACCGTTAAACCATAGCGGCTTATTTCATCCCTTTTTACCGTAATATCAATGTATTTGCCGCCCGTAATAGGTTCTACGTACAAATCTTTTACGCCATCAATGCCTTCGAGTTCTTTCTTCACTTTTTCTGCAAAAGCATAAATGGTATCCAGGTTTTGTCCATATACTTTTACACCCACATCGGTACGGATACCTGTGGACAGCATGTTGATTCGGTTGATAATGGGCTGTGTCCATCCGTTGGTAACACCGGGTATCTGCAACTTAGCATTGAGTTCATTGATAATATCATTTTTACTCAATCCCTTTCTCCATTCCGATTGAGGTTTTAAAAGGATAATGGTTTCAATCATGCTGATGGGGGAATTGTCGGTTGCCGTGTTGGCTCGTCCTGCTTTGCCCAAAACATTCTTCACTTCCGGTACAGATTTGATTAGTTTATCCTGCACCTGCAAAATCCGCTTGGCTTCACTGTTGGAAACATCCGGGAGTGTAACGGGCATGAATAAAATAGAGCCTTCATCCAGTGGCGGCATAAATTCTTTACCCAAACTAAGCAGCATTGGGATACTGATTGCCAAAGCAATGATGTTAACAGCCAGTGTTGTTTTCCGCCATTTGATACAGGTACGGATAACCGGCTCGTATATTTTTTCCAGTATTCGGTTTACCGGGTTTTTGGTTTCGGGCCTGAAACGCCCTTTCATAAAAAAGGAAATTAAAACGGGGGCTAAGGTTAGCACCAGCAACGCATCCACAATCATGATGAATGTTTTTGTGAATGCCAGCGGGTGAAAGAGTTTTCCTTCCTGGCCGGTTAGTAAAAACACCGGCAAAAAAGAAGTGATGATTATAATGGTAGAAAAGAATACACCCCTTGACACCTGTATGCTGGCTTTTTCAATCAACCGCATCCTTTCCAACTCCGGAATACGGTAGTAGGTTTGTTTACGTTTTAGTTTATTGAACAATTTTTTCATTGTTTAGGATTTAGGACTGTGTTGATTTTGATAGTCTGATAAATGCCGGTAGGCATTCTCACTCATAATAATTCCATTGTCTACAATTACACCGATAGCCAGGGCAATACCTGTTAGTGACATGATATTGGAGGATATACCAAACATATTCAGCAGGATGAAACTGATAGCAATGGTTATCGGAATCTGAATAATGATGCTTAATGCACTGCGCCAGTGAAAAAGAAAGATGATAACGATCAGCGCCACTACAGCCATTTCTTCAACCAGTTTTACTTTAATGTTGCCGATGGCCGCCTCAATCAGTTCGCTGCGGTCGTAGGCAGTTTTAAAGGTTACACCTTCGGGCAATCCTTTTTGAACATCTTTCATTTTCTCTTTTACGGCATTGATTACCTTATCTGCATTTTCGCCATAACGCATCACTACAATACCACCTACTACTTCGCCTTCACCGTTTTCATCAAAAATGCCCAATCGTAAATCGCCACCCATCTGTACCGTGCCAATATCCTTCACCCTTACCGGAATACCATTGTTGTTGCCCACTGCAATAGCTTCGATGTCGTCTTTATTTTTGATGTAACCTAATCCCCGGATGATATAAGCCATATCACTCATTTCAAATTTGCGGCCGCCCACATCATTGTTACTGGCTTTTACTTTGTTCATCACATCCATAAGACTAATGTTATAGAACTGTAATTTTACCGGGTCAATTACCAACTGGTATTGTTTTTCAAAACCGCCAAAGGATGCCACTTCAGCAACACCGGGAACGGTTTGCAGGGCCAATTTCACATACCAGTCCTGCAAGGCTCTTTGTTCCCCGAGGTCAAGATTTTTAGTGTCGAGTGTGTACCAGAACACATGCCCAACTCCTGTACCATCGGGGCCAAGTGTAGGTGTAACACCGTTAGGTAATAAACGCTGGGCATAATTCAGCCGTTCCAGTACTCTTGTTCTTGCCCAATACACATCTACATCATCTTCAAAAATTACATACACAAAACTCATCCCGAACATAGAAGTGCCCCTGATGCTTTTCACTTTGGGGATGCCCTGCAGGTTACTACCCAGCGGATAGGTAACCTGGTCTTCCATGATCTGCGGACCACGGCCCATCCATTCGGTAAATACGATCACCTGGTTTTCGCTGAGATCAGGGATTGCATCAATGGGGTTTTTCTTTATATTGAAAATGCCCCACGCAAACAAGCCTGCTGCCAGCAGCAAAACGATGTAGCGGTTTTTTAATGACCAGGAAATTATTTTTGGGATCATAATGATTTTTTTTGGCCTCACCTTCGTTCTCCCGATAAAATCGGGAGAGGCTGGGCAGGTGTTAATAATCTTTCAATCATACTAACGTATCAACATTGAAGCATGATTCAACATTCATTTCATCATTTCTTCTACACTACCGCAGGTCATCATCTTATCTCCGTAGTAAGGATTTTTGATGTCTTTGGATTCACTGAGCCACATAGATCCTTCATTATACATCGGGCAATGGTCATGATACAATGTCATACCAGCCCCAAATGCTTTCACCATATCATACATATCCTTACTCATCGTTGCAAAATGTTCCCGCTGGTGATCAATCTTACTTTTTGAAATGTGTTCTGCATGTTCTTTCAAATCATCTTCAATATCATCATATACTTTTTTCTGGTCAGCGCTCAATAGTGATTTATCAAACGCCTTCATAACATCATACATTTTTCCTGAGGCTGCAGCCGCATCAGTTTCATTTTCGTTAGCCAGCGCATTTTTAACCGCTAGGTAATTTGCCACCATCGATTTCATAAAAGCTGAAACACCGGGATCAACAGTGGCGAATGTGGTTGCTACCATTTTTACATTCTCATCTGCAATTTTATTGTCTTTCATGGGCATGGGCATACTATCATGGTTCATACCCGTGCTGTTGTCTTTTGCAGAATTGTTGCTGTTGCAGGAAATCACGGCTAAAGCTGCGATTACTGTTAAAGCAAGGAGTATCTTTTTCATATCCTGATTTTTAGTTGATTAATGTTTGTGATTGGAATGATCGTATTTTTTTTGTATTAAGGCCATACCGCATTTAGGGCAATTTCCGGGCTTATCATAAGTTTTATCCCCTTCGCATTTCATGGGGCAGCTATAAACTGCAACAGCAGGTGCTTTTTCCTTCAGCGCCATACCGCATTTTGAACATTTACCCGGTTTATCGCTTACTACATCCGGGTGCATGGGACAGGTATAGGTTTTCATCACTTCCATTTTCATCTGCTCTTTTTTGGATTTGGTTAAACCCATACCGCATATGGGGCATTTGCCGGGCTTATCATAAGTCTTATCGCCCTCACATTTCATGGGGCAACTGTATTTCATCTGCTCCATTTTTTGCATCGGAGTTTTTGATTTATGTCTGATACTGTCCTGTGCAAAAAGCGAAACGGAAATGATGGTTAACGCTGCCATCATCAGCATTTTAATTGCTTTCATTTTAAATTAATTTAGTAGTATATAATAGTTGGATTTATGGCATAGGTAAATGCCAATAGCCCGGCAAATCAGTTGCCTGGCTCAACAAGAGGGAACTATATTAAATACGGAAAACGCAGTTGCGAATGTAAACGGGTACGCCCTGCGTTCGGGGAGGGGCATTGCTGTTGGGACTTTCTTCAGTTAAGGAAGGCAATGCCAGTTCAGGTAAATGAATATTGGCAGACGGTAAAGCTGTTGCCATTAACTGTATCAGCTGCAGGTTGCTTTCTGTTACCTTTTGTGCTGAATCGTCTTTTAAAAATTTGTGTTCATCCTTGCAGCAGCCATTATCTTTTTTGTCGGATTTCTCCATGCCGCATTGACCACAAGTCTTAGATTCTTTATGACCCAGACCCCAATCGGCCAGCTTGCCCATGCAATAATGCATGTGTATTGTGGCCCCTGAAGAAGTGCCCAGGTACAAAACGGCTAATATGGCGGTGATGAACTTTTTCATAAAAAACCTGAAGCAAAAGTATAGCTATTTTAAGGTAAACGGGTTATATAATTTCATGGAGCTTTTATATTTTAATGACATTCACTTACTTGCAACAGTCCTTTTTGCGCACAAAAATGGCTTTAAATAGCCGCCACAACAGGTTCCTTACTGGTTTGATAATCATCATTTTACAGCATTATTACGAGCATTATCCCACTCATGCCGATCATCAGCGCATCTTCAATAATGGTAATGGTGCTCATGGGCAAATTAAATACATCGCCCAGGCAGGCACATTTAATTTTACGTTTATTGAAAACGGATTGCAACACACCAATTATGCTTACTGACATTACTACAAAGGTAATGCTATTGGTAAGGACGGGGGTAAACCCGGTAAGAAAAGCGATGCCTAAACCTAATTCAGTAAAAGCATAAACATAGCCCCAACTATTCCATCTTTTGGCTACAATATCATACATGCCATAGCTCTCCGTAAATCCTTTTAGATTAAGCAATTTGAAAAAAGAAAACGTGATAAAGAAACCAGCCATGAAGTGATTCATCCACCTCATCCAGGCAAAACCGCCCAACATCCATTCAGTTAATAACGTAATACCGGTGATATAACCAAAGATCAAAAGAATAGGCTTATAGGTTTGTAGCCAGGATTTTATTTCCTCGTTCTGTACAGATGATACAGCTGTATGATGTTGATGGCTCGTTTCTGAAAGTTGATACTTTGGATAATCTTTCAATGCTTCTTTAAGTTGCGAAGTGGATATATTTTTATCCATATCCACAGTAGCCTCACCTTTTGATAAGTCGATAGTTACTTTTTTTACTCCTGTTACTTTAGATAAAAGACCCTGGACTTTTGCCTGGCATCCGCTGCATTTCATTCCAGAGACTTTATAGGTATGTGTCATGTCTGATCTTTTAATGACACAAAGTTCCTTCAAACGGGAAGCAGTATTGTTACAGAATTATGGATATGATTTATACTTAAACGGCTTTTTTTTGAAAGCTGCAAAAAGTAAATGACTGCGAAGTATTAAAAGGCGTTTGATGTATTTCCTCAATACATTTTATTTTTTTGAAATTTTGGGAAAGCGCCCTGGTGAGTTGCTGCTGCGAATAGCGGTGAACCGGCAGGCCGCTGCATTTTTCGGGGCCTTTTTCTGAGAATGTACCCACAATCAATTTACCTTTATCTTTAACGGAACCGGCAATCTGCTTTTTATAGGCTGTTATATTTTTTTTATCGGTTACAAAGTGAAATACAGCCCTGTCGTGCCAGCAATCATATTTTTTTTCGGGATGAAAACTCAATACATCCGATTCAACCCACTTAATTCTATTTGCTTTTTTGCCTAAACGCTTCCGGGCATTTTGCAGGGCTTTGGCAGAAATATCGAGTACGGTAATATCCTTATAACCTTCCTGTAATAATACATCGGCCAGGTAGCTGTCACCACCGCCCACATCAATTATCGCAGCATCTTTGGGAATATTTAAGTCCTTAATAAATTGTACCGAAGTTTCGGGATAAGGTTGAAACCAGCTTTTTTCTGAATCGGCTTTTGTTTCAAATACTTTTTCCCAGTGTTGTTTTTGCTGCATGTTGCAAAATTAAAATGCCTGTTATTGAATTGCGTAACATAAGTTACAATGCATCCAGCGATTTTCGTTGCGGGTTACCCAATTTTTTAAAATGGCTTGGGGTAAGCCCCGTAATTTTCTTAAACTGTGCTGAAAGATGGGCCACACTGCTGTATCCTAACCGGAAAGAAATTTCGCTGAGATTGCGTTCACCATATACCAGCCATTCTTTTACCTTTTCAATTTTTTGGAGGATAAGTAATTGTTCAATCGTTATTCCTTCCACTTCAGAAAACAAACGGGAGATATAGCTGTAGTCTTTATGCAGGGCATTGCTCAAAAATTTGCTGATACTGAAATGTTCTTCTATTTCGCCTGACTGTACTTTTTTAATGAGCAGGCTTTTTATTTTTTCAATCTGCTTTTGTCTTTTATCGTCCAATATTTCAAAACCCAATTGCAGTAACCGGCTGTTAAGCTCCTGCATTTGATTTGCAGTGGGCAGTTTGCCAAGTTCTGCCTCGCCCATAGTGACAAGTATTGGTTTCAGGCCCAGGTTTTCCAGCTCCTGCTTAACGATCATGATGCAGCGGTTGCAAACCATATTCTTTATAAATATTTTTTCGGACATTTGCTTTGAAATTAGAAAGGCCATAAAATCGGCAGATATTGGTGTGCAAGTTCCATAAATAATTCCAAATCCCTGTTTCGCATTGCGTTATTTGAAAATATATCTGTAGGTAATTTATGAGCGAGAAAACTCGAACTTCCTCATTATATCGGTTTCAAAATACCTTGGATTTATTTTTTTTGTCTAATTAGATATAACCTTTCGATTATATACACGCTGGAATTTATTTAAAATACAAGCGGTATATAAAATGTGGACCATTGCAAATGTTTTTTCAAGCACATTAGTACATGCGAATAGCATAGAGGACAATCAGGAGCTTATACCGATACTTCATATTTCGGGGTTTCCAGATTACAGGACTTTTTCCTTGATGTGATTTCTTCAAATGCCTTATTATCGTTTTTATCCAGGATCCCATCAGCATGTCCAATACGGTGAAGTACAAGCTATTTCCCCTATAAAAAATTGTTGGTGCATGTTATGGGTAACAGAAGTGCTGATCCGTTTGCCCAACCAATGGCTGCTGAACTCTTTTGAATTTAACTTAAATCCCCAATGCCCAAATAAATTTTAAACGAGACTAAAGAAGAACAGTATCAGGTGAATGTTGTTAGCACGAGTGGTTAATAAAAAATTTAAAAATATTAGAGATTTTACTATCTCCTCCAATGAATGAAGAGCATACGCCGTCAAGGGATACGGGATGGAGTTCCGAGATTGTGCTGCCTCAACAGCGATCCGATGATAAGGAAACTTTCTTGGAGTGGTATTCATAACGAGGCTGTATTGATGATTTATGAAATTCCTAGCTTCTCATCAGGCATTTGATTTCGCCCTGGGGCCAGTTTTGATAAGCCTTAAGATGTATTGCCGGGGCGAATTGAAATGCATTAGGTTTTTATAAGCCGCCGTTGTCATGAATTGTTTGGCCGGAGGCTGTATTTCAAACAAGGCGTGAGTACGGCGGCGGTCTACCAAATATTGCGCTAGTTCCATGCAGAAATGTCAAAATTTGCTTTTGCCCCTGAACCAATTCGATGCCTGAAGTGTTTAACCGAGAGGGTGCTGTTTTTATTTCAAAAAACCCCGGTGAGACCGGGGTTTCCTAATCAAAAACCATTAACCATTAAACCTTATCCTATGAAAATTCGATGTTAAAATAAAACTATTGGGTGATTTTTCAAAAAGAAATGTCACTTGCCTATATGCCTGTGTGTGAGTGTATTTTTATAAATTTGAGTAAGTTCACAGGTCTTTAATGCAGAGGGAAAGACTGTCTTGTGGTGAAGTTTAATCTGGCAGGTTCTGAACTTAGTAGCGCAACAAATATTACCAGTTGAGCAATTATTAATCAAAAAGATAATTGATATTTCTTGCTAGCTAAAACTGCATGACAGAACTAACCTTATCTACCGGGCGTCCTGTCCCATTAAAACCTGCACCGGTAAAGAAATTCAGGGGAACACGTCTGCCCGGCGCAGATCTCCGGCAGGCTATTGAGGATACTTACACAGTTTCCTTTCATCATTTCACGACAGATTTATTCCAGATCTCATTGCGGAATTTTGTTTCTACAACGGATCAGTCTTTCCGGGTCACAGAATCGAGTGAATACATACGGCTGGAAACCGTACTTACCGGTGAACTGTATATCAAAAACCCCGATGGCAGTGAGACGAATTTATTACCTGGTCAATACCGCATCACTGATGAAAGGTTCTATGAATTTGAAATCAAGCCGTCGCTGGGATGTCAGTATTTTGTGGTGTATATCAGCCCTGCTCTGATAGAACAAACTCCGATGGGAGAAACGATCAGGCCTTCAGAAGCCCGAATGATGTCAGATACAATGCGTGAAGTGATCAACCGCATACTTGATAACCCTTTTGAAGAAAAGCTGCGGGATGCTTCTTATGATTATCGCATACGGGAGTTGTTGTTTTATCATATATCAGTTCCTCCGCTTACTATGCCAGGTGAGATGACACCGGCAGAAATTGCAGCGGTATATGCCGCAGATGCGATTATTGCCGCCAACCTCAATGTTCACTACACAATACCGGAACTGGCCCGGATGGTCCATACCAATGTTTATGTATTAAAGACTGGCTTTCCCAAAATTTTCGGTGTTAGCGTACTCGACAGGCTCTTGCAACGCAAAATGGACCGGGCAAAGTTTCTCCTCGAAACAACTGACAAGCAGATACAGGAAATAAGTGAACTGTCAGGTTATGAAACACCAACAGGATTTATCAACGCTTTCAAGAAAATATTTAAAATATCGCCAAAGGATTGGCGGAAGAAAAGCAGGGGATTGATGTAAAGTTCACTGATATATTACCCTAAGCGCTTAGTCCTCGATAAATGATTTGATACGTTTCAAAAATTCCTTTGTATCCCCAATCTTCCAAATAGCTTGGATGACTAACATGAATTATTTTTTGTCCGTGCTCATTCAGTTGAATAATATACTTCTTATTAAGTTCAATGTCTTCTCCTATCAGGTCAAGATCATATAGCCCGTTATAAACTGCATCGCTACAAGCAATAATTAAGTCCGGACGGATTGAATCAATTTGTATTTTTAATATCTCCTGATTCCTGACGCAACTATTATATATTTCAGAATAGTCCAATCTCGTTGCGCCATTCCCCCAATTCGAAATTGGCTTTGAAGCTTTCTTTACATTGACATAAGCAATTCTGGATAGTGCATCTTGCAATAGTTCATAATTTGTATCATTTGTTTCCAGAAGGCTTGGGAAATCTTCCCATTGCATCTCCACTCCAGTATCAATAGATCGAAAAAGTAGCCAAAGAAGTGTTGATACTTTCTTTGGTGTTTGTCTGTTCGGGTGGCCTACGCCTAAAATATCATCCTCTTCCTGGTCTTCAATGTCAACAATTCCATGTCCATCATAACCGTAAGATTCAGCAAGCAGAATGAGAATTTTTATTTTTTGATTTGCATAAATATCCGGATTGATTATTCCATCTGCAATGAAACCCTCTGTCTTCTCCCAATCATGCGTTTGTTTAATCAACGAAACCACATTTTGCTTTTCTGCCCTGTATTTTTCTTTGTTAAAGGTCATAATGCTGCGTTTTATCCCAACCTTGAGCTTTTATCCGGTCAATTCTCATGCACACTAATACTTTCAAAGATCATCTTATCGCGGTTTCGGGTAAACCGCACTCCAAAGATGATTGCTTTGTTAGCAGGGCCGGCAGGTTTATAGGGATCGGAGGTATATACCACCTGGGTTTCAAATGAAGTGGCGGTGGGATGTTGTTTCATATAATCCTGCAGATTGTTCAAAGCATCGGTAATGATCTCTTCTAATAGCTTCACTTCCTTTTTTAACCTGAACCTGCCTTGTAGTTCCTTCAGATTATTTATTACTTCTTCAAAAGTAAGAACGCCTTCACCGTAGATCATGTGTTCCCGCATTTCTTCATAATCATTTTTATACTCCTCCAGTAATTCCTCCGGTGGAAGAAATGATATCGTGGAGTGAGTCAACGTAGCATAATTTGCCCAGGTGGCACGGATATATCTTTCCCGGTGGATGATTAAGCTTTCATATAAATCGTGATCATGCAGTGCCTCTTTTGCAATCTCATTATTCATAATGACTGCCAGGTCATAAAAATGACGGGACATTCTTTCGGTCCTTATTGTTGTTTTGTCCGGCTTCCCGAATTCTTCGTGCAGCAAGAAGGCCTTTTCTAAAAATGTTTTTCGCGGCTCAACAATAGTTACCTCAAATGGATGTTCCTCATAAACTTTATTCGGAAAAAATTCAGTTAGTATTGAATGAATTGATCTGGTTGTGAACGGGATTTTTAACGACCGGACACTAATTTCTATTTTTACCTGGTCAGCAATATATTTATTGGGATCATAAAGGGGCTTATATTTCACATAAACGGATTGCGGATCAGGTGGGGTTTGATTGGGTGGCGCAGGGTCGAATTCAATGGTATAAAAAGAAGAAGGAACGCCTAAAGAGATAAGTTGGGCATTTAATTCTTCGATAAACAGAGTAGTGGTGAATGCAAATCCTTTTCTTCTTAACCGGCTAATATAACTTGGTGTAGGATTTTCCTCGTATTGCATTCCAAATGCTTCCGGAGCCAGCGCCAGGTCAATGTCTTCTGAAAAGCGATTGATCAATTTAAAGCCCTTGCTTAAAGAAGTGCCTCCTTTAAAAACAAGATAACCTGCATAGGCAGATTGGAAGAGTGCTTTCAATACCAACGTCACCCACCAATCTTTTTCAATCGCTTTGGCAAGAATGCCTGAGCGTTGCTGTGCCTGCGTTAGCGTGACCCTTCTTTGATCATCTGTTAGTTTAAGCCACCCGGTCATTGGAAGGTGTTTTTAATAATTTGACAATATAATCATGAATGCGGCCCGGTGCCAGTGCCAGATCATGGTTTAGTTTTTCCGGATCTTCTTTTAATAATAATTCCCTGATTTTTGCCTCTCTCCGGGTATCTATTTTCTTTAAATCCAACTCCTCCAAAGCCAGTATAATGAGTTTGCTCAGTTCTCCCTTCATGGAAAGCTTTTTATTCGTGGTAGCCTTGAACTTCACTTTCACTTTACCAATAGTCAGCAATCTTTGCACCCCATCCGTGAGATAAACCATTTTCATAGGAACCTGTGTGCTTAGGCCCAGTTTATTTAAGGCATAGGCCCCTGTTGGCTGTATGCGGACTCTTTCTTTATCTGCAATTTTTTGGGCTATTTCTTCCGCTGAGGGTTGAAGTTCACCAAAAAGAGGGTCAATTTTGGGCAGGTAATAAATGCCGTGAGCTGCCCGTTTGATCCTTCCCTCTGCTGCCAACCGTGAAAGGCTTTTCCGGATAGCAGCTTCCGTTCCTTTTCCCTTAAAATCCGCAGCGAAAACCAAATCACCCGGTTTTTTCCCTGACAATAAATCTCTTATATATGTTTGAGTCTTTACCATTTGTCACAAATTTACGAATATTTGTGACAAAAATGAATTTGTCACTTATTTTTTTAAAAATGTGACATTTTGAAACCGTGGGCATCAAAGGCTTCTCGGGGCGGAAAAGAGAACTGAAATCCTGGGAGGGGGGTAAACCATTATTGATAAGGCCGCATTTTATGGAAAGACAATACAGCAGCGGATTACAGTAGATTTTGAGCGACCAGGATTACTTTAATTTGCTTGTATTCCGCTTGTATTTGTAGTTACTATTTTGCAGAATACAAGTTTTTTCGACCGCTTTTTGAAGCTCGTAAAATGCCCTCTTTCGTTAATCTTAATAACACAACTGATATCTGTGCCGCACTAACTTTTAGCTTTTGTTGGCCAAATAGCTGTTCTCTGACCTCATTAACAATACGCGGTTCTTTAAAAAAGCCTGCTTCAATCATACCTCTGATTTTTAAGGTTAGCTTTTTTTGGTCTTTTCTTTTTTGCGATAACTTATATCTTGGCTTAAGATCAAACGAAATAGTGAATATTTGACTTGGTTGAACGCCTATCGCTTTTGCGATTTCTATTAAATGCGTTGTATCAGTTTCGGCTCCTTTTTCAACTGCAGAAATTGTCGATCTTGAAAATCCAGTCATCTCCGAAATATCTTCAATATTCCATCCATACTTCAGGCGAAGCTGTTTTATTTGCTGACCGACCCGTTTGGTTTCCTTTCTATTATGATATTTACCCACATACCAAATAGAGTTTGAAATAAGACACCGTTTTGAATTGAATAAGATACATTTTGTTGTGTACTTTATAATTTATAAATTTGGTAGCAAACCACTCCAAACCATAGGCTCGGGTGGTTTAAAAATTTATTTTTGCGAATCTTCATATTCGAACTTATTTGAAGCTTTCGCTTTGAGTCTTGTCTTGGAAACCTCACGAATTTTCATTGGACACAAGACGATAAGCAAGGGCTCACGTTCAGGCGTGGGCTCCCTTATTGTGTTCAAGGGCCTCGTGAGGGCCTCCAAGCCGGTAAGTGGAGACCTGCGCCGTTTTTTTGCAGCTTCCTTATTAGAGACTCCGCTGGATTGTCAACAATTAAGGAACGATAGTGCCACTGGAACTGCAAGGTTGGGGCCCTGATTTTTTTGATGCTTTCCGCAATGGGGAAGAGCAGGCGTTTGACCGGGTATTCAGAGCTTACCACGGTCCGCTGACTTTCTTTGCCTTTAAGTATGTGCAGGATGAGAAACAGGCAGAGGACATCGTACAGGATTGTTTTGCA
>DASTSN010000101.1:0-13034 GCA_035760665.1 Chitinophagaceae bacterium | reverse complement strand
AGGGCCTCGCTCCGCTTGGTTGATTTTCCCTGGCTTTGATCGTACCACCTTTGTTGCAGATAATAACTCTTCTTTATGGGATCGGTTAGTACTTCATACGCTTCTTTTATTTCGGTAAACTGGCTGGCCGCATATGGATCACCCTGGTTTTTATCAGGATGATATTGTTGCGCCAGCTTGCGATAAGCTTTCCTGATTTCTGGCAGCGATGCTGAGGGTGGAACACCGAGTATTTTATAATAGTCTTTATCGTACATCCGGGTGCCGAAGGTAGTACAGCCATTTAAAAAAATAGCCAGCAGTTTTTTATTACGAAAAGTTGCATGTGAAAAACGCTTTATTGCTTCTTTAACAAACGCCGGTTGTTTTCACGTAACATTTACATAACGAAACTATAAAACGTTGTTACCGCTTACAGGCGGCATGATAATAGTGATTAAACTTGTAAACGGAATTTAAGAAAATCTTGATTAAACAATTTACAACAGTATGTATCCAATCTTTACTTACAAAAAAATTTTACTACATGAAACGAATTTTTAAAATGGGAACCGCAGTACTACTGGTGATGCTGTTTACATCCCTTCGAAATACAGTTTCGGCCCAGCCATACGGCGAAGTGACATACCAGGATTTTTATGACGAACTAAGTCCCTACGGTCGATGGATTGATTATCCCGGTTACGGGTATGTTTGGTGCCCTGACACCGGCCCGGATTTTCGTCCGTACAGCAGTAATGGACATTGGGTCTGGTCTGATGAGTATGAGCGGATCTGGGTTTCCGATTATGATTGGGGATGGGCGCCATTTCACTATGGCCGCTGGTTCGATGATCCGGTATATGGCTGGTTATGGGTACCCGGTTATGAATGGTCGCCTGCCTGGGTTGCCTGGCGCAGCGGCGGTGATTATTATGGATGGGCTCCGCTCATGCCGGGCATCAATATCAGTATAAACTTTTCCATTGGCGGGTATGCACCGCCGGTAGACTACTGGTGTTTTGCGCCATGCCGGTATATTACATCGCCGGGAATTTATGGATATTGTTTACCACGCCGCCAGAATGTTACCATCATCAACCATACAACCATTATCAACAATTACAATTACAGTCGAAACGTATTTGTAACAGGGCCGCGCAGAGGTGATGTGGAACGTTACACCCACGAACGCATCAGGCCGGTGGTATTTCGCGAGTCTGGCAGACCAGGCCGTACGCAGTTCAGGAACAATGAGATCAATATGTACAGGCCGCGAGTGGAACGGGGAGATAACAGGGATATTGCACCGCGGCGTTTTGATGAATATCCTGGTGGCAACAGGCAGAATAATACAGTTTTCAGAAGAGATAATACTACGAACGTTAATCATAACAATAACTTCCCCGGCAACCGGGAAGAAAACGGGCGACCGGGATCTGGACAGCGTGGCAATAGTGACAATAATGGGAATAATGGTCAGCCGGGACGGCAGTTTAACCAGCGCGGCGGTAATGAGGCCAATGACTGGCGAAACAGGCAGAACGGTAATTCAGACAGATCATCCAATACTACTCGTAACTGGCCAGTGCAAACGAACCGGGAGATTTTTGACCGCAATACTAACGGCCAGCCACAGCGGCAGATTGATCATTCTAACAGGCAGCCGGAAATCAATCGTAACCGACTACCTCAAAATGATCGCCCAGTCATTAACAGGAATAGTGAGAGGCAAGTGAATCCTGGTCAGCAAGAACGGCGCGACCCATTTGAACGGCGCAATGAACCTGTTATGAATAATAACAGGGTGCAGCGCCAGGTAAGCCCGCAAATGAATAACCGGACAGTTGCTCCCAGGCAACTTGAGCAGCGTGGAAATGGTAACCGGGATAATGGCAATCACGGTGGAGGCAGGGGACACAGGGGATAAAATTTTCATACACTTTCAAGACAAAACATGCAGGAGGCCCTTAGGGGCCTTTTGCATGTTTTATTGTAAGTCGTATTCAGCACGATGGCGAATAGTCAGCGATAAAATGAAGAAGTGCTACCTTTAGGAAAATAAAAATGAAACCAGCTATGATTAAAAAAATGTTTATCCCCGCTGCATGTTTACTGGTGATGGCGGCCTGTAATAACGCTGCCAATGAGTCTTCTGCAAACGCAGATACAAGCTCTGCGGCCATGAATCACGATTCTATGCATCACATGGAGGATATGACCAATGTTCCGGCGCTGCCGGCTGTACCGGATGGCGCAAAAGTGTTTTTCAAAAACCTGAAAAATGATGAAACGGTAAGCTCGCCATTTACAGTAGAAATGGGTACCGAAGGCATAAAAGTAGATACGGCCGGGCCGGTAGTTGCCGGTTCCGGGCATCACCATCTGTTTATTGATGCCGAAGATTCACTGGCAGCCGGTACTGTTGTGCCAAAAGATTCCACACATATGCATTTTGGAAAAGGACAGACAGAAACATCGTTAACACTTGCACCTGGTAAGCATAAACTGACGCTGCAGTTTGCTGATGGCTTGCACCGGTCTTACGGAAGCAAACTGTCTGCTACCGTAACAGTGAACGTGAAATAACAAAGACATAGCCGATAAAAAAGCTGCTCATGATTTTTTATGAGCAGCTTTTTTGCAAAGCTATTTTGTAAAAATTTTGTGAGCTGTGTATTTAGTTGGCCTTTAATCCCAGTGCTTTTATGTAACCGGTATTGGGCTTGCAATGTACAAACCGGCAATTTTCCAAAAACTGGTTTAGCGCTGCAATTACAGCAGCTTGGTTTTGTGGTCTTACTTTGCGAATTTCTTCAAAGCTACTCCTGCTTGTGTCTGCAAATGCTATTATCCTGTCATACTGATCAGGACGATCGAACGTAATTATTCCTGCTGTATTATCCATTTTTTTATAGGGCCAGAAATGCCAGCCTATCTTATTTTCTTCAAGGGTAGTGCGGAAATTCATTACCCAATCATCATTGTTTTCACCGGTTTCACCACAATAAATCGGGACATTGTACCGGTTACGAAAGTCAATGTATTCCTGGATCACGTCTTTTGTTGTGGCCGTCCAGTATTTATGAAAAGTGTACACTAGTTTAGTATCAAACGGGGGACCAAAAGGTTGAAAATTGGAGTCCCATTGCGCTCCGCCTAGAAATATAAGATGGTTTTTATCTACCGACCGGATGGCATTTACAATTTTTTTATACAACGGTTCAAGCTTTGGGTTGAAATGCGCCGCGTCAAAATAGTGAGCAATCGGTTCATTCAGTAAATCGTAGCCCAGCACGGTTGGTTCGTTTTTATAATGCGAAGCGATCATCTTCCAGATTTTTACGACTAACAACTGGTTTGCCTCACTATCAAAAAGAAAAGGATAGCCCCAGCTGTCATCAATGTTATCCCCTGTTTGCCCGCCGGGAGCACAATGCATATCGAGCAATACAAATAATCCTTCATTTCGGCACCATGTTACGACGCTGTCCAGCAGCGCAAATCCACGGGCGGTACCGCGGCCACCCAGGTAATCTTCATCAGTAAATAATTTGTAATGAAATGGCAGGCGAATGGAGTTTATGCCCAGGTTTTTCAGGTAGTGTATGTCTGCGGAAGTGATGTATGCTTCCAGGTATTTTTTCCAGAAACCACTTGCTGCATCAGGCCCGATTAATTCCGTTAATGTTTCATTAATCAACCTGGGGGAGGTAGCGTGATTAAATTTAAACATATAACCTTCCGGCACGAGCCAGTTGCCAAGGTTTGTACCCCTGATCAGGAAGGGTTTTCCGTCTGTTCCAATGATTTCTTTACCGCGTGTCCTGATAAATTTTTGCTGGGCCTGCAAAACGTGGGTGAACAGGATAACAATCAACCATAGTGAACAATATTTCTTCATGTTACAGTTTTTTTGGGTAATCAAATATACTTGTTAACCTGCAGAAGGATCGGGCACTTTACCGGTTATCAAATTCAATAGAAGACGCGGTGTTTTTGCTTTATCTTTCAGCTAAAATTCATTTATTATGCCACGTTTTTTTCTAATGTTGATATTGGCGGCGGTTACTGCTCACTCCCTGCAGGCGCAAAATTTATATCTGCCGCGGGATATCAAACAAGCTTATGAAAAGGGAACCCGCTCCAAAGATGGGATGCCCGGTAAAAATTATTGGCAAAACCATGGTCGGTACAATATCACTGTTACTGCCATGCCCCCAGACAGGACCATTCAAGGGACCGAGACGATTACTTATTACAATAACAGTCCCGATACGCTCCGCAACCTGGTGATTAAATTATTCCTGAATATTCACAAGCCTGGTGCTCCCCGCGATGGAGGCGCACAGGAAGACTACCTGACAAGCGGGATGCACATCGACAAATTTGGCGTGAACGGGCAGCAACGGCCCTGGCAGGATAATCCCTATCTCTTCACCTGGCAGCCGGTACGATTGCCGGCAGGTTTGCTGCCGGGTGACTCTGTTCATCTGAATTTTGACTGGCATTATGAAATTTCCCTGCAAAGCGGACGTGAAGGCATGATTGATTCAACCACGTATTTCCTGGCCTATTTCTATCCGCGTGTAGCCGTGTACGATGATTATGAAGGATGGGACAGGATGAATTTTGTAGACGGGAAAGAATTTTACAGCGATTTTAATGATTATACAGTGACTGTCAAAGTTCCGCAAAACTACATTGTATGGGGTACGGGAACACTTCATCACCCGGAGGCCTTACTGCAGCCGGCAGTATTAAACCGTTTCAAAGAATCGATGGTTACCGACCAGGTTGTCAATATTGTCACCAGCGAAGACCTGGCGGCTAAAAATGTTACCACGCAGAACCCTGTTAACAGCTGGACCTTCACCGCCAGTAATATACCGGATATGGCGTTTGGATTAAGCGATCATTTTGTCTGGGATGGCACCAGCGTGGTGGTGGATGATGCCACGGGCAGAAGGGCCAGTGCACAGGCGGCCTATAATGATACAGCCGCCGATTATCATCATGTGGCAGGATACGCCAGGCATTCCTTAAACTGGCTCTCGCATAACTGGCCCGGCGTGCCATATCCCTATGAAAAGACAACTGTTTTCCAGGGTTACGCAGGTATGGAATACCCAATGATGGCCAACGATGAAACATATGAAGACACAACATTCTCCCGCTTCGTTGCCGAGCACGAAATTGCGCATACGTATATGCCATTTTACATGGGTATTAATGAAAGCCGGTATGGATTTATGGATGAGGGCTGGGCCACTACTTTCGAACTGTTGATGGGCCGCGAGGATCTGGGTGTGGAGCAGGCAGAGAATTTTTACAAGCAATTTCGTGTACAGCGCTGGATCAATGATCCCTCGCAGGGGCAGGATTTACCGATTATAACCCCTGTGAATGAATTAACAGGGTACGCTTATGGCAATAACGAGTATGGAAAACCTTCACTTGGTTATTTTGCCATGATGGATTTGCTGGGTACGGACGTATTTAAAAAGTGCTTGCATGCGTATATGGATCGCTGGCATGGGAAACATCCTATACCGTGGGATTTCTTTTATACATATAACAATGTCTCGGGCAAAAAACTCGATTGGTTCTGGAGCAATTGGTTTTTTAGCAATAACTATATTGATTTGTCGCTGAAAAATGTCGTTAAAACTGCTAAAGGATACAGTATCACAATCGATAATGTGGGTGGCATGGCCGCGCCAACGGATATAGTATTTACTTACGGCGACGGAAGCACTGAACGGTTTCACCAGACACCTGCTATCTGGGAAAAAAATCAACAGCAAACTATTGTGTCTATTGCAACCAAAAAGAAGGTAGCTTCCATCAAGCTGGATGGGGGTATTTTCATGGATGCTGATGAATCGAATAATACCTGGCAGGCAAAATAAACTTGTTGGGTACTGGCATGTATTTCTAAACGAAAAGTCCCGCAACTGGCGGGACTTTTCGTTATTATATTTCGCTTTTATCAGGCCAACTCCAGTTCTTCTTTTGGTAATGGTTTCATACAGAAGAACCAGTCTTTACAATACAGGCCTTCCTGTTTTCCGGTCATACGCTCTTTTGCCACGCCGCAGGAATCTGCCGTAGGGACAATCACGTCTTCGCCGGGTTGCCAGTCAGCTGGTAATGCCACAGCGTGCTTGTCGGCAGTTTGCAATCCGATTAATACCCGTTTTAATTCCCTGAAATTTCTTCCCAGGGACAGGGGATAATAGATCATGGCACGGATCACCCCTTTGGGATCAATGAAAAATACAGCGCGGACAGCCTTGGTGTTGCTTTCGCCGGGTTGTATCATTCCGTATTTTTTTGCTACCTCCATTGTAATGTCTTCTATCAGCGGGAAATTCACCTCGATATTCTTCATTCCACGGAATTCGATTTTTTCCTTAATGGTGCGCAGCCAGGCAATATGGCTGTACAAGCCATCCACACTTAGTCCTATAAGTTGTGTATTCAGTTTTTTAAACTCGTTTTCCATATTGGCAAACGTCATAAATTCCGATGTACAGACCGGTGTAAAGTCTGCAGGATGACTGAACAGGATGATCCATTTGCCTTTATAGTCTTCGGGGAAATGAACCGGACCTTGTGTTGTGACCGCTGTAAAGGAAGGTGCTTTATCGCCAATGCGTGGCAGTATTATAGCCGGGGAGATCGTATCTTGTAGCATAAACTTATTTTTAGTATAAATAATTGTTTTCTTTTCAAAGGTCTGCTGCAATGAATGCTACATCAATGATGGGGGTCACAAAAATTATTGATTTTTGCCATGACAAAAAACCCCGGTTAAATACATTTGTTTAACCGGGGTTTTGCAATATAAGTCAGCTCTTACGCTTCGGCTTCCAGGTAACTCTCAACCGGTTCGCAGGTGCAAACCAGGTTACGGTCCCCATAGGTATTGTTCACTCGTGCCACAGATGGCCAGAATTTATTTTGTTTTATGTGTGCAAGCGGAAACGCAGCTTGTTCTCTTGTGTATGGATGATTCCATTGGCTGTTGATAACGGCCGATTGTGTGTGCGGTGCATTCTTCAGCGGGTTATCTTTTTTGTCCATTGTACCTTCTTCAATTGCCCTGATTTCCTCACGGATACTAAGTAGTGCGTCACAGAAACGGTCCAGCTCTGCTTTGTCTTCGCTTTCTGTGGGCTCAATCATAATGGTTCCTGGAACCGGGAAACTCATGGTTGGCGCATGAAAGCCGTAGTCCATCAGTCGCTTTGCAACATCTTCGGCTTCCACTTCCGCGGATTTTTTAAAGGGGCGCAGGTCCACTATGAATTCATGGGCGCATTCACCATTGTTATTAGTGTAAAGAATATCAAATTCATGCTGCAATCTTGCCCGCATGTAATTTGCATTCAGGATCGCATATTCGGTAGCTTTTTTAACAGCTTCTGCTCCCAGCATTCTAATATATCCATAGGAAATTAGCAGGATACTGGCACTGCCGAAGGGGGCAGCGCTGACAGCGTGATGTGTGGAGCCGAAAGCATCCTGCAGCATCCCGTGGCCGGGTAAAAATTTTGCCAAATGTGCTTTGGCGCAAATAGGCCCCATACCCGGTCCGCCACCTCCATGCGGTATCGCAAATGTTTTATGCAGGTTTAAATGGCATACATCGGCACCGATAAGGCCGGGTGCGGTTAGTCCCACCTGTGCATTCATATTCGCACCGTCCATGTATACCTGTCCTCCGTGCTGGTGTACAATGCCAGAGATGTCTTTGATTGTCTCTTCGTATATACCATAGGTGCTGGGGTATGTGATCATAATACCGGCCAGCTCGTGACTGTATTGCGCGGCTTTTGCCTTCAGGTCTTCCACGTCAATGTAGCCATTTTCAAGTGCCTTGACAATAACCACCTTCATGCCTGCCATCACAGCACTGGCAGGATTGGTGCCATGTGCCGAAACCGGTATCAGCATTACTTTACGATGTGCTTCGCCGTTAGCTTCATGAAACCTGCGGATTGTCAGTAACCCTGCATATTCACCCTGCGCGCCACTGTTGGGTTGTAAACTGCAAACATCCAGGGCTGTTATTTCACATAAGTAGGCCGATAACCTGTCAATCATTTGCTGGTAACCTGCCGTCTGGTTTGCCGGGGCAAACGGATGTATTTTACTCCAATGACTCCAACTCAGCGGTATCATTTCAGCGGCTGCATTCAGTTTCATAGTGCAGCTGCCAAGCGATATCATGGACGTATTCAGAGAAAGGTCTTTGTTTTCCAGGAATTTTATATATCGCATCATCTGGCTTTCGCTGTGGTGCGTGTTGAATACAGGATGCTGAAGAAATGAACTACCCCGCTGCAGGCCTGCTGGCAAGTGATAGAGTGTTTCGTCTTCATCGAGAGTAAAGGCTACCGGCGCCTGATCGTTTTCAAAACAATTGATCAGGTCAAAAAGATCGGCGGCGGAAGTCGTTTCATCCAGCGATATGCCAATGTGGTGATCATCGGGGTACCGCAGGTTGAGTTGTTGTTGTAAAGCTTTTTCCCGAATTGCCGAAATGCCCGAGGGTACTTTTACTGTGATGGTATCAAAAAAGTTTTGTGAAACCAGTTCGTATCCCCGTTCTGTCACGGCCTGTGCTAAAATCTGGGTCAGTAAAGCCACCCGGCGGGCAATTTTTTTTAAGCCTTCCGGACCATGATAGACGGCATACATAGCAGCCATGTTGGCGAGTAATGCCTGCGCGGTACAAATATTGGAAGTTGCTTTTTCCCGCTTGATGTGTTGTTCTCTTGTTTGTAACGCCATCCGCAATGCACGGTTACCTTCTGCATCCACACTCACGCCGATTATGCGGCCGGGCATGTTTCGTTTAAAATCATCTTTTGCTGCAAAAAAAGCAGCATGCGGCCCGCCATAGCCAAGCGGTACGCCAAAGCGCTGAGCGGAACCAAGCGCTACATCTGCACCAAGGTCACCGGGTGGTATCAGCAGCGTTAAGGCTAATAAATCGGTCGCCATTGCTACGTATGCGCCGGAATTGTGCACATCGGCAATAAAATTCCTGTAATCTTCAATACTGCCTTTGTTGTTGGGATATTGAACAAGAGCGCCAAAATATGTATCATCCAGCCGGGTATGCAGATAGGAGCCCGTAACGATTTCAACACCTATTGGTTTTGCCCGGGTATATAGCACATCGAGTGTTTGCGGGAATGTTTCTTCATCAACAAAAAACTTAGGGCGGGTTATGTGTTCGTGATCTTTATTGCAAGTGTTAAAGAACATGGTCATGGCTTCAGCAGCAGCTGTTGCTTCATCCAGCAGTGAAGCGTTGGCAATAGGCAATGCTGTCAGGTCACTCACCATTGTTTGGAAATTGAGCAGGCTTTCCAGCCGCCCCTGGGAGATCTCGGCCTGGTAGGGTGTGTATTGGGTATACCATCCCGGGTTTTCAAAAATGTTGCGCAAGATCACAGCAGGGGTAATGCAGTCATAGTAACCCTGCCCAATGTAGTTTTTGAATACCTTGTTTTCCAGTGAAATATCTTTAATGTGCTGCAGGTATTCATATTCACTCATGGCAACCGGCAGGTTCAGCGGCCGGGTCATTCTGATTGATGCGGGAACAGTCTTGTCAATTAACGCATCCAGTGATGGAACACCAATACTCTGTAACATCAGTGCTGTATCTGTTTCACGGGGTCCGATATGACGGCCTGTAAATTCATGTTGCTGATCTTCGAATAAACTCATGTGTTGCTTCATTAAAGTTTGAGGAGAGACGGCTGCAAAATTAAGGGTTGGCGGCAGATCAGCCGCTGTAATGTTTAAGCCGGTGGATAAGCGGTGAAATGAGTTTTTGAACAAGGGATTTGCCGTAAGCCAGCGCTGGTTAGTCCAGTCTCGCCACAGCAAAGTGGCCTATCTTTGTGCAATGGCACAAGATATCCTGCACAACTGGGAAAAAAAATCGGCCGATCACCAAAAGCAATACCGGCAGTTTCTTGAAAGGGCTGATAAAAACAAAGTGTTGAAGCAATTACCGGCCCTGCACGAAGAAGCTTTTGAGAAAATTGATTGCCTGCAATGCGCCAATTGCTGTAAAAATTACTCGCCGCGTTTTAAAACACCGGACATTAAGCGGATCAGCAAGTACCTGAAAATGCGGGAAAGCGAATTGATAGAACAATACCTCGTGGTGGATGAAGAGGGGGATTTTGTGGTCAATGCCAAACCCTGCCCTTTTTTGGGAGCCGATAACCATTGCAGCATTTACGAACAACGGCCCTCAGATTGCAGACGCTTTCCTTATACGGATGAAGACGTGCTGGTAAAACGAAAGCTGTTGACCCTCAAAAATTCCAGTTTTTGCCCAATAACTTTTTATGTGCTGGAAAAAATGGCTTTCCCCGGCAAATAGTTAATTCTGGATTTTTAAAATGGTTTAAAAAACCGCTTCACCGAAGCGGCTATATCATACACTTGTAGCTGATTGTTTTTAAAACATCATTATTACCGGGCTGTCAGTTCCTCGTAGGCAGCCTGCAGGGGTCTTTCCAACCCTTCGCCCTTCCATTCGGTGGTAAAGGGCAAAACGGTGGTTTTTAAAAATTCCTCTTTTGTTTTACCTGCCTTTATTTCGCTTTCGGTGAATTGCAAAATTTTATCCAGGTATTCGGCAAAAGCTTTCAGATCATCTGCTTTCCCGGTCACAGGATAATTATCCCCGGCATGACCGAAAACATAAACAGTTTTTTTATCAAATTTATTTACGGCGGTATCCAGTACGTTGATCCAGCTTTTCATATTGGCGCCAGCGCTCCGGTCAACAAAAGGATGGCGTCTGTTGAAGACCAGGTCGCCCATGTGCACAATATTGGCATGCTGAAAATGTATGATCGCATCACCATTGGTGTGGCCGGCCCCGAAATAATAGAGGCAAATGTTTTCTTTATCCGTTTTTTCGCACCAGGTATCTGTAAATGTTTGATCGGGGTACAATTGCTTGTCTTCTGTTTTTTGTGCCATCGCTACAGTTTGCTGATTTTTCAAAGAGTTTTCATGCGCCAGCACGTGCCCTACAATTCCCTTGAATGAAATATTTCCCGCTGTATGGTCACCGTGGTGATGAGTGTTGATCAGTAACTGAAACGGCTGGTCGCTCCTTTTTTTCAGCTCGGTAATCAGGTGTTGCGATTGTTCAGGAAATTCGGCATCAACCACTACGATTCCCTGCTTGGATAACAGGAAGGCAATCGTGCCGCCCCGTTCAGTAAACACACCAATATCGTTGCGCAGCATCGTTATTTTCCAGGGATCTTCTGTAAGCATAGCAAATAATTTTTGTTGTCCAACTGTCAATGCCCCGGTAAGAAAAGCTGAGGAGCGGATAAAATCACGGCGTTGCATACTTGTAGATTAAGGGATGAATAATATCAAATCCATCAATAAACATCCGAAATGACAAAATGTTTAATACTCTAATTTACGTAAAGATGGCGCTTTTAGCCAGGTAAATATTACCACCAGTAAGGTCATACTGCCGCCAAAAATGACAGAGGGAACCACACCCATTAATTTAGCAGCCACACCGCTTTCAAACTGGCCAAATTCATTACTGGAACTGATGAACATGGAGTTCACGCTTAGCACACGGCCGCGGATGGCGTCTGGGGTTTTGAGTTGTAAAATCGTGCCACGCACCACTACGCTGATGCCATCAAGCATGCCGCTGACCATCAGCGCTGCAAACGACAGGATAAACATTTTCGACAAAGCAAACGTGATAATACAAATACCAAAGCCGGCAACAGCCAGCAGTAGCTTTCGGCCCTGCGCCCGCTTCATGGGGAAAAGCGTGAGCGTAATAACAATAATAATGGAACCGATATCAGAGGCGGCATTCAGCCAGCCAAACCCCTGCGGTCCTACTTTTAAAATATCTCTTGCATAAACAGGCACCATTGCTACCGCTCCGCCAAATAATACGGCAAACAAATCCAGCGACATGGCACCCAGCACTTCTTTAGTTTTTAAGACAAACCGCAGACCTTCTTTAACGCTTTCCCAGGTTTTCTTTTCGCCGCGTTCATTCAGGGGGGGCCTTTTTTGTATGCGCAGCATAATCAGCCAGGATGAAAGCATCAGGGATACAATCGCAATCAGTGTGCCCGTATTCCCAAAGCCGGCAATTAAAAATCCACCTACTGCATGGCCTGTTACAGAGGCGGATAGCCATGTGCCCTGGCTCCAGGTAATCGCATTTTGCAAATGATGTTTTGGAACAATACTTGCCACCAGCACATTAAAGGTTGGGCCGGTAAATGCGCGGATGATGCCGGTACAAAAAATAACGGCATACACACCCAGTGCAATTTGCAAATTGTGTACATGAACCGATACAAAGGCCGTTGACAGAAACAGTAAGATGGATGCACAGGTAAAATACAGGCCGATACCTGTTAATAATAATTTCCGTTTTTCGCTCAGGTCTATGACATGGCCGGCATAGAGGGCAAAGGAAACTGCAGGCACTACTTCCGACAAACCTATCAGGCCAATGGCGAAAGGAGCATTGGTCAGCTCATAAATCCACCAGCCCACCAGTGTGCTCATCATGCGCAGTCCCATGAAAAACAAAAATCTGCCAATGATAAAACTTCTGTATTCGGGTAAGCGTACAGAGGCAAATGGATCGCCGCTAAATTGCAGGTAGTTGGATGGCATAGTAAAACCGGGCAAAGGTAATGCAGCGGTTCATTTCGTTAATCAGGGCAGGGAAATATAATGCTGACCGTTTTCGTATTCCTGTTCCAATGCCTGTAAAATGGTTTGCAAGTGTGCCTCATTTCCCAGGAAATCTGCGTTGGAGGCATCAACAAAAAGCGTTTTAATATTATGTTGTTTTATATAATGTGTGTAGGTTTCCTGCAGGTTGAATAAATATTCATCCTGTATATTTTGCTCGTAAGAGCGATTGCGCTTTTTAATATTGGTTTGAAGTTTCTGAACCGGCGCATGCAGGTAAATAAGAATATCCGGTTGTATCAGTTGCTGGT
>DASTSN010000100.1:0-7317 GCA_035760665.1 Chitinophagaceae bacterium | reverse complement strand
AAGACCTTCTTTGAGTTTTGGTCCGGTTCCACGCTTGCCATAATTGGGCACCTGCGGATCTTCGTGGAGACTCCTTCCTAAACCATGCCCTACCAGCTCTCGCACCACACCATAACCGTGCTTTTTTTCTGTATGTTCCTGAATCGCAAAGGAAATGTCCCCAATACGGTTACCTGCCACTGCCTTTTCGATGCCTTTGTATAAAGACTCTTTTGTTATTTTAATCAACTGGCTTACTTCGGCCCCGGGATCTCCGAGAGCAAACGTATAAGCATGATCGCCGTGCCATCCATTTAAAATCACACCCACATCCACCGTTATAATATCCCCTTCTTTCAATTCATTTTTATTAGGAAAACCATGAACTACCACATCATTCACAGAAATACAGGAATTAAACGGGTATCCATGATAATTTAAAAAAGAAGGGATGGCTTTATGATCCCGGATAAAATCACCTATCAGTTTATCGATAACCAGTGTATTGATACCTGGCTTTACTGTTTTAGCTACTTCCGTAAGCGTTTTACTCACCAGCAAAGCGCTTTCGCGCATGCATTCCACTTCCTGGTTAGTTTTATAAATAATCATGATGCTGCAAATATCCTACATAAAAAATAAACCTGGTAAGCATCATACCTACCAGGTTTACAAATAAATGAAGTGTTTATTAATACTGAACCTGGGTAGCTGTTTGTCTTCCCTGGATGCGCCCAGTTTTCATTAAGCCATCATATTGACGCATCAGCAATTGGGTTTCTATTTGCTGCAGTGTATCAAGGATAACACCCACCATAATCAGCAGCGAGGTGCCCCCAAAGAAAGTAGAAAAGCCAAGTGTTACACCCAGTAATTTTGCTATACCGGGTAAAATACCCACTACTGCCAGCAATATTGCACCGGGAAGTGTTACCTTATCCATAATAGCGCCAATATAATCAGCCGTAGGTTGTCCCGGTTTTACGCCGGGTATGAAGCCGTTGTTTTGTTTCAGATTGTCAGCAATTTGCTTGGGATTAAAAATTAATGCAGTGTATAAAAATGTAAACCCAATCACCACAGCTGCGTACACAATCATATACCAAACATTGGAATGATCCGAAAAAATTCTGGCGATACCTTTTCCTGATTCAAGACTGGTATAAGAGAATAGTGTGGGGAGAAACATGATCGCCTGGGCAAAGATAATCGGCATCACACCGGCACTGTTTACTTTGATAGGCAAAAACTGTCTGGCACCACCAAACTGCCGGTTACCCACAATTTGCTTAGCGTAATTCACGGGAATTTTGCGGGTTCCCTGGATCAGCAAGACGCAACCTAAAATAATTGCGATCAGAACAGCTATTTCAATGATAAAAACCAGTATTTGACCACTGCGCACAGACTTAGCCGTAAGTTCTTGTACAAACGACTGCGGCAGCCGTGCAAGGATACCAATCATGATGATGAGTGACGTACCATTTCCCAAACCCTTATCCGTTATTTTTTCGCCAAGCCACATCACGAACAAAGTGCCGGCCGTTAGAACGATGACGGTTACCAGCCAGAAATACGGCGCAAACGATTCAAGAATAGCACCGCTTTGCTGCGTCATCTGGCGCAGGTACGCCACATATGCCGAGGCCTGAACTGCCGTTACAGCAACTGTGAGATACCGGGTATACTGGTTGATTTTTTTACGGCCGCTGTCACCTTCTTTCTGCATTTTCTGGAAAGAAGGAACCAGCACTGTCATCAGCTGCATAAAAATAGAAGCCGAGATGTAAGGCATGATTCCCAAAGCAAAAATAGAAGCCTGTGAAAAGGCGCCACCTGCAAACGTATCAATCAGCCCCAGCATACCGCTTTTAGACGATTCACTGAACTGCTGCAGTTTAGCGTTGTCAATACCGGGCAGGGTAATATGCGTACCAATGCGGTATAACAAAATCAGGAGCAGTGTGTACAGAATTTTACTTCTCAGCTCTTCAATGCTCCAAATATTCTTTAGCGTCTGGATTAATTTCTTCACGGGATTAAAAATAATTTAAAGAAACCCTTTAAAACATAAAAGACGCATTCCCAAATGCGTCTGGCAAGTTACGAATTACTTTACAATCTCCACTGTTCCGCCGGAAGCTTCAATAGCAGATTTTGCCTTTTCGCTTACAGCGTTTACTTTGAACGGCAGTTTAGCCTTCAGTTCGCCATTGCCCAGAATTTTCACACGATCTGTCTGGCTGATGAGCCCGTTGATGTAAAGATTTTCCAGGGAAAATTCTTTGAGATCATACTTTTCGATCAATTGGTCAATTTGACCAAGGTTAAACACCTTATACTCTACCCGGTGAATATTATTGAATCCGCGTTTGGGGATGCGGCGCTGGATAGGCATCTGGCCCCCTTCATGCGCCATTTTATTTTTAAAACCACTGCGGCTCTGATGACCTTTGGTACCTTTTGTAGATGTGCCCCCATGACCTGAGCCATCGCCACGGCCAATACGTTTTTCCTTGTGAGTGGCTCCTTTTGCGGGCCTTAATTCGTGTAGTTTCATTTTATTGATTTTTAACTTACGGGGAATCGCCCCTCGCTATTTAATGAAATGTGTATGCCAAGCCGGTTCTCCGGAACGACTAAGCTTCTTCAACTTTTACCAGGTGATTTACTTTACGCACCATGCCCAACACCTGGGGTGTTGCTTCCAGTTCTTTTGTGGAATTGGTTTTGTTCAGTCCCAGCGCCTTCAATGTTAGTTTTTGCCTTTCAGGCCTGTCTATCGGACTTTTCACCAGTGTTATCTTGATTTTTTTCATACCTGTATTTTTTCAGGTTACCGGCTACAAATCACTCGCTGATCATAGCCTGCAACCGTAACCGATTTTTATCCGTTAAATACTTTCTTAAGTCCCAGCGAACGGGTTTTAGCAACGTTGATGGGTTCACGCAGAGTAGCCAGGGCTTTAAAAGTAGCTTTTACCACGTTGTGCGGATTGGCAGAGCCGAGCGATTTCGCCAACACGTCAGTTACACCAGCACTTTCGAGTACAGCACGCATGCTGCCCCCGGCAATTACGCCTGTACCATGTGCGGCGGGCTTAATCAGCACCTTTGCAGCTCCTTCTTTCGCCCATTGATCATGGGGAATGGTTCCGTGCATCACCGGCACTTTAATCAGGTTCTTTTTGGCGTCTTCAATACCTTTTGTAATGGCTTCCTGCACCTCTTTTGCCTTACCCAGTCCATGTCCTACCACGCCATTTTCGTTCCCTACGACAACCAGAGCTGAGAAGCTGAAAGTACGGCCACCTTTGGTTGTTTTTACAACGCGATTGATGGCAACCACTTTTTCTTTCAATTCCAGGTCACCTGCTTTAACTCTGTTTAAATTAACTTTTGACATTTATACGGGAGATTAAATGATTTATAAATTTCGTTAGAACACAAGACCTGCTTCCCTCGCACCATCTGCAACGGCCTTTACACGTCCGTGATACAGGTAACCGCCACGGTCAAATACCACTTCTTTTAAACCAAGTTCAGTGGCCTTACGGGCGATGCTTGCACCTACCATTTTACTTTTTTCAGTTTTGGTGGTTTTCTGCGCTTTGATTTCTTTATCCTTAGAAGAAGCTGACGCCAGCGTCAGTCCTTTTGTATCATCAATGAGTTGTACATAAATATCCGTGTTGCTTCTGAAAACCGACAAACGTGGTTTTTGTGTGGTACCGCTGATTTTTCTGCGGATCCTGTGGCGGATATTTTGCCGTCTTTTTGATTTAGTCTGTGGATTCATGATCGTTTACCCCCAACTCCCTGTGGAGTTTTTTGAAGTCTCTGATACTGCCAGAAACTTATGTTTATTTAAATTTTATCTATTTCAAAATGAACTTCACGCTAGATTTTATGCAGAAGCATTACCGTTATTTACCGGCAGCTTTACCTGCTTTCTTCCGCACCACTTCACCTACATAGCGTACACCTTTTCCTTTGTAAGGCTCAGGCTTGCGTAAACCACGCAACTTGGCGGCAACCTGACCAATAAGCTGTTTATCGATACCTTCCAGTGTAATAGTAGGATTTTGACCTTTTTCCTGTGCTGTAGCAACTTTGATTTCCTTTGGAACTTCAAAGATGATATTGTGCGAATATCCCAGTGACAGGTCGAGCAGGTTTCCCTGATTTGACGCTTTGAAACCCACACCGATCAGTTCGAGGCGGCGCTGGTAGCCATCGGTTACACCTTTGATAAGATTCGCTACAATTGCACGATACAAACCATGCAGGGAGCGATGACGGATCTGGTCAGTAGGCCGTAAAAAATGGATTTGTCCATCCTTCACTTCCACTTTAATATCACGGTCAATGGCCTGCTTCAATTCACCTTTAGGTCCTTTTACAGTCATCACGTTATCATTGCCAACGGTAATGGTAACGCCTGCGGGCACTTGAATTGGTTTTTTTCCTATACGAGACATACAATCTTTAAGTTTATTTGTTATTTATTTTTACTGACCGGTCAGCCTATATAGGTTCGGCTTAATGTATCAGCAATTTTTTACAAGTTCAGAACAATTGTTCTTGCCTTACATCTTTAGTAAACGTAGCACAGCACTTCACCACCCACATTTTGCACTTTCGCTTCTTTATCGGTCATTACACCTTTAGAAGTGGAAAGTATTGCCACTCCCAGTCCGTTTTTCACCCGGCGGAAATCAGCGGGTTTTGCGTACTGACGCAATCCCGGACGGCTAACTCTTTCCAGGCTCTGAATAGCAGGCTGCTTGGTTTGCGGATCGTATTTCAGCGCTATTTTAATAATGCCCTGTTTATTATCATCTTCAAATTTGTATTTCAGAATATATCCCTGGTGATAAAGGATTTCTGTCATACGTTTTTTCAGATTGGAAGCAGGTATCTCCACAATGCGGTGGCCGGCCATTTGTGCATTCCGGATTCTTGTCAGAAAATCTGCTATAGGATCTGTTACCATTTTATTTCAATTACTCAGTTTGATAATGTTTTACAACGGGACTGGTTTTACCAGCTCGCTTTCTTTAACCCAGGAATTTTTCCGTTCAGCGCCATGTCACGCAGGGCAATCCTGGAAATGCCGAAATACCGTACATACCCTTTCGGACGGCCGCTGATCTGGCAACGGTTTTTTAACCGTACCGGTGAAGCATTTTTAGGCAGTTCGTCCAATGCTTTCCAGTCGCCAGCTTTTTTCAAAGCCTCCCGTTTTGCAGCGTATTGGCTAACCAGCTTTTCTCTTTTCAGTTGCCTGGCTTTTACTGATGTTTTAGCCATTTTTTATCTCTTTTAATTTAGTTGATTACTTTTTAATATTCCTGAATGGCATACCCAGTTCTTTGAGTAACTCGTATGCTTCTTCATCGGTGTTGGCGGTGGTTACGAAAGTGATATCAAGGCCGGTGATTTTATTCACTTTATCAATATCAATTTCAGGGAAAATGATCTGCTCTGTTACACCAAGCGTATAGTTTCCTCTTCCATCAAAAGACTTCTCGTTCACGCCTTTAAAGTCACGTACGCGGGGTAGTGCTACGGCAATCAGCCTGTCCAGGAATTCATACATTTTATCACCACGCAATGTTACTCTTGCACCAATCGGCATGTTTTTGCGCAGTTTAAAGTTGGAAATATCCTTTTTTGACATGGTGGCTACAGCTTTCTGCCCGGTAATGGTGGTCAACTCATCCACGGCTATGTCAACCATCTTTTTATCAGATACTGCGCCGTTCACACCCCTGTTCAGGCAAATCTTTTCCAGCCGCGGGGTTTGCATCACAGAAGTATAACCAAATTTTTTTACCAGTGCAGGTACAACTTCCTTTTTGTACTTATCTGCCAACCTTGGAGAATATGTCTTCGTTTGCATAATTTATTTTCATTTTTTCCCGGTGCACGGGACAGGATTATATTTTTTCTCCTGATTTTTTGGAAACACGAACAACTTTTCCGTTTTCTCTTGTTCTTTTCACTTTAGCCGGCGCTTTTGCTTTGGCATCCCACAGCATTACGTTGCTGATGTGAACAGGAGCCTCTTTTTTCACCAACCCGCCTTTTGTATTCTGGGCATTGGGCTTGGTGTGACGGGTGACAATATTTACACCTTCCACGATTACTTTGCCTTCTTCCACGAGCACCTCTTTCACTTTGCGTGGTTTACCCGGGTCTTTATCATCACCGGCAATAATGACTACACTATCGCCTTTTTTGATGTTATACTTTGGTTTAAATCTTGTCTTCATACCCTAAATCCCCGAGGGGACTTTTAATTGTTATAAAAAAATTCAGGTTCTATTTCGTACGCTTGACGTTGGTTTTATAATACTTCTGGCGCCAGGGAAACGATTTTCATATACCCTTTATCTCTCAACTCCCTGGCCACGGGTCCGAAAATACGGGTACCACGGGGTTCATCGGCCTGGTTTAATAACACGACGGCATTATCATCAAAACGGATGTATGATCCGTCTTTCCGCCGTAATTTATTGGTAGTGCGAACGATGACGGCCTTTGTGACAGTTCCTTTTTTTATGCCGCCTGCCGGTATAGCGTCTTTGACCGTTACGACAATCTTATCGCCAATCTTAGCGTAACGCTGGCCGCTGTTGCCCAGTACACGAATACAAAGCACTTCTTTGGCACCACTGTTATCGGCAACATTCAAACGGCTTTCTTGCTGGATCATCTTACTTTATTTTTTAAACGTTGTTTATTGGATAGCAAAAAGGATTACTTCACTTTTTCTACAATCTCCACCAGTCTCCACCGCTTGGTTTTGCTGAGCGGACGAGTTTCCATGATTTTAACAAGGTCACCAATGCTGCACTCGTTTTTTTCATCGTGTGCATGAAACTTGGTGGTCTTCTTCACGAACTTACCGTAGATCGGGTGCTTTACTTTTCTTTCAACGGCAACCGTAATGGTCTTGGCCATTTTATTGCTGGTTACCACCCCAATCCTTGTTTTACGTAAATTTCTTTCAGCCATTGTTTTATAGTTTTAGCCTTTGATGATGAAGGCTTTCTTATTTGAGTCCTAATTCTTTTTTTCTGAGTTCAGTTTGCAGGCGGGCAATTTCCCGGCGAAGTCCACGGATGCTCACAGGATTCTCCAGTGGGGAGATAGCATGAGCAAATTCCAGTTTCTTCAGGCGCAACTGATCTTCTTTGATGCGTGCTTTCAGATCGCTTTCGCTGAGCCCCTCGATGCTTTTTAAAAAATCGGTTGTCTTTGACATCGTTCGTTCAGTTTATAAATTGTTGATTACGCAACCAAATCCCTGCGTACAATAAATTTTGTTTT
>DASTSN010000099.1:0-18215 GCA_035760665.1 Chitinophagaceae bacterium | reverse complement strand
ACAATATTGCATCCTGCTTTTACCAACGCATCCAGGCTGGCAACGGCAAAATCCGGCGTACCCATGAAAATTATACGCAATGCGGCAAGCGACAGGTCAAAGGTTTCGGGGCCTGTTTCTTTTTGTTTCACTTTAAATTCTATCATCCCTGCGAAGATAGAATAAAGATAATTTCGCGATAGGCCATTCAATATGTTGTAATGATGAAAAATTAAAGGAAGCTGCAGTTTGAAGACTGTCAAAGCATCTTACAGCCAACTCAGCACTTCATCCCCGATTGCAGCTGTACCCAGAATTTTATCAGCAGGCGTGAGACTATCTGCAATATCTTTTGTTCGGAAACCAGCTTTCAATACCTGGTCAACCGCATTGATCACAGCCAGGGATTCTTCCTTCAACCCGAATGATATATCGAGCAGCAAAGCAGCTGACAGCACAGAGGCCAGCGGGTTGGCAATTCCTTTACCGGTAATATCATGTGCGGAGCCATGAATCGGTTCATACACACCGGTACCATCGCCGATAGAGGCGCTGGCGAGCATCCCCATTGAACCGGCAATTTGAGAAGCTTCATCCGTCAAAATATCTCCAAATAAATTGGCTGTCACCACTACGTCAAACCGTCTTGGATCTTTAATGAGCAGCATCGCGGTAGCATCTACAAACTGGTGCTCAACCTGCACGTCCGGATAATCCAGTGCCACCTTTTGCACCACCTCCCTCCACAACCGGGAAGTTTCTAACACATTCGCTTTATCCACTGAGCATAGCTTTTTTCTTCTTGATTTTGCTGCTTCAAATGCTTTGCGGGCAATGCGTTCCACTTCATACCGGCTGTATTCTGCCACATCATAAGCTGTATCACCATTATTTTTTCTGCCTTTTTCTCCAAAGTAAATATCACCGGTCAGCTCCCGGAAAAATAAAATATCAGCGCCTTTTAATATATCAGGCTTAATACTGGAAGCGCCGAGCAGTTCATCAAATAATTTGATAGGCCGCAGATTGGCGTAAAGACCTAATTCTTTTCTCATTTTCAGCAATCCCTGTTCCGGTCTTACTTTGGCTGAGGGATCGTTATCATATTTCGGATGACCCACTGCTCCAAACAATACGGCATCTGCATTTTTCATTTTCTGTAACGATTCATCAGGCAAAGGATTACCCGTTGCCTCAATAGCCACATGCCCAATCAATGCCTGATCATACGAAAATTCATGACCGAATTTTTCGGCGATCTTGTCCAGCACTTTTTTTCCTACTGCTGTTACTTCCTGCCCGATGCCATCACCAGGGACAATTAAAATGTGTTTTGTAACCATCGTGTAAAGTTGCAGAGCCACGCAGGCACAAAGGCCAAGCGTAGTCCTGTTTATTTAATTTTTGTTCTCAATAATACTATTTTTTGCCACTTATTTTTCTATTTCAACATCAAAACTTGGCTTTTCAAAATAATGAAGCTTTAACGCAATATCCAATTGAGTTTAAAATGTAAAATAAGAAGCTAAAGCAATTTGTAAAATTTATTAGTCATCACTAACGGCATTTCTTCCTTAACCCAGTAATGTTACTGAGTATAGAAATACCACTTTGTCTTATTGAACTAGCCGAACCATATATTTCCTTTTTGAGATATTTATTGCGAACGTAAAAAAATCAGTAACAGAACCATCTTATTAACGAACTAATCAATCCCTGTAATTTCTCAAATCAATCATTTTACATGGAGCCCTGGGACCCTAAATAATGTTGAGCATCTTTTGCGTGGCCTTGATAGCGGATACGGTTTGATCACTATCCAGCCCCCTGGTTTTGAATTCCCTGTTCTGAAAGCTCCAGGTAATAACTGTTTCACACAAGGCATCACTTCTTCCACCTGGCGGGATGCGAACGGCATAATCAGTTAACACCGGCAGCTCTAGTTTCTTTTGTTTATAAATTTTTTTTCAGGGCATTCATAAAAGCGTCATACTGGCCGTCGCCCTGCGCATGTTCTTCAAACGTTTCACCATTGATGCTGATGCGGAGCGTTACAGATGGATGCAGGTTTTTGGAATGTGTCAGCACGTAATTATCAATTTTCACTTTATCCTTGATTGTGTTACTGTCCAGGATATCTGATATAATATAGGGCAGATCTGCCTGTGTAACCACTTCTTTTTTATCGCCTAATTCAATGATACGCTGTGTTACCTTTTTGAGGTCTTCTTCACTGAGCTGGATCCCGAGCTGTTGCAGGTTATTTTCAATGTTGGCCTTGCCGCTGGTTTTTCCAAGTGCATATTTTCGCTGGCGGCCAAAGCGTTCCGGCATCAGGTCGCTGAAGTATAATTTATTTTTCTTATCGCCATCTGCGTGAATACCGGCCGTTTGGGTGAAAACATTTTCGCCCACTACCGGTTTATTGGCAGGTATCCTGATACCCGAAAAAGACTCAACAAGTTTACTGATACCGTACAGCGATTTTTCCACCACGGATGACTGTATGTGCGGCATGAAATCGTGCAGTACGGCAATGGCACTCGCCAGCGGTGCATTACCGGCCCGTTCACCCATTCCGTTTACAGTAAGATGCAGGCCATGTACACCGGCTTTCATGGCTTCCAGTACATTCGCTGTTCCCAGGTCATAATCATTATGGCCATGAAAATCAAAATGTGTTTTTGGATAGCGATTGATGATGTCCGTTAGAAAGTCAAACACCTCTTCCGGGGTTAAGATACCCAGTGTATCGGGCAGCATCACTCTTTTCACCGGTTGGCTGGTGATAAAATCAAGATATTGAAACACGTACTCTTTCGAATGACGCATACCATTACTCCAGTCTTCGAGGTATACATTGCAGTCTATGCCCTTTTTCCTGGCGAGTTTGATAACTTCTTCGATTTCGGTAAAATGCTGTTCAGGTTTTTTCTTCAGCTGATGAGTTAAATGATTGAGCGAGCCTTTTGTGAGCAGATTCATCACCCGGGCACCTGCTTTCATCATCCAGTTCACCGACACATCCCCATCAACAAAGGTGAGCACTTCCACCCTGTTGAGTAAACCGGCTGCTTTTGCCCATTTTGTAATTTTTTTTACAGCATCAAACTCGCCTTCGGACACCCGTGCCGACGCAATTTCAATCCGGTCCACTTTCACTTCCGTCAGTAAAAACTGGGCAATGGTTAATTTTTCCGTTGCCGAAAAAGAAACTCCGCTGGTTTGCTCACCATCGCGAAGCGTGGTATCCATGATCTCAATATAGCGTGGTTGCGGCTTTGCCATAATTGTAGTAAAAAATCGCTTAGTATAAACTGTTTGCTGCAAAAGACCTGATATCCTCCTTCATGGACTGCAGGTAATCAATATCATCATACCCATTAACCAGGTTATTCTTTTTATACCCGTTAATATCAAATGATTCCTGTTCGCCCGTGGACAGTATTTTGATTGTTTGATTTGGCAGGTCCACCTCTATTTCTGAATCCGGATCTTTTTCTATTACGGTAAATAATTTGTCTAAGAAAACTTCACTGACTGTTACCGGCAGGATACCCACATTCAGGGAATTATTTTTAAAAATATCGGCAAAAAAACTGGATACCACACAGCGGAAGCCATAATCATAAATAGCCCAAGCAGCGTGTTCCC
This sequence comes from Chitinophagaceae bacterium, assembly GCA_035760665.1. Lineage (GTDB taxonomy): Bacteria > Bacteroidota > Bacteroidia > Chitinophagales > Chitinophagaceae > DASTSN01. The sequence goes on along the minus strand of DASTSN010000099.1, from coordinate 14,582 downwards.
GGCTGCTGCCACTACCAAAATTTTTACCACCAACAAGAATTTTTCCTGAATAAATCGTGTTGTTCAGGATAAAATCTTTCTTCGGTGTGCCGTCGGCATTATACCGCCAGTCGCGAAAAAGATTGTCACCAAATCCTTTCCGTTCGGTTGCTTTTAAAAAACGGGCGGGAATAATCTGGTCAGTATCCACGTTCTCGATGGGCATTGGAACGGCACTGCTTCTTAATATCGTAAATTTATCGTACGCCATTTTTTACTTGTTTCTGTTTTAAAATTTCTGATTTGCTCTTTTGGTCAAATAACCATTTAGCAGATTTTCCGTTTCATTTCTTTACGCAATCAACTCTCTTGGGTCGGTCACCACACCGGTTACAGCAGCCGCAGCAGCCACCAGCGGACTTGCCAGCATTGTTCTTGCACCGGGACCTTGCCGGCCTTCAAAATTCCTGTTGCTGGTACTCACGGCATATTTACCGGCTGGTATTTTATCATCGTTCATTGCCAGGCAGGCCGAGCAGCCGGGCTGGCGTAACTGGAAACCTGCTTCCGTCAGGATATCCAACAGACCTTCCTCTTTAATTTGCTGCTCCACGACATGCGAACCCGGAACAAGCCAGGCCGTAACATGCGCAGCTTTCTTACGCCCTTTTACAACCGAGGCAAATGCCCGAAAGTCTTCGATACGTCCATTGGTGCAACTGCCTACGAACACATAATCTACTTTTTTGCCCAGCATATTATCATTTTCCCGGAAACCCATGTACTGGAGCGACTTGTCGTAACTTGCTTTACCCGCACCTGATTCATTCGTAACAGGAATTTGCCGGGTGATACCAATACCCATGCCTGGATTGGTGCCAAACGTAATCATTGGTTCAATAGCTGCTGCATCAAAGTGATATTCCTTATCAAAGACTGCGCCTTCATCTGTTTGCAATGTTTTCCAGAACGAAAGTGCCTTGTCCCAGGCTTCGCCCTTTGGCGCTTTTTCTTTTCCTTGTATGTAACGAAAAGTTGTTTCGTCCGGGGCAATCATACCACCACGTGCACCCATTTCGATACTCATATTGCACACAGTCATCCTGCCTTCCATACTCATGTTTTCAAAAACCTCACCTGCATATTCCACAAAATAACCGGTGGCACCGGCAGCGGTTAACTTTGCTATAATATAGAGAATTACATCTTTCGGCAACACGCCTTTATTTAATTGCCCGTTAACGCTAATCCGCATCTTTTTGGGCTTGGGCTGCATGATGCATTGAGAAGAAAGCACCATCTCCACTTCGGATGTACCGATACCAAAAGCAATTGCACCAAAAGCACCGTGGGTGGATGTATGCGAATCGCCGCAAACAATCGTCATGCCGGGCAGTGTAATGCCGTTTTCAGGTCCCACCACATGCACAATTCCGTTTTTGGGATTATTCAGTCCCCAGTGTGAAATGCCATACTTTGCAGTGTTTTCTTCCAGCGCTTTTAACTGGTTGGCTGAAAGCTGGTCCTGCACCGGCAGGTGCTGATTTAACGTAGGGGTGTTGTGGTCGGCTGTGGCAAAGGTTTTTTCTGGAAACATCACCTTCAGCCCACGATTTTGCAATCCAAGGAAAGCCACGGGGCTGGTCACTTCATGAATAAAATGACGATCGATGAATAAAACATCCGGTCCGTCTTCGATTTTACGGACAACATGTGAATCCCAAACTTTATCAAACAAAGTAGCTGGCGTATGACGCATTTTGAAAATTTTTAACAGTGGGCGAAGTTCCGTAAAATCTGTCAAAGAATTCTTCTGTACCAGCTATTTATTTCACCTGTTTTTGTGAAATTTTTAAAAAACAACAAATAAACTAACTGCCATTTGTTTAAAAATACAACGCAGAAAAATCACTACAGGAATCACTGATCAAAATCTTCGTACAGGAGGTATTTTTTGCGGATTTTTTTAAACTCCGTCAATGCAGGCTCCCAGCTTTGCCGAATGGCTTCTTCACTTTCCTGGTCTTTCACCTGCTGCATCAGCTGGTCGTTGCCAGCCAGCAGGTTAAAATGATTGTTTTTCAGGAAAAAACTGTCTTTACCCGGGAAAAGCCGGTAAGCCTCCAGCAGCCATTTCACCTGCACTTTATTATCTACTTCCGCCAGTACTTGTTGCGTTGTACCCGATAAATCCCAGCCATAGCAGGTTTCGTAATAATGCTTACTGCTTTTAGCGCCTTCGTTTGGTCGGGGTACAAATGCATAGAGTTTTTTAGGATAGAGCGGGTGACCAAATACCTGGAAGGGTTTATCCGTTCCCCTTCCTTCGCTCAAAACAGTACCTTCAAAAAAACAAGTTGACGGGTATAAATAAACGGACTGCATGTCTGGCAGGTTGGGCGACGGTTTTACGGGCAATGTATACGTACTTTTGTGCGTATAGTGCTGGCATTTAATCACCATAAAATGAAAGGGAGTATCCGCCGTTGGCTGAGTGGTAATATTGTATGCATTTACGGCATTAGCTTCAGGCGAAAGCCATTTTTCTCCAAGCAACATCATGGCATACTCACCTAACGTCATCCCATACACGACAGGCACAGGCTGCATGCCTACAAAGCTTTTAAATTTTTTTTTCAGCACTGGTCCGTCTACATAAAACCCGTTAGGGTTGGGGCGGTCGAGCAGTAAAAGCGGTTTGTGATTCAGCAGCGCCGCTTCCATAAATTCCTGCAAAGAGGAAATGTATGTGTAAAACCGCACGCCAACATCCTGAATATCGAAAATCAGTACATCAATATCTTTCAGATCATCAGCCGATGGGCGCCGTTTACTGCCATACAATGATATCACAGGAATGCCGGTTTGCTTATCTACATAAGTCCCTACCTTTTCGCCGGCATCTGCTGTGCCACGAAAACCATGCTCAGGCCCGAAAATGGCTTTTACGGTAACACCCAGGCTGGTAAGGGTATCTACCAAATGTGAAGTGCCGACTATTGATGTCTGATTGGCAAATACACCTACTCTTTTGCCCTTAATAAGGGGTAAGTAGACACTGATGCGTGCTGCACCGGGAATAATTTGCTCGGGGGCACGCCCACCCTGTTCTTCCGTCGTGTGATTCTTTTGCTGTGCAGAACAACTGAAAAAAAATAAGACTAAAAAACCATTACAAAAAAGGCGAATTGATTTCATGAAGAGCTGTTGACAACTGATGATTTAATCAGCCAAATTTCTGCAAAAATTTATCGTTGTGGATAAATAATTTAAGTGGTCACATGGATAAAAATGGCTACCTTTCCAGCCATTTCATTTGCCTTCTTTTTAGCCGGTAAACTTCCGGATGCTGACGTGTGCGACGCAACAAAAGCCGAAGAGCGAAGTGAAAGCGGAAAACATAAAAAAACAACTATGCAACAAGTAAAAACCGGCGACACAGTTAAAGTTCATTACCACGGCCGCTTAACAAACGGGGAAACCTTTGATACATCTTCAGGTCGCGAACCACTGGAATTTGAAGTAGGCAGCGGTGCCGTCATCAAAGGATTTGACGAAGGCGTAATGGGTATGTCTGTTGGCGATAAAAAAACCATTAATATTCCGGTTGAAGATGCTTACGGCCCGGTAAATCCTGAAATGTTGATCGAATACCCAAAAGATCGATTTCCGACAGATATGGAAATTGAGGTAGGGATGCCGCTGATGATGAGTAATGGAGCCGGACAAAATTTCCAGGTGGTGGTAACGGATATTAAAGATGATGTAGTAACCCTCGATGCCAACCATCCGCTTGCAGGCCAGGATTTGATTTTTGAAATTGAACTGGTAGAAATTGCAGGCGGTAGCCCGTTGATCATCATGCCATAATTTCATTTGAATTTTGCAAATGGTTTGTGTGTTTTATGAAAATAAAAAACCACAAACCATTTTCTTTTTGCTGTACTTTAGCCGCTGTCAATCGGACCATATGCTCGAAAATTATCAGTTTACAGCCGCCGAGCGGTTTCTGCGCTATGTACAGATAGATACACAAAGCGATCCGCACTCCACCAGCACGCCCTCTACTGAAAAACAAAAAGAGCTGGGCAAATTGCTCGCAGCTGAATTGCAGCAACTTGGGCTCACAGATGCCCACCTGGACGAATGGGGTTATGTGTATGCCAGCATTCCTGCCACTACGGACAAAAAAGTTCCCGTGATTTGTTTTTGTGCGCACATGGACACGGCCCCGGATTGCAGCGGCACTGGTGTAAAACCCATTGTTCACCGGAACTATGATGGCAGGGATATAGTATTGCCCGATGACCCGGCACAGGTTATCAGTACGAGGGAGCACCCTTACCTGATAGAAAAAACAGGGGAAGATATTATTACTGCTTCCGGGAAAACCTTGCTGGGAGCCGATGATAAGGCAGGCGTGGCGATTATAATGGATCTTGCCAATTATCTGGTAACCCATCCGGAAGTAAAGCATGGTACCATAAAAATTCTTTTCACCCCTGATGAAGAAATTGGCAGGGGGGTAAACAAAGCAGATTTAAAAAAACTGGGGGCCGATTTTGGCTACACCCTTGATGGCGGCATGCGCGGCTCTTTCACCGATGAAACATTCAGCGCGGATGCTGTTACGATCACTTTTCACGGCATTAGTGCTCACCCGGGCTATGCGAAAAACAAACTGGTGAATGCCCTGAAAATTGCCGGCACTTTTTTAGACCTGTTGCCCAAAGACAGTTTTTCGCCGGAAACCACAGACAACCGGGAAGGTTTTGTGCATCCCGTACATATTGACGGCATTGCGGAAAAAACCCGTATTGATTTTATCGTTCGTGATTTTGACAGCACAAAACTCAAATTACACGAGACCAGGCTTGAGCAATTCGCCAAACAGGCCGTGGCAAAATACCCCGGTTCATCTTATACAATGGAAGTGAAGGAGCAATACCGAAATATGAAAGAAGTGCTGGATCACTATCCGCAGGTAACGGCCTGCGCCCAGGAAGCTATGCAACGGGCTGCAGTAAAATTTAAAAAAGAAAGTGCCCGTGGCGGCACGGATGGCTCCCGTTTATCGTTTATGGGCCTGCCCTGCCCCGATATTTTTACCGGCGAAATGGCTTTTCATGGCAAACATGAATATGTGAGCATTCAGGATATGCAAAAATCAGTAGAAGTGCTGATTCACCTGGTGCAGGTATGGGAAGAAAAAAGTTAACCTTGCGAGTGCAAATAAAAAGATATACCCTTACACTAATTTGCCTGGCGACATTCCTACCCCACGGCCAATCGCAAAACTTACTGGCCAACGGAAGCTTTGAAGATGAAAACACCTGTACCGAATACCAGGTAAATTGTTCACCGGAAGCCTGGATCAGCAGCGGCAATGGCTTTAGCAACTATTTTAAAGATCCGCACCTGGCGTTTGATGGCAGTCATTGTATGACGATCGAGGCCGGGAAAACCCGAAATAAATACCAGCGAACTTTTATCCGCAGCCAGTTACTCTGCAGCCTGGTGAAAGGCAACCAGTACAAGTTTGAATGTTATGTAAAATCTCCTCACCCTATACTCGACAGTATCGGAATTTATTTTACCAGTTACGATTTTTTGTTTGATAAAAATCCGCTGCAAAAAATCACCCCTTCCCTGTATTTCAACCACAATGAAGACTATAACGTTTCTTCCCCGGATACCAACTGGAAAAAAATCACATTATACTACAGGGCTACCGGCAGCGAAAAATTCATCACCATCGCCAATTTTTCCAAAAGAGATATAAACAGTGAAACAGGCCTGGTCATGGAAAATCATTTTTATGTATTCGTTGACAAAGTTTCCCTGACAACGACTGATCCAAAGGAAAAAATTTGCGCCGGCTGGCAAGCAACAAAAGCAATTATTTATGAACAAAATGAACGACATCAATACCTGGACCGGTATGTACGGTTTTACCGCACACAAAATAAAATGCCGCCACCTCCGGCTCTCACAGCAAATAAAATGACTCGTATTGACACACTTGTTTTACCTGATGTATTATTTGCAACCGGCAAATTTGATTTGCAGAAAAACAGCTACCAGGTGCTGGAAAAATTTTTTCAAACGATCAATACAAAAAATCTCGATTCGCTGGTAATTGAAGGTCACACTGACAGTCTCGGAAACTGGGAAAATAATAGGGTACTGTCTGAACAAAGAGCCCGTGCAGTTGCTGCTTATATCACATCTCAAAGTGCCTTTTCCAATCAAGTCATCATTACAAGGGGCTGGGGCCCGCTAAAACCTGTTGCCGGCAACAACACTGCAGCAGGCAGGCAAAAAAACCGGCGGGTGGAAATACTTGCTTACCTGCGGGAATAAATCATTTCCGGACAGTTGCCGTTTGTCTTATCTTTATTTAATAACCTTAAATCTTATTATTACGTTATGGGAAATTTTATAGTAACTAACTGGTGGCTGATTATTTTGCTCATTATTCTGTTTGCCTCTTTTTTTACCATCAACCAGGGTTTTGTAGGAGTTATCACCATGTTTGGTAAATACAGACGAATTGTACGTCCGGGATTAAACATGAAAATTCCTTTGCTGGAATCGGTGTTCAAAAAAATCTCTTATCAAAATCGCTCCGTTGAACTGGAATTTCAGGCAATAACAGGTGACCAGGCCAATGTGTATTTTAAATCGATGCTGCTGTATTCGGTGATTAACCAGGATGAAGAAACCATCCAAAAGGTCGCTTTTAAATTCATTGCAGAAAGAGATATGATGCAGGCGCTGGTGCGCACCATTGAAGGGTCCATCCGCACCTATGTCGCCTCAAAAAAACAAGCAGAAATATTAGGGCTACGCAAAGAAATTGTTGAATATGTGAAAGAGCAGGTAGATCACACACTGGAAAGTTGGGGCTATCACCTCCAGGATTTGCAGATCAATGATATCACATTTGACAAAGCCATCATGGATTCTATGAGTAAAGTGGTGGCCTCGAACAATCTGAAAGCGGCAGCAGAAAATGAAGGCCAGGCACTGCTGATTACCAAAACAAAATCAGCCGAGGCAGAAGGAAACGCCATTAAAATATCTGCTGAAGCGGAAAAAGAAGCAGCCCGGTTACGCGGCCAGGGCGTGGCACTCTTTCGCCAGGAAGTGGCGAAAGGCATGACGGAAGCCGCCGAACAAATGAAGCAGGCTAACCTGGATACCAACGTAATTCTTTTCAGTATGTGGACAGAAGCGATTAAGAATTTTGCTGAGTACGGGAAGGGAAATGTCATCTTCCTTGACGGAAGCGCAGAAGGCATGGAAGCGACCATGAAACAAATACAGGCACTGATGGTAAAACAGGCAGGTACAAACGCTTCGTAAACGATTGTCCCACCCTACACATCATTCATAATTTTACTCACGCTTTCTGTTGTTGCCACATTTGATTTAAATTTTGTTAAATAAGCATAAACCCGGATGCCAGGTATACGCTGGCATCTTTTTTTTTCGTTCATTCACATCGTGTTGATAAAAACACAGGAAACGCTCCAGCGTTATTTCTCACGAAACAGTACATTTACGCACATAAAGTATACATAACTATGATTGACCTGCTACAGATTGTTGATACAGCCAACAGGGTAATCCATACCGTGACAGTCGGCGACTCCAACGGAGACGGCAGCCTCAGTTTTTTTGAATTATTAAAAATGGGCGGTTGGGTAATGATACCGCTCGGAATCATGCTCCTGTTGTCAGTATACGTTTTTGTAGAACGCTATATTGCTATTCGCAATGCTTCCCGCATCGACCAGAACTTCATGAATATTATCCGCGACCATATCGTTTCGGGAAATATCACAGCTGCCAGGAGCTTTGCAAAAAATACCAGCAACCCGGTAGCTCGTATTATCGACAAGGGCATCCAGCGCATTGGTAAACCCATCGATACAATAGAAAAAAGCATGGATAATGTAGGACAACTGGAAATGTACAAGCTGGAAAAAAATATGGGTGTTTTATCTGTGATTTCCCGCGGTGCACCCATCTTTGGTTTTGTAGGAACGCTGGTAGGCCTGATGCAGTTGTTTTCTGAAATCTACCGTGCAAATGAATTGGAACTCGGCACTATTTCCCAGGGTATCTATACAAAACTGATTACCTCCATTACCGGATTGATTATTGGTTTGCTGGCGTTTCTTGGGTACAACTACCTGAATGCCCAGATTGACAAAACCGCTAACAAAATGGAAGCCTCAGCTGCTGATTTCCTCGACGTATTACAGGAACCTACCCGCTAAACGAAGCACCACATGAAGTTTAGAAAAAAACATAAAGGGGAAATAGAAGTATTTACCGATTCGCTGAATGATATTATTTTCATTCTGCTGATGTTCTTTTTGATCACGTCTACGCTGGCTAACCCGAACGTCGTAAAAGTGAACAATCCGCATGGAACCAAAGACACGAAAGCCAAGCAGAATATCGTTGTATCAATTGATAAAGATCAAAAAATTTATCTCGGCCAAAAGCAGATTGATATGACGAACATTGATACCATTTTAAAAGCCGAAGTGGAACGCATACGTAAATCACCGCTTGATACACCATCAGTGGTTGTAAATGCTGATACTATTTCCTATTACGGCGAAGTGTTTCGCATTATGCAGGCTGCAAAACGTGCCGGCGCCAAAGTGGTAGCCAATGTAAAATAAATTCGTCCGGCTTTCAGGTTGCCGGGCTTACTGCTTTAATCATTCTATCTTTCCCCTGCATATCTTTTTTCAATTGCACAGAAAAACCTGCAGCCTCGAAAAGACGGCTTGTACCGGCGCCAAGATTTTCATGTATCTCTGCATATACTGCACCGCCTGCTTTTAAATGCGTTACTGCAAAATCGATAATGGCTTTATAAAACACAAGCGAATCATTGTCGGGAACAAACAAAGCGGTATGCGGCTCAAAATTCAGCACATTGGGCTGCATGGATTGCTGATCGCTTTCGGGAACGTAAGGTGGGTTACTGACGATGATGTCAAATACGGGTAATGGATACCAGCCTGATTGATCGAGAAAATCAAGTAACAAAAACCTGATATCCGCCTGCAGGTTCGCTGCATTTTGCTTTGCCACCTGCAAAGCATTTTCACTCACATCGCAACTCCACAATTCGGCGGCTTTTAATTTTGTTTTTAAAGTAATTGGTATACATCCGCTGCCGGTACCAATGTCCAGTATTTTTAATCCCTGGGCACCCGGCGGAAAATCCTGTAAAATCCAATGCACCAACTCTTCGGTCTCAGGTCGCGGAATCAGCACATTGTGATTAACAAAAAACTTCATGCCGCAAAACCAAGCTTCATTTAAAACGTACTGAACCGGTTCATGCTGCATTAAACGACCGGTAATTTTTTCAAGATCCGCCTCCTGTGAGGCTGACAGTTTCAGCTGCTTATTGATTATCCTGTCTATACGGCTCCAGCCGGTCACATGTTCCAAAACCCAATCTGTAATATTCCTCGCTTCCGCCGTGTCGTACCTTTCCATTAATTGGTACCGCAGTTTTAAAGAAGCTTCGTGTATCGTCATAAGCAAACTTACGATTTGAGATACAACTATCGGTCATCGCCGAAGCAGGCTGAAAGCGTATATTGCAGCTTGTTTATGACAGCAGCCGAACAATATATGGAACGGTGCCTTGAGCTGGCGAAATACGGCGCAGGATATGTCGCGCCGAACCCAATGGTGGGAGCCGTGCTCGTGTACCAGGATCGCATCATTGGCGAGGGATATCACCAGCAATACGGGCAGGCACATGCCGAAGTAAATTGTATAGCAGCTGTAAAAGAAGCAGACAGGCATGTAATTCCATCCGCAACACTATATGTCTCCCTGGAGCCCTGTGCACATGTTGGGAAAACACCGCCCTGCACTGACCTCATCATTCAGCAAAAAATACCAAAAGTGGTGATCGCTTGCCGGGATCCCTTCAAAGAAGTGAATGGCAGGGGAATTGAAAAACTGAAAATGGCAGGTGTTGAAGTAGTAACTGGCGTGCTGGAAAAGAAAGCTGAAGAACTAAACAGGCGTTTCTTTACTTTTCATACGCTGCAGCGTCCTTATATTATTTTAAAATGGGCCCAGACAGCTAATGGGAAAATAAGCAACGCCAATACAGACAGGTTATTCATTAGTAACGAATACAGCAACCGGCTGGTTCACAAATGGCGGAGTGAAGAATCTGCCATACTCGTTGGCACCAATACAGCGCTGGCCGATAACCCGGAGCTGACAAATAGATTCTGGACAGGTCCTTCACCGGTTAGGCTGGTCATAGATAAAAAATTACAGTTACCCACCTCGCTTAACATTTTCAACCGGGAACAACCCACGATCGTATTTAACCATCTGCGTCACGAACAAACGGAAAACCTGACGTATTACCAACTTGAAGCAGGAAAACCGCTGATTCAACAGGTGGTACAGGCTCTTTACTTGTTAAACGTTCAAAGTGTACTGGTCGAAGGCGGAGCTATTTTATTACAATCATTGATTGATGCAAACCTGTGGGATGAAGCCCGCATCATAACAAATACTGAATTGATTATTCCTGCCGGTACGGCTGCCCCTGCTTGGAAAAAAAATGTATTTATCGTTAATAAGCAACAGCTGCAAAACGACACGATAACAACATTGAGGCCTGTCCGTTAAGAAATCATTGACCAATATGAACCAGGATACCTATAATACGATAATAAAACCATCACAGGCTGAATTCAGGGACCGCGGAAGTCGTTTCATTGGTTATGCTTTCCCGGTAGCTGACGTAAACGAGTTTAAAGAAATCCTGGCAGGCATAAAAAAAGAACACCCGAAAGCCACACATCATTGTTTTGCCTACCGCCTTGGTACGGATGGCAACACATTTCGCGCCAGCGATGATGGGGAACCTTCCGGAACAGCAGGCCGACCGATATTGGGGCAAATCGACAGCAAGCAACTCACTAATACCCTGGTCATTGTTGTTCGGTATTTCGGCGGTACGTTGCTGGGTGTACCAGGTCTGATTAATGCATATAAAAGTGCAGCCGCGCTGGCCCTGCAAACGACTCCCATCGTACAAAAACAAATTGAAGTCCGCTACCGTCTTCAGTTCGACTACACTCAAATGAATGATATCATGACAATCGTCAGGCAATACAATTGCAGCATCTTACAGCAGGAGATGCAGTTGTTTTGCAGTATGGAGATTGGTATTCCCAAAAACATGTTTGATTTATGCATGCTGCGGCTTGGCGAATTAAGGAACATTGAAAAAGAAGCCATCGGATAACCTTGAAGCGCTTATCAAAAACGAAACGGTTTTTCAGCCTTTAAGCCCTCTCCGCTGCAGTTCCTTTTTGATCAGGCTTAATTCCCTGCCCGTTTGTCCTTTTACCGACGTATTTTCCTGGGCCCTTCGCATGAGGTAAGGTATAACATCTTTAATCGGCCCGAAAGGAAGGTATTTGCTGACACTACAACCTGCATGTGCCAGGTTAAATGTGATATTATCACTCATGCCATACAACTGGCTGAAATGCACATGCGGATGATTCAGTGATAACCCTTTTTGCTGTAAAAGTTTTGTTGCAAACAAATTACTGTATTCGTTATGCGAAGCCACGATCAGGCTGATACGATCGAGATGATCAACACAAAATCGTACACCAGCATTATAGTCTTTGTCTGTGCTTTCCTTATCCGGCTGTATGGGCGAAGGATACCCCTTCTCTTCGGCTCTGCGGCGTTCTTTTTCCATATAGGCACCTCTCACTAATTTTGCACCCAGTATAAAATTTCTTTCCACCGCAGCTTCATAGGAATCTTTCAAAAAGCTCAGCCGGTCATGCCGGTAGTGCTGAAGAGTGTTGTAGACAACTGCTTTCCTTTTATTGAAAGTATCCATCATTAATATGGTTAATGCATCAACGGGATCATGCACCCAACTTTCCTCAGCATCCACCAATACCCCTATATTTTTTTCAGCAGCTCTTTCACAAACCCGCATCATGCGATGACGTATGCGGTGCCATTCCTCCCGTTCATCGCTGGCTAAATCTTCCACGGCTTTCAGGTATCTTTTCATCAGTGATCCACCAGCTCGTTCCATTAACCCATCCATTTTTTCCAGTAATGCAAACCGGGCAAAACCGGTCACCTTTACACTCATAAACGGAATATTAGGCTGGGTAGCTGCATAATCAATAACCCGAATAAACTCATCGCAGGCATGATCAAAATTTTCTTCCCCCTCCTTCCCTTCCACGCCGTAGTCCAGGATCACCTGCACATGATAATCACCCAGTTTTTTTGCCACAGTCGCGGTCTCACCCAACGTTTCACCGCCAACAAACTGTTCAAAAATCGTTTTCCTGATCAGCCCTTTCACCGGTAAGCCGGCCTTTATGGCAAGCGGGGTAAGTTTTACCCCGGCCTTCACCAGCCAGGGCTTGTCCATTAAGGAAAAAAGAAAATGTGCTTTTTTCAATTGCTGGTCGGACTTATGTTCAAATGCAAACTCTGTATTATCAAACGATATAACGGGCTGAGGGTTATCCATACGGCGTAAATAAAGTAGCTGCAAAAATAGCTGAATCTGTCAACATGTAAGAGAGAACCCCTGTTTATTAGCCGGTAAATACGATAAGTCGCTTTTTCTAAACCATCCGGGCTATTCAGTTGTTTTACCAGGCATCTATGCAAGCTGCAACTGTTATTTTCCCCCACCAGTTATTTAAAAAAAATCCTGCCGTTTCGGCCGGAAGAATTGTATACCTGGTGGAAGAATTACTGTTTTTTAAACACTATTATTTTCACAAGCAAAAACTGGTTCTACACAGGGCCAGTATGAAGCAGTACGAAGACTACCTGCTTCAATCCGGATTTATAACAGTTTATATTGAAGCCACCAGTAACTTATCAGACATTCGCCGGCTGGTGGAACATCTTGCACAAAACAATACGAAAGAAATTCATTATACCGATGTCTACGACGACTGGCTTCGCCGCCGGCTTGTTGAGACCGCTGCCGTTGCAGGCATCGCAATGACAGAATACCAGACTCCCGGATTTTTAAACACACTGGAAGAAGCAGACCATTTTTTCCATAACAGGAAACATTATTTTCAAACCGATTTTTATATCTGGCAGCGTAAGCAGCGAAATATCTTAGTTGACTCGCATTATAAACCCGCTGGCGGAAAATGGACCTTTGATACCGATAACCGTAAAAAGATTCCCACCACAGAAACAATTCCGGCCATTGGTTTTCCGCAAGCAAATACATATGTTTTAGAAGCAAAAGAATATGTAGGAAAAAATTTCCCCGGCAATCCTGGTTGTATCGATTCTCCGCTTTATTCTCAACATGGTTTTTATCCTGTAAATTTTAACGAGGCAGAGGAATGGCTCAGTAATTTTTTAGAACAGCGGTTCGCAAAATTTGGAATCTATGAGGATGCCATGAAAATTGATCACAGCTACCTGTTTCATGCAGTTTTAACACCTATGTTAAATATCGGTCTGCTCACACCCACAGACGTTATTACGAAAACAATGGCTTTTGCAAAAAAAGAAAACATTCCCCTGAATTCCCTGGAAGGTTTTATCCGGCAAATTATAGGCTGGCGGGAGTTTATGCGAATTTTATACGAACGGGAGAGCCGTAAACAGCGTACGCTAAATTTCTGGCAGCATGATAAAAAAATACCCGCTTCGTTCTGGACGGGTGATACAGGCATTGCGCCAGTCGATATCGTTATCAAAAGAATACTGGAAACCGGCTATTGTCATCACATCGAAAGGTTAATGGTACTGGGAAACTTTATGTTGCTGTGCCGGTTTAATCCGCACGAGGTGTACCGTTGGTTTATGGAAATGTTCATCGACAGCTACGACTGGGTGATGGTACCGAACATATACGGCATGAGTCAGTTTGCTGATGGCGGCCTGATGACAACAAAGCCCTATATCAGCGGCAGCAGTTACCTGATGAAAATGGGAAACTGGGAAAAAGGTGCCTGGCAACAAATCTGGGATGGATTGTTTTGGCTTTTTATCCATGATAACCGCTCCTTTTTTGAACAATCACCGAGAATGAAAATGCTGGTAAACACCCTGGATAAAATGACGGCTGACAAACGAAAACAGCATTTTGAAACCGCCACTGAATACCTGCAAAATCTCTCCAGATGAGTTTACGAAAAAAACCATGGAACCGCATCAGCCTGCCCGTTTATTCTATTTGCAGCAGTGATGATTACGGGCATTTTAATATGAACATTTGCACCTACGTTTCGGCTGTAAGCATGCAACCCAAGCGCATAATGGTAGCTGTTTATCACAACACAAAAACATTTCAAAATCTTCAGTCCAAAGATCATTTTGTATTGCAGGTATTATCGGCTTGCCAGTATTCACTGGTTCGTTTGCTGGGAAAAACCAGCGGGAAGCACGTCGATAAAATAAAAAAGCTGGAGAACAAACACGAGTTGATAACCTGGAATGGGTTTCCTGTACTAAAAAACTGCCTGGCTGTGATGGAGCTTAAAACAATCAGGCAAATGGATGCAGGC
>DASTSN010000098.1:0-3844 GCA_035760665.1 Chitinophagaceae bacterium | reverse complement strand
GGGCAGAAGGAGTTAACGGATATCAACGGTTTATGTGATGAATACTTGCGGTTAAGTTATCATGGTCTCCGGGCAAAGGATAAATCTTTCAATGCAACGTTTGAAACGGATTTTGATAAGAGTATAGGAAAAATAAATATTGTGCCGCAGGAAATCGGCCGCGTAATTTTGAATCTGATCAACAATGCGTTTTATGCAGTGAATGAAAAAGCCAAACAAAATATAGCTGGGTATGAACCAACTGTTACCGTCAATACAATAAAACAAAACGGACATGTTGTTATCTCAGTAAATGACAACGGCAACGGTATCCCCGAAGCTATCAAAGAAAAAATCTTTCAGCCGTTCTTTACCACTAAACCAACCGGCAGTGGAACAGGATTAGGATTAAGTTTGAGTTATGATATCATTAAAGCACATGGAGGAGAGATAAACGTGGAAAGCAAGGAAGGGGAGGGAACGGCGTTTATGATTCAATTACCTGTCTGAATCACGGATTAGAAGGATTACACTGATTACACGGAAAAGAAAAATCCATGAAATCCTCACATCCATGGTAATCCGTGATTCCGACGAGTTAGGAAAGTGAGAAAGCGCATGGGGGAACTTTAAACGTGGAAAGCAAGGCAGGGAAGAGAACGTCGTTTATGATTATTACCTGTCTGAATCAAGGATTAGAAGGATTACACTGATTACACGGAGAAGAAAAATCTGTGAAATCTTTTAATCCGTGGCAATCTGTGATTCCGACGAGTTAGGAAACTGAGAAAGCGCATGGGGGAGCTTTAAACGTGGACAGTAAGGCAGGAGAGAGAACGGAGGAAAGGATCATCATGAATCATCACTTTTTCATCTTAAAATAGCTGCAATATGAAATCGATCATTTTTCTTACAGCCTGTAGTGTTCTGCTTATTTCTCACAATGTTACAGCACAGGCTTCACGGTTTAGTTACAACAAGTATATTTCAAAAGGGGATTCGCTGAACTACCGCATGCTTTTCCCGGATGCGAACAACAACCGAAAATACCCGCTGGTGATTTTCCTGCACGGATCTGGTGAGCGGGGCAGTGATAACGAAGCGCAACTAAAGTGGGGTGTGCAGAATTTTGCCACTGATCAGAACATGCTGCTGCATCCTGCACTGGTAATTGCTCCGCAATGCCCGGAAAAAATGACCTGGTCTAATATTTCCCGCAATGATATGAAACTACAGCCGCAGCCCAGCAAACCGATGGAATTGCTGATCGGGCTTATTCACCAGTTGATGAGTACCATGCCGGTGGATACAAACCGCATTTATATCACCGGGCTCTCGATGGGTGGTTATGGCACTTATGATGCGCTGGAGCGGTACCCGCAGTTATTTGCCGCAGCCGTACCGGTGTGTGGTGCCGGAGATACGTCAAGGGCAGCCGCTATTGCGCATGTGCCCATCTGGATTTACCAGGGTGCGGAAGATCCTGCCGTGAATCCTGCCTACGCCGCGCAAATGTTCGAAGCATTAACAAGGGCAGGCGCCCATCCCGGGTTTACCCAATACCCGGAGGTTGGCCACTTTTCCTGGCTGGGTGCCTACAGCGATCCATTAATGATCGAATGGCTGTTTCGGCAGCATAAATAATAGTTGTGTTTTGCAGGTAAAACAACCGGTGAATTGTCAGGGGAATTCCATAATTTGAACCCCTAATAAACGGCTGTATAACCGTATTTGAATAATCACTATGTTAGATGCATTTGTAGCTTTATTCCTGGTACTGCATTTCAGAAAAACACTGAAAGTGAAGGCCCCGGGTTCATATTGGTTCCGGATGTTCAACAGCACGGCCTACGCGATCGTTATCCTGCTGGTTTTGCAGGAAGTACTGCGAATTTCCTCTATTACCATGTGGATTTGGCATGTGCTGGTGCTGCTGCTGATCATTGTATTACTGCGTAATCCTGAATTTAAAAACGACCGGAGTATCGCACTGGCTGTTTTACCCCTGGTACTGATTTCATTTTTACAGGATATTTTGAAAGTTTGGCCCAATAAGTTTGCCGATAAACTTGCCAATTACCTCGACTATGCGTTCCCGTTTGCAATCATCTGGCTGGTCACCCTCTGGATTATTTTTCGCCGCCAGCAAAAGGCACTGGAAAAGGAACGAAAGATACGGGAAGAGGAGGAACGGGAAGCCCGGATCGTGGCAGCCAGGAAAACAGAACTGGAAATACTGGTCAATGAACGTACAGCAGAAATCACCCGGCAAAAAGAAGAGTTGCAGCATGCGCTGGATGATTTAAAAGCCACCCAGGCACAGTTGATTCAATCAGAGAAAATGGCATCGCTGGGTGAACTGACCGCCGGCATTGCTCATGAAATTCAAAACCCTCTCAATTTTGTCAATAATTTCTCTGATGTGAGCGGCGAACTGCTGGAAGAAATGAAAGCGGAACTAGAAAAAGGCGACTATAACGAAGCCATAGCGATTGCGGAGGAAGTAAAACAAAATCTTGATAAGATTCTCTTTCATGGAAAACGTGCCGATGCTATCGTGAAGGGGATGCTGCAACACTCCCGCACCAGCAGCGGACAAAAAGAGCCGACAGATATCAATGCACTTTGTGATGAATACCTGCGCCTCAGCTATCATGGTCTGCGGGCAAAAGACAAGACATTTAATGCAAAATTTGAAACGGATTTTGATCAAAGCCTCGGGGTCATCCGTATCATCCCGCAGGATATTGGCCGGGTTATATTGAATTTAATTAACAATGCGTTTTACGCGGTAAATGCCCGGCAAAAGCAACATGTACCAGGGTATGAACCAACGGTGATTATAAAAACATCCAACGCCACTGCTACCGGCAACCGGGGCAATATTGTGGAGATACGTGTGATAGATAACGGTACAGGTATTCCACAATCGGTAAGAGATAAAATTTTTCAGCCTTTCTTTACCACCAAGCCAACGGGTGAGGGGACAGGACTTGGCTTATCGCTGAGCTACGATATTGTCAACAAGGGGCACAATGGAGAATTGTTGCTGGAATCAAAAGAAGGAGAGGGCACAACCTTTATTATAAAATTACCGGCAGACTGACAGGCGAATAATTATAAAATAATTTATAGATAAACTATTGACAGATGAAAATTTTAGTAGTGGATGATGAAAAAGACATGCAGTTGTTATTTGAACAGCGCTTTCGAAAAGAAATCAGGAACGGTATTACCGAGTTTGCATTTGCCAATTCCGGTGAAGAAGCGCTGGGATATTTACAACGGCACAATCATGAAGCAGTATTGATTTTATCTGACATTAACATGCCAGGTATGAGCGGGCTGGAACTATTACAGGAAATTAAAACCCGTTATGAAAATCCGCCGCCCATTGTCATGATGATTACGGCCTACGGCGACCCGGATAATTACAACCAGGCAATGCGGCTTGGTGCAGACGATTTCCTGACAAAGCCGATTGATTTTAACCAGTTGAAAGAAAAATTAAAAATTACAAACTAATGGCGAAGATACTCGTGGCCGATGATGAAGTGGACCTGGAGATACTAATCAAGCAAAAATTCCGGCAAAAAATTCGGGAAAAACAATACGAATTTGTTTTTGCGGTGAATGGCAAAGATGCACTCTCCAAATTGCGGGACAACCCGGATGTTGACCTGGTGTTAAGCGACATCAATATGCCGGAGATGGACGGGCTTACACTCCTGAGTAAACTGAATGAACAAAATCCGCTGATCAAAGCAGTGATTGTTTCGGCATATGGCGATATGGAAAACATTCGTACCGCCATGAACCGTGGTGCGTTTGACTTTCTTACCAAGCCCATCAACTTCGATGACCT
>DASTSN010000097.1:0-10916 GCA_035760665.1 Chitinophagaceae bacterium | reverse complement strand
AGCAGAACATTTTTTCTACCTGGCGGTAAATTTCTTCAAGGGATGGAGGGTTCCCGTACCGGTAAAAAAGAATGGCATCGCCTTCTATTTCCGATATCTCGAGACCGGCCTGGTTGGCATTGATGATCACTTCAAGCAGCTCCTGTATGAGTATGCGGCTGTGTTCGATCTCAGACTCGTGAACGAAGCGAGTGAAGCCACTGATATCGGGGATAAAAAGGAGCCCTTTGTTATCCATTTTTTATTTTAAAGGTACAACAATGGGATTTTTGAACGTATAGAAACAAATGGATATAAGGGAGGGTTAAAATTTGCGAGTCAATAGGTTAAGTGTAAAAGAAGCCCTTCGGGTTTTGCCGATTAAATCTTACATTTGCCGCCCCGGAAGTTCGGGACGTAGCGCAGCCCGGTAGCGCACTTGCATGGGGTGCAAGGGGTCGCTAGTTCGAATCTAGTCGTCCCGACGAACAAAATCAAGCACTTACATATTATTGTAAGTGCTTTTTTGTTTCCAGTACCCTCCAAATCAAAAACTTTTTAAACCGGCTGAAATAATAGGATTAATACCCCCGTATCTTCATTACTGTAGTCCCTTTCTTTTAATATTTCCAATCACCATCATCCACCTGTCATCGTAATCCATTGCCCGCTGGTTGTCCTGTTCTTTATTTTTTCAGTTAAGATCGGGATCAATAGTACGTTCACCACTTGGTTCCTGGATAATTTGAAAAAGAGCTACGCATGCAGGATATACAATTTGATATCAATTGTGTTCCCTATCGCTGCTGTTGATAGAGCGGTTATCCTGCTAACGCAATACCAGGTTACTTCACACAGCTACCCTTAGAAAGCGTCACTATTCATTGCTATCCCAGGCGTATTATGACTTATCCTGAATAGAATTACTTAAATGCTCCTGCCCCGGGGTATTCTCTGTTACTAAACAACCAAACCATTGGTTTTCGGTGTCATCTGGCACCGCTGGGGAGCTGCAGGCTCATTATTTCCCGGTTATCAATTATATTTGGAGCCCAGCTGAATCTACAGCTATAAACGGGGCTGGTATCATTCCTTTCCTATGATGGGATTTTTGAACAATGAAACGTAAAATGACACAATCTGCTTTGCATTATCTTAGATTGGTTTTTATTGGAGTTGTTTTTTTGCTGCTGCCGGGTTGGGTTTTTGCCCAGGGTGACCGTTATAATTTCTCCAAACTTGATATGCACAGCGGGCTTTCACACAACCAGGTGAATGCCGTGTTAAAGGATTCTGACGGCTTTTTGTGGTTTGGCACAATGTCTGGCCTTAACCGTTATGACCGCTACTCATGCCGCGTATTCCGTAAAAATCACAATGACAGCACTTCGCTGAAGGACAATAATGTGCTATCGCTTTATGAGCTTCCTGACAGGAAGATGTGGGTGTCTACAAGAGGAGGTGCCTGCATTTATAATCCAGATACAGAGAAGTTTGATGCAGACTATTTTAACTATTTACGGCTCCTTGGCTTACCTCCGGGATTAATTGCGGCTATTGTAAAAGGGAATGCTGGCAGATATTGGTTTCTTTACAATGATATAGGATTATATTTATATTCAGCTGCTGATAAAAGAGTAAAACCGTTCAGGCACCAGGATGCCTTGCACCCCGTGGAAAAGATCACTTCCATTGGCGAAACAAAAGACGGGAAGTTATGGATCGTTTATGAAAATGGATTTTTGCAGGAATATGACATTAAATCCGATAAAATTATGTTCTCCAGCACCGTTTTACAGGAACGGCATAAAGGGAAGAATGCGAACAGCCTTTTTATAGACAGTGACGGAGATGTTTGGATCTGGTGTTATACCTACGGGGTCTTTCTTTTTCATCCGCAGGATAATACGATCAAGCAGTTTAATAAAAATTCCGCTCCATCCAGGCTGAGCTCAGAAGTAGTAAGCCAGATCATCCAGGATAATAATGGTTTGATCTGGGTAGGAACGGACCATGGCGGAGTAACCCTGATCGATAAAAAAAACAGCTTTCAAACCAGTTACCTGCTCAATGATCCAAAGGACCCCAAAAGCCTGAGCCAAAACAGTATCACCACTATCTATAAAGATGATAATGGAATTATCTGGCTGGGAACATATAAGCAGGGGGTAAATTACTTAAACAGCAGCATCGTACAATTTCCATATTATCATCACCAGGAAATGGATGGAAAGAGCCTTCAATACGACGATGTAAACCGGTTTGTTGAAGACGGGGCTGGTAATATATGGATCGGGACCAATGGCGGAGGACTCATTTATTTTGACAGGAAGAATAATACTTTCAAACAATATCTGCACGATCCAAACAATCAAAACAGCCTGGCAGCAAATGTAGTTGTAAGTTTGTGGATCGATCATACAGGAATACTCTGGATTGGAACATACATGGGCGGTCTTGACAATTTCGACGGCAAGAAGTTTACGCATTACCGGCATGATGACCGTGATTCTTTCAGCTTGGGGGACGACAAGGTTTGGGAAATATTTGAGGACCGGGACCAGAATTTATGGATAGGTACTTTGGGCGGCGGCCTGAATCGTTTTAACAGGAGTACAAACAAGTTTGACCATTACAAAGGCAGGGCAGGGGCTGCAATTTCCGATTATGTTTTCAACGTCCTGCAGGACAGAAAGGGCAATTTGTGGATCGGGACAAATGCTGGAGTAGCTGTTTTTGAAAAGAATAAAAGCGTTCCGGTCTTTTATCAGCATACAAATGACAAAAGTAGTTTAAGCAGCGATATTGTTTCCTGTATTCTGGAAGACAGTAAGGGCCGGATCTGGCTGGGCACTTTGGAAGGTTTGAATTTGTTTAATGAACAAACGAAAAAATTTCAAACCTTCACTACCTCAGATGGTTTGCCCGATAACATGATCCTGGATATTCTTGAAGATGATCACCAGACATTCTGGCTTTCCACGCCGAATGGCTTGTGTAATGTCATTCCAAAACAAAATAATAGCGGACTTACTTTCTCTGTTATTAACTATGATGAAACAAATAATCTGCAGAACCGTGAATTTAATGACAATGCAGCACTCAAAACACGGGCAGGTGAATTGATCTTTGGCGGTCCTTTTGGCTTCAATATCATTGATCCGGATAACATAAGAAAGCCGGCTTATCATCCTGAAATTGTTTTTACCAGCCTGCAGATCTTAAATAAATATGTGGCGCCAGGTGAGCAGATCAATAACAGGATCCTGCTGCCACAATCTTTGTCAAAGCTGCAGCATATTGACCTGAAACATAAGGAGAACGTTTTCTCTATTGAATTTGCTTCACTTGATTTTGGTGGCAATACTTATGAAAAGTATGCATACATGCTGGACGGGTTTAATACGGACTGGTTTTATACCGATGGCAGTCAAAGAAGGGTTACTTATACCAACCTTAATCCCGGTCATTATGTTTTTAAAGTAAAAGTTTTAGACCGGGATGGTTCCTGGAGTCCTGTTAAAGCTTTGCAGATCAATATTGAGCCGCCATTCTGGCGAACTCCCCTTGCCTATATTATTTATATATTGATTGCTGCAGGATTGTTTTTACTTGCCCGGCGTGTTACTTTAGACCGCATACACATGCGCTTTGAAGTGCAGCAACAACGCAGAGAGGCGGAAAGGGCGCATGCGCTGGAACAGTTAAAGACAAAATTCTTTACTAATGTAAGCCATGAGTTCCGTACGCCATTAAGCCTCATCATTGCTCCCTTGGACAAGATCATCAGGCACACTACGGATGAAGAGCAGGTAAAGCAGCTAAACCTGGTACAGCGTAACGCAAAGCGCTTGTTGAACCTGATAAACCAGCTGCTGGATTTCAGGAAGATGGAAGTGCAGGAAGTAAGATTACATCCTTCCATAGGCGACATTATCCGGTTTTGCGAAGAAACCAGCCGCTCATTTGCGGATATTGCGGAAAAGAAAAAGATCCGGTTTTCATTCGCCACTAACATTGATAGCCTGGAGATTTATTTTGACAAGGACAAAATTGAAAAGATCCTGTTTAACCTGCTTTCCAACGCTTTTAAATATACGCATGATAACGGCGCGGTGGGCATTAACCTTATCTATCAGCCGCCGGTAAATAAGGAAGGTGATGGAACGCTTGCCATTGAGGTAAAAGATACCGGTATCGGGATCCCGGCCAGCCAGCATGAAAAAATATTCGAACGGTTCTTTCAAACAGAGGTCCCCGAAAGCATGGTAAACCAGGGAACCGGCATTGGCCTGGCCATCACAAAGGAATTTGTAAAATTACATAACGGGATCATCACAGTAAAAAGCGAACCGGATCAGGGCACCTGTTTTACCGTGCTGCTTCCTGCAAAGAAAATTTACGAACCTTCGGCCCGTGCTGTAACCACCCCTTTACCGGTAGAAGATGCAGAACCATTAGTATTTGAGGAAAGTAAAAAGGGCGATAAGAGGAAAATCATACTCATAGTGGAAGACAATGAAGACCTGCGCTTTTATTTAAAGGACAACCTGAAAGGACAATATCGTATAGAAGAAGCTACAAACGGAAAAGAAGGTTGGGAGAAAATAAAGCTGTTAAACCCTGACCTGGTGGTCAGCGACATTATGATGCCTTTAATGGACGGGGTTGAGCTGGCAAAAAAAATTAAAACCGAAACGCTCACTGCCCATATTCCCATTGTTTTGCTTACCGCTATGGGAAGTGAGGAAAAACAGCTGGAGGGCTTGAAAGCAGGCGTGAACGATTACATTACCAAACCTTTCACCTTTGAGATACTGGCTTCCCGCATCAATAACCTGCTGGCGCAGCAAAAATTATTGCAAAAGAGGTTCCAGAAGCAGATTGAGGTAAATCCCGGGGAGGTTACCATAACCCCTGTAGACGAAAAATTCCTGAAGCAGGCATTGGAAGCCGTTGAAAAGCAAATAGATAACCCGGGGTTTTCAGTAGAAGACCTCAGCCGTGAAATGTGCATGAGCCGTGTTACCTTTTATAGAAAGATCGTTTCACTTACCGGCAGGTCGCCGTTAGAGTTTATCCGTTCGATCCGTTTGAAAAGAGCGGCTCAATTATTAGATAAAAGCGGAATGTCAATTGCCGAAATTGCATACGAGGTAGGATTCAATGATCCCAGGATCTTCTCCAAATTTTTCAAGGAAGAGTTTAATATGCTGCCCTCACAATACATAGCAAATAGTAGAAATAAAGATAATTAAGCCTCCGCGCTATCGAAAAAATAAGATGAAAATCAGCTATTTGTAACATTTAACCCCCCAATTTGAAACATTCAACTGCCTGCTTTCAAACAGCCAGGCAATAGCTTTACAGCAGTCTAATCCACGTATATGAAATTGAGATTGCTGCTGTTTAGCCTGTTGGCTTCCGCGTTTTTGAATGACTTATTGGCAGTACCCCCCGCCTATATCACACTTCCTGATGGCGTAATACTTTTTACAGATCCTTTGCTTACAGGTTCACCGCATGCTGTTAAACTGGAAGTGATTGCGGATAATATTATAAGAGTGATCGCAGCTCCCGGGAAAGAAATAGCCCCTGGTAATAGCCTGGTCACTGTTTACCATAAAAAGCCCGGGCTTACGTGGAATGTTATCCCTTCCGAAGAAAGCCTTAGGCTCAAGACCCCCAAATTAATCGCTACCATCGACCGCAAAACCGGGGCCGTTACTTTCACGGATCTCACCGGCAAAAAAATACTGGCTGAAAAACAGCCGTTTGGAAGGAGCTTTCAATCCGCAGTATTTGACGGCAAACGGTATTACACCCTTACGCAAACCTTTCAGACCACGGGCGATGATGCGTGGTATGGATTGGGGCAGCACCAGAACGGTATAATGAATTACCGGGGGCAGCAGGTTACTTTCTTTCAGAACAATACCGAAGTTGCCATTCCATTTTTGATTTCCAGTAAAAATTATGGCGTTCTGTGGGATAATTATTACTGGGATCTGCTTCGCCAGGGTGTAAATGTTGCTGCAGCCGCCATTGCCGAATCAGTGACCCTTCAAAATGGCGGAGCGAATACAACAAAAACCATTCTGGCATCAAAGATCATAGAAACAAAGGGCCTGGTGCAAATACCATATACTCAGATCACTTTGTCAAATAATGTGTTGAAACAAAACGCAGGGTGGTAATGAGCTTATTTGAATCATTTGACGCCCGGGTTTCAAAGAGCATAACAATAACTATATAATATTCAATCCACGTATATGAAACTACAACTGCTGCAGCTTGGCCTGCCTGCCTATGCCTTGTTCATAATGATTCGCTTGCGGCTACTGCTGCTATCGGGTATCATTTTGGGATCCCTTTTCAGCACAAACCTCTCTGCACAAACAATAAAGATAAGTGGTACGATCATTAATCAAAGTAACGCTACTCCGGTTCCGGGAGCATCCGTTACCGTAAAGAACGCTAACCGCTTTGCCATCACCGATGAAGCGGGAAGGTTTACGATCGAAGCATCAACAGGAGATGTATTAGTGATTACAATGATAGGCTACCTGAAAAAAGAGGTAGTTGTTGGTAAAAGCACTTCCATTCGGGTAAAACTGGCTGAAAATGTTTCACAGCTGGGAGATGTGGTGGTAATCGGGTATGGCAAAATAAAACGGCCGGACGTTACCGGCGCCATATCTTCTGTTTCCGGTGATGAGATCCGTAAAACACAACCTGTAACTTTTGATCAGGCCTTGCAGGGCAAAGTTCCCGGGCTGGTGGCTCAACAAATATCAGGCCAGCCAGGTGGAGCGGTATCTGTTCAGATCCGGGGCTTGTCTTCTTTTGCCGGAGGTTCGCCTATGTATGTAATAGATGGCGTCATTATTGGTGGCACAGCTACATTGGGCGCCGGTGTAAATCCGGTGGCTGGTATCAATCCTTCTGAAATTGAATCCATTGATGTATTGAAAGACGCATCTGCAACGGCCATTTATGGATCCCAGGCAACAAATGGCGTAATAGTAATAACAACCAGGAGGGGGCAGGTGGCCCCGCCAAGCATTTCCTATGATATGTATACAGGTTATCAGCAAATACCTAAAAAGCTGCCTGTGATGAACTTAAGGGAATATGCAGCTTTTATAAATGAAAGGAATACAGGTTTAGGTTGGGGATTTGATACGCGGCCGGAGTTTGTAAATCCAAAATATCTGGGCGAGGGAACTGACTGGCAGAAAGAGCTTTTTAGAAATGCACCGATGTCGAACCATACATTGACGATCAGTGGGGGAGATACAAGAACACAATACCTGCTGTCCGGCTCTTATTTCAACCAGGAAGGTATTGCCCTGGGGTCCGATTTCCGCAGGATCTCATTAAGATTGAACCTTGACAATAAAACGACCAATTGGCTAAAGACCGGCACCAGCCTGCAACTTGTTAGTATCAAAGAAAATGTGAATTCAACCAGCTCAAATGTAATTAATACTGCATTAAGTCAGACGCCGGATATAGCTGTAAAAAATGAGGATGGCAGCTGGGGTGGCGCCTACAACCCGAATGGATGGGTTAATAGCACCGTGAACCCGTATGCGATAGCCCTTATTAATAAAGACCAGGTAAACAGGAAACAGCTTTTTGGTAATTTATATGCAGAAATTGCTTTTACCAAAGATCTGACCCTCAGAAATGAAGCAACGGCAAGCTTTTCAATGGCAACGGAAGACCGGTTTAATCCTTCCTATACCTTTGGCCTGGTAAAAAATAATACTAACAGCGCATCTTATAATTTTTCGCAAAGCTTATTTACAACCATAAGAAACTATTTTACCTATTCACATCTGTTTAAAGATAGATACAATGTAAATGTTTTGCTGGGGCACGAAGCGCAGTTAAACACCAATGAAGGTGCTTCTGCCGGAAGATCGAATTTTCCATCCAACAGTGTGCAGGTGATCAGCAGCGGGGACCCTACTACCGCCACCAATTCAGGCAGCAAGGGGCAAAGCGCCCAGGAATCATACTTTGGCCGTATAAACCTCGGGATCAGTGATAAATACCTGTTTACCGCCAATCTCCGGGCAGACGGATCTTCAAAGTTCGCTCCTGAAAACCGCTGGGTGAATACCTACTCAGCAGCATTTGCCTGGAAGATAAATAATGAAGGATTTCTGCAGGCTGTAAAAAATATTAATGAATTAAAGCTGCGCCTGGGTTATGGTTTAACGAATAATCAGAATATCCGGGATTATGCTTATACCTCAACCCTGGCTACGGTAGCTACCGGGCTCACAGGCATTGCACAGCTTACCCAGAATGTGGGCAATCCTTATGTACAATGGGAAAAAACAAAATATGCGAACATAGGGCTGGATGGTGCGTTTTTTAACTGGAGATTAAACTTCTCCGTTGATTTTTATAACCGGAGAACCGATGGCCTTGTATTACAGATCCCTTTGCCATTGTATTCCGGTACGGCAATCGGCTATGCACCCGGCTCGCTGGATGCCCCCTACGTAAATGTAGGTACAGTTAATAATAAGGGTTTTGACTTTAGAATTAGTTCGGCCAATATCAGAAGCAAAAATTTCAACTGGAAAACGGATGTAACCGTTTCGCGCAATATTAATGAGGTACTGAAGCTCAATACAGATGGCGCCTCACTGGACCGGCAGTACAGCAAAACTGTTGTAGGCAGGTCCATTGGCGAGTTTTACGGGTATGTTATTGACGGAGGCGTGTTTGCAACGAAAGAAGATTTTAAGACCCACGCATTACCCACTAAAAATGGGGTGCCCCTGCCGGTAGGCGCTGCCGGTGGCAGTATCTGGTATGGTGATCTGAAGTTCAAAGACTTTAATGGTGATGGCGTTATTAATGAACATGATCAAACATTCCTCGGTTCTCCCATACCTAAGTACCAGGTTGGTTTAAATAATACCTTCTCTTATAAGAATTTTGACCTGAATATATTCTTCACCGCAAACACCGGCAATAAAGTATATAACCAGCTGCGTGTAAACGGAGAATACCCGGGTACAAGTTTTGGGTATCTCAGGGCGCTAATGAACTACGCAAAGCTGACTTTGATTGACCCGAACGGATCTGCTACCGATATTAACAATATACAGGTAACAAATCCCGATACCAGGATCCCCGGAATCAGAAATGATAATACCAATGATAATAACAGGAACTCTGACAAGTTTGTGGAAAACGGCACTTTTTTGCGATGTAAGAATATTTCTTTAGGATATACCCTCCCTGAAAAGCTTATTGCGAAAGCCGGTATTAAGTATGTGCGGGTTTATTTCAATGTTTCAAATGCCTTTATCCTTACAAACTACAAGGGAATGGACCCTGAGATCGGATCATGGGATCCGCTGAGCGCAGGTATTGACGGCGGGTACTATCCGCAGCCCCGGGTGTATACCATTGGCGCCAACATCAAATTGAGTAAGTAAATATTCATCTGTTTAATATAAATAGTTATGAGATCGATATTGGACAAAATAATTGCTTTACTGTTAACTGCAGTAACTATAACAGGGTGCTCCAAAAGTTTTTTGGATCGTCCGCCCTTGTCGCAAATAAGCGCTGATAATTTTTATCAAACTTCCAATGATCTTAGATTGGCCACCGCTGCATTGTATGCCGGCACACCCTGGGGCGACTGGAATTATAACTGTTATTTACCTGTTGGCGATGTGCTGAGCGGGAACATGGCGGTTGGTTACTGGGGAGATGCCGTGCAGCTTAACACTTTTACAGTTACCGGCTTAAACGGCATCATGATCGCCAACTGGAAAGGGATGTATAATGTTATTGCGCACTGTAATGTTACCATTAATGCCATCACGCAAAAGGCGCCCAATACAATTCCTGACAGGGACAAGAATGCTGCTATTGCTGAAGCCCGCTTTATACGTGGATTTGCCTATTACAATCTGGCTGTGTTATGGGGGGCTGTACCGGTTATTGAGGATAACAGTAAGCTGATCCTATCTCCATTGATCAACCGTATAAAAACAGAGGATGTATTTAAGTTCGCTATTAATGACCTGACTTTTGCAGCAGAAAACCTCCCGCCTGCCGATGCCGCCGGAAGGGTAACTACGTGGTCGGCGCAGGGCATGCTAAGTAAGGTTTATTTAACAGCAGCCGGGTTAAACCAGCAGGGCGGCACCCGGGATCAGGCTTACCTGGATAGTGCAAGAAAATACGCAGGCAATGTGTGTAAGAACAGCGGCCTGGCGCTGGTAGCTAATTATGCCGACCTTTTTAAAACGCAGTTTAACGACAATCCCGAGTCCTTGTTCGCATTGCAGTGGGCTCCGGGTGGGGGATGGCTGGAAGGAAATATGCTGCAGATCTATTCTCCGGGTGGTACGGAAATATCAGCCAATGGCTCGGCCGGTTGGTTTAATATCCGCCCAACTATAGATATGTACCAGCTCTACACCACAAAGGATTCTGTAAGGCGTAAGGCTACTTTTATGATCAATGGTGATTATTACCCGGAGCTGAACGCAGCGGGCGGGGGATATAAATTTACAGGTGATTGCGGATTGAAGAAGCACATTATCGGTACAAACAAGGATAATAATGCGCCAACGATGAACCTGACCTCTTCTACAGAACACAATGCATTACTAAGGCTGGCGGATGTTTACCTCATTTATGCGGAAGCCATACTTGGCAACAATGGTTCAAGTGCCGACGGCGATGCGCTTCTTTATTTTAACAAAGTTCGTGAAAGGGCCGGGATTGATCCAACCACTAAAATAGATATTGATACCCTGTATAATGAGAGAAGGATAGAGCTGGCAGGAGAGGGACAATATTGGATAGACCTGGTCAGGTTGTCTTATTACAATCCCGCAAAGGCAATCGGTAAATTAAACGGGGAAAAGCGCGTGACATTTACCTTGCCA
>DASTSN010000096.1:0-22014 GCA_035760665.1 Chitinophagaceae bacterium | reverse complement strand
AGAGCCGGGCGAAATGGAGGATTACCAGCCGGAAGAATTAGCAGAGGAAGCAGACAATGAACAGGCAGAACTTCCGATTGTGCTGGTGGTGGAAGATAACGAAGAACTCAACCAGTATCTCTGCAAGGTGTTAAGTAAAAGCGGTGACGTAATTGCTGCAAGAGATGGTAAAGAAGGACTGGAAAAGGCCTTTCAAACAATCCCGGACTTAGTGGTGAGCGATGTAATGATGCCCGGGATGGACGGGTATGCGTTATGCAAATCATTAAAAGAAGATAACAGGACCTCTCATATTCCTGTTATTCTGTTAACAGCCAAGTCCGACGATATTTCACATATAGAAGGCATAAAGCAGGGCGCTGATATTTACCTTGGAAAACCATTTAAGCCGGCCCTGCTTACCTCGCATGTAAAAAACCTTATCCAGTCAAGGAAAAAATTAAAGGAACTCTTCGCCAGGCGGTTAAACCTGGAGCCCAGCGAAGTGGAGGTTACTTCTTTTGATGAAGAGTTTATTAAAAATGCCATTCATTTTGTAGAAGAAAATATTGAAAAAGACGAGTTTTCGATAGATGACCTGGCAGTGAAGCTGAATATGAGCCGCTCCACCTTTTACAGGAAATTAAAAGCCCTGACAGGGATGTCGGGTTCTGACTTTATCCGGACGATAAAATTGAAACGAAGTGCCCAGCTACTTAAGTCAGGAGAATACACGGTCAGTATGGCGGCGTTCAGTTCCGGGTTTAATGATCTCAAGCATTTTCGAAAAAGCTTTCAGAAACAATTTGGCGTTACACCATCCGAGTACATGAAAAGAAAGGCATAGAGAGTATTTGCTGATACAGGATTGCGTTTTTTTAGCTGTAATTCATCTGTTTGAACAATTATTACCTCTTATTTGAATGGTAAACCCCCACTGTTTTACACGTTAAATTTTGAATATTGAACTGTAAAAGCTGTGCGCTTTTTTATAAAACAGTTTCGTATTAAATACCATCCAAAACTTATGCGTATGAGTTTTTTTCAGTTAGTTAAAAGCAGGCTGGGGTCATTCGGACTCTTACTGGTTTGTGCATTCTTGCTGCTTACCACAGCAAGTGCCCAGCAAAATTCCCCGCAGGATACTGTGATTACGGGAAAAGTGATTTCTTCCAAAGATGGAGCACCATTAGCCGGGGTATCTGTCACCGATAGCAGAAATCCGGCCAAAGGAGTTGTTACCGACGCAAATGGCCTGTACCAGATCAGGGTAAACAAAGGGGTCAAAGCTTTGCAGTTTAGTCATGTAGGATATGTTTCCTCTGAAGTGGCCATTTCCGGAAAAACCCTGGTAAATGTAACCCTTACAGCTGCCGATGCCGCATTGGACGAAGTAGTGGTAGTGGGGTATGGCACACAGAAAAAAATTAACCAGACAGGGTCGACCGAAACGGTGCGCTTTGATGATGCGGTTAATGAGCCTGTCACCAACACAGGTCAGCTTATGTATGGAAAGTTTTCCGGTGTGCAGATCACACAGTCAAGTGGTTTGCCCGGCGCAGATGCTTCGTCCATCATCATCAGGGGGGTGGGAACGTTTGGCTCCACCAATCCATTAGTGGTAATTGATAATATTCAATACGACGGTTTGGAAGCTTTTAATAACCTGGCACCTTCTGATATTGAAAGTATATCTGTTTTAAAAGACGCTTCTGCCAGTTCTATCTACGGAGCCCGGGGTGCGAATGGTGTCATCGTTGTGACCACCAAGAAAGGGAAGAAAGGATCGATGAAGGTTATTTACAATGCCTATACAGGATTACAATCAGTAACGGTTGTTCCTAAATATTTAGATGCAGTGAATTATGCCAAACTGAAAAATGAACATGATATTAATGCCAATGGCGCCAATGCCCCATTACGGTATACAGACGCAGATATCCAGGCGATTGCAGATGGTTCGAACCCGGACCAATATGCCAATACAAACTGGGCAAAAGAAATCCTCCGAACGGCCCCGGTGCAAAATCATTTTCTTTCTTTTTCCGGAGGCAATGATAAAACGACATACCGGGTTTCATTGGGTTATTTAAACCAGCAGGCAGTCGTACGCGGTAAATTTAAAAATGAACGATTTAACCTGAGCTTGAACCTGAACTCACAGGTCAAAGACTGGCTGAATATATCAAACGTCACCAATATGTATTGGAGTGCGTTCAAAGGACCTGCCGGGGGTGCTGATGCCATTACCGGGGAAACAGGCATTATTAACCAGTTTCAGCGTTCTTCCCCTACCGTGCCGGCTTATTATTCGAATGGAGAATATGGCATTGTTGATGGTTCCTATCAAAATGTCAACTTCAGTTTCCCGGTTACCAACCCCTTGCGCACCGGTTACCTGGGCAACTATCGCAGTAATGACATCAACATGGCCGACAGGTTGGGCGTTAAAGTGGATTTCACCAAGTCTTTATCGTTCGAAACAAGCGGCAGCATTAATTTGAATTTTGGTAACACATCCAACTTTGTACCGACCAGTGCCACATACGATTGGGCTGGTAACCTGGTGGGACAAAATCTCGTGAACACACTTACCAAAGGGAACAATTTAGATTACAGGCTATTAAATGAAAACATTTTACGGTATTCCAAACGGTTCAACCGCGATCACGACTTGTCTGTATTGCTTGGCCACTCGCTGATATATAATAAGAGCAGTGTTAACAAAGGCCAGGTATCCGGGTTCCCTTCTAACTCCATACAGGAGTTTGACGGTGGCGGCGTATTGAATCCCAATGTTTCCGGCAGTGCTTATGAAGTGGCGTTACAATCTTTCTTTTCCAGGGTGAACTACATCTTTAAAGGAAAATATTTGTTTGAATTCAATATCAGGAGGGATGGTTCGTCCCGTTTTGGAGCAAGCAATAAGTACGGCAATTTCCCCTCAGCCTCTGCAGGATGGCGGATCAGCCAGGAGCGTTTTCTCAGTCATGTGAAATGGATTTCCGATTTAAAAATCAGGGCCAGCTGGGGCATTACGGGTAATGATAATATCGGTAATTACATATTTGAACAAACCTATAATACCAACCTGGATTATGTGCTCGGGAATGATGTGGTAGTGGGAGCTGTTGCGCTAACCAGCCTTGCCAATCCCACCATTACGTGGGAAACCATTAAGCAAACAGATGTGGGGTTGGATGCCTCTTTATTCCGGAATAAGTTAAGTATTACAGCAGGGTATTTTAAGAAAAACAGTTACGATTTATTATATACCAATTTTCCCATACCCAGCACCATTGGTGTTACCAATTTAGCCGCACAAAATGCCGCTAGTATGGTCAACAGCGGGTTGGAGTTTTTAGTGAATTACAGGGGAAAAATAGCCAAGTTTAATTATTCAATCGGTGGTAGTGTCAGCAAGTTTGCTGATAATAAAGTAACAGGATTAGGAGAAAAGGGTGCAGAAACGATCAGTGGAGAAACCATCATCCGGATTGGGGCACCATTTGGAGCCTATTATGGTTATAAGGTGTTGGGTATTTTTCAAACCCAGGATGAAGTAAACAATGCACCTGTACAGTTTGGCAGTAATAAAACTGCTCCCGGCGACTTTCAATATGCAGATCTCTCGGGGCCAGATGGCAAGCCAGACGGTAAAATTGATGCGTATGACAGGACCGTTATCGGTAATCCTTTCCCCAAATGGACGTATAATTTTAATGCCAGCCTGGATTATAAAGGTTTTGATCTGAACCTGACTTTCCAGGGCGTTCAACGGATTGACCGCCTGTTAAATGACAATGGGCAACTACCCATGGAAGGAGACCGGAATAATGTACTTGCTTACTGGATTGACCGTTGGACAGTAGATAACCCATCTACCAAACTACCCCGCCTGGGAGGGCCCAAAAATTCCATCGTTTCTGATTTTTATATACAGGATGCTTCTTACCTGCGGCTCAAGAATGTAGAACTCGGTTACTCTTTGCCCGCGTCCGTCACGAAAAGGATCGGTATTGATCTGTTGCGGTTTTATGTGGGCGGACAGAATATGCTGACGTTTACAAAAATGAAAAATTTCGACCCGGAACGACAAAGGGGAGGCGCCACAGATCAGCTTACGCCGCTTTACAAAATCATCACATTTGGTTTAAATGTTAAATTTTAATGCAATGAAAAAATTGATTGTTTTATTCTGCGTCATCAACTGCGTTGGTTGTTCCAAGGAATATTTAAATAAAGACTCGTTAACTCAAATCGGGCAGACCACTTTCTGGAAAACAGAGCAGGATGCATTGCTGGGCATCAATGGTATTTATGAAGCCCTGCAGGATCGTGTTTTATACAGTGGCAACCTGAATGGCAATGCGGGCCTGCCGATGTATGACAATTTTGGGGATAATTGCTACAACTCGTACAAGTTTGAAGGACCAGGCAATTTTATGATCGCCAACATTGATCCCAGTGGTGCGCTGTTCAGTGCTTTCTGGACATCTTGTTATAAAGGTATTACGAGAGCCAATACAGCAATTGAGAATATTAATAATATTCCGGCTGCCAATATTTCCGACAGCAAGAAACAGCAATTGCTGGGGCAGGCGTATTTCCTGCGGGCACTTTTTTATATGAACCTGGCTGTTTATTTTAAAGATGTTCCACTAATCTTAAACGTGCAAACATTGGATGAAGCGTATGTACCCAAAAACTCTTACCAGGAAGTATCGGATCAGATTATCAGCGATTTGAAAGCCGCTGCGGATGTACTTCCGGATGCTTATCCTGCAGAACAATACGGGTATGCTACAAAAGGGGCGGCGCTTGGCTTGCTGGCCCGTTTTTATCTATATAACAAAGATTATCAAAATGCGCTGGATGCCACTACTGCAATCATGTCGCTGGGGTACTCACTTAACCCGAGTTATGCCCAGTTGTTTACTGAGCAGGGCGAAAAGTCAAAAGAAATCATCTTTGCTGTTCGTTTTGTCCAGGATGCTTCGAATAACGGGGAAACCTTTTCTGCTACCTACACAGGCATTCCCAAGGTAGATGAACAGCCCATGCCTAACCTGGTAAAAGACTATTATTGCACTGATGGATTACCCATTACCCAATCCCCTTTGTACAGTGCCGCGAATGAAAAAGCTAACCGTGATCCGCGGTTAACATCTACGATTTATTTTAAGAGCGATACATTTTTAATTGACACCAAAACTGTTTTTAAAGGGAATACTGCCACCAAGTACGGGTTGAAAAAATATATCCGGAATTCGGCTTCTTCCTCAGGCGTGGGTGTAGGCTCTCCCGGAGGACAGGATTTCATTGTGCTGCGCTATGCAGATGTATTGCTCATGCGGGCAGAGGCGCTGGTTGAGTTAAATCAGCTGACCGATGCCTATGCGTTAATTGATATGGTCAGGGCCCGGGTAAATATGCCGAATGTGGAAGATGTGGAAGGAAACGGGCTAAGCCAGGACCAGCTGAGGGCGATTGTACGGCATGAAAGAAGAGTGGAACTGGCTTGCGAGGGTCTTCGCTTTTTTGATCTGAAGCGCTGGGGATTGGTAGAGCAGGCCTTCCAAACGACTATTGCAGATAACGTTCCAGGCTATGCACCGGTATACCGTGGCCCAAAGTCGGAAACATTTCCTATACCACAGTCCGAGTTAGATGCCAATACGAACCTGGTTCAAAACCCGGACTGGCAATAACTTGGTTGAATCGGAATAAATATTTGAGCGATGTTGCAATACGACTTGCCTTCGCATGGCTTTCGTAATCCGGGCTGAGGAAAATAATGACGTTTGTATGATTGTGCAGCAATAAAGTTGCCGACTGTATTTCCCGGATTGCTAAGCTTCCTGTCGAATTGGGTGAGCAATTAAAGATGTATTATGAAAGGTTTATTTTGCAATATTCTGTTTCTCTTCCTGCTTGGAAACAGTGGAACGAAAGCGGACCTGCAGCGACAGGCTATTGCAAAAAGCAGGCACTCTTTTCTTAAGCTGCTCCCTAATGCTGGTTATCACCCGGTTACTTACTATGTACATCCACAGCTGGGCAATGATGCCAATGCTGGCACTTCAAAGGGGCAGGCTTTTAAAACCCTGGCCCCGATCGGGCAATTAGCACTTCATCCCGGCGATCGGGTTGTACTGGCTGCCGGTGAAACTTATGCCGGCAGTATACAACTCATCAACCAGGAGGGCAGCCCTGAACACCCGATAATAATTACTTCGATGGATTGGGATAACGGAAAACAAAAGAAGCCGGCTACGATCGATTTTAAAGGCAGGGCCAACGGCATACTGATCCAGGACTGCAGTTATATCCGGGTCAGCCATCTTCGTTTCACAGGCAATGGGTATGCTGATGATCCTGATACGGCCACTATGCGCTGTGGCGTACTGGTAAAGAACCAGAACCGACAGCTAATGACGGGTATTCAACTGGATCATCTTTTTATACAGGACGTGTACTACGAGAACCCGGGTTTTGTGCGGAGTGCCAGCGAAGTGAAGAGCGCCAACGGTACACAGCGATATGGATGGGGTATACGTGTGATCAGTACAACGGCCGGGCAGCTGGTAGAGCATCTAACGATTGCGGATTGTGACATCACCGATGTGAGTCACACAGGCATTAAATTGACCGGAAGCGATAAAAATATCAGTAATGTAAACCTCTTGCGCAACCAGGTGACATATACGGGCGGACCAGGAATACAAATGTCGGAAGTAAAAAATGTATATGTTGCCCATAACGTAGTGGACCATTCCGGAAGTGCGAACGACAGCCGGAAATGGGGAAGGGGCAGTGGTTTGTGGACCTGGGGATCGTCGAATGTGTTAATTGAAAAGAACCGATTTTCCTATGCCAACGGGCCCGGCGATTCCGACGGCGCCCATATTGATTTTAACTGTAGCAATATCATTATTCAGTACAACCTGAGTTGCTACAATGCCGGAGGGTTTTGCGAGATATTGGGCAATACCTATCATTGCATTTACCGGTACAATATCAGTGTTAATGATGGTTACCGTATAAAAGGAAAAGATGGAGCATTCCAGGAAGGGAAGACATTGTGGCTGAGCGGTTACCAGGGTACCCATCAACCAAGAAAAGGGCCGGTAAACACGTACATCTACAATAATACTATTTATGCTGATGCCACGCTGCAGCCCAAGATTGCCTTTGATAATACCAGCGAGGATGTCATGATCGCCAATAACATTTTTTACGTGGTGAACCCCTTTCAGCTGGTGTTGGGTGATCAATACAAACCCGATGAGAACAATAACAGGCGAATCAAAAATATGTAGCTTAAAAACAATCTCTTTTTGCAAGCCAACAGCTGGCCGTCGGGCATGGGAACTATTTTACCGGAAAACTTTACCGGGGACCCGCAGTTTCAGCACCCGGGTGGTGTACAACCGGGGGATTATACACCAATCCATCTTGATAAAATCAAAAGCAAGGGTGTAAAGCTATCGGGGCTTCCTGTTCGCTGGGCAGATTTTCCGCATGCGCTTGTGCCGGAAAAAGATATCCTGGGAAAGCAGCTCCCCGCCCAGCCGGGTATTGGAGCGATTGAACCTTAATCTTATTCTAAAAACGTATTGTTATGACTGTAAAAAAAGCCAGGCGTTTCCTTTTTCTTTTTCTTACTGGTGCAGTTTGGATAACGGCTTTGTCTTGTGGCAGCTCTACTGTTGTGCCGTCAAAGAAGCCCAATATTGTGATTATTTACGTAGATGACTTAGGATACGGGGATGTCGGTTGTTATGGGGCCACTGCGGTGCAGACGCCGAATGTGGATGCCCTGGCAAAAGGTGGGCTAAAGTTTACCGACGCCCATTGTTCGGCTTCCACGTGTACTCCTTCCCGCTATGCTATATTAACGGGGCGCTATGCTTTTCGCAATCATGCAGCTATCCTGCCGGGTGATGCACCCCTGATTATTCCTCCCGGAAGCGGAACCCTACCTTCCCTGTTAAAAAAAGCCGGATATGCAACCGGTGTTATTGGCAAATGGCATTTAGGACTGGGTGACGGCCAGACGGACTGGAATACCAATATAAAACCAGGGCCGTTGGAAATTGGGTTTGATTACAGTTTCCTGATACCAGCTACGCCGGACAGGGTACCGACGGTTTATGTAGAAGGTCACCAGGTTGTGAACCTTGACCGAAAGGATCCCATCGTCATCAGTTATTCCCACCGGGTGGGAAACGATCCCGTGGGTCTTGACCATCCTGAAATGCTAAAAATGGCGGCCGACAGCCAGCATAGCGGTACGATCGTCAACGACATCAGCAGGATTGGTTTTATGAAAGGGGGGCACCAGGCTTACTGGAAGGACGAGGATTTTGCCACGGTTTTGAATGATAAGGTTACTGCGTTTATGACGCAGTATAAAAACCAGCCTTTTTTCTTGTATTATAGCCTTCCCAGCATTCACGTGCCGCGGGCGCCGAATGCAAAATTTATTGGCGTAACGAAAATGGGTCCCCGTGGCGATGATATTGTACAAATGGACTGGATGACAGGTGAGGTGATGAAAACACTGAAGCAGCTGGGGCTGGAAAAGAATACGCTTGTGATTTTTACCAGTGATAACGGACCAGTGCTTGATGACGGCTATGCTGACCAGGCTGTTCAGCTGCTGGGCGATCATCATCCCGCAGGCATTTACAAGGGTGGAAAATACAGCGCCTATGAGGGCGGTACCCGGGTGCCCACGATTGTATACTGGCCAGGCCAGATTCAAGCCGGGGAAAGCAGTGCCCTGGTGAGCCAGGTAGATTTGTATGCCTCGCTGGCAGCACTGACCGGTCAGAAAATTGATACCGCGCAGGAAGCCCCGGACAGTAAAAATATGTTAGCAGCCTTTTTGGGAACAGCAAAGGATGGAAGAACCGAACTAGTGGAAGAGTCATATGCACTGTCGTTACGATCTGGCAACTGGAAGTATATTGCGCCATTTAGCGGAACAACTCCTGACTGGTTAAAAAACAAGGAGGTGCCCACTGGTTTGCTGCCGGCACCGCAACTGTATAACCTGGAGGAGGATCCGCGGGAAAATCATAATCTTGCGGATCAATATCCTGATATGGTTAAGCAAATGGCTGCCGAGCTGAACCGGATTATTGATCATTCCTGAACATGCGGACTCTACATATCATGCATTGTGTAACCTTCATCTTCAACATGTTCCCGCGCCTGGGGCAGCGAGTTTTATGCGTGCCTGCTGTGGCGCTGGTTTTGCTGGCTTCCTGCGGTATGCAAACACAGGACAGCCTCGCAAAGGCGGGAAGGAAACCCGACACAGTTCATTCCTGCATGGCGGTGCCTGCACGCTTTGGCGTAGACACGGTGGCCAGGCCTGTTGCTTTTAACGGGGATACCAGTATGAAGGGTATGGTGTATATCCCGGGGGGTGTTTTTGATATGGGGGCTGATAACGACCAGGCATCCCCGGATGAATACCCGAAACACAAGGTTGAGGTTTCGCCCTTTTATATGGATGTAACGGAGGTAACCAATGCGCAGTTTAAAGCTTTTGTGGCAGCGACCGGTTATGTGACGACGGCGGAAAGAAAGCCCGACTGGGAGCTGTTGAAAAAAACGGTGCCACCCGGCACAGCAAAGCCACCCGACAGCATATTGGTGGCGGCCTCGCTGGTTTTCAGGTCTACCAACGGGCCTGTGGATTTGAATGATTACAGCCAATGGTGGAGCTGGGTTCCCGGCGCCGACTGGCGCCATCCCGAAGGCCCCGGCAGCAGTATTGCGGGGAAGGATCATTACCCGGTGGTGCAGGTAAGCTGGGATGATGCCGAGGCGTATTGCCGGTGGGCCGGTAAGCGGTTGCCCACGGAGGCCGAATGGGAATTTGCGGCCCGGGGCGGGCTGGTTAACAATGTTTATCCCTGGGGTAATGAACCTGTGAATGCCGGCACCCCTAAATGCAACAGTTGGGAGGGACAGTTTCCTTACTATAACGAGCAGAAAGACGGCTACGTAAAGGCAGCCCCGGTAAAATCGTATGCCCCCAACGGGTACGGACTGTATGACATGGCCGGCAATGTATGGGAATGGTGCAGCGACTGGTACGATGCGGCTTATTACAAAACACTGAGTGGCCACACAGCCATTAACCCGCAGGGGCCTGCCCGATCGTATGATCCGCAGGAGCCGACGATTCCTAAAAAAAGCCTGCGGGGCGGCAGTTTTTTGTGCAATGACGGCTATTGCAGCGGCTACCGTGTAGCCCGGCGGATGAAGAGCAGCCCGGACACCGGCCTGGAGCATACGGGTTTCCGCTGTGTGAGAGATGTGCCTGCAAAGCAGCAAACAGGCGGCAGGAAGCAGGACTAGGTTTGAACCGTCTGGTACTAACCAGCGATGAAACGGTTTATTAGAAGCCTGGAGTAAGCAATAACTTAGTACTAAACCTTCTACAAGATACCACGGAAGCGATACGCGGAGCATACAGTGAAGCGGTTGTGTGAGGAGATTTAACCACGGTGAGCCAGAGGGGCACAGTGGACACAGTTAGGCTTTCGTGGGAGGGGATTTAATCACAGAGGATACGAGGTTGAGGAGTGCCAGTTGCGGTTGGAAATCTGGCTACGAAACTGGCAGCGGTTTTATATTATTAAGGGAGCAGAGAGAACAAAAAAACCTCCTGGTAATCTATGATACCAGGAGGTTTTCATTTACTTGCTCCCCCTGCTGGACTTGAACCAGCGACCCTCTGATTAACAGTCAGATGCTCTAACCAACTGAGCTAAGGAGGAATAGCGTCCCTTGCGGGGCTGCAAAAATAGGGATTTTCAGTTTTCGCCAAACGCGGGGGGATGAAATATTTTACCGTACCGTCGATTAATCGGAGGCGGTTTTGTCCAGACCAATGAAAATGCCGTTGCTCCGGCGTTCCACGGGCCATGTTTTCAGGCGGTAGCCTTCGCCGCTGATGTTGTAGCCGTTTTTCAGGGCATATTTGTAGCGGTGCAGCGGGCAAACAATATTGCCCAGCGGGTCGATGTGGCCATTTGCCAGCAGGCCGCCGGCGTGGGGGCATGTGAAGGCAAAGGCATAGAGGCTGTTGCTGTGCCGGGCGATGCAGATTTTTTTCCCCTCCAGTTCCAGTACGGCAATATTGTTATTGGCGAATTGCAGTTCGTTTTCGTGGAGGGCCAGCAGGTGCCAGTTTCGTTCTTTTTCTTGCACGGGATTAGAAATAAATGGTTTTGTAGGGGTATCTGCTTTTATAGAGCGTTCTTACTTTTTCCAGGATGGTTTTGCGCAGTTCGTCAATATTGCGTCGTTCGGTGGCGGAGATGAAGACGGCATTGCCGCCGGTTTCACGATTCCAGCGTTCTGCCAGGTCTTTGAGGATTTCTACTTTGGTGCTTTCTTCGAGCCATTCGTCGAAGGTGGTTTGTTCGTAGCGGTCCATTTTATTGAAAATGGTCAGCGTGGGTTTGTCAAAGGCGTTCAGTTCCTGCAGGGTTTTGTTGACCACGCCGATTTGTTCTTCGTAGTTGGGGTGGGAGATGTCCACCACATGCAGGAGGATATCGGCTTCCCGCACTTCATCGAGGGTGCTTTTAAAGCTTTCCACGAGGTGGTGGGGCAGTTTGCGTATGAAGCCGACGGTATCGCTGAGCAGGAAGGGGGTGTTTTCGAAGACGACCTTGCTGGTGGTGGTATCGAGGGTGGCAAAGAGTTTGTTTTCGGCAAATACGTCGCGTTTGCTAAGCAGGTTCATAATGGTGGATTTGCCCACATTGGTATAGCCCACAAGGGCCACGCGGATGAATTCACCACGGTCCTTGCGTTGTGTGAAGGCCTGCTTATCAATTTCGGACAGGCGTTTGCGTAAAAGGGAGATCTTGTCGCGGACGATACGGCGGTCGGTTTCGATTTCGGATTCGCCGGGTCCGCGGGTGCCGATACCGCCACCCAGCCGTTCGAGGTGTTTCCACATACCGCGGAGGCGTGGCAGCAGGTACTGGTACTGGGCCAGTTCCACCTGGGCTCTTGCCTGGGCTGTTTTGGCCCTGCGGGCAAAAATATCGAGGATCAGGTCGCTGCGGTCGATGGTTTTAATGTTCAGTGCTTTTTCGATGTTGTTGATCTGGGCACCACTGAGTTCATCATCGAAAATAACGATGCGGATTTGTTTGCCTTCGCAGTATTGTTTGATTTCTTCGAGTTTGCCTTTGCCGATGAAGGTGCGGCTGTCGGGGTGCGGCAGTTTTTGCACAAAGCGCCGGACGGTAATAGCGCCGGCTGTTTCGGCAAGAAAGGCCAGTTCGTCCAGGTATTCCTGCACCTGGTGCTCGGTCTGGTCGCGTTGCACGAGGCCCACGAGCACGGCCCGTTCTTCTTCACGGATGATATTCTTTTTTTCCAGCATAGTGTTGTTCCAGCAATAAAACAAATAAACCACAGTGACACACTGTGGTTTGCGGTGGACCCTGTTGGGATCGAACCAACGACCCCCTGATTATGAGTCAGGTGCTCTAACCGTCTGAGCTAAGGGTCCTGC
The DNA here is from genome assembly GCA_035760665.1 of Chitinophagaceae bacterium. Classification (GTDB taxonomy): domain Bacteria; phylum Bacteroidota; class Bacteroidia; order Chitinophagales; family Chitinophagaceae; genus DASTSN01. The sequence continues at coordinate 9,476 of DASTSN010000096.1, read as the reverse complement.
AACCCGTTTGCAGGCGGGTGCTGAACAGGCGCAAAAGTAATAAAAAACTTAGAAGCCCTCTTAACCTTTCATTAACCGAAAGAAAAATATATTTGCGGCTCAACTTAACTCAACGCAATGAAGAAGATTCTACTGTTTGGCATTGGCTGCTTGCTGGTGACAGGTTTGTTTGCCCAGGATCAAACGACGAAGAAAAAAACAAAGAAACAGGTTGATCTTTCCGGCAGGGCCAATGATCACCTGGTGCTGCAATTTGGATACAGTGGCTGGAGCGGCAGCCCCGATTCCGTTCATACCTCCGGTTTCCCGCATTCGTTCAACGCTTATTTCATGTTTGATTTCCCGTTTAAGACTAACCCCCATCTCAGCGTGGCGATTGGCCCGGGTATCGGTACTGATCATATTTATTTTTCCAAAAGCTATGTAGGTATTAAAGATATTACTCCCACCCTGCGGTTCCAGGATTTGTCGGATACGACTCACTTTAAAAAATACAAACTGGCAACAGCCTGGTTGGAAGCTCCGGTGGAGCTGCGCTACAGTGGCAATCCGGCCAATCCCGGCAAAAGTTTTAAAGCGGCTATTGGGTTAAAGGTGGGCACCCTGCTGAATGCGCACACCAAGGGTAAAACGTGGGTGAATGCTGCCGGAAACACTCTGATTCCCTATACTGAAAAGGTCAGCAGCAAACGCTTTTTCAATACCACCCGGCTGGTGGCAACGGCCCGGGTAGGGTACGGTCATTTTTCACTATATGGCACATACCAGGTTGGCTCATTGTTTAAAGAAGGGCTGGCGGCCAATATCAAGCCTTTTTCGATTGGGTTAACGCTGAGCGGCTTGTAGCTGGCAGGTCTGGTAAACAATAAATAAAAACGCTCCGTAATTGGGGCGTTTTTATTGTAAGTATCTTATCCCGGCTGTTTATTTTACCTCTTCAAAATCGATGTATTCGCCCACGGGTTCTTTGGGTGCTTGTGGTTGGGTGGCAGTGGTTGCCTGTTGCTGCTGCTTCATTTGTTCATTCATTTTCTGCTGCATCTCGCGGAAGCCTTTTTTGAGTTCGCGGGTGGTGTTGAACACGGGCAGTACAAACTGGAATACCACTTTATAAATTACATAGATGAGTAAACCCCAGAGAATTAGTTTCAGTAACATGGTATAAAGTTACAGAACCGTGCACAGTTAATTGTGTTAAGGGCTGTTAAAACCGGTAAATGGCTTGTATACGCCGGTAAAATTCCGGGTGCTCCGGGAGAGCGGCTTATTCTTCCTGCTGGGTGATTTTTTCTGCCAGCGTGTCGACGAGTGCGGCCATGTTATCCAGCAGGGAATTGATGATTTTGGTGGAAGCATCACGGAGCCGTTCGTTGCCCAGCAACCAGCCAGCCGCTGTGCCCAGGAACGAAGTTTTCAGGTTGCCGCCGCTAAAGAAACTGCCCATGATGAGGGAGGGGGCATTTTGTTGCAGGTGCCGCAGGTTGTCATCCAGCTGCTGTTCCAGCCGGTCAGCCCTGGCTTGCAATTGCCGGATTTCTTTTTCCAGTGTTTTGAGGCTGCGTGGTTGACTGCCCATGATCATGATTGTTTTTCAGTCGGCCGGTTCATCGTCCTCGTCGCGGGATTTGCTGATGATGATCCGGATAACAGGGTTAATAAAAACAGATTGGCGGAAAGCGGCCAGGATGCCCAGGACAGCCAGCAGGATCAGCGCGGTGATGCCAAAACCGGTTACTTCGTTTTCAAATACCCGTGCGAGCCAGAAGCCAAGGGTAAAGCCACCGAAAAGCAGGATGAGTAAACCCAGCAGGGCTGCTATGAAAAACCAGATGAGGGCGCCAGCTGCTTTGGCGATGCCTGCTATGCTTTTCAGCCGCAGGATTTCGTACCGTGTTTCCAGGTATTCTTTCAGCAGATCTTTGTTGTCTTTTAAAAACGAACCCAGGTTTTCCTTTTGCTCCATATGCCGAAACTTTCTTTAAAGATACCAGCTTTGGCTGATACGGCAGCCGCACAAATACATCAGCAGTTGTCAGGCCTGCTTTTTTTGGAAGCAATCCAGTATTTCCCCTATCTTTGCAGCGGAATCAGTTGTAAAGAAGGGAACGAAGACCGTTCCCTTCTTCTTTTACCCACGATGAACACAGCAATACAAACAAAGCTCGTAGAACAAACACTTACTGACCTGCTCGCGGAAGATCCGGGTTATTTCCTGGTGGAAATAAAAATTGCCCCGGGCAACCATGTGAAGGTGTATGTAGATGCCGACCAGGGTGCCAGCATTGACCGGCTGGTACACTATAACCGGGCCCTGTACCGGCGGCTGGAAGAAGACGGTGTGTTTCCGGGCAATGATTTTTCGCTGGAGGTTTCGTCGCCGGGCCTGGAAGAGCCGCTGAAACTGCAGCGCCAGTATGTTAAAAATATCGGCCGCTACGTGGAGGTGACCCGGACAGACGGTGTTAAGAACGAGGGAAAATTGCTTGCTGTACAACCCGATGGGATTGTTGTGGAAGAAGAAAAAGGCAAAACGGGGCAAGGCAAGCCAAAGGGAGGGAAAAAAGAACTGGTGCAACACGAAATTTCTTTTGATAACATAAAAACCACAAAAATTCAGGTAAAATTTTAATTCTATTGCCCGGCCGGCCGGGTTAAAACTTTGTGCTATGGCAAGTATTAACTTAATCGATGCATTCCAGGAATTTAAGGATGCCGAAAATATTGACCGCCCCACCATGATGAAGGTGGTAGAGGATGTGTTCAAAACTCTTTTGCGGAAAAAATACGGCAGTGACGAAAATTTTGACGTCATCGTCAATGCAGAAAAAGGTGACCTGGAGATCATCCGCCGCCGGATGATTGTGGAAGACGGCCAGGTGGAGGACCCACTTGCCCAGGTGGGGTATTCCGACGCTGTGAAGATTGAGCCTGACTTTGAAGTGGGGGAAGAACTTTACGAAGAAATTGACCTGTATGATTTTGGCCGCCGCGCCATCCTGGCTGCCAAGCAAACCCTGGCCAGCCGCATCAGCGACCTGAAAAAGAATGTCCTGGCTAAGAAATACAACGAACGGGTAGGCGAGATCGTCAGTGCGGAGGTATACCAGGTTTGGAAAAAAGAAATTTTATTATTGGATGAAGAAGGCAATGAGTTAATATTGCCTAAGAGTGAGCAGATACCGCAGGACTATTTTAAAAAAGGAGAGAATATCAGGGCTGTAGTGAAGAAGGTGGATATGAAGAACAACACACCGGTTATTATTCTTTCCCGCACCTCACCCGAATTTCTTGCCAAATTGCTGGAGATTGAAGTGCCCGAGATCTTCGACGGACTGATCGTTATAAAAAGAATTGTCCGCGAACCGGGCGAACGTGCCAAGGTAGCTGTAGAGTCATATGACGACCGTATTGATCCCGTGGGCGCCTGTGTGGGGATGAAAGGAAGCCGTATACACGGTATTGTACGGGAACTGAAAAATGAAAATATCGATGTGATCAACTGGACAAATAATATCCAGTTGCTGGTGCAGCGTTCGCTGACGCCAGCCAAAATCACCTCTATGAATATAGACCAGGAAAACAAACACGCCGATGTGTACCTGAAACCCGACCAGGTATCCCTGGCGATTGGACGCAGAGGCGTGAATATTAAACTGGCCTGTGAGCTGACGGGCCTTGATATCGATGTTTACCGCGATAACGAAGGAGAAGTGGAGGAATTTGATATTGACCTCGATGAATTCAGCGATGAGATTGAAACCTGGGTGATTGACGAACTGAAGCGAATTGGTTGCGATACGGCACGCAGTGTGCTGGATCTTACTGCCGAAGAGCTGGAACGCAGAACTGACCTTGAAAAAGAAACCATTGACGAGGTCAGGAAGGTCTTACAGGAAGAATTTGAAAAGGAATAAACAAAACCTTTTTGCTCCGGATGGTATTTGTTGCGCTGAACAAGATCGTTCGGCTGCCACGGAGCCGGGAGGTACAACCTATTTATGGCAGAATTAAAATTACCGAGATTATTAGCTGCGGCTAAGGAATTCAACATTGGCCAGGATACGCTGGTGGATTTCCTCGTGGGTAAAGGCTTCAGTAAAGACGACCTAAAGCCTACCTCTAAACTTACCGAGGAGATGTACCGTGCCCTGCAAATGGAATTCCAGAGTGATAAGGTTGCCAAACTGAAGAGCGACCAGATTGACCTGCCCAAAGGCGCCGTGGCCGAAAAGAAAAAGAAAGAGGAAGAAGAAATTTCTTTCAAAAAAGAAAAGACGGAGAAGGCAGCAAAGGCAGAACCTCCGGCACCCGCCGTAGTGGAAGAAGTACCCGAGGTGAAGGAAGAACCTGCTCCTGTTAAAGAAGAACCAGCAGATGTAGTTAAACTGGAAACCCCGGAAATAGAAGGCCCCAAAGTGCTGGATAAAATTGATTTATCTGCCATCGACTCCTCTACACGGCCCAAGAAGACTATCAAGAAAAAATCAGAGAAAGAGGAAAAGAAAACGAGCGAACCGGAAAAACCGGTTGCTAAGAAAAAGCCGAAAAAAGAAGAACCTACACCGGTAGCCGAACAAGCAGAGCAGCCCGAGGTGCAGGCACAAGCAGCAGCACCTGAAAAGCCGGTGGTCGAAGAGGCTGCAGAAGAGGCGCCTGTGATTGAAAATATTAAAGCGGAAAAACTGGAAGGCCCTAAAATCCTCGGCAAAATTGAACTGCCGGTTGACAGTGATACCCGCCCGAAAAAAGATGAGAAGCGCAAGCGCAAGCGTATCCCGATAGAGAAAAAACAGGATGAAAAGCCTAAAACAGGCGGAGACTTGTTTAAAGAAAAGCGGGAAAGCCGCTTTGGCCGCGACAATCGTCCCGGTCATGGGGCAGCCGGAGGCCGTCGGGGAGACAGGCGCCGCGAGGAAAAGCAGATTGACGAGAAAGAAATCCAGGAAAAGATACAAGAAACCATGGCCAAACTGGCCGGTGGTGGTGGTAAAGGCAAGAGCCTGAAAGCTAAACTGCGCCGTGAGCGCCGCAATGAAATGGCTGAAGCCTCAGGCGAAGCCGCAGAAGATAATAAGCTGCAAGTGACGGAATTCATCAGCGTGAGCGAACTGGCCAACCTGATGGATGTGAGCTTTGCCGAGGTCATCAGTAAATGTATGAGCCTGGGTATTATGGTGTCTATCAACCAGCGGCTTGATGCGGAAGTGATTGAACTGGTAGCGGGTGAGTTTGGCTATGATGTGGAATTCATTGATATGGAAAAGCAGTTAGAGATGGAGGAAGAGGAGGAAGACGAAGAGGGAGATCTGCAGCCGCGGTCGCCAATTGTAACAATCATGGGCCACGTTGACCACGGTAAAACCTCACTGCTTGATTATATCCGTAATGCCAGCGTGGTAGCCGGTGAGGCCGGGGGGATTACCCAGCATATCGGCGCTTACCAGGTGAAACTGGCGAATGGGAAAGAAATTACATTTCTTGACACCCCGGGACACGAAGCTTTTACGGCTATGCGGGCCCGTGGCGCCAAGGTCACAGATATTGCTGTAATTGTCATTGCCGCTGATGATGCTGTGATGCCACAGACAAAAGAAGCCATCAGCCATGCCCAGGCAGCAGGTGTACCAATGATTTTTGCCATTAATAAAATAGATAAAGAAGGGGCTAACCCGCAAAAGATCTACGAACAGCTATCGCAAATGAACCTGCTGGTGGAAGAGTGGGGTGGTAAATACCAGAGTCAGGAGTTAAGCGCCAAGAGCGGGCTGAATGTGGATGCCCTGCTGGAAAAAATATTGCTGGAGGCAGAACTGCTGGAGCTTAAAGCCAACCCCGATAAAGACGCTTCCGGTACAATCATCGAAGCTTCACTGGATAAAGGTCGCGGATATGTAGCCACCGTACTGGTACAAAATGGAACCCTGAAGCAGGGAGACCTGATGGTGAGCGGTCAGCATTACGGCCGTATTAAAGCCATGTTTAATGAACGTAACCTGCGGGTGGATACGGCGCCGCCATCCACACCAGTGGTGATCCTTGGTTTGAACGGTGCGCCGCAGGCCGGTGAGAAATTTAAAGTGTACCAGAGCGAGTCGGAAGCAAAAGATATTGCCACCAAACGTGCCCAGTTGCTGCGTGAGCAGGGACTGCGTGCCAAGAAGCATATTACGCTGGATGAAATTGGCCGCCGTCTGGCACTGGGTAATTTTAAGGAATTAAATGTTATTATCAAAGGTGACGTAGATGGTTCCGTGGAGGCCCTGAGCGATTCATTGCAAAAACTGTCAACCGAAGAAATAGCCGTCCGCGTGATTTTAAAAGGTGTTGGACAAATTTCCGAGAGTGATGTGGTGCTCGCTGCTGCTTCGGATGCTATTGTGCTTGGTTTTAACGTTCGCCCTTCGATGCAGGCCAACCGCCTGGCTGAACAGGAAGGTGTGCAAATCAAAATGTATTCGATCATTTACAATGCCATTGAAGAGATTAAGAGTGCGATGGAAGGCATGCTGGAGCCAAAAATCCAGGAAAAGATCGTTGCCAATGTTGAGGTGCGGGAGGTATTTAAATTTGATAAGGTGGTTGTAGCCGGCTGCTATGTGCTGGATGGAAAAATCAAACGGGATTCCAAGATCAGGCTGATCCGCGATGGCATCGTAATTTATCCTGCTGCCGGCGCCAACAGTGCCGAGCTGGGATCGCTGAAGCGCTTCAAGGATGATGCAAAAGAGGTGCAGGCAGGTATGGAGTGCGGTCTTACGATTAAAAATTACAGTGATCTGAAAGCAGGCGATATCGTGGAAGCCTACGAGGAAGAAGAAATAAAACGTACACTATAAATTATAGCATCCTGTTAACCAGTGCGCCGGTTTTCCCCGGTCAAACTTTTGTTAAATAGAAGGACATTTCTTTCCTGTTAACCGGGGAAACATAATTTTGAAATTATCATGCTTTGTATGAAAAGAACTATTGTTTTCTGCCTGCTGCTGACCGGGATGTTGTGGGGTGCATCTGTACTGGCCCAGCCAAAAAAAGTAGTAGCTGATAAAATCATTGCCGTAGTTGGTGACCGTATTATCCTTCAGAGTGATATCCAGAACTCCATTGCCGATATCCTGCGGCAAGGCGGGCAGGTGCCGGAGAATGCCAGTTGTGTACTGACGGAGCAGGCCATTGTTTCTAAAATATTAATGTTGCAGGCCGAGAAAGATTCCCTGCCAGTGACAGATGAAGAAGTGGAGGCCGAACTGGACCAGCGGATACGGTATTTTATCCAGAAATTCGGCACCCAGGAGCAGTTGGAATTGGTAGCCGGCAAAACCATTTACCAGATCAAAGATGAAGCAAGGGCTTCAGTCAAGGAGAACAAGCTGGCAACAGCCATGCAGCGTAAGATTGTGGAGGATGTAAAAATCACACCTACGGAAGTAAAAAGCTTCTACGATAAAATTCCCAAGGACAGCCTGCCTTATTACGAATCTGAACTGGAGGTGGGACAAGTGGTTTTATATCCCAAGGCCTCACGCGACCTGGAGAAATACGTGATTGATGAACTGAATAATTACAAAAAGCAGATTGAAGGACATATTGCCACTTTTGACCAGCTGGCTAAACGGTATTCTGAGGATCCGGGCAGTAAAGACAGGGGAGGCGAATACGAGATCAACCGAAACGATAAGAGCTGGGACCCGGCATTTATGGCGGCGGCTTTTCGGCTAAAACCGGGTGAAATTTCTCCGGTTGTAAAAACCAAGTTTGGATACCATATTATAGAAATGGAGCAGCGCAGCGGAGATAACATTATCATTCGTCACATTTTACGCATCCCGCCCATCACGCAGGAGGAAATAGACCATTCCATTAAAACGCTGGACTCTGTAAGGGCCAAAATTATAGCCGGTACCCTGACGTTTAGTGAAGCTGCTAATAAGTATAGCGAAGACGAACAGGCGAAATACACTGGCCCGTTTTTCCTGAATGCAGACGGGGCACCCTATGTTACCATCGACCAGTTGGATAAAGACGTGGTAACGGCCATCAGCAAAATGAATGTGGGCGATTATTCACAGCCACAGGTGTTTACCGACGAACGTGTTGGTAAAAAAGGCGTTCGGATTATCTACCTCAAATCCCGCTCTGAACCCCACCGCATGAATATGCGTGATGATTATAATAAAATTGCACAACTGGCGCTGGAAGAAAAAAAGGCAAAGGAACTGGAGAAGTGGATGGACGAGAAAATACCCACTTATTACATTATGATTGATGATGATGTGAAAGAGGGCTGTTCTAACCTCGCCAAATTTGGCGTAAACCAGCCCAAAGCTTTCTAAGGCAATTCGATAAAAGAATAAGGGCAACCACTCAGTGGTTGCCTTTTTTGTGCCTGCTCAACTAATTTGGCTATAGCATTGTTTTTATAGGGCATATCGTAACTTTGCGGCTTCTTTTACAAACGTCTTCATGAGCGATCCCATCAAACACGAATGTGGCCTGGCATTTATCAGGTTGCGTAAGCCTTTTTCTTATTACCAGCAAAAATATGGCACAGTCATGTGGGGGCTGAACAAGCTGTACCTGCTGATGGAGAAACAACATAACCGCGGGCAGGATGGCGCCGGTGTAGCAGCCGTAAAGTTAAATGTGGAGCCGGGGTATCCGTTTATGCACCGGATGCGGAGCAATACCACCCAACCGATTGCCGATGTGTTTCGCCAGATAGGAGAAGAAGTAAACGAGCTGGAAAAATTCAACCCGGATATAAAAAAACATCCCGGCCTGATGAAAGGCCATGTGAAGTTTATGGGAGAGCTGCTGCTGGGGCATCTGCGCTACGGTACGCAGGGTAAAAACAATGTGGAGTTCTGTCATCCTTTTGTGAAGCGGCATACCATCCCTGCCCGCAACCTGGCCCTGGCGGGCAATTTTAACCTGGTTAATATTGAAGAATTGTTTTCCCTGGTAAATATTGATCCGGGCGAATTTCAGCGCCAGAGCGACCTGGCTGCTATGATGGAAGTAATTTACCATTTTTTGGTGCAGGCCGATGAAGCGGCCCCCGATAAACTGGATATTAAATCGGTATTGAAAAAAGCATTGGCCCTTTTTGACGGGGGGTTCCATGTCGGCGGCCTCACCGGCAACGGTACAGGCTTTGTTTTCAGGGATGCACATGGCATTCGTCCTTCGTATTATTATATTGATGAGGAAGTGATTGTAGCCGCTTCGGAACGAGCAGCCATCCGTACCAGCTTCAACGTGGGTGAAAACGAAGTAAAAGAGTTAATGCCAGGCTGTGCACTGATTGTGGAGGAAACAGGCAATTATGAAATTGCCCAGGTACTTGAACCCAGGGAACGAAAAGCCTGCAGTTTTGAACGGATTTATTTTTCCAGGGGCAGTGATGAAAAAATCTACCGCGAACGCATTGCTTTAGGTTATAACCTGAGTGAACAGGTGCTGAATGCGATAAACTACGA
>DASTSN010000095.1:0-4702 GCA_035760665.1 Chitinophagaceae bacterium | reverse complement strand
GCGTTGTCTTTTCAAAATTCGCTTACCGGCTGTGGGTTTTTAAAAGTAGCTTTGCTCACTTTTAATAGCCTAAAAGTACGAATATGATCAGGATTGGACTGATAAAAGAAGGTAAATTTCCGGCAGATAACCGTGTTGCGTTAACACCCGCTCAATGCAAATGGATACACCAGCACTCCACTGAAGTGCGGATTGTAGCACAGTCTTCGGCGAACCGCTGTTTTTCTGATAAAGAATACCAAATGGCCGGCGTGGAAGTAAAAGATGACGTGAGTGACTGCGCTATTTTACTGGGTATAAAAGAAGTGCCGGTGGATGCATTGATTCCCGGTAAAACATATTTATTTTTTTCGCATACCCGTAAAAAGCAGGCGTATAACCAGCAATTGTTGCGGGCCATTCTTGATAAAAACATTACGCTGATTGACTATGAATGCCTGGAACATGAAGATGGACAGCGGATCATTGGCTTTGGTTTTTTTGCCGGCGTGGTGGGGGCACACAACGGTATCATGGCGTATGGAAACAGAACTGGATTATACAAACTGGACAGAGTGTATAAGCAGCGCAGTTTCCGGGAGCTGATTCATGCGTATTTTGGCTTACGACTGCCGAATGTAAAAATTGCTGTTACCGGCAGCGGCCGCGTGGCACACGGAATCCTGGAAATTATGAACCTGTTGGGTATTCATGAAGTAGAGCCCGACGAGTATCTTACCAGGCGTTTTGCGTACCCCGTTTATACACAATTAAAAGGAGCGGATCTCTACCGTCATAAACAAACCGGCACATACAGCCGCGAAGATTTTCACCAGCGACCCGCAGATTACAACTGTACATTTTTACCTTACAGTGCCCAGACAGATATTTTAATGAACGGCATTTACTGGGAAGAAAAAATGCCAAGACTGTTTGAAAAAAATGATGTGTGCCGGGAAGATTTCATCATCCAGACGATCGCCGATATTACTGATGATGCGAACGGCTCAGTGCCTATTAACCTGGGGGACCAAACAATTGAAGATCCTGTATATGGAGTGGACAGAGGAAACTTTCAAAAAACGGCTCCTTACCAGCCGGGTTCGATCGATATTATTGCTGTGGGCAATCTTCCGAATGAACTTCCGCGTGATGCATCACGGTATTTCGGAGAGCAACTCATAAAATATGTACTGGAAGATATTACTGGAAAAGGTTCGCCCATTCTTGAGCGGGCAACGATTGCCCGGGAGGGACAATTAACCGCACATTTCAGTTATCTGCAGGACTATGCAGACGGAAAAGTCTTGTAAATTTTTCGGATAATTGGTTCAAATTTTTAGCCGTTACAGATACAGGTAATAATCCTTGAGTAAGTCTGTAAACACGGTTGTGTATTGCTGCTCCTCATCCCAAATGGCTATCTCATGCTCAGTTGTGGTTTGTTCCCGGCAGCCCCCCTGGATCATAACCCGGAAAAAATCATGCCTGACCGATTGCCGCACCAGTACTTTTTCATATAAATAAAGGGACTGTTGTCGCAATGCCTGTTGCACCTGAACTGCTCTTTTATAGGGGTACAATAGAAAGAAGGATCCGCCGGGCGCCAGGTTGTTACGTATTATTTGTAATAACCCTACTAGTGTAAGCGCAGTGCTGTGCTGTGCAATATTTTTTTTCATTTCAGCCGCGGCTAATTCATTTTCATAGAATGGCGGATTGCTGATGATGGATTGGTATTTCCGGGAAAACGTATATTCTCGTGCATCTCCCTGTATCACAGAAATTCGGCCTGCCCAGGGCGAGGAATTTACATTTTCAATGGCCTGTGCTGCCGTGCCTGTATCAATTTCAATCGCATCAATGTATGCCGTACACTTTTGCGCCAGCATCAGGGATAATAACCCGGTTCCGGCACCAATATCAAGAACTGTATCCGGAAACTGGTTTTGCAGTTTACTGCTTATCCATGCTCCAAACAGGCACGCATCGGTGGTAACCTTCATGGCACAATGTTCCTGCCTGACTGTAAACTGCTTGAACCGGAAATACGGATTAGCCATGGTAAAACGACTTTGGCAGTAAAGAATAAAAGATATGGACTGAATATACAGGCATTTGCCGGGTTACCATTTTGCTCTTGCAGATGCGGAAACTGAAAGATCAGCAAAATGTCCAGCCAGGTATTTGTAATAGCCCGTTATGGCAATCATACCGGCATTGTCAGTGCAATATTGAAAATCGGGGATAAAGGTGTTCCATTGGTACTTTTCACCCATTTCCCGAAAAGCTTTGCGCAGGCCACTATTGGCAGATACGCCGCCGGCAATGCAAATGTTCCTGATGCCGGTTTGAGTAGCTGCTTTTTTCAGTTTATGTAATAAAATGGAAATAATACGCTCTTGTATTGAAGCACATATATCTGCCAGGTTTTGCTGTATAAATCGGGCCTTTAGTTCTTCAGTTGCCAGGAATTCCTCTTTGTACACCTGGCTTTCGCCGGCATTTTGCAGGAAATAAAGAATAGCTGTCTTCAACCCGCTGAAGCTGAAATTCAGACCAGGCACCTGCGGCTCCGGGAAATGAAACCTTTTTGGATTTCCTTCCTTTGCATATTGATCGATCAGTGGTCCACCGGGATAGGGAAGTCCCAGCAATTTGGCTGATTTGTCAAATGCTTCTCCGGCAGCATCATCAATCGTTTCGCCCAGTACTGTTAAAGAAGTTGGCGATTCACACAATACAATCTGCGTATGTCCGCCACTGACAGTGAGGCAAAGAAAAGGACATTCAGGCCCCGGAGTATTGATCAGGTTTGCCAGCACATGTGCCTGCATGTGATGCACGGCAATTAGCGGCTTACCCAGTGCCAGCGCCAGGGATTTGGCAAACTGGGCACCCACCAGGAGCGAACCAATCAGTCCGGGTGATTGAGTGAATGCAATGGCATCGAGATCTTCCGCTTTTATACCGGCTTGCCGCAGGGCTACATCCACAACCGGCACAATTTTTTGCATATGTGCTCTTGAAGCCAGTTCGGGTACCACACCGCCATATTGTTCATGCACTTGCTGGCTGGCAATAAAATTGGATAAAATAACGCCATCACGGCACACAGCCGCGGAAGTTTCATCACAACTTGATTCAATAGCAAGGATGGTAACGCTCAATCTACGTTGATTACTCATTGATAAAGAAAATGCAAAGGTAGGTCAAACTACTTGCTTATTTGCTGCGGATGGCTACAACAGGATCGAGGCGGGAGGCCTGCTGTGCAGGAATGAAGCCGGCCAGGATACCAACAGCAATGCATATACCGATAGCCAGGAACATATTGTTCAGCGAAATGAATACCGGGAAATTCAGCGCACCAGACAAAATCTTAGTGAGAATAAAAACCAGTGTAAGCCCAATTAATCCGCCAATGATACAAAGGAAAGCAGACTCCAGCAGGAATTCTGTCAGGATAACCCGGCGCTTGGCGCCTACGGCTTTCTTCAGACCAATCTGGCTGGTGCGTTCCCGCACACTTACAAACATGATGTTGGCCACACCGAACATGCCCACGATGAGCGACAAGGCTGCAATAGCCCAGCCACCGACATTAACGCTGACAAATGCCTGGCTGATGGCATCACTGAAATCGTTGATATCATTCAAGGCAAAATCATCTTCTTCGGTAGGACTGAGTTTATGCACAGCCCGCATGGTGCCATCTAACTCATCTTTCAGCGCTTTGCTGGGCAAATTATCGAGTCCCTGCACTAAGATGACGGGATCGGCCCGGCGCTCGTCTATGACGGTACGGGCAAATTTATACGGCATCAAAACGCTTTTATCAAATTGCCAGCCGCCAATCATTGTGCTGCCTTGTTTTTTGATTACACCAACAATCAGCATGTTTTTATTACGGGCAACGATCGTTTTACCCACAGCCCTTTCCGCAGCACCGAATAGTTTTTCGGCAATTTCATTACCGATGAGGATGACGTTGCGGCCATTGTTGTATTCAGCATCTGTAATGCCCCTGCCATAAGCAATATCTACGGGTTGTATGAATTTAAACTCTTCGGAAGTGCCGTACAGATTTACGCCGGAAAGGACGCTGCCCATGTACTGAATGTTATCCTGGGTACTGATATTAAAAGCTACATATTTGGCGCTGGCAGTTCTTTCCTTAATTTGTTTTACGTCGCTGTACCGCGGTACGGGGCGTTTTACATATTTCCACCAGGGATAATCGGGCCCGCCGCCCGCACTGTAGTCCCATTTATCTATGTAAATAGTGTTGTTGCCCAGCGATTTGATTTCATTTTGAATGTTATGCTCCAGACTGTTCACGGTTGCCAGCACCCCGATAATGCAGAAAATACCAATGGTGATCCCAAACAGCGACAGAAACGTGCGGAGCTTGTTTTTCCACAATTCCTGCAGGGCCATTTTAAAACTACTGCTGATAATTTCAATCGTCCGGCGCATATAACAAATGTAAAACAGATTTTGCGGATGTCACCATATTTTCGATAAAAGGCAGCAGTCCTGCAGGAAAGGTCAGCACAGCCCGTTAAGACTAAACGGTTTCATGCGAATACGTAGCTTGAAAGACGGTTACTACTCTTGAGTTGTAGATTTTCCGGGCAGCACTTAGAGCCGGTTTTGCCAACTCTTATACACACGTTAAATTTAATGGCAAAACCATATGTATGACAAAAACAAGACTGGA
>DASTSN010000094.1:0-47352 GCA_035760665.1 Chitinophagaceae bacterium | reverse complement strand
TAGCAGCAATCCAGCCGCCCCGGTAGCGCTTCCAATTGCGGAAAGCCTGGGTGCGAAACGTCAACGCCATTTGTTTGCCATCAGGCGAATATGAACCCCACTCTGCGTACGCTAGTGGTAATTTTTCTTCGGGGCCACCGCTTGCGGGGACTGTATAAAATTGATTGAACCGGTTTTTACCACTTTCCCTGCTGGATGCAAAAACGATTTTTTTCCCGTCATTGGTCCAGTCAACCACCCGGTCTGGATAGCCGTGTTCTGTTAATCGTTGCGGAACACCTCCCGAAACCGGCATCGTGTAGACATCGTTGTTACCGTCATAATTACCACTGAACGCAATGGTCTGACCGTCGGGAGAAAACTTGGCAAAACTTTCCACGCCGGGCGGCGAACTGAGTTTAACAGCCGTTCCGCCCTCCTTCGATACCATCCAGATATCATTGGCATAAGTAAAAACAATCTGCGTTTTGGATACATCCGGGTAACGAAATAAACCGGCATCTACCTGCGCCAGCAAGGCAGTTGGCAGCAGTAAAAAAAACAACTGCCAGGAAATAATCTTTCGCATGTAAAATGGTTTAATGATGGTAAATTGATTAGGGGTTACATCCAGCCCGAGTCTGAAAATGATTTTTGAAGGTAATTGAATTTGTGCGGAAAACAACCAGGCAAGCCTGTAAAGCAGGATGTTTATTGGCTTATCGCAGTTAAATAATCAGCCGGAAGTCTGGCATTGCATAGCGATTTTCGTTACAACTCATCCATAAGAAGTTGCAAGAAACCGTGTAAGGAAACATTCACCAGATCGTTCTCCCGCTACAATTGCGCCTGCTTGATTTCATCTTTGCCGGTTCGTTTTTCCGGTGGAATGTAACGAAGCCCCAGGAGTTGATATATTTCCTGTTCCGTTTCCCCGGCCAGCCGCCTGCCGGTTTTTTCTTCAAAAAGCCCGTACTCGTTAATTTTCCAGCCGCGCTTTTTGGCTAATGTTCGCAGGAGTATATTATGTTCTTTACTGCCGGTAAAGTAAAGGAGAGCTGCTCCAAATTCATTTTCATGAACGATGCGGATATCCACCTGCACGTGGTTGCCTTTTAACAGCACACTGGCCCGGGTACTCCCGGCAGCCAGCACTTTTTCCACGATGGGTAACTGCACAAACCGGTTGATGATTTTCTTCCATTGACGGCTTTCGGCAGTTAGTAAAATATCAATGTCACCTATCGTTTCTTTTTTGCGGCGTAAACTCCCCGCCACGATTGCTTGCTGCACGTGGGGGATTTCTTTAAGGGCGTTTAGCACGGTTTTACTGATGGACTCTGCCTCCTGCAATGGCATCCGTTTTTTCCCGGCATCCAGTTTCAGCACACGCCGCATGTTCGCAATCTTTTTCTCACCCATTCCCTTTATGCCTGCCAGGCGGCCCTGCTCAATGGCCTGCACCAACTCCTCTTTTGATGCAATACCCAGCTGTTCATGCAACAGGTGCACAGTAGCCGGGCCAAAGCCTTCAATGTCCATCAGCTCCAGCAAATGAAATGGTACTTGTTTCTTCAATTTTTCATACGTACGTATGCGGCCTGTTGCTAAGTATTCCACAATCTTGGCAGCAATGCTTTCACCCACACCTTTTAGTTCGTCCAGTTTCTTCACGTCATCCGCCAGGGCATCCACCGGCTCCTGCATATTGTTTAGCGTTTTGGAAGCGGTATCGTACGCAATGGCGCGGAAACGTTCTTCCTTTCCAAGGTAGCGGTAACAATCAGCCATGCGGCTGAAAATAAGCGCCAGCTCTTTGTTATGCCGTAGCGTCGCGGCTGTAGTATTTTGGGTAGCCATATGAAAATTGTGTTAACAAGATACAAGAATCTGCCCGCCAAACAGCCTGAGGCAGATCAGTTGCCAAGCTGATCTGCATGTCGTTTGAAATATTGAAAAATACTTATTACAAAAAAGTGTACAGACTGATGTATTACTACGAGCATTGCCGATATCCAAAAAGGAAACCTTCCTGCGAAAAAAAGTTTTACTGTAAGGTAAAACACCTATTATTTGAAAAGATGATTGAACCTATATTTGTATGCATAATCCAAACCTGCTTGAAACACCTGATCGCTTCAAAAACCATTTTCTGCACCTTACTTCCTGGAAATTCATGTTTGCCTGATCATTGGCCGTTGCTATCCTTACGACCGTGTACGCTTAGTAAAAACCCATTGTATGAACTAAACTTTTTCGTTACGAACTAACGGGGAAGCCTGATTGAAAACCCAAAAATCCGTATTGTTATGATTAGCCCATCTACAACAAACCCCTTGTTTGAAACCCCAAAACCTGAATCCTTACAGCAACTGGTGAGCCGGCTGGCACTGCCCTTTTATTCAACGGCGATCCACAACCGCACCCGGCTGGTCAATGTCATTGCCCCCGGTATCATGATAGTACCGCACGAAGGCGTGACGGCCATCATCAGTCACCTGCTGAGTACCGTGATAACACAGGCCCGCGACAGCTATATTACTATCACTGCAGAACAGTTTGGCGATGTGGTAACCCTGGAAGTGCAGGACAATAGCAGCTACAACAGCTATGCAGTTGCCTGCCGGGTGGAGCAGTACCGCGGCCTCGCACAAACGCTTGGCGGCAACCTGGGCATTAACGGCTGTGGCAAAAAAGTGACAACAGTTACCTTTAGCTTCCCTTTCATCACCACCGCCGCCTGAGCAAAAACGGTTTTTACAGTTCAGGCAATGAAAAGCTGAGGCTGCCTACTGCAGAAAACAGCAAGCACCTCAAATTTGCTGATTCAAAACCTTCCCGGTTTGGATTGTTCTCTTTTTACCTGATTATCAGTTTTACCCCTTATACATGCTGATCGTAATATTACCGGACGGAAACAGCTATGTCTGGAGTGACACAGGCTGCTTTAAAGGTAAAGCAGGTAAACCGGCTACCGGACGCAGGCTCAAGCAGCCATCCTTCGTTCATCCTTCGTTTTGGTAGGCTGTATGCAAATAGCCAAAAAGCCTCCTTCTGCTGGAGCGATTCCTGCGGATAGCTGGCGGCTATTTTACAAGCAACAAGCAGCAACCTACCATTTACACCGGCCATACCCGGCGCCTTTCCTGCCAGTAACCATCGCCGGGCCTCGTAAAACTACGATTTAAAGGCCTCCCCGTTACTCCTTTCCTTGACAGGAATCAAGATTTTAAAAAAAGTCAGCAATCTGGTATAAGATCATTGTAATTATTACCAGGGAAATATACATTTGTCTGTTCGTATTTGCCACTCGTTATATTCCTCCAATTTCTTCTGAAAATCCGTACCAGTACTTGATCCATTCTTTTTGAGACCCGGAAACCATCTGGAATTGATAACCAGCCGTTCTGACAAACTCCAATCCCTCCGATAACCGTTGGCATGCCCCCGCATGCAAATCCCCCCCGTTGAACAAACCAGTTTTACAACACTGTACTTATTCTTTAAAAATAAAATAAACGGTTATGAAAAAAATTTTACCCTTGATTGCACTATCAATTGTCGCATCGCAGTTGTTGGCACAAAATCAAAATGTTGGAGATTACAGGTCAAGAAACGACGGTAATTGGAATAACATCAACACCTGGCAATATTGGGATGGATCAACTTGGAAAAATGTTACTAATACACAAGGATACCCTGGCCAAAAGTCAAGCGGAAAATCCGTTACAATTACCAATGGTAATGATATCACTTTAAACACATCACCTACTTATTCCATTGCTGACTTAACAATCGGTAATGGAAGTGGAAGTAATGAAAGTCTTGTATTCAGTTCGGGAAATGACTTAACTCTTACAATTTCTGGCAATTTAACTTTAAGTGATGGTGACTTAAGTGTGAATAACCAAAATGGCACTAATATTCATACCCTTAATATTGGCGGAGATTTAAGCGTTGATAATACAAGTAACATTAATACTAGCAGTAGTAACGATGTCATTTCGATAATCTTAAACGGGACAGCCGATCAGTCGATTGGAGGTGGGGCCACGTCAATTTCAATTGAAAGGCTGACTATTGATAAATCATCAGGCAGCGTAACGCTTAATACAAACCTAGCGATTAATGGAAATTTGACCTTTACAAATGGAATTTTAAATACTTCAAGTACAAATCTTCTCACAATCAATAATAATGCTACCGTAAGTGGAGCCTCCGATGCTTCATTTGTGCAAGGGCCTGTGAAAAAAGTAGGGAATGATGCGTTTACATTCCCGGTTGGAAACGCAGCAAATGGATACCATCCCTTATCAATGAGTGCACCTTCATCATCATCAAGTGCATTTACAGCCGAATATGTAAGATCTAATGGACAGTCGAATCTGACTCAAAAATTTCAATTAGCGGCAGTGAGTGGCTGTGAATACTGGAATTTTAACCGTAATAACGGAAGCTCAAATCCGAATGTTACACTGACCTGGAATGAAAAGAGTCCTTGCGGTGGTGACTATATTACAACTCTTAATGGCCTAACCATTGCCTATTACGATCACGGGAACTCCTATTGGAAAAATTCTACAGGTTCATCCTTGAATTATATCAGTCTTCCTCCTTATTCTTCAGGCAGCATCACAAGGAACGCTTTAACTTCTTTTGGCGAATTAACTTTTGCCAGTTTAGATTTGGGTAATGTGGTTTCGCCCCTTCCCGTCAAATTTGGAACAGTTACTGCAACTGCCCTTGGTTCATCTGTAAAAGTTGACTGGCAAACCTATAACGAGGTGAATGTGGATCATTACGAAGTGGAGCGTTCTGCCGATGGCGTGCATTTCAGCACTGTGGGTTCTGTTGTGGCCAACAATGTGACTCAGCTCTCCAACTACAGCCTTACCGATGCCAGCCCGCTGGGCGGCAACAGCTTCTACCGCGTGAAAAACGTGGATATCGATGGCAAGTTTTCTTACAGCGTGATTGTAAAAGTCAGTACCGGCAGCCAGGCAGCCCGCATGGCCCTGTACCCCAACCCGGCAACCAGCGGCAGCAGTATTGCCCTGCAACTGACCGGCCTGCAAAAAGGGACGTACAAACTGCGGGTGTTCAACAGCACCGGCCAGGAAGTGTTTACACAGCAAGTAGTACATACAGGCGGCTCCGTGACACAAAGCCTGCAACTGCCTTCTTCGCTCAGAACCGGCATTTACAACGTACAACTGAGCGGCACTGACGTGAAATGGAATAAAGCCCTGGTGATTGAATAAACCCGGCTCACGAATCTCAGAATAACCGTTTACTTTTACCTCACCCCGGCCTTGGCGCCGGGGTTTTTTGATGAAGGATCAACGCCAATGGTACCCAAGCCCTGAGGCAACAAAAAACAGGTTTTCCTTGAAACCTGTTGAATCATGAATACTGGCCTGAAAAACCACTTACTCAAAAGAGTATTGTAATACCAGGCTATGCCTGTTCCTGTTCTAAAAAAACATGAAAGGTGTCGCCGCGCAAGCCGATGCGCATGGTTTCAAGAGGAATTACTTCAGCCGGGGTAATATTGCCGAGATTGGCATTGCAGCCAAGCAATTTGATAAAAAATAGTTGCTGGTCTTTCTTTGGCGCTTCCCACACAATATCAGCCGCCGGAATGCTGGTGAGTATTTCCTGTACCAGGCCTTCCCGCACCTCGCCGGAATCGCGGTACAGTCCTACAGTGCCATTTTCCCGTGCTTCGGCAATCACGTAGCGGGCACCGGCGGCCCGTTCGGCTTTCATCATCTCTATCCATTTATAGGGCGGTGTCACCCGCACACGGTCTTTATCCTTCGACCCCACTCCGCTGAGTACCGTACCCAGTTTGGCAAGTTGTTCGATGTACCGGCACTTTTCATCATGGGAAATATTAATCGAGCCGTCGGATATTTCAAAATAGGTAATGCCGTATTCCTTGACAAAACGCAAGTAATCGTCAAACTGGTTGCGCACTAAAAACACTTCAAACAACAATCCGCCGAGGTAGACGGGAATATTGTATTTGCTATAAATCGCCAGCTTTTCTTTCAGCGCCGTAAAAAGATACGTGCTGCCATACGCCAGCTTTACCATATCCACATAAGGATGGGCCACGGAAAGAAAATTTTCCGTTTCGCCAAGGTTTAAGCCATTGTCCGATACGATGGTGAGCCCTTCGGTACGGGGAAATTTAGTACGGGCCGGAATTTGCGAAAGATGAAAATTCATGCAATAGTTCTTTGTGCGGCAAAAATACTTCTGTTTTACCGATATTATGCCTGTAGCAAGATCAAGTGCCTGCAATTTCACAAAACATTTCACCCCGGGCAGCATTCACCAAGCAGCAATGAAAGAATGACTGTTTTCAAACACGCAGCCCATTCATGATTACAGCACGCTTTCCTCAAACTTCTTATTGAAATACAAATAAGGTACAAAAATGGTGGCGCCGATTCCCATAATGATCACCATGCCTTCGAGCAACCCGTGAAACTGGTTATTTTGTAATACATCCGCAGAGCGATGCACAAGTTCAGCCTTCCAGGCAAAGTAGCCACTGAGCAGCAGCGATACAAGAATATAGGCAATGTGACCGCCGCGAAAGGCTTTCAAAAAAAGATAAAAGATCATACCAATTACCAGGAACAGCAGGTTCACAAAAAAGATCAGTGATGAAACATTGATGATTTCTGTTAACTGCAACCCGGTCTTTTCCCGGTAAATGACATTAAAAGTCAGGCAAACCAGGGTGGCAACAATACCTACAAAAAGTCCAGTCAGCATGGCCTTCGTAAAAGCGGAGAGTTTAATTTCATTTTCCATTTTTAGTCAAATTTTAATTAAGAAATAGTATGATCATCTTTCTTCACCTTTTGAAATAATTTCCGGCCCTGCACCATCAGCCGGCGGGTGGCCCCCGGTGAGTCATAGGTATGCTCTTTCAGTTTTTGCTGGCTGTAAAAAGCAAGAATGGCTGCAGACGTAATTATACCAACAACCTTTTTTTTATTCGCATAATCCACCACTGCCAGCCGATCGGTCTTGTATTTACCCATCAGCTCAGCCGCCAGGCCAGCATCATCGTTGGTATACACAAAGGGGACTGCCTGATCCGGCAGGGAACCTTCCTGCAACAGCTGGCTTACGTTAACAGTCTTTAAAATATCCGGTTCGTACGCATCGGGCGTTTTCACGCCGCGCCGTTTAATTTTTTCCGTCATAATACTGCCCTTCATCAAAAAGAAGGACACAAAATACGCCGCGACACAGGCGCCCAGCAGCGGGAGTAACCCATGCAGCTGACCCGTGGTTTCCAGGGCAAATACAATGGACGTAAGTAATGCACGTGAAGCGCCGGCAAACATTGCCGCCATACCGATTAAAGCAGCTGTGGCAACATTTATGCCCGCGCCCGGAAAGTACTGTAGCAAACATACGCCCAGCAGGGCGCCCGTAGCCCCACCGATGGTGAAAAGCGGTGCTAACGTACCGCCGGATGTGCCACTACCCAGGGATATGGCCCAGGAGATATATTTTAAAAAGCAAAGCGTCAGTAGCATAGTGAGAGACCAGGAACCGCTGAGCAAGTATTGAATATTATCATACCCCACGCCCATCGTGTGCGGGGCAAAATATCCCACCACGCCTACTACCACGGCACCTAGTGCCGGCCACCACATCCAGTGCACCGGTAATTTTTCAAAGAGGTCTTCAATGGCATAAATGGATTTTGATACCAGTGACGCCAGTACACCTATGATAACGCCCAGCAGGATGTATATTACCAAAGCACTGTTGGATGGCACCGGGATCTCCGGCATGGCAAATACAGGCTGGCTGCCAAACAGCAACAAGTGCATACCCGCTCCCGTGATACAACCCAGTGCCACTGGGATGATGGAACGTGGTGAAAACTCAAACAATAATAACTCAACCGCTAATAATACGGCGGCCAGCGGACTGCCAAAAATAGCAGCCATACCGGCGCAGGCACCGGCTGCAAGAACAATCTTACGCTCACTGGCAGAAATATGCATCCACTGCCCGGTTAGCGAGCCAAAAGCTCCTCCCGTTGCAATAATGGGTCCTTCGGCGCCAAAAGGGCCGCCCGTTCCAATAGAAATTGCCGCTGACAAAGGTTTTAAAAATGTTATCGCCGGCGGAATACGACTTTCATCCAGGATAATTTTTTCCATTGCCTCTGGTATACCATGTCCCTGGATTGCCTTGGAGCCATAGCGTGCCATAAAGCCTACCAGCACACTGCCTGCAACAGGTACCAGCACGACCAACCAGCCAAGTTGATGACCGGCCGGTGAAGAAGCACTGAATGAAAACCTGCCGTAAAAAGACAAATTGGTGATCAGGTCAATCAGGTAAACCAGCCCTTTGGCAACAAAACCAATGACAATAGCATTAATGATAACCTGTACGCTTAAATAAAAAACACGTTTGTTGACCGGTTCTTTTCGTTTGATTTTCCCCTTCCTGGTGAATCCGTCGAAAGATGTTGAGACCGGGATACTGAAACCGTTAATCCCCATTTTCGTGTAGATTTTTCAATGTGCAAATATATTGCCTAAATCATGTTTTTTATAATTTATTTATTCATAAACTGAATTTTATATTAATTAAAAAACATTTGTAAGCCATTGTAAGCAGATAAAAATTAATGCTTTATTATTGCGTATGCAAGATTTACACTGCAATCTCAGCGACTGTTTTCTATGCCAGAACTGCATTCCGGAATGGAGAGCCGTGATCGGTTTGCACAAAAAAACCATCCTATTTAAAAAAGGAACGCATATCATCAAAGCAGGCGAAAAGGTAAAAGGGATTTATTTTATTTATACAGGCGCTGTAAAAGTGTACACAGCCTGGACAGGGCAAAAGGAACTGATTCTTCGCTTTTCCCGTAAGGGTGACATCTTGGGCCACCGCGGCCTGGGAGGAGTTGATACCTACCCGATTTCTGCCAAAACAATGGAGGACACAAAAGTCTGTTTTATTTCCAACGAATTTCTGGAATCCACACTCAAAACCAATCCGTCGTTTACATATAAACTTATGCATTTCTACGCCGCTGAATTACAAAAGGCCGAAAAACGCATGCGGGACCTGGCACACATGGAAGTAAAAGGACGTATTGCTGACGCCTTGCTGGAACTGTCCAGGCAGTTTGGAGCAGATTCGGACCACTATATCAATATTACCATCAAACGGCAGGACATAGCCTCGTATGCCGGCACAACGTATGAAACCGTTTTTAAATTTTTTACAGAACTGATTAAATCAAAAATCATCACAACAACCGGAAAGCGAATCAGGATTAATAATCCGGGCAGGTTACGGCAATTTATTATTACCAAAGATTAGCGTGAATTTATTGGCGTGATAAAAAAATTGGAGGCCTGTGATAACGACAGCAAAAACCGCTAGTTGTAACATTTTGCAGAAAGACAGTAATAGGGATCAATGGAGAACTGTGGATCTTTTTGTGCAGGTAGTTCTCCCAAATCCAGTTGCAGCAAATAAAAACCCTCCACTACCTGCCAGAGATACAGTTTTGTGTGGGCGTCCGTCATTGGAAATAATTCCGGCAAAAGTTCCGGAAGCAGCCCGTTCCAGCAGGCTTCCTCAAGCTTTTCCTGCTCAGTAAGATTATCTTTCTTTTGGGTTTCATCCTTTTCACAGCATTGCCGCGCAGAAAAACTGGTACCTGTGATAAGGAGGATTTCTTGTTGTACCGTTACCTTTTTCATCATCCTGCGGTTTGTTCTGTTTATTTAGACGCAGGTTTTAATAAAAGGATACAGGCGACCGTAAGAAAAGAACGTTAAAAACAGTCAAGAAGCTGAGAAAATCAAACGGGGCGCAAGGGCATTCAAGCAGAAAAAGGCTTACACAACCTCCCCTTCTAGATCGTAATCATACGCTTTGGTAATACGGACGTTTACAAAGTCGCCAACGTTTAAGGGCTGCTCAGCATGAATAACCACTTCATTATCCACTTCCACGCTGTCAAATTCGGTTCGGCCAAGATAACGACCGGCTTCTTTTTTATCAATAAGCACTTTAAACGTCCTGCCTACTTTTTCCAGGTTTTTTTCATACGAAATATCCTGCTGTACTTCCATAATTTCCTGTGCCCGCTTTTCTTTTTCAGCAGCAGGAACATCATCAGCTAACTGGTAAGCACTGGTGCCTTCTTCGTGCGAATATGTAAAAATGCCGACCCGGTCAAACCGTTGTTGTTGTAAAAACAATTTCAGCTCATCCACATCATCCGTTGTCTCACCGGGAAAGCCGGCGATGAGCGTGGTGCGCAGGCAAATGCCGGGTACCTTTTCCCGCACGGCGGCTAGCAATTCCTCCATTTCTTCTCTTGTAATCTGCCGCTTCATTGCTTTCAGCATATTGTTTGCTGCGTGCTGCAGCGGCATATCGAGGTAGTTACAAATATTATCCCTCTCACGCATTACATCCAGTACCTCCAGCGGAAATTTATGCGGGTAGGCATAATGTAGCCGTATCCATTCCAGTCCTTGTACATCACTTAACTGTTTCAGCAGGTCAGCCAGCATGCGTTTTTTATAGAGGTCCAGCCCATAATAAGTGAGTTCCTGGGCAATGAGCATGACTTCTTTTACTCCTCTTTTTACCAGCCCCTCTGCTTCTTTAACAATTGCCTCTATGCTTTTGCTGGTATGTTGGCCCCGCATCAGCGGAATAGCACAAAACGCACAGGTGCGGTTGCAGCCTTCTGCTATTTTCAGGTAGGCATAATGCTGTGGTGTGGCTAGCAGGCGCTCACCAACCAGTTCGCTTTTATAATCTGCTTCAAACTGTTTTAAGATCAACGGCAGTTCCATTGTTCCAAACCAGGCATCTACTTCGGGAATTTCTTTTTCCAGTTCATCCCTGTAGCGCTGGCTGAGGCAACCTGTAACATATACTTTATCAAGCTGGCCTTTTTGTTTTAATGCCACCTGGTCGAGTATGGTATTGACAGATTCTTCTTTTGCCTTTTCAATAAATCCACAGGTGTTAACGATGACGATATTATGATCCTTCCGGGCATTTTCATGCACCACCGCTATATCATTTGCCAGTAGTTGGCCGCTCAGCACTTCACTATCTACCATATTTTTACTACAGCCCAGTGTAATGATATTGACTTTGTCTTTTTTTATTGATTTGGTTTTCATCAGCCCTCGTGCTTTTCAAGATTAAATAAGCTATCCACGAACTCATGTTTATCAAATACCAGGAGATCTTCCATTTTTTCGCCCACACCGATAAATTTGACCGGAATTTTAAACTGGTTGGCAATTGCCAGCACCACACCGCCTTTGGCCGTTCCGTCCAGCTTGGTAATTGCCAGGGCCGAAACATCGGTAGCGGTTGTAAAATGCTTTGCCTGCTCCAGGGCATTCTGACCGGTGGATCCGTCGAGTACTAATAATACCTCATGCGGTGCCTGGGGAATGACTTTTTGAATAACGCGTTTAATTTTCGTCAGTTCATCCATCAGGTGCGCCTTGTTGTGGAGGCGGCCGGCGGTATCAATCAGTACAACATCGGCCTGTTTGGCCACAGCGCTTTGCACCGTATCAAATGCCACAGCAGCCGGATCGCTGCCCATTGCTTGTTTTACGATGGGAACACCAACCCTTTCGCTCCAGATGGTTAGCTGGTCTACTGCTGCCGCCCTGAAAGTATCAGCCGCACCCAGCAAAACGTTTTTACCGGCTTTTTTAAAATTATAGGCCAGTTTCCCAATGGTGGTTGTTTTTCCCACACCATTCACCCCTACCACCAAAATAATATAGGGTTTTGCAGGCAGTTCAGCATCAAAATGATAGGCATTGACACCGGCAGCATCTACCATTATGCCTTCAATTTCTTCCTGTAACAGTTTGTTAAGTTCTGCAGTATTCAGGTATTTATCACGGGCAACCCTTGCTTCCACCCGTTCAATGATTTTAACAGTTGTATCAATACCTACGTCTGCACTCACCAGTGCTTCTTCCAGGTTGTCCAGCACTTCGTCATCAACGGTGCTTTTTCCGGCTACTGCTTTGGTCAGTTTGGTAAGAAAGCTCTCCTTGGTTTTTTGCAATCCCTGGTCAAGGCTTTCTTTTTCTTTTTTGCCGAATAATTTATTGAAAAATCCCATACGCAAAATCCGGTTTGGATAAGTGGATGACTCTGCCCTGAACGAGAGTCGTATAAATTTGGTATCCCCATTCAGGATGGGGAATTAAACAACAAAAGCCATCACAACCTATTGTGACAGCTTTTATAAGAAAGTTCAAAACATATTTTATTTCTGCGCCAGAAAATCCTTGATCTTATCCTTGTGAACGATTGCTTCTTTAAAGGTGTAAGCACCGGTTTTCGGGCTGCGGACAGCCTTTACCACTTTCGTCCAGTTTTTTGCTTCGGCGGCTGCTTTCTGGTCTTTCGTTTTAATCGCCGTTTTTGCTGCTTTTGCCATGATACAAGTTTTTATGTTTTACGCTCCGCCGGCCAGTTTATCGTCACTGAACAAACCGCCGCACGGCAGCAACAAACTATTTAATTTCTTTGTGTACTGTCACCTTTTTCAGGATGGGGTTGTATTTTTTTAACTCCAACCTTTCGGGATTATTTTTCTTGTTTTTAACCGTGATATAACGGCTGGTTCCCGGCAGACCACTGTTTTTGTGCTCTGTACACTCCAGAATTACCTGAACACGGTTTCCTTTCTTTGCCATTGTCTATTCAGATTTAAGAGATTAGATGTGTTGACCTTGTGCCCTTAATTCCTTCACAACGGTATAAAGGCCTTTCTTATTAATTGTACGGATTGCTTCCGCAGAAACTTTCAGCGTAATCCATTTATCTTCTTCGGCCAGGTAAAACCGCTTGGTCTGCAAATTGGGCAGAAAACGACGCTTTGTTTTGATATTTGAATGCGATACTTTATGACCGCCGATCGGGGTTTTACCCGTTACCTGACATACTCTTGCCATGACGATTCGAATTTAGTCCCAAAATTTTCGGGAGGCAAAGGTAAGGAAAAGCAGTTAATTGCGAAACGCAGGGGCATGTTTTTTAAAAAATATGTTGACACCGGTGGAAAAATAAGCAAATTTAAGCTTTCAGGCTTTCCCCGTCCTCCACCGGCCCAGCCGCACGCAGGGGTGCTTTTTTTCTTTGCCTGTTTTCAAGTAGCTTCGCAACTCGTTTACAGATCAATAATTATCTAATCAACAATTCTTTAAAATGGCATACGATGTAGTTGTTATCGGTAGTGGCCCCGGCGGTTATGTGGCTGCAATCCGTGCATCACAGTTAGGATTTAAAACTGCAATTATTGAAAAAGAAAGCCTGGGTGGCATCTGCCTCAACTGGGGCTGTATTCCCACCAAGGCACTGCTAAAAAGCGCCCAGGTGTATGAAAATATCAAACATGCTGCCGACTTTGGAATCGAGGCCAGCGGTACTCCCAACTTTGAAGCAGTAATTAAAAGAAGCCGTGCCGTGGCTGATAAAATGAGCCGTGGCGTTCAGTTTCTGATGAAGAAAAATAAAATTGACGTAATTAATGGTTTTGGTAAAATAAAAGCCCGTGGCCAGGTAGAAGTAACCGCTGCTGATGGCAGCAAAAAGGTGGTTGACGGTAAACATATTATTATTGCCACCGGTGGCAGAAGCCGCGAACTGCCGGCGCTGAAACAGGACGGTAAAAAAATCATCGGCTACCGAGAAGCAATGGTTTTGCCCAAACAACCCAAAAGTATGATTGTGGTGGGCAGTGGCGCTATCGGTGTTGAATTTGGTTATTTCTACAACAGCCTTGGCACCAAAGTGACCATTGTAGAATTTTTACCCCGGATTGTACCGGTGGAGGACGAAGACATTTCGAAAGAACTAGAAAAGAATTTCAAAAAGAATGGCATTGACATCATGACCAGCAGCGAAGTGACCTCGGTGGACACATCAGGCACCGGTGTAAAAGCAAAAGTAAAAACAGCCAATGGCGAAGTAACCCTCGAAGCTGAAGTGCTGCTAAGTGCAGTTGGTGTTGCTGCAAATATTGAAGGTATCGGGCTAGAACAAGCCGGTATCAAAACCGAAAAGGGCAAAATTCTTGTTGATAAATATTACCAGACCAATATTCCGGGAATTTATGCGATTGGCGACTGCGTTCCCGGCCAGGCATTGGCGCACGTAGCTTCAAAAGAAGCCATCATTTGTGTAGAAAATATCGGCTACAACGAGAAAAAATACCAACATCAGCCTGAAGGCCTTGATTATAATAACGTACCGGGCTGTACCTATTGTACGCCAGAGATTGCCTCTGTGGGCTACACTGAAAAACAGGCCCGTGATGCCGGATATGACATCAAAGTAGGTAAGTTTCCACTCAGCGCCAGTGGAAAGGCTTCTGCAGCCGGGCACATGGAAGGCTTTATCAAAGTAATTTTTGACGCAAAATACGGCGAATGGCTGGGTACTCACATGATTGGATACAATGTAACAGAGATGATTGCCGAAACCGTGGTTGGACGTAAATTGGAAACCACTTATCATGAAGTGTTGAACAGCATTCACCCCCATCCCACCATCAGCGAAAGCATTAAAGATGCTATCGAAGTGGCCTACGGTGAAGCCATTCATTTATAATCTACATCACAATTGCTATAACAAAATGCCCGTTTGAGACGGGCATTTTTATTTTAAAATCGATGTTGTAAGAATGAATTAATTGGCAAAAACTTTCTTTAACAGGTCGGTAGTTCTTGCAACCGGATCTTTCCTGATTTTCTGTTCTTCCTGCCCTACCTGGTAAAAAATACCCGCCAGCGCTTTTTCCGTTACATAGGCAGGCAGATCACTGTTTACTTTTTTAAAGGTGGTCGGGAGTTTGTTATACGTATCAAAAACCGTTTTCCAGTATTTGGTGGCATCAACCTTTTCGAGTGACTTTTCGATCACCGGACGAAATGCTTCCGTCAGTGAAGCAGTCGTTTTGCCCTTCAGGTAGTTTGTCGCTGCAAAATCACCACCCTTCAAAATGCCGATTGCATCCTGAATGCTCATTTGTTTGATAGCATCAACAAAAATCGGGGCAGCGCTTTTAGCGGCATCTTCTGCAGCCCTGTTCATGGATAAAATGGCATTATCTACCAGATTGCCCAGCCCTGCACTGCGCAGGGTGCTTTCTACTTTTTTGGCTTCTTCGGGCATCAGAATCTTCACCACCGCATCTTTAAAAAACCCATCCACTGCAGAAAGCCGTTCTGTGCCTTTTGTAGCGCCAATTTCCAGTGCCTGCTTAAGGCCGCTGGCAATTTCATCGCTGCTCAGGTTGCCGCCAGATCCCGGTAATTTGCTGAGCACATTACCCAGTCCGCTTTTCCCGGAGGAGTCTTTTTTCAGGAGATTTTTTAATCCTTGCGCATGAATAAAGGTGATGCTGAGGAAAAATGCTGTTAAAAAGAGTACTGATTTTTTCATAAGTCGAGTTTATCTTTCAGGTCAAAAATAATACCATCTGCCTTAAGATGCCGTTAAATATTGCATTGTTGCACCTTGCAAAACTTTTCAATTATGTTCAGTATTTGGGAAAAAGAAACCTTTTATGCGCCACAGGACATCATCATCGTTGGCAGTGGCTTTGTAGGGCTCTGGTCCGCCTATTACCTGAAAAAAAAGAATCCAAAGCTAAAAATAACCGTGGTTGACCGTGGCCTGCCTCCAACCGGCGCTAGTACGCGGAATGCGGGTTTTGCCTGCTTTGGCAGTCTTACCGAACTTTTGGCTGATGAACAAAAAATGGGCAGTGACCAAATGCTGCAACTGGTGGAAATGCGATACAAGGGGCTGCAACAGATCCGTGCTTTTGCTGGGAATCAGGACATTGATCTTGACTTTTGCGGCGGATATGAATTATTTGGAAAAGAAGATCACTACCTGTACGATGACCTGGCAGCGCAAACCAGTTATCTCAATAAAATACTGAAAGGGATTGTCAAGTCAGGCAATACATACCAGTTGTGTCCTAAAAAAACGGTCAGTAAATTTCAATTCCGGCAGGTAGATTACCTGGTAAAAAATAACCTGGAAGGCTATCTGCATCCGGCCAGGCTGCTGCGATTGCTTTTGAACAAAGTGCTGTCGATGGGTGTGCAGGTTTTAAATAGTGTCGAAATCAAAGAATTCTCTGCCGCGAATGGAGAGCTTTTTTTGTATTCAAACTTGCCTGTTGAACTTGCCTGCCGGCAAATATTGGTTTGTACCAATGGTTTTGCCAAACAATTATTACCGGAACTGGATGTAGAACCAGCCAGGGGACAGGTACTGGTCACATCCCCCATTGAAAAATTGCCATGGAAAGGGACTTTTCACTACCAGGAAGGATTTTATTATTTCAGGAATCTTGGTAACAGGATATTGTTGGGTGGGGCCAGGAATAAAGCAATTGGGGAAGAAACCACCTACTCATTTGAAACATCTGAAATAATACAATCAGAACTTGAACGTTTTCTGCAGGAGGTCATTGTCCCTGGGAAAAAATACCAGATAGAGTATCGCTGGAGCGGCATTATGGGTACAGGCAGCGTCAAAATGCCGATTACACGGGAAATCAGTCCGAACGTTTTCTGCTGTGTGCGTATGAGCGGAATGGGTGTAGCCCTGGCGCCAGTGATGGGTAAAGAAATGGCAAGGCGGATGATTTAATGTTCAATACGATTATTCTGTTTTCAATAATTTTTGAACTATTTTTTTGCCATCCTTATTGCCTTGTAAAAAATATACGCCCGGTTTAAGGTTGGTGATATTGATGCGCTCGACTGTGGCAGTGATTTTAATACGCCTGATTACCTGCCCGGTTATATTAGTCAGTATTATTTCTTTCCCTACCCAGCGGGCATCGTATCTCAGGTCAAGTATAACCTGGCTGGTCGCGGGATTCGGGTATAGCCTTGGTGTCAGCCACTGCGGTCCTTCTTCAGGAAGCGGTATTTCAGCAACATCAGGTGTACCTAACGCCTTTGAAGACAAGATCGTGTAGCGCGGGCCGCCCGGTATAAATAATGATCGCATCCGGTCTTTTTGTCCAGCGGTAAACAAATTCATACAGCCATCATCGGTGTAATCCATGTAATTCATATACATGTCCCCAGTCGGGCCATTGTTGCAACTCACCCTGGTTCCACCTGGACAACCAGCAGTAAAGGTTGCCTGTTTGGGGGTATCATCAACTTTATCATCACCGCAGTCCTGATCGCCCCAGATATGAATCAATCCCAGCCAGTGCCCTACTTCATGTACGGCTGTGCGTCCCAGTTGGTAACGGCCACTAGTACCCGCATTATTAAACACATCGGTGCGGATGACAACGCCGTCAATATTCAGAGGATCGCCCGGCAGACTGGAATACCCTAATACATCCCGCATATTGCATACCCAGATATTCAGGTAAGAACGGGGATCCCAGGCATCGGCGCCCTGTTTAGAGGCAAACTTCATATCATCGTCAACGATCCATTGTTCAACAGGCGTATAAATTCGTTCGATACCAGTAGTTGCTCTGCCATAAGGATCAACTTTGGCTAATTCAAATGAAATTTTACAGTCTGCTGCCACCCTGGAAAAACAGGATGGCGTATTGGCGGTATCGGCGTTCAGGCGCCTATAATCCCTGTTCAGCGCATCAAGCTGACGATAAATATTTTCGTCGGGAATATTTTCATTCTGTGTGTGATAAAGCACGTGCACAATTACAGGAATTTTTATGATAGTGGATTCGTCTTTAGCAGGCATACCGGGACGGGACCTTTCTGCCGTTTTCCTGCTGATAAAGTCATTGATATTTTGGTACGTTTGTAAAAGCTCCGGATGCAGCCGCACCATTGCCTGCTGGTGCTCAATGGATGCACAGCGCTGCTGGGCAAATAACCCGCCCGTAAAAAAAATTGCTAATAAAATTCCCGCCAGTTTTGCCTTCATAGTCCTGTATATAGATATAAAATTCTACTTCGAACAAGGATTAAGCGGTTCTCGTTGGATATCAGCTTTGATAAATAGATGTGGGGAAAATCAAGGTTAGATTTTCACCGGTACGACCGGGTTTAGCATAGGTAGAAAGAGGGATAGAGGATTAAAAGTGTAGTGTAGTGCATGTCAAAAATATGTATTTTATCCACATTCTTATAATTTTCTATATAAATATTTCTCATGGCGGCTTTCCATCACTTTTAGCAGCTTTAACAGCCCCGATATTACCCCAACCCTTATTTTTGCTGCGGTTGAATTTATACATATGAAAAAACAAATCACGTTTATCCTGATACTCGCTTTAATCGCCATACTGGTTTTTTACTTTATTTTCTACAAACCTGTTCCCGCGGGGCAACAAAATTCCGGTAGCACCTCCACCGATTATCCTGCTGCAGCTACCCTTACCTATTCGGTGGTAAATGTATACCCCCATGATACGGCTTCGTTCACCCAGGGCTTATTAGTATATGATGGTGCTATGTATGAGGGCACCGGTGAATACGGTCAGTCAAAGCTGATGCAGGTAGACCTGCAAACAGGAAAAGCCAGCCGCCAAATCAATCTGGATAATAAATATTTCGGGGAAGGCATTGCTATCCTTCATGATACCATTTACCAGCTTACCTGGCAAAATAAAGTGGTATTTGTTTACACGTTGAAAGATTTCAAAAAGATAAAAGAATTCCCCCTCAATACAGAAGGCTGGGGAATAACAACAGACGGTAAAAACCTGATTGTCAGCGATGGTTCCAGCAACCTGTATTATTACGATCCGTCCACTTTTCGATTATTACGTACTCAGGGTGTGACCGATGCCGGCAGCCTCGCGTACAACCTGAATGAACTGGAATATATTGACGGGTATGTATATGCGAATCAGTGGCAATTACCCTATATTTTTAAAATTGACCCAACCAGTGGCCAGGTAGTGGCCAAAGCCGATCTTACCAGTTTATGGGACCGAATTAAAGCGAAGGATCCATATGCTGATGTACCCAATGGCATTGCTTATGACGCTGCCACTAAAAAGATTTATATCACCGGCAAAAAATGGCCGGAACTCTACGAAATACAGTTTAGCAAATAACTATTTACCGGCAATATAAATAACGGAACTGCACAAGCGAACATTCCGCAGCGCTCTGGCATTTGACCGCAATCCCGTCCAGAATGCTCCCGGCAAGTTGGTGTGACCGGTTTTGTAACGGCTGCTCAGCATACTGATATAAAAACTATCAAACCACATAGGGCGATATGCCTGGAGCACAAATCCGTTTGCTGACAATAACCTGTTCATAGCAGCAGGAGTAAAATGATAAAGATGCCGCGGAACGTCGTAGGCAGCCCAGTATTCCCCGTACACCCTGGCATCCAGCGAAAGGTAGTTGGGAACGGCGATGAGTAAACGGCCATTTTCCGCCAGCAAGCGGTGACACTGGCTGATATACTTTTTTAATTCATGCACATGCTCCAGCACGTGCCAAAGACTGATGATGTCAAACCGCTTTTCGGTCAAATCAAATAATTTTTCAGGTGCCTGCAAGGAAATATGATACAAATCAGCAGCTACTTTCCTGGCACCTGCATCCGGTTCCAGCCCGGTAACCTTCCAGCCGTGTAATTGCATTTCATTTACAAAAGCGCCTGTACCGCTGCCAATGTCTAATAATTCCCGTTGCTGTTTTGTGACAAGACCTTCCGCCAGTTTTCGCTTTTGATGCAAGGTTCGTTTACGCACCAACTGATAGAGGCTGTTTACAAGCCCTTTTGAGGTATTGGTATGTGAAATATAGTTTTCTGATTTATAATACGCTGCAATCCGATCAGGTGCAGGCACATCCTGTGTAAACCGGAGACTGCAATCAAGGCATTCCAGTATCAAAAAAGACTCCCCGCTTACCGTATAGTCCTTTACGTTAAAAACATCTTTTATACGGGATGATGAACAAACCGGGCAACTGGTATAATGAATGCGATCGTACATACGTCGGAAGTGCTGAAACAGCCGGGCAAAATAAACTGAAAAAATGAATCATTCCTGTTTTTAATGCAACTCGTTGTAGGTGGGTGAAATGGGTTGGGGTGTAATGGTCACCTGCCTGCCAACCGATGTGGGTTTAATCCCATGCTCAGAAAAATACCAGCCGGTGAAAATAATCGCAATTATTCCCAGCGCCAGTGCTGCATCCAACAAATGAGAGCGACTGGTAGGCGATTCCTGCAGCATCTCCAGCGCCTCGCCGGCACTCATTTCCGTTTCACCAACTAATACAGTATGACCTGCTTTTTCATGAATCACTTTCCGGGCTGGAACAGGGTTTTCCAAAACGAACGGTGAAGACTGGGGCACAAAGTCGATGGTATTTGCCAGTGACTTTTTAATAACGCCTACCCTATCCCAAATAACTTCCTGCCCATTTGAAATTGATGTCTTTATCTCTTCTAAAAAAGATAAAAAATGATTTTGTGCTTCCTCTTCTGTTGTTTCAGTTTTCCCGGCAAGCCAGGCCGTAAATGAATAAGGAATTCCTGCAGCCTGCTCTGTCCAAATAAAGTCATAAGCCGGCGATTGAACCGTATGTTCCGCAAAATTTAGAACAGCCGGCCGCCGCTGCACACTGATCGTCCCCAAACGGGGCAAAATAAGCCTGCGATACTTAATAAGATATTCGTACAGTATATCAAACATCATCAGTTTTTTTGAGCAAACGAAAATATAACGCCCCCGACAAAATTAAATCCGTATACCGGGTACTGGTTCCAGAGTTGGTATTCTTTGTTAAAGATATTATTAAACTGTGTCCATAAATTCAGGTTTTTAGTAACACGAAATTCCAGGCCTGCATTCATGTCCACAGCACCGGAAAGCCGGCCCTTACCGCCGTCTTTTTTCTGGTACCTGGGTCCCTGCCACATAAACACATCAGATGTAACCCAAAGATCTTTAAATACCTGCAGCCGCATAGCTGCTTTTAACTCCAGCGGAATTAAGCCCCAGGCTTTCACATTATCTTTGAGGTTCGTGTACTCATTCAAATTAAAACTGGCAATAAGTGAAAATTTTTCCTGCACGGTATAGCCAATCTGGCTGGTAAGGTTGAGCACCTTCATCTCCGATTCATTCACATACCGGAAAGATTTGCCACTGGCTGTATCATTCACAAACAGCGGCTGGTTATTAATCTTATTAAAACCAATTTTAGCACTGTAGGTAAAATGATCCATTATGGATCCTTTAAACCCGGCATAACGTTCCTCGATGCGAGAATTCTTGAGGCTTTCCGGCACCCACAACCACGGGTTTAACGAAGCCAGGTATTGATACGATGTTTTGCGCAGGTATCCAATCCACCCGGCCTGGAAAGTAAACCGCTGATCACCGGTACCGATTTCTGCTGTTACATTCGGAAATAATTTAAAGTCCTGATTATCCCAGGAGGGACGAATACCAGCCTGCAGGTTTACATTAGGTGTTTTAAACAAAAAGGCCGGTGAGATATAATACATTGTATTATTAATCGCGTCCCGATTATGAAGCGATAACCTGGTAAGATCAAATGTAAGACCAAGATCTACCTGGAATGTTTTTCCCACTGTTTTGCTCATGGGCAAATTCACATAGGTATTGCTTTCATTATTTTTAAGATTATCGCCAAATACATCAATCTTTACTTCGGGAGCATAAGAAATTCCATAAGTTGTGCGGTTGAGATTGTGCAGGCTGATGCGGCCCGAAAAAGTCTGGAACCGTTGCTTCAGTGAATCTTTGGGAAAAACGAGTGAGTCCGGCAAATAGCCGTATTTGTAGGTTTGATCCTGTTTCATTCCCAGGCTTGCATCCCATTCCAGATTTTTGGCTGTTTGAATAAATCCATTTAGCGAAACGTTGGTATTACTGAATTGCTGGTAAGCCCGCTTTCCATCGGAAGAAACGTGTTTGGCATAAATATTCAGCCCATTGGATTTACCATCTCCAAACGAAAACCCTGTTTGCAGAAACGGGGTCTTGATGCTTCCCAGGCCGGCTTTAATATAGCTGGTATTATCCCACCGGCCTCCGGAATCAATAGAAAGTGCCAGCGGTTTTAAAGAACCCGGCTGATAGGCAAAAAGCAGGTTTTGATTGGGTATATCATAAGTAAGTTGAGGCTTTGTTTCATCGGCAGTTGGCGGAGAAGCTGTAAAATTAATTTTTGCGGACTCCCGTAATACCGGCTTAAACGTTGAGGTGATGTTAACCGAACGTTTTCTTGTAGTATCCTGTGCAAAGCCTGTCGTAACACACAGCAGGCAAATAATACCTGCAATAATAAGTTTATAACAACTGTAATTCGTCTTGTTCATTGGATGTTGTTTGATGCCGCTTAATAAATTCATAGTTCGTAATCAGACAAGATGATTTATCAATTTCCCACTTTACTGGATTTGCCTTCCTCCTCAATCACTTTATTGAGTTTTTGCTGTGCTTCTGTTTTTAATTCTGTATTAATACTGTTATCAATTATACTCTGGAATGTTGCCTTTGCATTGAAATAATCCTTTTCCTTAAAATAAATGTCACCCAGGAGAATATAAGCCTTTGTTACCCAGTAGTCATACGAGCCGGATTTGTTAATCACTTCGAAGGCCGCTTTTTCTGCCTCTTTTAATTTATCAACAGCAAACAGGCTATTGGCAATTTCATACCTGGCCTCCGCCGCCAAAGCTGCCCTGTTAATTGTAACGACAGTTTTAAAGTTGGCAATCGCCAGGTCATACTGGCCATTTACCTGGTAGGACTTGGCAATAGCCATATTGGCCAGTGATTTATCATCACTGCTGCTGCCTTTCTCCTGCAGCAAGTCCTTGGCATTCGTTACTGCCGTTTCCCATTCCTGCAACTGGTACTGACAACGAAGCAAGCCACGCATAGCTTCCAGGCGGTTTTCCTGGCCAGCAGTAATCTCTTTTAACTGGGCAAAATATTGTTCCGCCGCGGGATAATTCTTAAGTTCAAAGAAATTGATCCTCGCCGCGGCCAGCACAGCTCTTTCCGCATATACGTTGGGTGCTTTAGCAGCCACAAATTCGTAACTGCTTAGTGCATTGTTCCAGTCTTTTTTTCCGTTATAAATTTCACCGCGGTAAAAGTTCGCATCCACTATATTGGCGCCATTGGGGAATCGATCGAGATAGGAATTAAAGGCTGTTAACGCAGCCGCCAAATTGCCATTTTCATATTGATTTTCGGCTGCTGCATAGGTGAGTGAATCCTCCGTGTCTACAGAAAGTGGCCGGCCGGCCTGCCGCATATAATCAGCATATTCCCCAGTTTTGGCTTCTTCGAGATAAATATTTTTAATATTCGTCAGCGCTTCGTCGGCTTCGGGAGAATTGGGATACTGACTGACAACTGTTTTATATTGTTGCAATGCTCCCGTATTATTGTTCAAATTATAATACACAATGCCGAGCTTAAGGTAAGCCCGGGGTTTAAGATTGGTATTTCCGGAAGCTTTTACAACATTATTCAAGTAAGGAATAGCATCTGCAAAATGCTCATCAGCCAGGTAAGCATTGGCAATTTCCATGTTTGCATCATCAACCAGAGAAGAGGCCGGAAACTTCCTGTTCAGGGTATTCAGTAAACTGATTTTCCCGGCAGGACTTTTAATACCGGTGATCATTGCATTTTGGAAAGTGGCGTAATCTTCAGCAGGCCAGCTAAACCGAATCACGTTATCGTACATGCTTTTAGCTCTCGTGTAATCACGATTCATGTAGTAACAATCGGCACTGCGCAGGTAAGCATCCTGGGTAAGCGGGTCCGAATTGAGGGCCGGCGTTTTTACCACCTGCTGGAAAAAACTGAGGGCGACAGGATAATTTTCTTTTCTGAAATAACAATACCCAAGATTATATTTTGCGTCAATAGCATTGACTTCACCCCCGGTTGGTGCACCTGCACTTATGTAAGCATTGTAATATCGAATGGCATCGTCCAATTTATTATTCCGGTAAGCAAGTTCTCCTTTCCAGAAATTAATTAAAGGAAGCACCGATCCATTGTTGGGATCTTTCATCGCTTTGTCGAGTAGAGCATCTGCCTCAGCCAGACGTCCGTCATTAATGAGTTCCGTGGAACGGCCATACAAAATACGGGGATAGAGCCTTTTCGCATTCGGTGTCGGATTCGCCATCCCATCCAGCAAGGCCAGGGCATCTTTGTAATTATTGGTATTGGTAAGTACGGCCACTAATAAATCTTTTGCTTCGTTACCGTAAGCTGAATTAGGATAGGATGCTAAAAAAGATTTCAGGCTGTTTAATGCTTCATCCTGGTAACCGAGCTCATACGACAGTTTTGCGTAGTTAAACCTGGATACTTCTTTCAATGCTGCGTTGCTGCTGTTGGAGGCGCAAAATAAAAATGCATTCCGGGCATTCGCTTTTTGCCCTGTCTTCAGGTAGGCATCCCCCAAAAGATACATCGCATGCTGACTAAGCGTATCCTCTTTACCGCTCAGCTGCTTAAATCCATCAATGGCCTTATTCAACTGGCCTGCCTGGTAATAGCAATAAGAAAGTTCATATAAATCTTCGCGGCGTACTTTGTCTGATTTTGTAACATAGGCTTCCAAATATGGTAATGCCTTATTGTATTCTTTTCGTTCAAAATACGCATGGCCCAGCAGTTGTTTCATTTCAATATCATAAAACTGCGATTTGCCACTTTTAATTTTTTCTTCCGCATATTGTAAGGCAACATCTTTCCTGCCCTGGATATAATAAATCTGTGCGATATAGTAAGGAACAATGCTGGCATAGGCCGGCGCATTCTCCACGACTTTAAAACTTTGCAGGGCGGCCGTATAGTCCCTGTCCCGAAAGGCAAGAAATCCGTAATAATAGTTGGCATCGATATAATTGGGATCGTCCTTCATTTGCCGGATCGTATTAAACAAAGGCTTAGCCTGGTTAAACCGCTGCAACGTAAAATAGCAATAGCCCTGGTGAAATTTCATTTCGGCAATTTCGCGGTTACTCAGGTTACCGATATTCGACTGTTCGTACAGTTGAATGGCATTTCCGAAATCCTGCTTCCGGTAGTAGTATTCTGCGAGGTGAAAACTCATTTGCTGCGTGCGGGCAGTATTCTTTCCCAAATCAATATATTCTTTCGCTAAGTCTTCAGCCCGGCCTTCGTTTTGTTGGAGTGCACAGGCGATCGTATAGTAATTGATTTCCTGGGCAACCAACGTGTTATTGGCTTTATCAGTTTCCCGCAATGATTGCTGCAATTCTTTCAAAAGCGGGTACGCCAGGCTATATTCCTCTTTTTGAAAATACTCTTTTGCTTCTTTAAATTTTGCATCAGGGTCGTTATAAAAACGGGTTTGTTGTGCAAAGGAGAAAATACTAAAAAGGCAGGCCAGTAGAACTAAGCATTGATTCTTCATGATGGGTGTCCTTTAACCGTTGGTGGATTAACGTTGTAAATATTCGAATTATTTTGCCCTGTACCAAACATCATTCCAAACAGGTGTGGATAAGTAGCAAGTATAAGTTTGTTTTAACATTTGCACCACTTCTCAGTGCATTATTGAAATATCAAATTGTTGCTTAACATTGCAACCGGAAAAATTCATACACATGAAAAAACTTTTCAGTATTCAGTATTCTGATAACGGCATTTCCTTTGCCGCATTGGTTTTGCGGCTGGCGATGGGCTCGATGATGCTGCCGCATGGCTTCAGCAAACTGTTGAATTTTGCTGTCATGTCACAAAAATTTTCTGATCCGTTTCACCTTGGTCATACGGTTTCGCTCTGCCTGGTGATATTTGCAGAGCTTTTTTGCCCGGTATTTATTATCCTGGGCTTGCTCACGAGGCTGGCCTGTATACCGCTTTTAATTTCTCTGACTGTTGCGCTCTGGTATGCACATCACTGGCAGATATTTGGCGCCGGAGAAAGAGCAGCACTGTATCTTGCGGGCATTATTGCCATTTTATTTATAGGTGCAGGAAAAATTAGCCTGGACCGCCTAATCGGAAAATAACCCACAACCGTTTATGTATACTGCTGAAACGAAAATCAGGGTTCGCTATGCTGAAACCGACCAGATGGGGGTAGTGTATCACGGCCATTACTTCCAGTATTTTGAAGTCGCCCGGGCAGAAGCGATCCGGCAACTGGGATTTACGTATGCGGATATGGAAAAAAGTGGGATCATCATGCCCGTGGTGGAGGTGAATGCACGCTATGTTCGCCCTGCCCGCTACGATGATTTACTGACCATTAAAACCACGCTGAAAGAGCTGCCCGTTCATCATAAAATTGAATTTCACCAGGAAGTATTCAACGAAAAAAATGAATTGCTGGCCACCGGCAGGGTGATTTTATATTTCATGGAAGCAGCCACAATGAAAAGACATACCATGCCTGACGCGTTGCGGGAAAAAATTCAGCCATATTTTACCTAAATTTATTCAATGGATGCTTCTCAGGATCAATACCCGCAGCAACCCGGTTTGGACAATGACCCGTCCGCCGGTGATCAACCCGCTGGAGATACTTCCGAATTCAACAGCTTTCCACCCAAACCATTCCTTGAGGAAAATAAAAATAAAACGAATGTATGGCTGAAATCAATCAGCAGCCTGGCCTTATACCTGGTTATCGGTTATCTTTTTTTCAACCGGGATTGGCTGCTTGTGCTGGTGCTCACCGGTGTGGTTGTATTTCATGAAATGGGGCATTTCCTGGCCATGAAACTCTACCGCTATAAAGAACTGGGCATTTTTTTTATTCCACTGTTGGGTGCCTATGCCAGCGGCAGCAAACACGAAGTGTCACAAAAACAATCGGCTGTGATCATTCTGGCAGGTCCGGTTCCGGGAATTGTACTGGGCGTTCTGTTTTACTTTATCAGCCTGCATTCAGGCAGTTACATGCTGGAGCGGGTAGCCTGGATACTTATTTTTCTGAACCTGCTGAACCTGCTTCCGGTTTATCCGCTGGATGGCGGCCAGTTGCTCAATCGTTTATTCCTCAACGAAAGCCAGCTGATCGCCAGTATTTTTATTATCGTTTCCTGCGCCGCCATGGCCTGGTTTGCCTGGAGTATCCGCTTTTATCCACTGCTCTTGTTCCCAGCAATGATTCTTTTCAGGATGTTTGGCGATTTACAGCAAGAAAAACTCATTAAAAAAATTGAGGCGGAAGGCGTGGATCTTAATACCAGTTACGAAGACATTACAGATGAACAGTACTGGACTATCCGCCAGGCGCTAATAAAACATCATCCCGACCTGAAAGATATACCTTCGGCACCGCCTTACAGCTATGCAGACCGGGAGGATAAAGTAATAATGACCATGCAAAGCCTGCTGCAAAGAACGCTGGTGATGGATCTCTCCATCGCCGGTAAATTACTGATCTTACTGATATGGATAGCCTGTTTTGTTCTGCCGTTTTTTTTGGAGCTTCCTTTGCGGGTTTTTTGATTAAACCCTGTGCCTGTCGGGGCGCCACTCCTTAATATGTTCTTTAATGGTTTTACTGCGCAGCCCTTTTTCAACTGCCTTTTGCGCCAGCTCCGGAAATTCTTCATCCGATGCAAAACGAAGGGCAATGATCTGGCTCAAGCGTAGTTTCCGGTCAAGTGGCTTACCCGTTAACACAAAATGCCTGAAATTTTCCTCCGCCCTGATTGCCCTGTCTTGCGCCACCAGTGCGAATTTGCGGGCATACCAAAAAAGACTGCAAAGGATCAAAGAGATGACCAGAATTAAAGAAGCTGAATAAAGATTTTCCTTTGCGCTGTGCACCAGGTTGACAATGCTTCCGATTAACACAGCCAGCACGGCAGCGCCGGTAATAAAATGCCAGAGCGGTACATAACGGGCATGGTTACTGTAGTTTTGTTTTCCCATAAGTGTGTGTTTGGTTTGGATAATGAAAATAAACAGATTCGCGATTTCTCCACAAAATATTTATTGAGTTACTTTAAAACATCCAGCACCCGGTACATTTTATTCACCAACGCTGTAGCAGGGCCATTGTAGTTATTGACAAGAAAAGAAAAAATATACGAGTTCCCATCGTGGGAGGTTTGATAGCCACAAAAACTTTTCACATCACTGATGGAGCCGCTTTTCATCGTCATGCCGTTGTACAGCGGGAAAGCGTGCAGGTACAAGGGAAACCAGGATTGCCGCGCTGCATACTTCAGTACTTCCACCTGCGCATGTGCCGTTACCCGGTTCAGGGGCGAAAGGCCTGAACCATCATAAAGGTTTAGCTCAGCAGGATCCAGCCCTTTTTCTTTCCAGAAATGCTGTAGCAAAACCACTCCGCTGTCGGTAGCCGCAACGCCAGTCTTCTCGAGTGCCATTGTTTTCAGCAATGCTTCCCCGTACAGGTTTATACTTTTTTTGAGAAACCAGTAAATCAGTGAATCCAGGGAAGGTGAAATTGCTGAATAAATGATTGTACCCTTATCGGCAACGGGCTCATATGTTGTAAAAATCTGCTGGTTGCCACGCTGCAATGAATCAAGTAATGTTGCCGCAAATTGTCGGGCAGGATCGGGTAAAGAGCCCGAGACGGTGAAATTGTCTTCATGTATGGGTATTGTGCCCCGGACAACAGCCTGCTGATTATTTACAGGTAAATAAATGTAACTGTTATCGCCTGTACCGCTTGCTGCAGAAACAGCCAGGGACGAAATAGCATACTTGTACAATACTGGTTTCGTTCCTTTAATTTTTACCGAGTCACCAATATTTTTTCCTGATTGTAACAGCAGATCAAACTGGTTTTCCCGCCAGTTAAGAGCTGCAGCACCGGCGCCATAGTAATTACCAATATCCTGCCAAATCCATCCATCAGGAATTTGCCCGGTATTCCAGCCCGGCGCATTAATAATAATATTTCCAGGTGCAGCCGGCCCGGTTGCTTGTATCGCCGCAGCAACACGGGACACAATTTTATCTTCCCTGGTTGACTCCCATCGCCAGCTGCCGAATGAGGGATCCCCGGATGGATAAATGTACACATCGCTTTTACCGTCTGCATTTTTGACCGCAAAATCGGTTGTATACCGGAAATCTTTTCCCAGCAACTCAAACGCAGTAGCAGCCGTTATAATTTTCTGCGTAGAAGCCGGCGCCATTCCCACCCTGCTGTTTTTATCAAATATCACCTTACCGGTTTTCGCATTGATGACATAAAACCCAACAGACGCATACTGCAGTTGCGCATCATTTTCAAACGCGTGGAAAGCCCGCTGCAGCTTTTGTGTAATGGTTTGTGCAGGAAGTCGTCCCCAAAAAATACAGCAACAAAAAAGTGTC
This sequence comes from Chitinophagaceae bacterium, assembly GCA_035760665.1. Classification (GTDB taxonomy): domain Bacteria; phylum Bacteroidota; class Bacteroidia; order Chitinophagales; family Chitinophagaceae; genus DASTSN01. The sequence continues at coordinate 17,975 of DASTSN010000094.1, read as the reverse complement.
AGGAGTTGTTTCATGTACGTGCGGCATTTGAAAATTAAACTGATCAAATTTAGGCAACAGTTACCTTTGCCAGCAATCGAAATTGTATGGAAAACGTTAACGCAAGTATTATCACGATTGGCGATGAATTATTGATTGGCCAGACGATTGATACGAACAGCGCCTGGATGGCGCAGGAACTCAATAAAATCGGCGTTTGGGTACACCGTCGCGTGGCCGTTGGCGATGTATGGGACGAAATCTGGCAGGCGTTGGATGAAGAAGGGGACAAATCATCAATCATACTGATTACCGGCGGGCTGGGCCCGACCGCCGATGACATTACTAAACCGCTTTTGTGTAAATATTTTGGTGGCCAACTGGTCGTAAACGAAGCTGTACGGGAACATGTGATTTACCTTTTTGAAAAAGTATTCCGCCGTCCCGGGCCAGTGCTTGAGCGAAACCTCCGGCAAGCCGAAGTACCAGACAATTGCACGGTACTCCACAATGCCCGCGGCACGGCACCGGGAATGTGGTTTGAAAAAAACGGTAAAATTTATGTTTCCATGCCGGGGGTGCCGCATGAAATGAAGGGACTCATGACTGATGCAGTGCTGCCACGCCTACCCGCTTATTTTCAGCTACCCGCTATTGTGCACAAAACAGCTTTCACGGCGGGACAGGGTGAATCCTTTATTGCAGAGCTGTTAAAAGATTTTGAAGCTGCCCTGCCGTCCGATATCAAACTTGCCTATTTACCCAACTACGGAATGGTAAAATTGCGCTTAACCACAACCGGTAGCGATAAAGAAACATTGGAAAAATACCTAAGCCCTTGGTTTGAAAACTTAAAAGAACTTGTCAAAGATTTTTTGGTGGCCGATCGGGATGAAGGCCTGGAAATTGTTGTGGGCCAGTTGTTAAAAGCAAAAAACAAATCACTTGGTACGGCAGAGAGCTGCACCGGTGGTTACATAGCTCATTTACTAACATCCATTGCCGGGGCTTCTGACTATTTTAAAGGCAGTGTTGTGAGTTATGCCAATGAAACAAAAGAACATCTTCTTGGCGTCCGAGCTGAAACGATTGAAGCATTTGGCGCTGTCAGCGAACAAACTGTAACAGAAATGGCGAGAGGGGCTTTACAACAACTCAATGTTGATTATACACTTGCAGTTTCGGGCATTATGGGGCCTGGTGGCGGCAGCCAGGAAAAACCGGTAGGCACTGTATGGCTTGCAGCAGCCTGCAAAAACAAGGTGGCGACAAAACAGCTTCACCTGCGTTTCGATCGTAGCAGGAACATCAGTATGACAGCAACCAATGCGCTGAATTTTTTGCGTCAGTTTATTCTCAGCTATGAATAAATGCATCATTTGCAGCGATTAAACGGAAAACTTTACCTTTGGGCCCTAACAGTTGTTTGCCTGAAACGGAAACGGAAAATCTTATTTGCAACACCAGTTTTCCGGGGCATACAATTTAACTAACGAACTTAAACACGAAACTGAAATGGCAATTGTTGATCTTGTAATGCCGAAAATGGGCGAAAGTATTATGGAGGCTACCATTCTTAAATGGCATAAGCAGCCTGGCGATCCTGTAAAGCTGGACGAGACGGTATTGGAAATTGCAACCGACAAGGTGGACAGTGAGGTTCCCAGCACGGCAGAAGGTGTTGTGGAAGAAATTTTATTTAATGTTAATGATGTGGTACCCGTTGGAGCTACCATTGCGCGGATTAAAACAGCTGCGGCTGAATCAACGGGCGCAACACCAATGCAACCTCAGCAAGCTGCCACTTTCGAAAAAATTGACGCGGCTCCAAGAGAGGAAGTCATTGAGGTAAAAACTGTTGCTCCGACAGGAAATTTTACCCCATCTTCTAACGGTGGCAATACCCGGTTTTATTCACCACTGGTATTGAATATTGCTGCCAGCGAGGGGATCAGCCTTTCGGAACTGGAAAACATTCCAGGCACCGGCAACGAGGGCCGGGTAACCAAAAAAGACATTTTACAATATGTCAGTCAAAAAAAATCCGGCCAGGCAAACAGGGATACAATCATCAATAAACCGCAGCAGGCTGCTGCCGTTAGAGAATCTGTTTCCCAGGCCCCCATGGTGCAATCGGCTTCCCTAACCAGTTACACAGGCAATGTGGAAATTATTGAAATGGACCGTATGCGTAAACTCATTGCCGATCATATGGTGAGAAGCAAGCATACCAGTCCGCATGTTACCAGCTTTACCGAGTCGGATGTTACCAACCTGGTCATGTGGCGGGAAAAAGTAAAGAAAGATTTTGAAAAAAGAGAAGGCACAAAACTAACATTTACCCCGCTATTTATTGAAGCTGTTGTGAAATGCATCAAGAAGTTCCCGCTGATCAACAGTTCCGTAGATGGCGACAGGATCATTGTTAAAAAAGATATTAATATTGGCATGGCCACTGCCCTGCCGAGTGGTAATCTCATTGTTCCGGTAATTAAAAATGCAGATCAGCTAAACCTGGTGGGTCTTGCCAGGCAGGTAAACACACTGGCTGAAAACGCCAGAAATAATAAACTGAAACCGGAAGACACACAGGGCGGTACGTTCTCACTTACCAATGTCGGTACCTTTGGCAGCCTCATGGGAACACCCATCATCAGTCAGCCGCAGGTAGCTATTTTAGCCGTGGGGGCTATTAAAAAACGACCTGTAGTTATAGAGACCCCGCATGGTGACAGTATTGCCATCCGGCACATGATGTATCTTTCCATGAGTTACGATCACAGGATTATTGATGGCAGCCTCGGTGCTACATTCCTCACAGCCGTGGCAAGTGAGTTACAAAATTTTAATCCTGAACGAGATTATTAATACAGAATTGAGATACGTTAAAAGAGCTCCTGGCGGGCTCTTTTTTGTTTTTTACAGGAATTTCCATTAAGGTTTCGACGGATAACCATACCGGCGATCTTTAATGCGAACTTGCCTTCCCTTGTATTTAACGATGAAAATGATCATATTCCTTTTCGTTTAAATCTGCCGGCAACTCAACTGTTCCACACAATGTATTGACAATATCATCTACAGTATTGGAATGACCAACTATTAAAACGTTGCCCTATGCGCAGATCTCACAGAGCTGATGAATGCAGGAATTGTGTCGTTTCTGTTTTGTTTAACCGACAATTTAATGATTAGATAGCGTTTCCACCTAGTCATTCATTGTCTATATTTCTAAGATTTTCGGAAAACAGTTTTTTTGAGACTGCTCTTTTTTTTCTGCTGTCTTTTTTTTAAATTAGTAAACAGTACTAATACCCGTTTTATGAAACAATTATCCGAAACCTGGTTTGCTGAAGGATACATAGATTTTGAGTTAAAAAAATATACCCTGCTAGCCTATTTGCAGGAAGTGAATAAATATTTTAACGATAACAAATTATACCCGCAACTAGCGGATGTGATTTTCCATTATAATAACCTGGTGGCATTTCGGGAAAATAAAAAATTTCTACAGGAGCATTTCCCTAAAAAATTTACTGGTGTGCAAATGCAGCAACTTCAGTTGCTGTACGAGCAAATGATCAGCGATGATGAGCTGATGCAGGAACTGGAAGATATTATTAATTATTCTACTTCCAGGATTAAAACCACTATTAAAAACGGTACGGAAATTTATGAATTTGTGGAAGACAAACTTTCTATTGCGCCTGTCGGGCTTATTCCACTTGATACCAAAGAAGGCTATTTTTTCCTGAGTACAGGCGATTCAAAAAGCACCCGCGTTTATCAATACCGGCTCTCCATTTTTGAAAAACACGATGAAAAATACCGCAGCATCAGGACATCATATATTGATATCCGCCAGCGGAGCATCGGTAATACGTACGAGCATATCAAGTCGGAGCTCTTACGCCATTTTCGTGAGTTGCCTAATCCTGCCGTGTATTCTATCGAAATAGATCTTCGCTTCCCGGTGGATGAGACCTTACTGCCCATTGCCAAAAGAAGTCTTGTAAAATACATTAGTTCACAGGCGGCTTAAGTTTTTAAACAAAAATAGCCGGATGATCAAAGGATCGTCCGGCCATAATTTTGTATTGAATCAGTAGTTTATTCTTCCAGTTCCAATCCCCAGTCCTTTCCTTTTTTCACTGCCGGCACGCCCTGAGAAATCCACTTAGCAGGTTTCGCATCTTTCAACAGCCAGTCAAAGAATTGTTGCTCCCTGATTTGGATATCTTTCCTGTTTTTTCGTTCCACCAGGTTATGATCTTCCCCGTTGTAGTCGAGCAGCCATACTTTTTTACCCAGCCGGCGCATAGCCGTAAATAACTCAATTCCCTGGTACCAGGGAACGGCTCCATCATTGTCATTTGACATAATGACCAGCGGTGTTTTTACTTTTTGTAAATGAAAAAGCGGTGAGTTTTCCAGGTAAAGCTGTGGTTTCTCCCATAAGGTGGCGCCAATTCTGCTTTGCGTGCGTTCATATTGAAACTGCCTGTTCAGGCCGCTTCCCCAGCGAATACCGCCGTAGGCGCTTGTCATGTTGGCAACAGGGGCGCCGGCCCAAGCAGCCTTAAACAAATTCGTTGCCGTTACCAGGAAAGCGACCTGGTAACCGCCCCAGCTTTGTCCCTGTATGCCGATGCGGGTGCTGTCTACAAAACCTTTTTTCACCAGGGCCCTGGCGCCGCTAACGATATAGTTATACGCATCCCTGCCCGGATGGCCGGTGCCGTAATGGATATCCGGTGCGAATACCACGTATCCACGGCTTACAAAGAAGGAAATATTCAAACGGCTGGGCGTTGGTGCGGGCGGAATATATTGATGTAATCCGTCACTCAGCTTTTCATAAAAATAACAGATCATCGGGTATTTCTTCCGGGGATTAAAATCTTCAGGCTTGTACACAATGCCCGTTGAATTTTTACCATTGTATGCCTTCCAGGTAAACAACTCCGCGGTTCCCCAGTTGTAATCCTGTTGCTGCGGGTTCAGCCGTGTAAGTTGTTGCGTGCATTGCAGGCTGATCGACCCAGGATCGGCAGCTGCCAAATTTGTTCCCGGTAAAATATTGGTGTACAAATCAGGTGACCGGGTATAAGATTCTTTTGTTATGAGCAAAGCCGGGAAATTTTTTGCCCGTTGTACACTGCCAATCGCAACGGCTTCTGTAAATATCGTTTTTACATTACCATGAGGCGCTGCGGACAACCATTGTGCCAACCCTGCATTTTTATTGATTTCGTTAAATGTTTTCAGCAACAAGTTTGCCCCTGAAGGAATAAAATGCTCATCAGGATCAAGTTTCAGATACCGGTAAACAAGTTTGCTTTTTCTGCCATCCGTTAGCAGGAAAGGATTTTCCTTTCCCGTAGGATCAATTTGCCAGATATTGTAGCGGTCATACACGAACACTGCCGAATCGTCTTGCAACCAGCCCATGACTCCGTAAGGATAGGGATCATCGGGCACATCATTTTCTTCATCGTATAACGGCACTTTAATTTTTGCAGAAATGTTTTTAATGGCGTTCCCATCCCAGGTAAAATAATTTTTCAGTTTCCTGTCGTACCATAGAATGAATTTACCGGTAGATGATGGATACACCAATCCATCGAGATTTTTAACGACCAGCTTTTTAATGCCGCTATTTACATCAATAGCGTAAATATCTTTTTTTGTTGTACCGGTCCACTGACTTTCGATGCGCTTTCCAAAATCGGTGACACCAATAAACGTAAGTCCGTTTCCCTCTCCTGTTTCTATCACCTGCGGCAGTTCCTCCGATCCTAACTGATGAATCCTGTTACTGACCAGGTCGTACACAGCAAGGTAGTTTTTCTTCAGGTCCTGCTGCAACCGTTTTAATTGCACCGTTTGTAAATAATCATCTTTATAATGCCAGATATCCAGTTTTACAAGATCTATATCCACCAGGCTGGTATCTTTTGGCGGCAATACAGGAGCCACGCCAAAAAATAAACGCCGGCCATTTTTACTAAAATGTAATTGCCCGAATTCGCTGACGGTCATACCCACTTCCATACCCACAGAATTCTTATCGGCCAGTAAAACAGCGCTATCCATACCTGGTTCAAAATACCAAATGCGGTAAAATTTCTGCAGTGCTTTAGGAGCAGCATCACGTTCGGCCACATACGCAATCCGGCTACCATCATCCGTCAGGGCAAAATCCCGGAAATCATTTCCACCACGGCTTAGGGTGTCCGTCCAGTTAAGCGTTGGATCGTAGCGTAATACCATTCGTCTGCTTAAAGAATCTTTCGGATCGGCGGCAGTTTCCATCACTAATTTTGCCCCGTTTTTACTGAACCTGTATTCCAGCACATGATTAAAAATAACTTCTTTGCCATTTACCATATTTCGCACAACCAGTTCTCCACTTTCTTCAGCATCTTTTTCGTTTCCATTTCCTTCATCTGCATCAAAACCATCGCGGCCCTTTTTGCCGGGCTTTTTTTCTACGCTCGTTAACTGTTGCCTCAGCGAGTCGATAATGTGCAGCAGGCTGTCTGTGACCATTTGATGCCTGGCGGAATCTACGGTATGATTTTTGGTTCGTATCCCCTCCGGACTTTTCACCATAAAGGCAACCCAGTTATTACCCTTTTCAGGCACCTGAAAGCTTTTGAGCATGGCTTTTTTCCAGATTCCGGTTTTCCCCAACTCAACGATAGCAAGCGAGTCCTGCGGAAATTCGGCAGGTTTTTTCTTTTTGATTTTTGCCTCCCGCAGTTGCTGGTAGGCAGGTTTTATTTTAAAAACTACAAAACGGCTATCATCAGTTATCACTGCATCATATCCCCGGGGAATCACCTGCCGGTACGCCGCATTGGAAGACTGGATAACCAGTTCATTATCTCCTTCCTGGGGATTGATACTGTACACAAACCATTGCCCGTTGTTACTGATTTTTCGTTCGCCAATACTTTGCCATGCATCATACACGGTGTGATCAAGCGGTTTCTTTTGTGAAAAACAGCTTGCGTAAATCATGAATGCAGCGGTAAGCAAAAACCATTTTTTCATATACATCAGATATTTTTGCCGGTGAACCGTTGTTGTATTAAACTGTGTGAAAGGAATGGTTAAAGATAATCCTGAATTGGCAATCCTGATCAATTATGAAAAATAGATCATATATGCAGTGCTATTCCGTTGTACCGGCAGTTGCCAGTTTTTTTTCTTCCCGCAGCAGCAGGAACAGGTGAATCAAGAGGGCTGCAGCAATAAGTGCAAAGCCGGTGTAAAACCAATGGCTTAAATATTTATTTTCTTTAAACAGCATAAATGCGAGCAAAATACCATAAACAGGTTCAAGATTATAGGTAAGATTGACGGTAAATGCAGAAACTCTTTTCAAAGCATTGGATGAAAGCTGGAATGCCCACACCGAACATACCCAGGCGAGCACAAGCAACCAGAGAAGGCTTTCCCAATCGGGTACAAAACTTTTAGCAGGAAAAAAATGCAGGTAAAATGGCAAAACGCAGGATAGCGTCAGCAAGCCGCCCGTAAGTTCATAACTGATGAGGGTTTCCACATTCATGCGCTGTAAAAACTGGCGGTTAAAAATAGGAAACAGTGAGCCCAGCACTGCCGAAATTAAACCGGCGATAATCCCGGTTTTGTACCGGGCATCAAACTGGAAAATGATGTAGATACCAGCAATAACAAGTAAGCCCAGGAACAATTCGGTTTTATTGAGTTTCCGTTTAACGATTACCGGTTCAAAAATGGCTGTAAAAAAACCAATAGCCGAAAAGCAAACCAAGGCTACCGAAACATTGGCGTATTTTATTGCCCCGTAAAACGTAACCCAGTGCATGGCTGCAATCAGTCCCACACCAGTTATTTTTAGTACTTCTCTCGGCGGACGTTTTTGAATGCGACCCAGGGAAAGATACAGTACCCACATGGTGGCTGCACTGATGAATAAACGGTACCAGACCAGCAGTCCTTCGTTCAAATCAATCAGCCGGCCCAAAATACCGGTAAATCCAGCCAGGAAAACAGCGAGATGTAACTGGAAGAAAGCTTTTTTCATGCATCAATAAAAAGAGAGAAAAGAATGAAGTATCCGGATCATTTCCCTTCGGCCAGCACGTTGTTGTTCTCAACAGCGCTAACAGCGGTGTTCTCGGCATCAGTATTTTTCACCCGCTTACGGTAATTGGTAAAAAGACTGTGCCAGCGAAGTTTCAGCACGCCCAGGATCCCCTCCTTCACAATACCTTTATTCATTTTCGACACACCCTGTGTGCGGTCTTTAAACAGGATGGGTACTTCTTTCAACTTGAAGCCCAGTTTCCAGGCGGCAAACTTCATTTCAATCTGGAACGCATAGCCAACAAACACAATTTCATCCAGGTTGATGGTTTCCAGCACTTCTTTTTTATAACACATGAAACCGGCTGTAGGATCTTTCACGGGCATCCAGGTAATGATGCGTGTATACAATGATCCGCCTTTGGATAAAAATATCCGGTCCCACGGCCAGTTGTATACCCCACCGCCTTTTACATACCGCGACCCGATGGCTACATCGGCTCCCTGGTATTTACAGGCATCATAAAGCCGCGGCAAATCGGCTGGGTTATGGGAAAAATCAGCATCCATTTCAAACACAAACCTGTAATCATTCTCTACGGCCCATTTAAAGCCGTGAATGTAAGCAGTGCCAAGCCCCTGCTTCCCCTTACGCTCTTCCAGGAAAAGCTGGCCGGCATATTTTGCCTGCAGTTCTTTTACAATTTGTGCGGTACCATCGGGGGAATTATCATCAATCACCAGGACATGAAAGTCCTGCCGGAGATTGAAAATTGCCGCAAGAATTGAGGCAATATTATCTTTCTCATTATAAGTTGGTATGACTACTATTTTTTCCACCCTGAGCCTTTGAAAGGAACAGCGAAATTACGATTTTAAAAATGCCCGGTTACTACTATTTGTCAAAAGAAAAAGAGTTAACTTTTCTTCAGCATAGTACGGGTGTATATCTCGGTAAGTTTCTGCTTTGTATGTTTGGGAAAATCGCCCTTCATCATCCAGTCATAATATTGTGGTTCCGTTTTCAGTACGTCAGCCACCGGGCGACCTTTATGTTTCCCGAAGTTAAATACCTCCACGCCGTTTTCCATAGTAAACCGGCGGGCAAAATCAACAATGGCATCATCCCCCACTACTTTCAGGATGGAATCGACCGTGTTGCCCAGCGTTGGATAATGTTTTAGCTGTGCTTCGAGGATTTCATGAGTGGCAGAAGCATCCGCCTCGGCACTGTGAGCACCGTCCAGGTTTTTATTGCAATAAAATTTATACGCAGCAGATAGTGTACGCTGCTCCATCATATGGAATATCTTTTGCACATCCACCAGTTTACGGCCTTTCATATCAAATTCCACATCCACCCGCAGAAATTCCTCAATGAGCAGGGGAATATCGAACCGGTTGGAATTGTAGCCGGCAAGATCACAACCATCCATAAACTGCTTTATTTCATGGGCCACCTGTTTAAAAACCGGCGCCTCCTTTACCATTTCATCTGTAATGCCGTGTACATCACTGGCCGTTTTCGGGATGGGCATTTCCGGGTTAATCAGTTTTCTTTTCACTGTACGTGTGCCATCCGGTAATATTTTTACTATAGCGATTTCCACAATCCGATCCAGTCCCAGGTTGGTTCCGGTAGTTTCCAGGTCAATGAAAGCAAGGGGTTTTGTAAGCTGCAGCATTTCAATAAATTATTCGATATTGTTTAACGTGGTAAAGGTAAGTGTTTAGCTATTTTTTCAAAATGAATTTTAGTTCTGCTCCAACTGAAAAAGCTTGCCCGGAATGGCAAAAAAAGATTCTTTGGGAAAGCTTTGCAGCCATTAACTTTGCATACTATATAAACGGGGAATCTCCGTTAAATCTAAAAAAATCTATGAAAAGCAAATTATTCTTTTTTCTCTTTTTTCTTAGTATTGCAATAACATTAACCTCCTGTTTTACAAGCCGAAGCAAGTATGGTTGCCCTGCCAACCCCACTTATTCGGGCCGGTACAGAAGGTAAAAACATATATTGGTTAAGGTATGCATTGGATTCATTTAACTGAAACTGACCAGTTAAGCCAGATAGTAGCAAAATCGCAGAACAAACCCCAGGTCATTTTCAAGCACAGTTCCCGCTGTTCTATCAGCTCGGTGGCATTCTCCAGAATGCAATCAATCAAGTGCTCTTGCGAGAGTGATTTTTACTTCCTGGATATTTTGTCTTACCGCTCTATTTCGGATAAAGTCGCCGAAGTCTTCAAGGTAGAACACCAGTCGCCACAGGTGCTTGTGATTATGAATGGCGAATGTATTTTCACAGAAAGTCACCTTGGTATCAGCGCTCATGAAATAGTGGAACAAATTACCTTGAGCAAAGCCTGCTGATTCGCAAACGATTTTGGGGTTTACTGAATTGATGGTAAAAAAGATCACCATGGGTGATCTTTCAAATTTTTTATCGTAGCCAGCTCGTTACCATTTGTTACCGGAACATCAGCCTGAACGTAACGCCATACGTTTTGGGATTGCCGAGATGAACGGCTCCAAAATCGTACGCATACGCGATATATTTTTTATCCGCAAGATTTCTTCCCCAAAGAGAAATATCAACCTTTTTAACACTCACGCCCAGTTTTGCATTGAACAGGCTGTAAGGGTTTTGCTGAATGGTATTGGCCAGGTCAAAATATTCCTTCCCCAGGTACATCCATTCGCCCCGTATAAAGGCATTCACATGTTGCCGGGCGTTTATTTCATAGCTGTACTGTGCTGCCAGCATAGAAGTTACTTCCGGTGTAAAAATTTGTTTGTTGCCGGAAAGATCAACTTCGTTACCATATAGCGCCAACTTAAGAGTCTTATAGCTGGCATTAGTGTATCCCGCATTATAATCCACTTGCAAACCTTTTACCGGGGCAGCAGCCAATTCCAGTTCAATACCTTTGCTGGAAAGTTTACCGGCATTTTTCGTAACTGTGATGGCATCGGGTAAAATCAGCGTGGGCACCTGTGCATTTTCGATTGTAGAATAAAATAATGAAACGTTAATCCGCAGGCGGTTTTGCAGGAGATTGTTTTTTGTGCCAATTTCATAATTGTTACTGTATTCCGGTTTAAATCTGTACAAGGGCGGTTGAGAAGGGTCAGACGAAAGCTGTGTCAATCCTCCCGTTCGATAACCGCGGCTATAGGTGACGTATACCTGCTGTTTCGCAGATAAGTGGTAGGCAATGCTGAACCTGGGAGAAAATGCACCAAAATCCGCAGCTGCGCTGGTATCAGGCCTGGTATCAAAAACCGGATCAGGGTTGGGATCCTGCTGGTACTGACCCAGTACATCCAGCTTTTTATGCTCAAAATCGTACCGCAGACCTGCCGTGAATTCCCAACTGCTATCTGGCTTGTAAGATGCCTGCCCGTAAAATGCCATCCCAACATTTTTGCCTTTAGAAGTTGTAATAACAGCGAAATTTTTATCAGGAGCGCCTACCAGTTCCGCATCTTCACCAAAATGTGTTGCCTGCTTATTGGGAACATCCTGGTAAAAGAGATAAGTCCCGGCTGTCCAGTCGAACGGTTTCGTGTTTCCTGCCGGAGATGACAATCTGAATTCCTGCGTAAGTACTTTCACATTGTTCCAGCGATGCCCGTAATTATTAATGATGGTGACCCCATCAATGGGTGAAAAATCTCCATCAATGGGCAGATCATAAAACCGGTAATCTGATTGCCAGGCTGTTTGCGACGCAAAGTTAAAATTTGCACCGGCATAATTGGCGGCCAGGGAAGCATTAAAGGTATTATCATGCATTTGCGTAAGGGCATTCTGGTTTAGCCTGTAGGGATTGGCGAAGGCGTCCTGCACACCATTCACGAGCGGAAATGTTCCGTTATTGCGGGTGTCATGGTGTTTTACGTTCAATGTTACAGCCCACGCTGTGGCAGGCAGCCATTTAACAAAATAATTTCCTGTTATATTATGTTGCCGGTCAAATTTAGATCCGTTAAAATCATTTGTATAAAAACCCGATGATGCATCATACATTTCAGCTGCGCCCACGAAAAGTTTATTTTTCACTAATGCTGTACGAAAGCCGGCGCTATATCGCTGCAGGCCATAATTACCAACATTCACTTCTGCGAAACCATCGGGCCGGTTTGTGGGCTGCCTGGTAATGATATTTATCACCCCGCCCATTGCATTGCGACCATAAAGCGTGCCTTGCGGACCTCTCAGTACTTCGATACGCTCTACATCCAGCAAATTACCTATATAGGTATCCAGGCTAAATTGGTTCACGCCATCTATATATGTCGTCACAGCCGGATCATATGACGTGGACGTTATCCCGCGAATGGAAGTAACATTTCGGTCATCACCCGGATTACCGGCATACAAGTTGGGAACGATCGCCGTCAGTTCACGGTTGTTCCAGATCCGGTACGCCTGAACCTGCCTGGCAGGTAAAGCCGAAACACTGAAAGGCACCTGCTGCAAACGTTCTTCTTTTTTTTGTGCAGCAATAATTACTTCGTCTAGCTGCCTGGCAGCAGCCGGCAACACAATTATAATCCCGCTATTTTCTTTATCTGAAAATTCTTTTTCTACCGCTGCAAACCCGATGGCAGTAACCTGTACCTTGTACGTTCCGGGAGGAAGATTAGTAATAACAAAATGGCCTTGCTCATCAGTAAAAGTACCAGCATTGGTATTCAGCACTTGTAAGGAAGCGCCAGGTACCGGCTTTGATTGATCGTCAATAACTTTCCCGGAAAAACGAATCATTTGCTGACCCGCCGCTAAAACAGCCACACACAGCAGTACGGAAACTGTAAAGAATGATTTAAGCATGATTGTCCAGTGTTCGGATTATGAAATTCTTCAATGAGGCCGCAAATTACATTACCCATGCTTTTGTTGTTGAATTACTTGTTATTTATTTCGCCGGTAAAATTGCCATAGAAAGGCCAGGACAAAAAAAGGGGCCAGATAGACATCCGGTCCCGTCAAGATTCCAATATCCTATGAAAAACCTGGACAAAGATCACGCTGTTGTGTAGCCGGGTTAATGATACCCGTTACACGAAAAGATGATTTTGATTAGTGAATGAAAGCCGTTGTTGATTGCCTGGCCAACACATGGTGCTTTAGCATATCCTTTACAATCATTCTGCCGTACTCGTGAGCAAGACTTTCGGCAGATGAAGGATCGAACGATTCAGTTTGAACTGAGTAAAGCAGTTCCCTGCTGGTAACTTCATAAAAATTACTTTCCCAAAAATATTTTGTGTTTTCCTGGTAATAGCCTGGGCTGTAAATCCTGTCATACACCGTTGTGTAATACCCCCAAAACCGACGATAATAAATAACATAGGGCGAATAATAAATCCTGGAAGGAACGTAATAACGCTCTTTCGCCTTATCCAGTAAAACGATGGTAATTACGGCATCAATACCGCTGTTTTGCAGTTTATCCATGACCGCTTTTTCATCCATGCCATCAAAAGCCTTGGGACCATACTCACTTAATGATGTAACAACATTGTAGCCAAGATCCCGTAAGTCTCCTGCCAGGTGATTTTCCATTCTGTCCTGCAGGGAACGGTCGCCATCCTTCAGCACACCTAACACCATGACTTTATTAAAGGTTTTTGTTGGTGCATTAGCTGCCTGCCAGCTGTGTGTTATACGGGATGTAGAACAGGCCGTCAGTAAAAAAAACAAGCCGGCTAGCGGTACAATTACTTTTAGCTGTTTCATACATTTGAAATTATTTATACGAACAAATTTTTCCTCTTAAAAGTACATTTACACTTTAGGGCAGGGAATGATAGCAGTCACTGAACCAGGCGATATTCATCAGTTCTTCCGGGATTTTACAGCTATATTTCTCCTGTAGATATCATCGTAAAATACCAGCGATCCGTCATTGTCCGTATCAACAAGATTATACCAAACCACGAGCTGCATTGGCTGGCTGGCCGCTACCGGTACAGGCTTTTTGTGTAAAAGGCATCCTTTTTGAGAAAGTGTATCAACCGCCTCGGTATTGTCTTTTAATAGTAGCCGTGCAAGAGCAAAAGCATGCTCCAGGCGGATACAGCCATGACTGAAAAAACGTTTTTGACGTTGAAATAAATTCTTCGCAGGTGTATCGTGCAGGTATACACTGAATGGATTGTAAAAATCCAGCTTGATAAGGCCAAGGGAATTATCGCATCCGGTAGATTGCCGGATGCTGTAAGAAAAATTTGCTTTTGTAACCGACAGCCAGTCCACTGTGTAAGGATCAATGATGTTACCCTGGCTGTTGAGCAACTGGTAACCACCGTCATCTAGAAAACCCGGATTCCGTTTTATAAGTGGCAGCAGTTCCTTTGTGGCGATTGACCGGGGCACCATCCAGTAGGGATACAATACCACCTCAGTAATCGTGCTGCTCAATGTTGGCGATGGTGTGGACGGCTTGCCGGTCACCACTTTCATTTGTAGCATGATGGTATCCGCAGCATACACTTTCAAAAAGGCTGCCGGGATATTCACCACGATAACCGGTTGGTTTCGCTGCAGGCAATACAACCAGCGGTAGGCATCAAGTGAGGCTACCAGTTGTTGTATCCTTCCGTTCACAGGCACATTCAATCTTGCCAGCAGCGTGGGCTGCAACCTTCCATCCGGAATGAAATCAAACAATCGTTGTGCATCCTTCACCGCGGTGCTGAATTGCTCAATCGTCAGACTATCAGGTTCTGACAAAAGAATACCCAACTGGTAAAACTTTTTGATCAGAGAATGATTAGTCCTTGTTACCTGCTTTGCCTGAATAACCACTTCTTCAAAATTCTTTTCACGAACAATTTGCTGTAGCCACGTCAATTTATTACGGATAGCCCGGTACACTTCAGTTGTTGGTTCAACTTCATTTAGCAAAGAGTCAAGCCGGTAGCTGTAAATGGAGACAGCAAGGCTATTGGCCAGCGACCGGCACTGCTGCCTTTCATTAGTTATCCCATTATACCCCAGCAAAGGAGTATTTCTCCCGTAAGTAATGTCGTGCAAAAACTGAAGGATAGCATCTGTCAGCTTTACCTCAGTAGTAAACGAATCAATTGGGGAAACAAAACTTATTTTACCGGCAGCAAGTGAATCAATCAGGCTGATGTGGTAATTATACATTATCAATCCAGCAGCTGGCGCTTCTTGCAATAACCGCTGTACTGAGCGCAACCTGTTTTGACCATCCGGAACCAGCCAGGCAAATGAATACTTGCTTGTTGAATAAAATTCCCGAACAGCTGCAACATTTTTTACGGTCGCGAGCCGGAGATTGTCATCTCGCTCCAGGAAATTTTGAAAAGCTTGCAGAGAGATTTGTGCAAAAACAAAATAAGGCAACAATGATCCAAGGATCACCAAAACAAAGCTAAATCTGCAGTTTCGAATATTGTCCTTCAAACGCCTGTTAAAAAAATAGTGAAATCATTCTTTAGCTTGGAAAAATCAGATTCCAGCTTATCCATTTCCGTTTTCAGATATTTATATTTTCTTACTGCTGTATTTATTTTTCCATCTATGTACTCCTCCTGCTTCAGCAGTAAATCCAGTTCAACAATATCTTTTCGTAAAAGCTTTACCAGGTCATTTTCTGCAATAAAACGGCTTTGATAATACTCTGCCCTTTCCAGAAAATCCCCATCCACTTCATTTTTTAATTCGTCCGACAGGCGGGTAAGCAGATATCCATTTTCCTGTTGTAAAAACTCCAAAAGCCTTTTCCATGAATCGGTCTCATGCCTGAACTGAGTTATTACTTTCTCATTCATATTGTCCCGTTGGATAAATCTAACATAATAGTTGTCAAACAAATTTCTCTTGTTTTCTCCCGCAGTAAAAGAATAGTAATCAACGGATGACCTGACTGTTGTCATAATTTTTTTCCAGCCTACCGGCAAGCTGCTTTCCCTTTGCACCGCAATGATGTTAGTAAATGCAGCGGGAGACGGAGTAACTTCAGTTTTAATAACGTCCAGCGACCTGATACTGATCAATGCCCTTTTTGACAGCTATCAGTTTTTTGGGAAAAAGGAATCGATAGTTTTATACCAATCAAGGTGTTGCTGTTGGATCAAAGAATACAACAATCACGTTTACAAATAACCGAAATGCAAAAAATTTTTGAAGACCAGGTAGTCCTGGTAACCGGCGGCAATGCCGGTATAGGCCGCGCCACCGCCATTGCCTTTGCCAGGCGTGGCGCAAAAATTGTAGTAGCCGACTGGAAAGAAGATAACAATCAGGAAACGCTTCAGTTAGTAAAACAAGCTGGATCCGAAGGTATTTATATTCAATGCGACGTTTCAAAAAGCCAGGAGGTGAAAACCATGATGGATAAAATCCTGGCTGAATATGGCCGGCTGGATTTTGCATTTAATAATGCCGGTATTGAGGGCAGCATGGCAACCGTGCAGGACTGCAGCGAAGATAACTGGGACAAAACCATTGCTGTTAACCTGAAAGGTGTTTGGCTGTGCATGAAACATGAAATTCCACAAATGCTCCGGCAGGGCAAAGGCGCCATTGTGAACTGTTCATCTGTTGCCGGCCAGATTGGGTTTATAAACTTGCCGGCCTATGTTGCCAGCAAACATGCGGTAATTGGACTAACGAAAACAGCTGCGCTGGAAAATGCAAAAAAAGGCATTCGTGTAAATGCAGTTTGCCCGGGCGTGATCAAAACTGAAATGATAGACCGGATTACCGGGAAAGATAAAGCCGTGGAAAAACAATACGAAGATATGGAGCCGGTAGGCCGTATGGGCAAGCCGGAAGAAATTGCCGAAACGGTTGCCTGGCTCTGCTCAGATGCTGCTTCTTTTATTACGGGTATTGCCTTGCCTGCTGATGGCGGCTGGCTGGCAGGTTAAACACTGGAATTAATAACGCCTTTCAGTCACTTTCTTGGTAACTTTCCATCAGCATCAGGTATTATGGTTTACCAATTCCTCAATTATTTTTTCTTTGTTTTTCACACCGCCTTCACTTTGTTTAATAGTACTGGCTGGCTGTTTAAAAAAACAAGAAAATGGAACCTGATCACCTTATCCCTAACAGCTTTTTCCTGGTTTGTGTTAGGCATTTGGTACGGTTGGGGCTATTGTTTTTGCACACACTGGCACTGGCTGGTACGGGAAAAACTAGGCTATCATGATCAGCAAACTTCGTATATACAATTTCTGGTTCTAAAACTAACCGGCATCAATTTTGACCTGTTGCTGGTTGAACGGGTTACACTGATCGTTTTTCTGGTAAGTTTCCTCCTCAGTGCCTGGCTAAACTTCAGGGATCTACGAAATAGAAAGAAAACCGGCAACTACCGATAAAGTTTTTCGTAATATGCTGTTGCCATGCGTTTGCTGTCAAACTGGGGAACCACATCCCGAAGCCCGTTTTTCATAATTTCCAGCCAGCGGTCCGGATAATCGTAATACATGGGTAAAATTTCATTCTCCAGCAAGTTGTACAAATGGTTTGCATCTGCTTCATCCTGCTGGTGATCCGGGAGCGAAAGATCGCAGGGAGGCACAACAAATGAATTGATCTTGTCTTTGGCAAATTCCGGGAACCAGCCATCGGCGGTGCCAACATTTACAGATCCGTTCATGGCAGCTGCCATCCCGCTGGTACCGGAAGCCTCATGCAGCATGCGTGGCACGTTGAGCCAAACATCGGCACCCCGTTTCAGCAGTTTCGATAATTTCAATTCGTATCCTACAAGTATGGAACAGTTGGGATACATTTTACATATATGCACTATTTTATCAAAGATTCCTATTGCCGAATAATCCATTGGGTAGGGTTTACCAGCCCAGATGAGTTGCACGGGCCGTTCTTTGTTTGTAACAAGATGATGAAAACGATCCATGTTGTA
>DASTSN010000093.1:0-89552 GCA_035760665.1 Chitinophagaceae bacterium | reverse complement strand
CCAATAAAGTTGGTCAGTGCCCGGGCTTCCGACATGAACCGGTCTACCCCCAGCAGCAGCGTTAATCCTTCGAGCGGTATTACTTTAATGGCGGTAAGTGTTGAGGCCAGCACCACAAAGCCACTACCGGTAACACCGGCCGCTCCTTTTGAAGTAATCATAAGAATGCCAATGATGGTAAGTATTTGCGCTGGCGACAGGTGAACATGAAAAGCCTGGGCTAGAAAGATCATACACATCGATAAATAAATGGTGGTGCCGTCGAGGTTAAAGGAATAGCCGGTCGGTACCACCAGTCCCACAACAGGCTTGGAGCAGCCCATACGCTCCAGTTTTTCCATTAGTGATGGTAATGCTGCTTCAGAAGATGAAGTTCCGAGTACTACCAGTAACTCTTCCCGTATGTATTTTAAGAAACGAAAAATACTGACTTGATAGTGGCGCAGCAACAATCCCAGCACGCCAATAATAAAAATGATCATGGTTATATAAACAGTACCCATGAGTTTTGCGAGCGGCAGCAATGTGCTTATCCCGTATTTGCTAATGGTATAAGCCATACCTCCAAAGGCGCCAACAGGAGCAAGCAGCATGACCTTGTGCAGTGCCGAGAAAACATACCGGGCAGCAACCTGCAGTAGCGAAATCAAAGCATCTTTTTTGTGGTATTTGCTCAGCAGGATGCCAGCTGATAACGCCACAATTAAGACCTGCAGGGTTGAGTTATCCAGGAAAAATTGCCATAAATTAAATCCGCCTTTTTTTGAAAAAGCCGATACATCCGCACCCTGCGCAGCAGTAGTGGAGGTTCCGTGACCAGGTTGTATGATAAGAGCCACGACTACACCAATGACCAGTGCAAACGTGGTAACAATTTCAAAATACAAAAGCGCTTTAGCGCCAACGCGTCCCACCTTTTTCAAATCACCCATACCACTGATGCCCAGTGTGATGGTCAGGAAAATGATGGGATTGATGAATACTTTGACAAGACTGATGAAAATGCCTGACAGCATTTCACTAAGGCTTGTATTCATGGATAATTCCTGCCCGAGCAAAGTGGTTTTCCAGGGTTTGTCCAAAACAGGTTGCAAGGCAATTTGTGGTGCAAAATGCCCGAGCAGGATACCGGCTGTAATGGCAAACAAGACCCAAAAGGTAAGATTGGTAAACAGTTTTTTCATTGGCAGGTACAACACTTTAAAGTAAACTAGCGTAATCGAAGTACTAAAATTTAACGCCGGCACTTATGCCCACTAATGTAATAAATCCCTCACCAACTTTTTCTCCCTCCGTTTGAAGATTTATTTCATAACCGTTTGAGATTTCAGGTGTGATAAAGACCTGGTCATTGATAAGAAACATATATCCGATCGCCGCCACTGGCTGCAGTGTCCAGGTTTTGGAAGTGCCGGTGACCAGGCCATTCCGCCAGTCAATTTTCAGGTGCCAGATATCTGTGTGTGCACCGATGAATAACCCGTGCGGTTTGTAAGAAAAATAATACCGGTAACCTATCCCAATACCCGGCCCGCCGCCCTCTTCATGATCGTGCTTGCCCCAGTCTTTCCTGTTCGCTTTATTATAGCCGGCACGAAACTGTACCGAATGATGAAGTGGAGCATTATACGCTATGTGTAAACCTGCTATAAGGCCGGCAGGGTACCACTGCAGTTCGCCGCCAATATCAGTCGTGCTGTAACCAACTACCTGGCTCTGGCTATACAAAAACAATACAAACAGGCTGATAACAAGTACGGTTTTTTTCACCATGAGTTAACGATTTGTCTTCAATATGAGCAAGGATAAGGTGCAGTGGCCATTGTGCGGTCAGCCAGTTAAAACTTAGGGCAATTGAGTTTTTTCGCGTTTGGGTCCGATGGCTTTTTGATATAAATAAGCGAAATTTCTGCGCCCCCACGCATATTTGAACCGGGTTTAAGGCTGGAAATATTTATGTCATACGTTGCACCGATATGAAACTCGCCAAATTCGAGCCCCACGTACGGAATAATGGCATCACCGAACCGGTACCAGGAACCAAGGTATAAATTCGTGGGATTGTTTTCATCCTGGTTTACATTCAGCGCATAGGCTCCGCCGATAACCGTGTTGGTGGCATTCGCCTGCCGGCTGTAGTTGGCACTAAAATGCAGATAATTGTATTGGCCCGCCGGAATTTTTCCGCCGGCCTGGATGGTGACTCGGCCCGGCAGGTAAAACTGGCCACCCTGGAAGGTTTCCTTCGGGTGATTGATATGATATAGTGAAGCACCGAGGTAAAAATTATTATAACCGTTTGTGCTCCCATTGTACAGGATGCCGGCATTCAGGTCAAAATACTTGACATTAACCTGGTTTTGTGAAAATATTTCGCTGGTCACTCCCGTAAAGCC
The DNA here is from genome assembly GCA_035760665.1 of Chitinophagaceae bacterium. Classification (GTDB taxonomy): domain Bacteria; phylum Bacteroidota; class Bacteroidia; order Chitinophagales; family Chitinophagaceae; genus DASTSN01. The sequence goes on along the minus strand of DASTSN010000093.1, from coordinate 87,156 downwards.
CAGTGGCGTTAGCTGATCTTCAAACTGTACCTTCGTTACATCAAGCCGTTTGTTGACAAATGTGCCCTGGAAACCAGCGCCCAGTTGGTGTAGTCCATCTTCGTCCAGCCCCTTGTGATAGGCTACGGATAGTGCGGCGTAATTATTTTGCAATACTCCGTTTCCACTTTTATCTGTAAATCCCATAATACCCACGCCAAACTGGTCAATCTCCGGTATGCGGTTTTTTAAAATGCCAAAATCAATGGATGCGGTGGCGGTGGTGAAGGCGTTATTAATCGTTGGCCATTGATTCCGATAATTGCCGGCTACCCGGTAAACGCCATCGAATTTTCCTGTCAATGCAGGATTCAGCGTAAGCGGTGAAGCAAAAAATTGTGAGAAATTAGGATCCTGGGCTATCGTGATGCCACACAAAGCCAGCATAACCCCCAATGTACAGATTAATTTCTTCATGGTTTCAGCGTGAACATACAAAATACAACAAAAATTCAAAGACAAATAAAAATCTGCAAGGGCTGCATTAGTTCTGTGTTTTGCTGCCATATGCCAGGTCGCCGGCATCACCCAGGCCAGGTACGATATATCCTTTTGCGGTGAGTTCATCGTCAATATCGCCACACCAAATGTGCACATTAGGTTCTTCGCGTTTTACATATTCTATTCCTACCGTGCAGGCAATGGCGCAGGCAATATGAATTTCTCTCGGGGCGCCTTCTTCTTTTAAATAATGAATTGTTTTTACCAGCGATGAGCCCGTTGCCAGCATGGGATCCGCAAGAATAATAATCCTGTTTTCCACCTCCGGGCACGACATATACTCAAGGTTGATTTCAAAACTACCGTCTTTATTGTGCTTGCGGTAAGCAGAAATGAAAGCATTATCGGCTTTGTCAAAATAATTGAGTAATCCCTGGTGAAGGGGTAAGCCCGCCCGGAGTATTGTTGCCAGAATTGGTTGTTCCTTCAGCATTTTACAGGTGGCCGTACCCAGCGGTGTGTTTACCGGCCTTTCTTCAAAAGGAAGTTTTTGGCTGATCTCGTAAGCAATGACTTCACCAATACGTTCCAGGTTACGGCGAAACCGCATCCTGTCGGTTTGCACCTGTGCGTCGCGTAATTCAGCCATCCAGTTGCTCACCAGTGAATGGTGCTGGCTAAGGTTTACAACCATGCTAATTCGTTTTCGGTTAAATGATTTTAAAGTATGTGATAGCCCTGAACTTTATCAATACCGGTCTGCTATGCAAAAACCGTACTTTTGGACAAAACTAAAGTCTTATCCGGAAATAAACGGAATGAAGGCTGAAATCTGCTAAAATATGGAATACAGGGTTATTGGTTTAATGAGCGGCAGTTCACTGGACGGGTTGGATATTGTATTTGCTGCTTTGCAGGAAAACGGGGGCAAATGGTCTTATGAAATTTTGCAGGCTGCCTGTTATGACTATTCACAGGAATGGATAGAACGCCTGCGAAATGCACCCTCTTTAACGGCACTTGACTATCAGCTGCTGCATACAGAATATGGTCATTACCTGGGGCGGCAGGTGAATAATTTTATCGAAGAAAATGATTTGTATTACCAGGTATCGCTTATTGCTTCGCATGGTCATACTGCTTTTCATTTGCCCGCTAAAAAAATGACGGCACAATTGGGCGATGGAGCAGCCATTGCCGCCGAAACGGGACTGCCGGTAGTCTCGGATTTGCGATCGCTGGACGTGGCATTTGGCGGCCAGGGAGCTCCCATCGTTCCTATGGGAGAAAAATTGTTGCTGGGCGAGTATGACTTCTTTTTAAACCTTGGTGGTATTGCCAATATTTCATTTAATCACGATAAATATATCGCCTTTGATATTTGCCCCGCTAACCGGGTGCTGAATTTACTGGCGCAGGAAACCGGAAAACTGTATGATGAAGGGGGACAAATGGCAGCTGCCGGAGACCTGCATCAACCGCTGCTCGAACAACTGAACCAACTCGAATACTACCGTGAGGCCTACCCGAAATCATTGGCCAATGAATTTGGAACAGATGTCGTGTATCCGCTGATTAGCCAGGCAGTGTTGCCGGCCGCTTCTGCATTACGCACCTATACAGAACATATTGCAGCGCAAACCAGGCTGGCTGTATCAAATTTGCTCAAAGATGAAACGCTTCAGGACAAGAAATATAAACTGCTTGTTACCGGTGGCGGTGCATTTAATAGATTTCTGGTGGAAAGAATTGCCGAACAGCTGAAGCCGTTCAATGTGGAAACGATTGTTCCGGATGCGCAGCTCGTCAGTTATAAAGAAGCACTGATTATGGCCCTTCTCGGCGTATTGCGCTGGCGCCAGGCGTACACCGTTTTTTCTTCTGTAACCGGGGCATTACGCGACAGCATTGGCGGTGCTTTGTGGATCGGGCAGGAAGCATAAATTTTGCATCCGTTTAATACACTTTCTTTAGAGGCCAAGTACTTCCTTTAATTTACCATAACCACTCCTGCTGACAGGAATCTGTGTTCCGGCTTTCAGCACAGCAATATGGTTATCTTTTTCGTAAGCATCAATGCGTGTGATTTGCTGAATATTTATGATGTAGGAACGGTGCGACCGCACAAATTGCTGCGGATCCAATACCTGCTCAAAGTGGCTCATGGTTTTGTTTTTCAGGAAATAGCCCTCTTTCGTATGCACTTTTACATAATCATCAGCAGCTTCCAGGTAAAGGATTTCGTGGGCAGAGATGATTTTTATTTTACTTCCGTTTTTCACTACAATGCGCTGGCTTTGTGCAGGCGAATGAGCCGCAGTTTCCAGCAGGTTTTGGGTAGCACTCTTGTCAGTACCGGCTGGCGCCTGCTCCGACCATTTTTTGATGGCTTTATCAAACCGTTCCTGTGTAAATGGTTTTAAAAGGTAATCAACCGCATGCGCCTCAAAAGCCCTGATAGCATACTCGTCAAATGCCGTGGTAAAAATAACGGCGGGCGGTTGTTCTACCAGTTCCAGCATTTCGAAACCGTTTATTTTCGGCATTTGTATATCCAGGAAAACCAGGTCAGGCTGCCACTGCTGAATCGCTTTCACGCCTTCAAATCCGTCATTGCATTCCTGTACAATCTCCAGATCAGGATGGTTTTGCAAATATTCTATTACAATACTTCTTGCCAAGGGCTCGTCGTCAATGATGACTACTTTACGCATGAATTACGGGGATTTTAAAAGTTACCACAAAGGCATTATTGGCCTGGTTTGTTTCCACCAAATCATTTCTGCCAAAAAGCAGGTAGAGTCTTCGTTTCACCGATTTTAAACCAAATCCCGTACCGGCAGGCATTTGCATATCCGGGTCGTAAGGGTTTGTCACGGTGACGACTAAATGATCATCAGCAACACCGGCCCGCAGGCTGATCAGCACCTCGCCGGTAGTGCCATACAAGCCAAATTTAATCGCATTCTCCATTAACGGCTGCAGCAACAGGGATGGCATGCTGCAAGTTAGCGCCTCGTCGGTTGTATCAATTTCCGTTTTTAACCGGTAACCAAAGCGCACCTTTTCTATGTCAAGATATAATTTGAGGTAGTCGAGTTCTTCAGACAGGGTAATCAGCTGGTGTTCTTCTTTCTTGATGGTGCCGCGTAAAAAATCCGAAAGCTCCTGCACCATTTTTCTTGCTTCCTGCGGCCTGGAGCCAATCAGTGCATTGATGCTGTTAAGACTGTTGAATAAAAAATGGGGCTGCAACTGCTGCCGCAGTTTGTATAATTCTGCTTCTTTTGCCAGTTTTTCAGCATCCGCCTTCCGGGTTTCATTTTCTTTTTGCTCCTCCCAGGTGTACCAAAGCACACTGATCATGGTTACGCAGCCAAGCAACAGGAAGCCGATACTGTAACGGATGCTGAGCGAATGACCCAGTAATTCCGGGTAACCAGTAAATTGTTGCAACGTCATGCCCAGCAGCCAGCGTGTAATGGCCAGCCAAACAGTGCTTAGGAAAACGCACCAGAAAAAAATATGCAGGTACTGCTCCCTTCGCGGAAGATAATACCTGAGTGTGTTCATTACCAGCAGGCAAATCAACAAGAGCAGTATGTTGCTGATGATACTATCAATGATAGCAGCCTGCCAGGGCACATCCAGCCAATGTAAAACGATGCTATGATCCAGCATCAGCACCAGCCAGCAGATGCTGAAAATTAGCCTGAACCTGTTTACAGAAAGCGGTGATGTTGCCATGGCGGTACTTAAACCAGTTGTAACAGTGTATTCAGCTGCCCGTTTTGAATTTGAGCAGCTTTGTTATGGACAAATTCAATATAATCTCCGGCATTTTCCTTCTCTTCAATCCGTGAATGTAATTCGGCTCCGTCTGTGAATTCGCTGAGCCTGAATAACTCACTGACGTTGACGAACTGCCATTGAACCAATTGCTGTTTTTTGTTAAAGAAGCTGTCTTCTTCCTGCTGGCCGGTTTCCACCGCTTTCCGGAAGGCTTCTTCTGGTGAAGCGGCAGCTAACAGCCGTAATTGTTCGTCAAACTGCGCGGTGTGTTGCCCGTCTCCGCAAATAATCCGGAATACAATTTTAGCAATAAACCAATTCATAGAAGTCAGTTAATGGTGAATGGATAATAGGGTCCTTCGAAAAATCGTTTTACAGAACCAAGGGTTATACGTTAGTTTTTGATATCAATGCCGCCGAATATGACAGTTCCTTTTAGCAATAGTACCTTGTCCGGATTATCGAGAATGCTTTGTATCGGCCGCTTATCTTCTATTCCGCCAAACACCGTTACCACTTCTGATTTTACAGTCCAGTTGGCAGGGATAATTAGTTTGGTGCCGCCAAAAAGTGTGGTGATATCAAGCAGTACAGTTCCGTGAATGTCTGCCTGGGTCAGGTTTAAATCTGTGCCGCCAAAAATGTTGGTAATATCACCGCCTTTAAAATCCTTGGACAAAATATTTTTTTTCACTCCGCCGAATATGCTGGTCGCATCAATAAAATCTTCCTGCGAAAAATTTTTTTCTTCCCAGTTTTGTCCGCTGACAGCATCTCGTGTTTTTTGATCCAGGTTAGCCTGCCAGTCGAACCGATGCCGCCGCCGCGGACTGAAGATGAAAAACAATCCCATCGCCATGAGTACAATCGGCCATATATGCCTGTGCAGGTCTCCTTCCAGGATATAATCATTTAATAAAAAAGCGCCACCGATCAGTATCAGAATAAACCAGGCCGAACCGCTAAACCGGTGACGAATACCAATGAAAAATCCTAATAAGATCAATAACATTTGCCAGCTAAATAGCCAGTCCGGTATCGGGAACAGCAAACTTTTCATCAATGCAGCCCCCCCGATAATGAGTAAAAAAACACCTGTCCAGATATGGCCGTGCCTGCTGTGACGGTCAGCCCGGCGGGCACAGCGCCAGTCTCTCCGGCTCTCTCTTGTTTCAAAATCTGCCATTGTTCAAAATTTTAGTCAAAACTAGAGGGGTATTTTCCAGGAAACAAGACATGGTAGGTATATGTGCATGAAAAATCGGTAAGCTGCAGATGGTAACCGGTGAATATACAGGCAGCATGTGGCACCTTGCCTTGACTGGAAATATAAATGATTGTTTGCTTATTTATCCAGTATTTCTTCAACCTCAGACCAGTTTTAAGAATGCTCGCATCGTTATACCAACTGGAATAGGTCGCCATCAAACAAGCCCTTATCACATAGTTTCAGGTGCGGTATCACCAATAATGCCATAAAAGAAAGCGTCATAAAGGGTGCAGAGAGTGTGCTGCCGGCTGTTTTTACCGCCCGGTCGAGTATTGCATATTGCTGTGCTACTTTATAGCCGTCTTCCATACTCATCAGGCCAGCTACCGGCAGGGGTACAATCATTTCGGTATCCTCATCCACAAAGCATACGCCTCCTTTGTTTTCAATAATCATATTCACGGCCTTGCAAAGGCTGTCGTCATCTGCTCCTATGGCAACAATATTATGACTATCATGCGCAACCGATGAAGCAATAGCACCTTGCTGCAGGCCGGTGTTTTTAATAAATGCTTTTGCAACGGGAGCATTTTGGTATCGGTTAACAACGACGATTTTTAACAAGTCTCTTGCCGGATCGCTGACCAGGTAATTCTTGTCAACGGCAGGTGCTAGTAAGAGTTTGTTTGTAATCAATTGCCCGTCCAGCGCTTCAATTACAGGTATTTCGGCCGTACTGTTTTTTTCTTCAGCAATAATTTCAAAATCGGTTACCTGTTTTTTATGACAATGAAAATGGTTAATAGCCTGATCAGGCGATGCCGGTACATCAATTTTTGACTGGCCGTTTTTGGCAACCAGTTGCCCGTTTACATAGGTTTGTAATACATCAAATGTATCGAGGTTGCTGACTACAATAAAATCAGCAGGATCGCCTGCTTGTAATAAACCTACGTCAAGTTTGTAGTGTTCAACCGGGTTGACACAGGCGGCTTTTAAAACATTGAACAAGGGAATGCCTTTAGCAATGGCTCTGGCGCATAGTTGATTAATATGCCCCTCAACAAGGCTGTCGGGATGTTTATCATCACTGCAGAACATAATATCATCCGGGTAGTCATGCAACAGGTCAATCAACGCTTCAAAATTTTTGGCAGCACTTCCTTCCCGGATCAGAATCTTCATGCCATATTGAAGTTTTTCCAGTGCTTCTTCTTTAGTAAAACATTCATGGTCGGTGCTGATGCCCGCCTGGATATATTGTTGTGCAACTGATCCGCGCAGGCCAGGTGCATGACCGTCCACAGGTTTTCCCCTGTGCCGCGCAGCTGCAATTTTGTTCAGCACTTCTTTATCCCCCTGCAGCACACCCGGGAAATTCATCATTTCACTCAGGTATTTTATATCATCCCGGTCCAGGAGTTTTTCAACGTCAGCGGCACTGAGTGCAGCACCGGCCGTTTCGAACGTAGTAGCCGGTACGCAACTGGGTGCTCCAAAGTTGAACTTAAACGGAACCGTGTTTCCATTTGCGATCATAAACAATACACCTTCGATACCGCACACGTTCGCTATTTCGTGCGGATCGCTTACGGTGGCCACCGTACCATGCACCACCGCCAGTTTTGCAAATTGTGCAGGCACCAGCATCGAACTTTCTATATGAACATGGCTGTCGATAAATCCGGGCAGCATGTAAGGTAGGGCGTCTTGCTCTGCGGCAGGCATTTCTTTTATTTCAGCGATTGATTGTATGTGACCGTTATTCACCGTAACATCAGCTGGGTATATTTTTTGCGTTCCAATATCCACCAGTTTTGCCGTTACCGAAAATTGTTTCATGCACTGCCCGTTTTGTTGTGTAAATAAAAGTGTTGTTAAAACAAACAAAACTAAGCGCTTTCGGATCTTTACTAAAAAAAATGAAAAATTAGCAGCAGCGGATAAAGTGAACAGTGAAAGGTCTTATTTTGCTATGGCTCTTTGCAGCTACTATAAACGCAAGCATATGAATTGCATGATTGTAGATGATAATAAAATGGCACGGATGGCCATGAAACAACTGGTGAGCCAGGTAAGCGAGCTGTCGCTGACCGGCGAATGTACTACGGCTATGGAAGCCTATAATATTGTCAATAAAGAAAATATTGACCTGTTATTGTTGGATATCGAAATGCCCGGTATGTCGGGACTTGAATTAACAAAAAACCTGGGTAATAAAAGTCCGCTGATCATTTTTACAACCGGAAAACCGGATTATGCTGTCGAAGCGTTTGAGCTCAACGTGGTGGATTACCTGGTGAAGCCGGTTTCTCCCGCCCGTTTTATGCAGGCTATAGAAAAAGCAAAAGAGGTGCTGGAAAGCAACCGGCAGATGCTGCAAGTGCAGGAACAGGAATTTGTGTTTATCCGGGATAATGGCGTGTTAAAACGTGTAGACATTGAACAGATACTGTTCCTCGAGGCTATGGGGGATTATGTTAAAGTGCATACGCAGCAAAAGTTTCATATCGTTCATTCCACACTGAAGGCCATAGAAGAAAAATTACCTGCGTCCCGATTCATGCGGGTGCATCGCAGCTATATTGTGGCGCTGAAAAAAATTGAGTTTATAGAAGATGGTATCATTCATATTGGAAAAAACAGTATCCCCGTAGCCGATGCCTACCGGGGCACACTGAGCCAGCGGCTCAACCTTTTATAGTTTCACCGATTGTTTGTCTTTTTTCACCGATGCATATCATTGTGCCGGCTATTTCATTTATCACCCGGTTGCATCCGGCTATATCTTCGTATCAGCAATAACAAATGAGCCTGAAAGAATATCTATCGATCCGCGTACAGCGTTTCTATAAATCAAATGAAGAGTCTCGGGTCATGTAGAACAAATCCCATTAGCAGTTGGGTTCGGGTTAAGGGCTGCGGTTCCGCAGCCCTTTCTAAAATGAAAACGAAGTATTCAATATTATTTTTTACAGCGATCATCTTACTGGTGGCCTGCGAATATATTTTTCTGTCTGAGCTTACCGAGGCTCACCGCATACCGGTGCTGGTGGTCACCGCATTGGGAGTATTGCTTTCTGCCAGTACGGTCATTTTCTGCTACACGCGTTCTGGCAAAGACGCCGCCTGACGGATTCATTCGCTTTTGTAAAAAGCGGTATTTTTAAGCCCGCATTTATCCCGGATTCAAACACTATGCTCAAAGGCTGGCTAAAATATCTTGCATTAATCATTTTTTTACTGGGCCTGGTACTCATCGTTTTTTTGCAGTTTAACTCCGGTAAGAGCATTGACCGCCTTATACAGGGAAATACCAGTTTATTAAAAGAGCTGCAGGCGCAAAACGATTTACAAAAACTGCAAACGGATATCGTTACCGTGGAAAGCAAAGTGCGTGGCGCCATTATCACCCGTGATACAGCACAGATCAGCCACATCCAGGAATATATCCAGCGCATCAGCGCAGAACAGAACCGTATTGAAAAAAGTGTAAATAACGGCGGTACAGCCCAGCTGGTACAGAAACTGGATACGCTGGTAACGCACAAGATTTTATTTAATCAAAAAACGATTAACGCTTTTCTGTCCGGTGGTAAAGAGGCGGCCGAAAAAATTATCAATGATAACAGTGTCCGCAGCAAACGGCTGACGGACAGCATTTTTGATGCGGTGGATGATGTGGACAGCAGCCGCCAGGTAGGCATGAGCCAGATTATTACTTCCATTGATGATAACGGCCGCACTGCCAAATCCCGCGGACTGATCCTGGCATCAGTGGCCTGCGTATTTTGTATCGTGGCGTTTTGGTATATCGTTCACCAGAGCATGCAGCAGCAACAGTTGATTCATGTGCTGGATGCTTCTGAAAAAAAAGTAAAAGAAGCCGCCAGGATCAAAGAGCAGTTTATGGCCAATATGAGCCACGAAATCCGCACACCCATGAATGCAATCCTGGGATTTACCAACCTGCTTGCAAAAACAACATTGCAACCGGCGCAACAGCAATACGTCGATAATATCCAGTCTTCCGGTGAAAACCTGCTGGCCATCGTTAATGATATACTTGATCTATCCAAGATTGAAGCCGGTATGATGCGTATTGAAACAATTCCGTTTAGTTTACGCGGGTTGATTCATTCGATCGAAACCATGTTTTCTGAAAAAACAAAATTGAAAAACTTATACCTGCACGTATCCGTGGAAGAAGAAATTCCTGACACACTGGAAGGTGATCCGGTCCGGTTAACCCAGGTGCTGGTAAATTTACTGGGTAATGCCGTGAAGTTTACTGACGAGGGTGGTATCGCCGTACAGGTGAAAAAGAAATCCGGCAATGAAACGGGTGTTCTCCTGCAATTTATGATCAGCGATACAGGTATCGGCATTCCGCCGGATAAGCAAACTACCATCTTTGAACGTTTTCAGCAGGCAGAAGCAGAAACAACAAGGCGACATGGTGGTACCGGACTGGGCCTGTCCATTGCCCGGCAACTGATTGATCTGCAAAACGGATCCATTGCATTGCAAAGTGAACCCGGGCAAGGGACCCGCTTTACAGTGGAATTGCCGTACATCATTTCAAAAGGCCAGGTGGAAGAATCGGCTCACTTGTACGCAGTTTCCCACCTGCATACGTTTTCTAAAAAAATATCCGTCCTGATTGCGGAAGACAACCAGATGAACCAGCAACTCATGAAACATCTTATGACAAACTATGAGCTGGATTTCGACCTGGTGGATAACGGCCTGGCAGCTGTGGCGGCATTGCAAAAAAAACAGTACGATATCGTGCTGATGGATATTCAAATGCCCGAAATGGATGGCTACAGAACTACGCAGCACATCCGCAGCAAGCTTAAGTCTGGTATACCCATCATAGCCATGACTGCACACGCCATGCCGGGTGAAAAAGAAAAGTGTTTAAGTTATGGCATGAATGATTACATCTCTAAACCAATCCGGGAAGCAGAGCTGTTGCACCTCATGCAGCGTTATACACAGCAATATGCCGTGACAGCTTCAAAAACCGATCAGCCTGTTATTGATCTTAATTACCTGAAAGAAATATCAAAAGGGGACAGCCGCTTTGAGCAGGAAATGATCCGGCAGTTTACAATCCAGGTACCGGAAGAAATTGCTGCGCTGGAACGTGCTATCCAACAACGAGATTATCCGACAATCCGCCAGTTAGCCCATGGTCTTAAATCGTCTGTTGCTTTTATGGGTTTATCAAACCACCTTGGAGAAATGCTGCAGCAAATGGAAATGGCGGCTGCCCACAGTGCCGATATTAATGATATCCGTTCTGATTTTGAACAGTTACGCCATACCTGCACCCGCGCAATAGCCGAAGCCGGCGAACTGCTGGCCTGAGAGGGAAGGTTCGCCGATGCCTCCTGCCTGTTCAACGATTTACAACTTACCCAGGTATTTTGTGGCTTTATTTTCGTGTACCCAAATCATCCTGTTTTTACGGGACCAATTTATGCGTACACAAAAACAAATCTTTCAGACATCTTCACCCGTCCGCTGGAAAACGTTTCAATGGATTTCTAGAACCTTTCTTTTTTTGTTATTGCTGATCGTTCCGGTTATTTGGATTTCGCTACTGCGGGGTTATAAACCTGTCTTGCCGTTGCTTGAATCGTCCCGTAACATCACAAAAGTTTCACCCATTAACCCCAAAGGGTTTACCAAAAAGGAAATACGAAAATATAAAGGGTTCACTGCGTTCCTCAAGGCGCGGCAACGGAATGCTTCGCTCATGGCTGCCGAAAAAAAGAAAAAAGTTACTCAACGTATCCGTGCCGGATTTTTTGTAGACTGGGATCCGCAGGCCTTTTCATCGCTGCAAAGCCATATCGGCGACCTGAACATGGTGATTCCGGAATGGTTTTTCCTGGATCCTGCTGCTGATACGTTGAAACCCCAAATTGATCCGGCTGCGCTGCAGCTGATGAAAGCCCATCAGGTGCGCATTTTACCCATCCTCAATAATGTCAACACGTTAACACATGATGGGAATTTTGATGGCGCTTTGCTCGACAGGGTATTGCGCAATAAACACAAACGGCAACAACTGGAGCAGGATGTTTTACGGTATCTTACACAGTACCAGTTGCAGGGCATCAATGTGGATTTTGAAGAATTGAAACCGAGCACCATTGCGCCAATGCATTTGTTTCTCAAAGAACTTTATGAAAAACTACACCCGAAGGGTTATTTGGTTACCCAGGATATCATGCCCAATGATGAGGATTATCACCTCAAAGAACTGGCAGCCAGCAACGATTACCTTTTCCTGATGGCGTATGATCAGCACTGGGGTGGCAGTGTGCCCGGGGCAGTCAGCGACCAGAAGTGGATTGAAGAGCAAATGGATGTTTTTGCCAAAGATGTTCCCCCGGAAAAAATTGTTTTGGGTTTAGCGGCTTTCGGGTACGACTGGCCCGCTGGCGGGGAAGGTGTAAGCGTGACGTATCAGCAGGCCTTGTCAAACGCCCGCCAGCATCATGCTGCTATTGATTTTGATAATAATTCGTATAACTGTTCGTATAGCTATTCGGACGCAGACAGTGTAAAACACACCGTTTATTTTGCAGATGCGGGCGGCAATTTCAATTCCATTCGTTTTGCAGATCAGTACGGTGCGGCAGGCGTTGCACTCTGGCGGCTTGGTTCTGAAGATGAGCGTTTATGGAATTTTTATTCCCGAGATCTGGATAACGCCTCGATGGTCAGCCAGCCATTCAATTTTTCACAGTTACACTCGCTAGATATTACGGCGGAGCGTCCTGATTATTTTGGCAACGGTGAAGTGCTGGATGTTGTGAGCAGCCCTGAAAAAGGGATTATTGACATCGAACATGATTCAACGGATAATCTTGTGAGTGAAGAAACATACCGGCAGTTGCCTACACGGTATGTCATCGACCGGTATGGTGTTGTGAACAACCAGGTGGTGCTTACGTTTGATGACGGGCCCGACCCGGAGTACACACCCCGGATACTGGATATTTTAAAAAAAGAAAATGTACCTGCTACATTTTTTATCGTCGGTATTAACGGCGAAAATCATTTGCCTTTATTAAAACGGATTTACCGTGATGGATTTGAAATCGGCAATCATTCATTTACGCACCCGAATATAGCAGAGGTAAGCCCTGCCCGTGCTGAAGCAGAAATGGAGGCAACACGTTTGCTCATTGAAGCAGCAACCGGGCATAGCACGATTCTATTCAGGGCTCCCTACAATGCTGATTCCGAACCGCAGAAACTTGTGGAGCTGATGCCAGTGGAGCGTGGGAAAACCAATCATTATTATACAGTAGGAGAAAGTATTGACCCGGAGGACTGGAATACAGAGGACGGCATTAATGCCGACAGTATTTACAACAGGGTGGTACGCCAGTACGAAGCGAACCCGCAAAAAGGCATCATCCTGTTTCACGATGCAGGGGGCAACCGGGAAGCTACTGTGCAGGCGCTGCCGCGGATCATTCATTATTTTAAAAACAAGGGTGTTCAGTTTACCGGTGTCAGTACCTTACTTCACTTGCCGAAAGATGCTATCATGCCGCCGGTTCATGACCAGGTAGTAAAACTCAACGGATGGATCACCAGTTTCCTCTACCTGGCAGGCCGCTGTTTGACGGTGGCGTTCTGGCTGGCCATTATCCTTGGCCTTGCCCGGATTTTGTTTCTGGGTACTATGGCTACGATTCGCTATTCCCGTACAAAAAAAATGAATGCTCTGCCGGCGGTTGCTGATGTGCCAGTTCCGGTAAGTATTATCGTACCGGCTTATAATGAAGAAGTGAATGCAGTTAAAACGATCACGAATTTGCTGAAGCAGGATTACGCCAATTTTGATATAGTATTTGTGGATGATGGCTCTACTGATACAACTTATCAAAAAGTGCTTGCTGCATTTGGTCATCATCCCCGCGTGAGGGTTTTAACCAAGCCAAATGGCGGCAAAGCTTCGGCGTTAAACCTGGGAATCAGTCATACGCAAAGTGAATTTGTGGTTTGTATCGATGCTGATACCCAGCTGATGCCGGATGCTGTAAGTAAACTGATGGACTGTTTCCGGGATGCGCAAACAGGCGCAGTAGCGGGTAATGTAAAAGTGGGTAACCGGCGAAATATACTTACCAACTGGCAATCGATTGAATATACAACGGCACAAAACTTTGACCGTTATGCATTTGACCTGATTAATGCCATAACCGTGGTGCCGGGTGCGATTGGTGCTTTTCGCCGCGAAGCCATCCGGCAGGCAGGCGGTTTCACCAGCGATACCTTAGCAGAAGACTGCGATCTGACTATTCGTATTCTGCGGCAGGGGTATACTATACGAAACTGTGCAACAGCCATTGCCATTACAGAAGCGCCGGAGACTCTAAAACAGTTCATGCGGCAGCGGTTTCGCTGGACCTATGGCGTGATGCAGAGTTTTTGGAAAAATCGCGATGCCTGTTTTAACACCCGCTACAAAGGGCTGGGGATGGTGGCTTTGCCAAATATTTTTCTTTTCCAGATAGTAATGCCGCTGATAGGCCCCTTTGCAGATATTTTGTTTTTTCTGAGTTTGTACATCAACCGGGACAGCCCGGAAAGTATGCATAAAATCATGCTCTTTTATGCTGTTTTTTTGCTGGTGGATGTTATGGTATCGGTATTGGCATTTTCATTTGAAAAAGAAAAAATCAGCCGGCTTGTGTGGCTGATCCCACAGCGTTTCATTTACCGGTTGCTGATGTATGTGGTGCTTTTCCGTTCGGTACGAAAAGCTATTAAAGGAGAAAGCCAGGGATGGGGCGTGCTAAAGAGAACGGGGAATGTTGCTATTGCCGGGCAGTCTTTACAGGGTAATGGGTAAATTTCAACGACACTTAGAGCGGATTCACCGATAGCAGTGGCAAAAAAAATCACATCATGTGTATTTTTACATCACTGATTAATAATTGTGATATGAAAAAAATACTTATCGCCATAATTACACTGACACTCCTGCAAGGCGCAGCCTCTGCTCAGCAAAAAACTGATAAGAGCAAACAGGAGAAGGTAACTGTTGCTAAAAAACCTGCTACCCATGCCAAAAAAATGATGGCAAAAAATGCAGATGCTAAATCGCTTACCGCTACAGGCACCACAGCTAAAACGGCTGCTGGTACGCCTGCTAAAAAAGACGGAACACCTGATATGCGTTACAAGGCTAACAAAAAAATGGCGAAAGCAAAAACCACACACATTAAAAAGGACGGAACGCCTGACAAGCGTTATAAAGAGAATAAAAAACCGAAATAAAAATTCTTGGTTTCGTATGGTTAAGGGTGAGCCCTGCTATTCTTAGCGGGGCCTTTTTTTGTTATTCCATGTCGCGCAATAAATCGGGTCTTTTCTGTTTTGTTCGCTCTAAAGCCTGGTCATGCCGCCACTCGTCTATTTTTTTTAAGTCGCCACTTAGTAAAATTGCAGGTACTTTCCAGCCGCGAAAGTCTGCCGGTCTGGTATATACCGGCGGCGCCAGCATGTTATCCTGGAAAGAATCAAAAAGTGCTGAGGTTTCATCATTCAGCACTCCGGGTAGCAAGCGGCCGATCGCATCTACCAGCACCGCAGCCGCCAGTTCTCCGCCACTGAGTACATAATCGCCGATGGAAAGTTCCATAGTGATAAAATGTTCCCGTATGCGTTCGTCAATGCCTTTGTAATGGCCGCAAATCAGCAGCAGGTTTTGTTTCAGCGATAATAAATTGGCGGTTTTCTGGGTCAGCTTTTCGCCATCGGGGGTCAGGTAAATAATTTCATCGTAGGAGCGTTCGGCGGATAATTCCTCAATCGCTTTTACCAGCGGTTCACACATCATCACCATACCGGCGCCGCCGCCATACTGGTAATCATCAACCTGCCCATATTCGTTCACGGCCCATTTGCGCAGGTGATGTACCTGCACGTCCAGTAAGCCTTTATCCCTGGCTCTTTTCATCATACTATGCTCAAAAGGACTTTCCAGCAATTCCGGTAAAACGGTTAAAATATCAATACGCATGCAGCAAAGATAACGGGAAAAGAAAGTACCCCTGAAGAGTCAGGGGTACGTGCTATTGAAACGAAACCAACGATTCCGCCGAAACGGCGGGTTATTTATCTCCACGCCTATTGCGCTGGAATGTTTTTAACTGAACGGCGAATAGTAATGCCACAATGAGCATAATTACTACAGCAAGATAACCGGCAAAAAAACCGTAATCATGAATAGAAAGGGGTAAGTAAGAGGGATGCTTTTTGCCTGGTTTCGAAAAAGGTGGTTTGGAATCCCCGCCGGTTTTGCTTTCTGATTTTATGTATTCAACAACTGATTTAATTTGTTCTGCTGTCAAATCTGGATGATCCGGCATTTGAATTTTATTAAACTTTTCAAAGAGCGCCACTGCATAGCTGTCGCCGCTTTTGACAACGGTTTGCGATGAGTGCACAAACTTGATGATCCAGTCAATATCCCGTCGTTGGTCAATACCCGCCAGGGCCGGACCGGTCATTACCTTATTTACATTGTGGCAGGCTGCGCAACGACTGGTAAATATCGCTTTGCCTTCATCCACTGTCCTGCCGTAAACGACAGCGCATATAAAAAAGAGAGCTGCAGAAAATAGTATGATTTTTTTATTCTTCATGTTGAAGCTTTTTGATGTCGCGGATTAAATTTTTTATGGCTGTATCATCGGTACCGTCGTAATAGCCCCGGATACGCCGTTGCCGGTCCACCAGTACCAGTTTTTCACTGTGTATAAAGTCATCAGGGCCGCCGTCTCCATCGGTAGCTACTATTTCAAAACTGTTTCGAGCCAGCTTATAAATAGCCTGTTTGCTGCCGGTTAGTAATTGCCATTGCCGGGTGTTGATCGAAAACCGTTGAGCGTATTTTTGTAATGCCATGCTGCTGTCACGCTCAGGATCAACCGAAAATGAGAGAATGGCAACATCGTCGTCATGGTTATACGCTTCCTGTACTCGTTTCAGGTTTGCGGTAAGCCTGGGGCAAATACTTGGGCAATGGGTAAAAAAGAAGTCAGCCACCAGGATTTTTCCATCCCAGTCACCCAGTTGTTTGGTCACGGCATCTTGGTTGGTCAGCTTAAAACTGTCGATGCGATGCGGCATTGTTTTGCCGTTCACCACTTCTTCTTTTCCAAATACAGGCAGGGCTGTAAAGGTTTGTTCGTACCAGTTTACAATCGCATAAGCAGCGGCGGGTAACAGAAAAGCAAGCACCACAAAAATCAATATGGAAGAGGGCTTCTTCACCATTTACTTTTTTATGGTTTGAACAGGTACGGGATTGTCAATGGTAAAAGGCGGCGCTTTCGGCCCGGAATTCTTTAATACGTTCATGATAGCGGGAACGTAAGCGATCAGGATCACCACGCCCATGATCACCAGCCAGGGTTTAAATTTGTCGAACAGGGGTATTCGTTTTTCATCGTGATACGCTTCGCTGTATGGCAGTTCCAGTACGGCTTCTTTTTGCTGCTTGCTGAACACAGTGGCAAAGAATGCAATGATAAAAAGCATGCCTGCAATAAACATGATGATGCCGCCCAGCAGTGCCAGCGTGGTGGTGGGCACCCACTCTGCGTGAAAAAGATTGCTTGAGGGATTGAGGTAGGTCATTCCCAGGTTGGTCCTGCGTGGTTCACCAATCAATCCACCCCACATTAACCCGGTGGAAAAGATCAGTACACCAATCATCCACAGGTAAGGAACGATGGTCACGATCTTTGGCATGGCAATTCGCTTACCGCTCATTGATGCATACAGGTAAATACTCATGCCGATGATTGCAAGAAAGACCGGTCCGGCAACCGTCATGTGGAAGTGCCCGGGTAACCAGGCAGTATTATGCACAACGCTGTTGAGCGAATAGGAGGCATTAACGATGCCGGTCAGTCCACCGAAAATGAAAAGAATCAGCCCGGCAATAAAATAGGCAAACAGGAAATTATTCGTATCTAAATAGGGTAGTTTGCCCATCCAGCCAAACAATCCTTTTGCCCCGCGCTGCCTGCCCGCATATTCCAGTGAAGCCGCCAGCGTGAAGGCAGTAATAAAGCTGGGGATGGCTACACCAAATGTCAGCATTGACTGAAAAAATTTTACGCCTCCCGTAATATTTGGTTCGCTAAACTGGTGATGAACACCAACAGGTATGGAGAATAAAAGGAAAAGGAATAATGCAATTCTGCCTGCCAGGTCGCTGTATAATTTTCCACCCGCAAGTTTTGGGAGCATTACGTAAAACATAATATAGGCAGGCAGTAACCAGAAGTACACCAACGCATGACCGAAAAACCAGAATAAAGTGCGGGCAAGGCTTACATTAATAGTTGGTTGCCAGCCCATCGCCCAGGGCAACAGCAGTACCAGCACTTCATAGGCTACAGCCAGGGTGCATACAAACCAGATGATAAAGTTGATTAATGTGCCAAGTACCGCCAGTGGTGTTTTTGTATCAGGATGCTCTTTCTTCCATTCCCTGTACACACGGGCCCAGTCAAACAGCGGCACCCATGAGCCAATTATCAGCAAGGCGGTACCGATATAAAACAGAGAATGCGCTTTTAACGGCGGGTAAAACGTATATAAAACAGATGCTTTTCCTGCCAGCATCGCCCAGGCTGCCAGCAGCGTTCCAGTTGTCATGAGCCAAAAGCTAATCCAGGTAAGTGTTTTGTTTGGTTCTTTTTTCAGGAAAAAGGTGATAGTGGCGTGACCGAATGCTACAGCAAAAAACGTGGTTAACACAATCGCATTGATCACGCCGTGAAGGGTGAGCCCCTGGTAATAATCCAGCTTTGCAAAAGACGACTCGTGTAAAAGACCGGCCCGGTACACCGTCTGCATCAGGCCATGATAAATACCAATGATGAGTAACGCAACCGGGATACCGAGTTCCCAGAAGATTACTCGTTTTAATGATTTACTTACTTGCATAGCAGCAATATTTCAGTTGTTTTCTTTATTACTATTTATTTTCCGGGTAATTCACAATCACCTGTGCTTGCATGTTCTGGTGCCCGGTGCCGCAGTATTCATGGCAGGTAATATTGTAAATGCCGGGTTTTTCAAATTTTACTGTTGATTTGGTGACGCCTCCATAAACAGCCATCATGTTGACGTTTTTTTCGGCTATGTTAAAACCGTGCACAACATCTTTGGACGTAAGGTAAAAATCCACCTCGCTGCCTACGGGAATGTAAATCTCTGCCGGCTGAAAACTCCACATTTGCGCTACGGCAAAAACCTGGTAGGTTTTATCATCGAGTTTGTTCACCTTAGGGGTTTCATAAGCTTTGTCAAAAGGCAGGCAGGCTGGCACATCACTTTTATATTTTCCTTTTGCATACAGGATGGAAAATATAAAAACGGCCACCATAAAAATGGTAATGGTCAGGATCTTTCTTTCTGATGAATCGATAATAGCCATAGTGAAACTTTTAGGAACGTTCAAGCATTAAAAAATAAATACCAAACCAGATTGCCAGGCAAAGCAATACCAGCAGGATAAAGAAAGCAATAGCGCCGCGGGGAGTAAACTTTTCGCGGGAGGGGATCTTTTCCATGATAAGCGGGGGTTTTAATGGTTGCAAATGTATTTGCGGGCGTTGCTGCAAAAGGTGATTTGCAAGAATCTGCCAGCATGATTTTAATCAGCTTTCCCAATGACACGCATCAGCTGTTCTTATCAGATCCGGAATCGGCAGGCCGACCGCACTACAAATCTTTTTTCCTGAAACTTTTTATCGCCTGCCATAAAGGCAGCACAGCCCACAACAGCATGATGCCGGTTGTAAACAACATACCTTTAAAACTTCCAAAAAAATCCTGGTAAAGAGCGCCGGTATAGCCCATTAAAGCACTTACATCCATTTTCAGCATGATGAAAATCCTGCCCAGGTCTATGGGATTTAATGCCGAAAGAAAAAGCGTGGCTTTCTCCAGCGGATAATCACTGAAAGTGAAAAGAATTAATAAAATTAATCCGTCATAAATCAGCGAAAAATAAAACCAGAGCAACAAGGCAAAACCGATACCCCTGGATTTATCCCTGGCTTTTACCGAAGCCCAGAACGCAATGGATGTAAAAATAAGTGTAAGCATAAAACCTGTAAATAAGATAGACAGGCCGGTTGCATTCAGCTCAAATACCAGTACCGGGATGCCTACCCCCAGGAAGAAAGCACTTAATAAAGACAGGCTTACGCCGGCATATTCGCTGGTCAGAATCCTGCTGCGGCTCATGGGCTGCGCCAGCATCAGTTCAATAAACTCGTACGAGTTGTAGTAATGAATGGTTGTAAACACCAGGCTTACCAGTGGTAATACAATCAGAATAATATTCAGCAGGCTCAACACTGCTTTGCCGCTGTTTTCTTCCATCCGAAAAAGACTCATGGAAACAATGAACAGGAAAAGCGTATAAGCAATGATGACTTTGTTTCGTAAAATATCGTATAAAACGTAACGTGATAGTTTTAGCATAACAGTTGGTTTAGCAGTGATTTTTTTTGTGGATAAGGCCTGATTTTTCATCCACCCATAAACTGGCTTCATTCCTCTCTTTCATAATGCCTGCGATGGCACGTCCCAGTTTTAGTTCCCCCGTTTCCTGGCGCAGCAGTTCTATGTTTTTAAAGAATACCAGTTTTCCTTCCTGCAGGTACATAATATCGGTGGTTAATTCATCCAGGTCGCTCAGGATATGCGAGGTGATCAGGATGAGTTTGTCTTTTTGTTTTTCTGTAATAATTTTTTCCTTGAGAATTTCTGATGACAATGGATCGAGTCCCGCAGTAGGCTCGTCGAGAATCAAAATGCAGGGATTGAAATAAAAAGCCAGGGCTGCACTTACCTTTTGCCGTGTGCCACCGCTGAGTGTCCGCATGGATTTATCAAAAATGGCTGTCAGTTTAAATGCATCAATAAGATCTGTATCGAGTTTATCTTCGTCCGCTTCGCGGATATTTTTCATCATGGAAAACAGTTGGCCGATTTTCATGTTGTCCGGGTAGCGGCCGATCTGCGGCATGTAACCAATCAGTTGGCGGTATGCGGGATCGCCATTGATCGGGTGATTGTCCACGAAAATTTTCCCGCTGTCGGGTTTGACCATTCCCAAAATTGATTTGATGAGCGTCGTTTTCCCCGAACCGTTAGGACCGATGAGGGATATTACCTGTCCTTTTTGAAAAGAAGCAGATACATCGTCCAGGGCCTGTAATTTCTTAAAGCGTTTGCTGATATGTTCTATCTGGATCATAGTTGATTGGGTTTCATCATTGGTTTGTTATCAATAAGGTTTTCCGGTGTCAGGCTTGGAATCGCTTTTTCAGCTTTATCCAGTAGTGACACCATAAAGCTTTTCAGCAGTATCAGCGCGTTGGGATTTTGCTCCACAACCATTGAGTACATGCTGACGGGATGATAAGGTATATCGCCGACTCCATCTTTATTTATATCGTATCCATCGTATTTATCCCAGTAATTATTATTGAATGTGTTTAATACCAGGGAGCCGTTAGTAGAAACATCGAAGGTGTTTTGCAAAAAATTATTTTGGTAAAAATTGTTATCGGTGCAGCTGGCCTGTACTTTTACGGCCCAGCCATTTTCTTTAAACAGGTTTTTATGGATTGCTATTCTGGAAGTGCCTTCGAGAAAAAGTCCCACTGTGTTGGTTAAAAATTTATTACTGACAATCCGGCTGTCGGAAATTTCTTTAAGCAGGATGGCATAAGATGCAGCGCCCCAGTTTTTTTCAAAAACATTGAATTCCATGTTCACATGGTTCGAATACATGACAGCCACTCCGGTGCCATTGCTGCTGAATGTATTCCGGATGTAGTTATCATGATTAGAAAACATAAAGTGCAGCCCGTACCGGATATTTTTTTCGCTGATATTTTCTTTTATGTCAGAGTAGGTGACAAATTCAAAGTATATACCGTCGCGGTGACCACGGATGTGATTTTTTTCTACCAGGATATGGCTGCATTTCCAAAGATGAATACCATTGCCGGCACTTTGTTCCGATTTAGCTTGGCCCTGTATATCATTATTACGGATTGTGCAATAGGTGGAGTTGTTTACGTGAATAGCAAAATGAGCGTTAATGATTTTGTTGTTTTCGATTGTGATATTTGTGCCATCCGTGATGCTGATTGCTGCGTAATCATTCGAACTCGATTCTCGTGAATTCTTCAGTACTAGGCCGCTGATGTGAATATCGTTTCCGCCAATGGTCAGATTTTCATATTTGAATTCGCCATCAAGAACCGGGTCGTCAATACCGATAATTGTTATTGCCTTTTGAATAGTGATATTTCCTTCTTTATAAATACCACTGAGCAGTTGTATGGTATCGCCATTGTGGCAGAGTTCTATGGCTTTTTTTAAAGAACGAACTGCCTGGTTTTTTCCCACAACAATTGTAGTAGCCAAGGCATCAGTTACAAAAAAGACAAACAGGAGAGTGGTAGATAGAAGCCGCATTTTGGAAAAGGTTAGTTGATTTGTTCAAATAGTTCATTCCAGCTAAGAATGGTTCCCTGTTTACCTGCCAGCCCTTTTTGCGCTGCTTCTTTTGATGAAAAGCCTGCAGCATTGGCGCCCATCGGGCTTTTCAGTTCATCACTAACTGCAAAGGCCGCATTTTTTACATCCAGGAAATCATTTGCCTTGTCGTAGTTGATGACAACGGTTTGCTGTATGTCTCCTTCATTCACTTCGCCGGATTTCAGGAATTTGATCATGCAGTGCATATCATCAAATTTGTACAGCTTTCCTTTTTTAGTCACTACTTCACCTCCGAATTTTGGATCAACAATGCCCATTTTACATTCGTAACAGGCATCTTTTCCATAAGCAAACGGTTCAGGCTTGGTGGAGCAGGAGCTGAAAAACACAGCCAGGAAAATACCCGCTATGACTGGTAAGGCTGTTTTCGAGACGGCTGATTTTGCTGCCTTGCGATGGTGGTACCATTCTACAAACCACACCAGGAATGCCAGTGCACCGGCGGCAAATACAATCCAGCCGGCTACATCGGGAAAAGAATAGGCATCAAAATTCAGTAAGCGCTTGTGCCCAAATACCGGTGGTTGGTAAGACAGGCCCGGAACTTGTATCGGAGCCCTGGGGTCCAGATCGTGGCCGTAGGCATAGCCCCAGCGATAGAGATCATACGGAACGAAAATACCACCAATGATGGTGAGAAGGATATAGACGAAAAGAAGTTTTCTTTTACCGGTAATGGCTGCTGCCATGCCCAGTGCTATGAAGAAAGCCACTACATAAGGCAGGTATTTAAACTCCGGAAACATGTTGATGGAGATATGTTTCATCCCGATGTAGTGATTCAAGCCATTAATAATGTCAATATCACCGGTGATATTATTGATCCAGATATACATGGATAAACCTTCGGGATATTGCGGTGCAAAAAGGTCGATACGCCAGGCTGGTAAAAAGTACACAGCAATTAATGCACCGCTGGCAAAAGCCACCAAAATCCGTGACGTTATACTTAAATGATTATTCATGATCGTTTTCTTTAAAAGGCATCCTGCGCTTGCCCTGCAGGATGCCTGTAGCTTAGATGCCGTTATTTTGACGGCGGCAGCAATACACCGTCAATCACATGGATGATCCCATTAGCTGCCGGAATCGATGCAATGATGTGAGCTGTGCCATTAATGGTCACTTTACCATCTTTTACATGTAGTGTGATGTTGTCGCCATTGGCTTCACCAATCACCTGCCCATCATGCATTTGCTCTGTTTTATACACTGCCAGGGCAACATGGTATTGCAAAATGTTTTGCAGATCAGCTTTCTTATCATCTTTCATCAGTCCATCCAACGTGCCTGCGGGCAACTTGTCAAAAGCTGCATTCGTAGGTGCAAATACTGTAAAAGGACCTGCATTGGAAAGTGCTGTAACCAGTTCGGCCTGTTGCAGTGCTTTCACCAGCGTTGTATGATCAGGGGAGCCGATCGCTGTTTTTACAATATCTTTTTGTGATTGATCGTCTTTCACCGATTCCTGGCCAGCATCAGCAACTGCGTTTTGCGGCTGTGCAGCGGCTTCACTATTACCGGTTGTTGGCCCCTGGCAAGACAGCAGTGCAGCCGGCAAAAGCAGAAGGAAGAAGAAATTTTTTTTCATATTAGCCTGTTTTTTATGGTAAGGCTGGTTGGTGAATCCGATGCGTGAAAAATTATTTTCCTGTTGAATCTTTTGGCAGGTTGGTTCCTGTACTAAAGCTGAGGGGAACATTACTGCCAGCTGCGGAGATCCGGATGTAGCCCTGCATTTCCTGGTGCAGCGCTGAACAGAAGTCTGTACAGTAAAACGGGTATACACCCGGTTTTTCAGGTACCCATTTCAGGGTTTGTGTTTCACCAGGCATAATCAGTAATTCTGCATTGTTGGCCCCTTTTACTGCAAAACCGTGAGGTATATCCCAGTCCTGCTCCAGGTTGGTAAGGTGGAAGTACACAACATCACCCATTTTTACACCTTCAATATTGTCGGGATTAAAGTGTGAACGGATAGCTGTAATGTACACATGCACTTCATTGCCCTTGCGCTCTACTTTCGCCTTTCCTTCACCAAGTGCTACAAACGGATTTTTATTTTCTTCCAGTTTGTAGAATTTGACTGAATTTTTCGAAATCAGCTCTGCCGGTACGGCCTGTGCATAGTGCGGCTCACCGATGGTGGGAAAGTCAAGAATTAATTTCATTTTATCGCCGGTAATATCATAAAGCTGTGCACTCTGCGCCAATTCCGGCCCGGTAGGCAGGTAACGGTCTTTTGTAATTTTGTTATAGGCGATTACATATTTCCCATAGGGTTTTCTGCTGTCTCCGCCGGGTACACACAGGTGGCCAATGGAATAATATGTGGGAACACGGTCCAGAACTTTCAGGTCTTTAATATTCCATTTAACAATTTCAGATGATACAAACATGGATGTATACGCGTTGCCTTTACCATCAAACTCGGTGTGCAGGGGGCCAAGGCCTGGTTTTTGCACTTCGCCATAAAGCGCAGCTTCGTATTTGATCACAGGAATCCCATCGTAGTTGCCGTCAAAATTTTTGTCGGCAATGGCTTTTTGAATTTTGGTAAATGAAAAGACTGGCAATAAGGCAGCCAGTTTGCCGCTGCCCACAATGTATTCACCGGTAGGATCTACATCACAGCCGTGTGGTGATTTGGGACAGGGGATCAGGTAAACCATATCCGGTAAATCTTTGGAATCAAGTACGGTTACTTCTGTTTCTATTTCAGAGGTGGCGGAATGCGTGGCTTCGTTGTATTTGTTATGCGCATAGCGAACAGTTTGCTTTTTCCCTTTTCCCTGCTGAAGGTATTCTTCTGCTTTTTTCCAGTTCACAGCCATAATGAAGTCTTTATCTCTTTGTGAGGCATTTACTTCCAGCAATGTATTGGCTTGTTCAGAATTATAGCAGGAAAAGAAAAACCACCCGTGGCTGGGGCCTTTCCCGGCATGGCTCAGGTCGAAGTTGACACCTGGCAGCAGGATCTGGAAGGCAATACTCATATTGCCGTCTTTCGGGTCCACTTTCAGAAAACTGACCGTGCCTTTAAAGTTTTGTTTGTAGGTATTAATGGGTACATCGCCATTTGTATTATCCATGGGAATGCTGAAACGGGTTCCTGCTACAACGTATTCGGTATTTTCCGTCACAAAGGCCGAAGAGTGGTTACCGGCGCTGTTGGGAATTTCAATGATTTCTGCTGTTCTGAATGTTTTAAGATCCACGCGGGCAATACGCGGGGTGTTGTTGCCATTCATAAATATCCAGCGGCCGTCAATTTCACCATTCGTTTGCGACAATTCCGGGTGGTGAAGATCATCCCAGGGTACAAAGCCATGCGAGGTATTCAGCATGGGTTTTGTTTCCTCGCTGTAGCCATATCCTTTTTCAGGATCGATGGAAAAAACGGGAATGACTCTCAGCAATCTGCCGGAGGGTAAGCCGTACACGGATAACTGCCCGCTGAACCCGCCGGAAACGAAGTTGTACAACTCGTCGTACTTGCCAGGGGGTACATAAGTTTTAGTGGCTGCATCGCCGCCCACGGCCGATTCTGCGCCATGCGGCTTACAGCTTTGCATGAATAAAAAGCCTATCAGGGAAAATCCCAGCAGGAGTTTTGTTTTAGCTGTTGTGTTCATAAAAGTTGATTTAATACTTTGGAGAGAGCGTTACTTTATTTTTCACCATCGTTGCTGCGCATGAATTCAATCACATGCCTCGCTTCATCTTTGGTGAGGTTTTGGTTAGGCATACGAACCATACATAATTCCAACAGTTTTTGTGCTTCCGGGTCCGAATCAAGCATCATGTCGGTATTGGTGATCATATTCATGATCCATACCGGTGTTCTGCGTTTGGTTACATCTTTCCAACCGGGTCCTACCAGCTTATCAGCCGTTAATTTGTGGCAGGCCTGGCATTTTAATTCATAAATACCTTTTCCATCAGTTACCCAGTCTTTATTCAGCGGTGAGGTAAAGGCAATTTCATCAGCTTTGATTTCAGGTGCCTTTGGCGTTTCTTTGTCTTTCGTCAGCGTGGTGATGTCTACGGGTTTTTCATCTTTTTTTACCCCTTCACTGCCGCAGGAAATCCATACAGCCGTGCATACTAAAAGAGCCGGTACGATAAGCAATTTTGTTCGTTTCATAATCATTTTTTTGGAAGTAAACAGTTTATAAAAGACATCAGTGTCTTTTATGGGTCAAAAGTATTCGCTCCCGGGGCGGTTCAGGATGATAAGCATCAAGAGGTATGATGACATTTATCAGCTCTGCCGGATGATCACTTTAATACGTTTGTGCAAGTACAGGACTAGATAAATATGATATTTTCAAAATCGTTTGGATATGCGTTGCGTAGTGTACTCTATATTGCCCTTACCGCAGAGGAGGGCAAAAGAGTGCAAATTGATGAGATTGCTAAAAAGCTAAATGTGCCCAGGTATTTTTTAGGAAAAGTGATGAATAAAATTGTGAAAGAGAAAATACTGGACTCCACCAAGGGCCCGTATGGGGGCTTTCAGCTGAATGATAAAACACTGGCCACACCTTTACTCAGGCTGATACATATTACCGAGGGCACTGATCAGTTTAAGAACTGTGTATTAAGTTTTCGGAAATGTAATGCCAAACGGCCCTGCCCGCTGCATCACCAGCTGGAAGCCTATAAAAACCAGTTGCTGCAACTTTTTTCAGAAACAACGATTGGAGATGTGCTAAAAAAGAATGATCCAAATTTTATAAACAGCATTGCAATAAGCTGACGGGCTCAACAAAAATCAGTCGCCGGTATGATTAAAATCAACTGCCTCGCTGCCCGCAGACCCTACATTGCTTATTAATTTATTATAGGAAGGCTTACGATTATGTTTTTGAAAACCCCGGCAATCAACGAAACAGCAATAGTTACTGATATTGTGCGGCAGGACTACCGTACGGCAGATATTTTTAAAAAGTATGGTATCGATTTTTGCTGCGGCGGAAAATGGCCCCTGAAAACAGCCTGTGAAATGCGCGGACTGGAGGTGGAGCATGTAATACAGGAGCTGGAAAACGCCACCCGGAACGTAAGTGTTTCCAACCTGCTAAATTATCACGACTGGGATCTCGATTTTCTTACCGATTATATCATCAATATACATCATCGTTACCTTGATAAGGCCCTGCCTTTACTGAAAGAGCAACTGGAAAAATTTATAGAAGGGCACGGCGATAAATTTCTTTACTTGGAAGAACTGCAGGCTATCTTTCTGCGGTTGTACAAGGAAATCATGCCACACCTGCGCCAGGAAGAAGACATCATTTTTCCCTATATCCGGCAAATTGCCCACGCGTATAAAAGTGATGAGTCGTATGCAGGGCTGTTGGTCCGCACATTGCGCAAACCCATCGAAACCGTCATGCAGCACGAGCATGAAACCATGGATAAAGTACTGTCCAAAATGCGGGAGCTTACCGGTTATTACACCGCACCTTCAAATGCCTGCATTAGTCATAAGGTTGTCTTCAGTAAATTAAAAGAAATGGACGAAGACCTGGTGCAGCATATTCACCTGGAAAATGACATTTTATTTCCCCGGGCGATAGCGATGGAAAACGAGTTGCTGCACAAGTAATAGCTTGTAAAATCTTATCTTAATTTGCAACGAATACCTATATTTATTAAAAAAGAGGGCATCTCATGCCAAGATTAAGTAATCAGCAAGCATCTGTTTATGCCTTATTGGTTTTTTTGCTGACGCTGGTACTAAGTTATTTTTTCCCGGGTCATACAATAACCGTCAGCGGGTTGCTGGTGGTGATCATGTTATCGGTTTTTATTGAAAATTATGCCGCTACCATCATCGCCGGGGTTACCAGTGCCCTGGTGATTACCGGTTTCAGGGTTTTTCGTAGCCGTGGCTTTACAGATGCAAAGGATATATCCGAATTCTTATTCGTATTGCTGCTGGTGCTGTTTACAACCATCATTGTGCTGTATATGAAACAGCTCTACCGCCATATGGATTTTGACAAAACACATATGGCTTCGTTGTTTGAAAACGCTACCGAAGGTATTATATTAACCACCGGCACAGGTACTATTATTCTTGTCAATCCCGCCGCCGAGCGAATGTTTGGCTACGAGGCCAGTGAACTGGTTAGCCGGCCTGTTGAAATCCTGATTCCGCAGCATTTAAAAGAAAAACATGTAAAACTGCGGGATGGTTTTTATAAAGCGCCACAAAACCGTACAATGGGCGCCGGCCGCGATCTTCGCGGAACCCGTAAAGACGGGAGCAATTTTCCGGTAGAAGTGAGCCTGAGTTTTTATAAAGAAAAAAATGAATCCTACGTGATCGCTTTCATCGTGGATATTACGCACCGGAAACAGATTGAAGAAAATATGCTGCGGCAGAAAAAAGAACTTGAAAAAGTAACAGAAGATATCCGCCGGCTGAACACACAACTGGAGGCGAAAGTGGAAGACCGGACGATCATCCTAAAAGAAGCCTTGCAAAAACTGGAGCATTCGCAACGTGAACTCAGCGAGGCGCTGGATAAAGAACGGGAACTGAATGAAATCAAAAGCCGTTTTGTTTCCATGGCATCACACGAATTCAGAACGCCTCTCAGTACGGTGCTGTCCTCCGCGTCGTTGCTCTCCCGTTACAAAACAAGCGACGAACAGGTGCAGCGGGACCGGCACATTGAAAAAATTAAAAATTCAGTTAAGCACCTGAATGATATTTTGAACGATTTCCTCTCTGTCGGCAAACTGGATGAAGGTAAGATGGAGGCAGAACCCGTGGAATTTGAACTGAAAGATTTTGTACACGAAACAATTGAAGAAATGAAAGGCCTGCTGAAAAAAGGCCAGCATATCGATCTTGTTTACAACGGCGAAACCAATGTGTATACCGATAAAAAACTGCTCAAGAATATTTTGATCAACCTCATTACCAACGCCAGCAAATTTTCTGATGAGGAGCAGCCGATTGAAGTGAATTGTGCAATTGCGAACGATTCGGCTCAAATAGCAATCAGTGATAAAGGTATCGGCATCTCTGATGAGGATAAAGAACGGTTATTCACCAGTTTTTACCGCGGTGCCAATGCTGTAAATATCCAGGGTACCGGTCTTGGGCTGCATATTGTAAAAAGGTATCTTGATTTACTGGGAGGAGAAGTACATTTGCAAAGCGAACTGGGCGCCGGAACTACTATTGCATTCACCATTCCCGTTAATAAACCAACAACATGAAATCTGTTTTAGTAATTGATGACAATGCCGATATCAGGGAAAACACAGCCGAAATACTGGACCTGGCCGGCTACAAAACATTTACTGCTGAAAACGGCAAGAAAGGTGTGGACATTGCCCTGAAAGAAAAGCCGGATGTAGTGGTGTGCGATATTATGATGCCCGACCTAGATGGGTACGGCGTTTTGCATTTGCTGCGCAAAAACCAGGAAACACAGACCATCCCATTTATTTTTTTAACAGCCAAAACGGAAAGAAACGATTTCAGAAAGGGAATGGAGATGGGAGCCGATGACTATATCACCAAGCCGTTTGAAGATATTGAACTGCTGAATGCGATTGAAATCCGCCTGAAAAAAGCGGAAGTGCTGACCAATAAATATGCCTCGACCCAGCAGGGGATCAACCAGTTTATCAGAGATGTAAAAGACACCGGTTTGCTGAAGCATCTGGCAGATAATTATGACGTGGAATTTTACAATAAAAAGCAAAACCTTTACCAGGAAGGTAAGCGGCCGCGGTTTTTATATTACCTGGTAAAAGGTAAAGTAAAAGGTATCAAAACGCATGAAGACGGGAAAGAGTACATAACGGATCTCTACAGCACTGGCGACTTCATCGGGTATACGGCTCTGATAGGGGATAAAAATTATGATGATTCGGCGGTCATATTGGAAGATGCAGAAATCATGCATATTCCCCGGGAAGATTTCCAGGAGATGATTTATGGCGACATAAATATTGCTGCCAAGTTTATCCGCATTATTACTCAAAATGTAAAAGACAAAGAAGAACGTTTGCTGAACCTGGCTTACAGTTCACTCAGGAAACGTGTTGCCAGGGCCCTGGTGGATATTTACCATAAGTTCAATCCCGACGGGCAAAACAAGTCTATTGAAATTTCCCGGGAAGATATCGCTCATTATGTAGGCACTGCCACCGAATCACTGATCCGCACACTGAGTGATTTCAAAGCAGAAAAACTGATAGAGATTAAAGACGGGAAAATCATCATTGCCAATCTTGATAAGCTGAATAATCTTTTGTTCTGAGCTTTTGAGTAGATCTAAAATGGTCTTGGTGACTCAAACTAAAAGCCCCTGGCTGGTCATTGCTGCCGCAGGGGCTTTTATTCGGTTTCATGCCATTGCCTACCTTAATTGACGGTAATGTTTTTTACTTTCTGCGGGGTCTCTGTTTTCTTTTTTGGGATAATAATTTTTAATTCTCCGTCTTTATACTGTGCATCAATTTTACTGCCATCCGAATTTTCAGGCAAGGTAAAACTGCGGCTCCAGCTGCTGTAATTGTATTCACGCCTGTTGTAGCGGCCATTTTTTTCTTCTTTTTCTTCCTTTTCTTTTTCGGCACTGATGGTCAGCATATCATCGTAGGCGTCTACTTTAAAATCTTTTTTATCAAGACCCGGTGCGGCAACAGCAAGAATGAATTCCTTATCGTTTTCCGAAACATTCACAGCAGGTACGTTCATTACTTTTCCCATATTAAAAAATTCATCAAGCGGTGCATTGAAGAATTTTTCCATCCATCCTGTATCGAACAGCGAGGGCCAGGATGTTCTGGTTTTTTCAATTGCTTTTTCCATATTGTAACATTTATAGGTGAACAAATAGAATCATCAGCACGAAGATCGTCAGTCACCGCAGCGAAAAAAATGACGGGTATAAGCAGATCCAGTGATTTCGGTCAGTGAGGTTAGGCGTCTAAAAAGTCATCAAGTTCGCGGCGCTGTTTTTTGGTTGGCCGCCCAATTTTGCTTTGCCGCTTGCCTGTATGGAAACTGGCAGCCAGGAATTGCAAGCGTTCAATTTCTTCGGCAGGTGTTATATCAATGTAGTTTTTAACGGCTTCTTCATATTTTACACGGTTGTGCAGCAGGCCGCTTACACGAATGCGCCAGCGTCGGGCTTCGGTTTTGATTTCATACTCATCACCGATACTTACCTGTTTCCCCGCTTTGGCCTGCAGGCCATTGAATTTTACTTTCCCGCTGTCGCAGGCTGCTGCTGCCAGCGTCCTTGTTTTGAAAAGGCGAATAGCCCAAAGATATTTGTCGAGGCGGAGTTTTTCTTTTTCAGCCATTCTGCAAAATTAATACCGCTAAAGCAAACAAGCTGTAGCTTGGTAGCAGGCTTTTTTTAAAAGCGGAACCATTTTATTCTTCTGCAAAATATTTATGAAAATAGGGAATGGTTTCAATGCCTTTGTAATAGTTGTCAAGATTATATTTTTCATTGGGCGAATGGAGGTTATCGTTATCCAGGCCAAACCCCATGAAGATGATTTTCACATTCAGTTCTTTTTCAAGAATAGAGCAAATGGGAATGCTGCCGCCACCGCGAACGGGAATGGGTTGTTTGCCAAACGTTGTTGCAATCGCTTTGGCTGCAGCCTTGTAGCCTTTGCTGTCAATTGGCGTCATATAGGGTTCGCCGCCATGGTGTTCAAATGCTTTTACTGTAACACAGGACGGCGCAACCGACCTGAAATAATTTAACAGTAAGTCAGTGATTTTTGCAGAGGACTGGTTGGGCACCAGCCGGGCGGAAATTTTTGCCGTGGCTTTTGATGGCAGCACGGTTTTGGCGCCTTCTCCTTCGTAACCACCCCAGATACCATTGAGTTCAAGTGTGGGACGAATGCCTGTTCTTTCATTGGTGGAAAAACCTTTTTCGCCCCAAAGCTCTTTCACCCCCAGTTCCGCTTTATAGGCCTGTTCATCATAAGGTGCTTTCGCCATCAACGCCCTTTCTGCTGCTGTTGCTTCCAGCACATCGTCATAAAAACCGGGTATGGTGATGTGATTGTTTTCGTCATGACAACCGGCAATCATTTTAGCAAGAATGGTGATGGGGTTGGCGACTGCTCCGCCGTAGGTGCCGCTGTGCAAATCGCGGTTGGCACCGGTCACTTCCACTTCAATATAACTTAATCCGCGAACGCCGATATCCAGCGAGGGATTTTCCATACTCAGCATGGCACTGTCACTGATCAGAATCACATCAGCTTTCAATACATCTTTATTAGCTGCCACAAATTTCCCCAGGTTGGGAGAACCAACTTCTTCTTCACCTTCAATCAGGAATTTAATATTGGTGCAAAGGGTATTGGTATTGACCATAGTTTCCAGGGCCTTCACGTGCATATAAAATTGCCCTTTATCATCCGCTGATCCGCGGGCAAATACTTTGCCGTCTTTTATAACGGGTTTAAAAGGATCGCTATGCCAGAGGTTCAACGGGTCCACAGGTTGTACATCGTAATGGCCATATACCAGAACGGTTGGCCAAGACGGATCGGTTATTTTTTCGCCGTATACTACAGGATGACCTTCTGTGGGCATAACAGCGACTTTATCGCACCCTGCTTCCAGCAGGCGTTGTTTAACCAGTTCAGCACACTGCTGCATATCCCTTTTGTGTTCACTCTTGGCGCTTATTGAAGGTATGCGCAGCAGGTCAAGCATTTCATTCAAAAAGCGATCGTTATTTTTTTGCTGATAATCTTTCCAGGCTGTTGACATGTGGATCAGTTTAAAAAAGCGAAGATAAGGAGGAACAACATAGCTGAGACGGCTTATTTACCAGGCAGCAAGACGAAAATGATTTTCATTCACCCTCTTTTTCTTTCTTCACATTGGCGGCTTTTTTGACCAGTTTGCTGCCGAAGCGGTCTTTTATCTCATCCACAGCTTTGTATAATTTAAGTTTTTCAAGTTTATTATCAAATAAACTCATTTGTAGGGTGAAAGGTATCAACTGGCTGAAGCGGACACCCAGCAGCCTCACGGGCCGGCCTTTTTGGTATGATTTGGTAAACAGGTCTTTCACTTTGGCGATCAGCTGATCATCCAGGGCGGTGTAGTCAATCGTTTCCTGGCGCGATGTTGTTTCAAAATTACTGTAGCGGATTTTTACTGTAATACAGCCGGTGAGTTTTTCATCTTCCCGCAGGGAGTAAGCTGTTTTTTCGGTCAGCCGGATGAGTTCTTTTTGTAAAAAATCAATATCGGTATAATCCTGGTCAAAGGTATTTTCATGGCTCATGCTTTTTTGCTCCCAGTCTGTTTCAATTGCCGCGCTGCCGATGCCATGGGCTTTTTGCCAGAGCGACTCACCCCATTTTCCCAGGTGTTTTTCCAGTACTTCCACTGGTGTGTGCGCAACCTGTTCAATGGTATAAATGCCCATTTGTTTTAATTGCAGTTCTGTTTGTTTGCCAACGCCGTTGATTTTTTCTACTGGCAGCGGCCATAAAAAAGCCATTTCCCTGCCGGCAGGTATTTCGAGAAATCCATTTGGTTTAGCCTCATTTGTGGCAATTTTACTGATGAACTTGGCTGTAGAAAGACCGCCGGAAATTGGTAAGCCGGTTTCATGCATAATTTTCCGACGGAGTTCCTGCGCATATTTACTTACACCAAAAAACTTGTCCATTCCCGTGAGGTCAATGTAGAACTCATCAATCGATGCCTTTTCGAATAATGGAACGTTGGCTGCAATGATATCCGTTACCCAGCGGGAGTATTTACTGTATTCACCACGGCCGCTGCTGGTAACAATGGCATGCGGGCAGAGCTGCAGTGCTTTTTTCATGGGCATGGCAGACTGAATGCCGAATTTTCGGGCTTCATAGCTGCAGGCGGCCACCACGCCGCGTTCGTAGCCGCCGACAAGTACCGGTTTTCCTTTTAAAGAAGGATTGTTTTTTATTTCTACCGAAACAAAAAAGGAGTCCAAATCAAAATGAACAATATGTCGTATTTTGTCAGCTGGCATAAAACATAAAATTACAATTTAAAGCCCGGCTGATGATATGAATCCTGACTGGCTGAAAACAGGTATCGGACCGCTCAAAGACCTGATTGCTTTCCTGAACAAGGAAAGCAAAACCAGCGATGTGCTGAAGAAAAAGGTTATTCGCGAGCTTCGCAATAATCTTAATATTTTTCAAAATGCTTTTCTGAATAATGTGTCTGCTGACATCATAATTGACATGTTAGAAAATGAAGCGGTAAAAGAAGCCTTTAGCCAAAATTTTAAATTTAAAAAGCTGCGGTCAGGCGTCATAAAAAAAGTGCATATCAAAGATGACCGCAACAGAAAGTATGTGGGCTGGGATGCCGAAAAACTGGTGGAAAAGATTGATGAAAAAATGGAAGAGCTGAAGAATATTAAAAAAATGAACGGTGGCAGTATCGCAGGCGCCAAAAACAATTGTTCCCTGATGCTGGGCAATCTTTATTTCCGGATGAAACTGCTGGCTGATTTTATTTCAGCCGGTCAGCAATAAATCTTTACGGGTGGTCAGCAATCAGTTAAAAGAATTTACAGAAAACATATTCCGGCTTCCCGAAGCGGAGTGGCAGGCTTTTGCTGCTATCTGGCAGCCGTTCAGTTGCCGGCGTAAAACCATGCTGACGGCCCCTGGTGAAACGGAGCGCTATCTTTATTTTGTCCTGGAGGGCCTGCAACGGTCGTATTATATTGGTGAAAATGGAGAGGAGGCAACAATCGTTTTCACCTATCCACCATCATTCTCCGGAGTGGCTGATTCCTTTCTCACGCAAACTCCATCATTGTATTTTTTTGAAACCTTAACAGCCAGCAACTTTCTTAGAACCACGTACGTACAACTCGATGACTTGATGAACCGTTATCCGGCTATTCAAAAAATGATTCTGAAGGCGACGGCTGCTGCTTTAAAAGGCGTTCTGCAGCGACAGATAGAGCTGCAATGTTTTAGTGCTGAAGAAAAATTCAAAACCTTGCTGCGCCGCAGCCCCCACGTTCTGCAAATCATTCCCCACAAGTACCTGGCCTCTTATCTTGGAATTGATCCGGCTACCTTTAGCAAATTATTGGGCACTGTACGGCTTTCGTAATTACGCAGTTTAAAATCTTGGTGCAGGCAAAGATTTTTGAAAAACGCCGTGGGTAGCTTTGTGTAAATTTAATTTTATGAAACAATTTAGAAGCGAAACGTTACTGGAGCAATTACAATCAGATGTGCGGCGGCAAATGGCAATCGTTGAGCGTCTCAGGGCCGATGATCCCGGCCAGTTATTGGCTCAGCCGGCAACCGGGAAATGGAGCGTGGTGCAGGTGCTGGAACATCTTAACAGCTATGATGGTTACTATTTACCGGCCATTGAAACCTCGTTTAGTGCCAATAAACCTGCCCGTATATATTTTTCTCCCGGTTGGCTGGGGCATTATTTTACACAACTGATGTTGCCGAAAGAAAACGGTCAACTGAAATCCAGGATGAAATCACCCAAAAACCACCGGCCTTCCTCGCACCCGGATGTAGTGCCGGTGCTGAGTGTATTTTTACAAAATCAGCGGCGGCTGCTGGCTTTACTGGAAGAGGCGAAGACGAAGGATTTGGGTGTCATACGCATACCTATTTCCCTCACAAAGCTGGTGAAGTTAAAACTGGGCGATATATTTTGCTTTCTCATTGCTCACCAGCAGCGGCATTTTTTACAGATAGAACATACGCTGGAGGCTTTACAGGGTGTTAGAGGTAAATATCCAGCAACCCCTCCGGTAATGTAACGTACACTTGTTTTTTAGCATGATCAATTTTGCTTAACGTGCTTTCGTTTAAGGGAATGAGGACTTCCTTACTGTTGATTTCCAGCCGGCAAAGCACTTGATGCGGTTGTTCGATGACTTCCAGGATTTCACCCAAAGCCTGCTGTTTGTCAACCACCGTAAAGCCCAGCAGGTTGATAGGAGCGGATTTGGCGGCCAGTTTTTTAAAGTCAGCTGCGGTAACCCATAATTCTTTCTGGGTAAGTTTCGCAGCGGCTTCGCGGGTATTGATGGTTTCTAATTTGAGGTATACTTCCTCTGCATTTTTAATTTTCACGGTTTCAATAAACCAGGGTAAAAAGGAGTCTTTTCGTTCTTCTGTGAAAAGGGTTTGCAAACCTTTCAGGGAGGTTTTTTTGCCCAGTTCGTGTTTTAAGATCAGTTCACCTTTTAAGCCGGAAGCGGCCACCAGTTTTCCTATTTTGAAGTATTCGGTCATACGGGAAATTGTCGCAAAGATGAAACTGTTTTTGAAAAAGAAAAAGGTGACATGCAATGATGTCACCTTAAAAAACTTTCAGGAACAGCAGGTATTATTCTTCACTGCCGGCCTGGCCCTGAGGTCTTCTTTCCGGGCGGCGGCCTGGGGCAGGTCTTCTACCTCTCCTGGCTTTCATGGCTTCTTCCTGGCGCTTTTTCAGCTGAGCTTCATGCTCTGTGCTCCACTTGGTAAACTTTTCCATGGCGGTCACTTCGTCAAACAGCCCGAGCTTAACGCCGCGGAGCAAATGTTTGAGATACAATACTCCTTTGAAACTTAAAATCCTGCGCACAGTATCGGTTGGCTGTGCACCCTGGTGCAGCCAGTCTAATGCTCGCTGGCGATCCAGCTGGATAGTAGCAGGAACAGTCAGGGGATTGTACGTACCTAATTTTTGGATGAATTTTCCGTCGCGTGGACTACGTGCATCGGCAACTACGATGAAATAAAAAGGTCTTTTTTTAGACCCATGACGTTGCAGTCTGATTTTTACAGCCATTTTAAATAGACATTTAAAGGCGTTAACGAATAGGGTTTATAAGCTGGCAAAATTAACGGCTGCTGCTTAAAATGCCAACATCTTTTTTTAACAACCGGTATAA
The DNA here is from genome assembly GCA_035760665.1 of Chitinophagaceae bacterium. Classification (GTDB taxonomy): domain Bacteria; phylum Bacteroidota; class Bacteroidia; order Chitinophagales; family Chitinophagaceae; genus DASTSN01. Next base: position 50,085 of record DASTSN010000093.1, on the reverse strand, counting down.
TTTGATAAACAGTTAACATAACGAACGCCCGGCAGTTCCGGTTTTGCAAAAAGAGGGAGGTGCAGCATCAGCGTTTCATACCCGGCATCATTTTACCGAACATGCCCATTTTGTTCATATTTTTCATCATACTGCGCATTTGTTCAAACTGCTTCATAAATGCATTTACTTCGGCCAGGTCTTTCCCGGCGCCCCGGGCAATTCGTTTGCGGCGGCTTTGGTCAATCACATCGGGATTTTCCCTTTCGTAAGGAGTCATGGAGTTAATCATGGCCTCTACACCTTTGAACGAATCGTCGCTGATATCCACATCTTTCAATTGTTTTCCTGCTCCGGGAATCATGCCCAGCAAGTCTTTCATATTACCCATCTTTTTGATTTGCTCTAACTGGGTTTTGAAATCCGAAAAATCAAATTGGTTTTTTCGGATCTTTTTTTCCAGTTTTTTTGCCTGCTCTTCATCAAACTGCTGCTGGGCCTTCTCTACCAGCGTGGTGATATCGCCCATGCCCAGAATACGCTGTGCCATCCGTTCTGGATAAAAAACGTCCAGCGTATCCATTTTTTCCCCGCTACTAATAAATTTTATGGGTTTTTGTACGGTGTATTTAATGGATAAGGCAGCACCACCCCGGGTATCGCCATCTAATTTGGTTAGTACAACACCGGTAAAATCAAGCCGGTCGTTAAAAGCCTTGGCTGTGTTAACAGCATCCTGGCCGGTCATGCTATCTACTACAAAAAGAATTTCCTGCGGCGAAACAGCTTTTTTGATGTCAGCCACCTCCGTCATCATGGCTTCGTCAACGGCCAGGCGGCCGGCTGTGTCAATGATCACCACATTTTTATTTTTGCTGCGGGCTTCCTTTACAGCGTTTTGTGCAATGGCAACGGCATTTTTATTTTCTGGTTCAATATGTACGTCCACACCAATTTGTTCACCCAGAACCCGTAACTGTTCCATGGCTGCAGGCCGGTAAATATCTGCCGCGACAAGCATGGGGCTTAGGCCTTTGCGGGTTTTTAAATAATTGGCCAGTTTGCCACTGAAAGTGGTTTTACCACTACCCTGTAAGCCGGCAATTAAAATAACAGCCGGGCTGCCTTTTGCATTGAAGGCGCTTTCGGCGCCGCCCATGAGTTCGGCCAGTTCATCCTTGACAATCTTCGTCATCAGCTGGCCGGGACTGATGGCCGTGATTACCTTTTCTCCTAGGGCTTTATCTTTTACACGGTCTGTGAATTCCTTGGCTATTTTATAATTGACGTCTGCATCTACCAGTGCCCGGCGAATTTCCTTCACCGTTGCGGCAATGTTCAGTTCTGTAATTCTGCCCTGGCCTTTCAGCTGTTTAAAGGCGGATTCGAGTTTTTCTGAAAGATTTTCAAACATAGTTCACATTAGATTTGCACAAACACGAAAACAAAAAGTGAACATTTTAAAATGTTCACTTTTCAGCTTTGCAAAGATAAGTAGAGTAAAGTTTATATCATGCGCCTAAGTATGTTCTTAATTGTTTACAACGATTAGTGGTTCTTAATTTCGTGATGGCTTTGTCTTTGATCTGGCGGACCCGTTCGCGGGTAAGGTTGAATTTTTCGCCAATGTCTTCCAGGCTCATGGGATGGTCAACGCCTATGCCGAAGAAATAGCAAATAACTTCCTTTTGTCTTTCTGTGAGTGCCTTCAGGGAGCGGTCAATTTCCATTTTAAGCGATTCCTTGTGATCCAGTTCGGCATCCGTTTTTTCCGCATTTGGGTTTTCCAACACGTCCAACAGGGTATTATCTTCACCTTCCGCAAGTGGTGTATCCACGCTGACATGGCGGGCTGATATTCCCAGCGTGGCAGAAACCTCGTCGAGGTCCATTTCCAGCATTTCAGCCAGTTCTTCTGCCGAGGGTTCCCGTTCAAACTCCTGTTCCAGCTGGGAATAGGCTTTTTGAATTCGGTTGGTTAAGCCCACTTTGTTAAGTGGCAGCCTGACGATACGGGATTGTTCGGCAAGTGCCTGCAAAATACTCTGGCGAATCCACCAAACGGCATAGGAAATAAATTTGAAACCACGGGTTTCATCAAAGCGCTGGGCAGCTTTAATAAGTCCTAAATTTCCTTCATTAATCAGGTCGGGCAGCGATAATCCCTGGTTCTGGTATTGTTTTGCTACCGAAACCACGAAGCGCAGGTTAGCTTTCGTCAACCTGTCAAGTGCCCGCTGGTCGCCTTGTTTGATAAGACGGGCTAATTTTACTTCTTCTTCGGGGGAAATAAGATCTACCTTACCAATTTCCTGGAGGTACTTTTCAAGACTTTGAGATTCACGATTCGTAATCGACTTCGTGATCTTCAATTGTCGCATGCTCATAGGTCTGGGTTTAAAATGGGTTATTTTAAGGGTTAAAGAATTATCGTTAGTCTGGTTATACTCCCAAAATACCCATCACAATGTCCTGTTTGCTCTTCAGAAAGTATTGAACTTCAGAGCAATTTAACAAAATCCCTAATATGTCCCAAAAAATTCTTTCCTGCTTATTTAACGCATATTTTATGGTTTTATTTTATAAATGGTTCCATGCTTCAAAAAAGGCTAAAAATAAACGCCAAAAAACTTTGTCACATAGAATTATTTTTTATAATTGCACCGGTTGATGAGATATTTTAAAAACAGACGATGAGTAAACAGTTATATACCCTGGAGTACCCTGTACGGTGTTCGCCTTCTATTTTATATGAATTTCTTTCCACCCCGGCCGGATTGCAGGAGTGGTTCGCTGATAAAGTAGATGAACGTGATAGCATTTTTTATTTTTCCTGGAACGGATCTTCGGAAAAAGCGGAAGTATTGGAGAGCGAGGAAGGAAAATTTATACGCTTTCACTGGATGCATGCCCCAAAAACTGAATACTTCGAGTTTAGCATCGAAAAATCGGAAGTTACCAACCAGACCATCCTGGTCATTAAAGATTTTGCAGAAAAAAAGGAAATCAAAGACCAGAGTATGCTCTGGGATTACCAGGTAAAAGATCTCTTTCACCGCCTCGGCAATTAGTCAAACAAGAGTGCTGCCAGCTGGGTAAAATGTGCGGCCAGCCGGTCATCTGCCTGATCCCAATCTGATAAAGGAATCTTATTGGCAATTTTCAAAAAACCGTTTTGCGACAGGCACCCGGCGAATCGTTCTTTGCCTGCCGTTTCGATCATTTGGTAATTGCTGGTTTCAAAATGATGCTCCCAGGGGTCATCGTTAATGCAGTAATAAAATTGCTGTTCGGCCAGCCTGTTATAACCAGCCACCAATTTTGGAGCATAGCATGCCTGGTAACGACCGGAAAGATGCAGCGTAATGCTGAAGAAATGCCCCCACCAAAACATAGTGCGTATGGCAAAGATGGCATCTCGGTCAAACCGCCGGGGATAGTCAAGGATTAAGTAAGGAAGGCCTTTGTAGTTTTCGCCTTTGGATATTTTGGCATTGCTTTCAGTTACTTCCGCCGGGATGCTGCCGGCATGTACCTGCAGTATTCTGGCCATGCGCTGCTGCAGTGTGCCCAGCAGCGCAGTTGTTTTTTCCATAATCCGGGCCTTTGTTAAAATCCATGCAGTGTTTGTGACCAATTCCATCTCCTGTGCCGAAAGCCTTATTTTTGCCTGATTCATAGATTAAAGATATTGATAACCTTGCTGAAGAAGTTAGATAAACTGTTGATCCGGGCTTTTGTCGGACCCTTTATAGCTACTTTTTTTATCACCTTGCTGGTATTGGTGATGCAGTTTTTCTGGCTGTATATCGATGATTTTGTTGGAAAAGGCTTGAGTGCAGGGGTCATTCTGGAATTTATATGGTATCAGAGCGCTGTATTGGTGCCGCTGGCATTACCGCTTTCTGTACTGCTTTCTTCTTTAATGACCTTTGGTAACCTGGGAGAGAGTTTTGAACTGGTGGCTATTAAATCCGCCGGTATTTCCCTGCTCCGCTTTATGCGGCCACTGTTTCTGGTTACCTTGTTAATCTGCGGCGTGGCTTTTCTTTTTTCCAATTATATCATGCCGGTTGCCAACCTGAAATCAAGAACCTTATTGGGTGATATTTATTATGCCAAACCGGCTTTCGATCTTAAAGAGGGAGTTTTCTACGATAAGATTGACGGGTTTGCGATTAAAGTGGGTAAAAAAGAAAGCAATGACAGCATCATCCGGAATATTATTATTTACGAAAAGGGAAGTCCGTTGCAGGATAACTTCATCACGGCCGAAAGCGGTGTAATGCGTATTACTGATAACCGCCGTTACCTGGAGATGCGGTTAAAAGATGGCTGGTGGTACCAGGAGAGAGGACAGCGTGGCGAAAAAAATTCTGATTTCATCCGTATTAAATTTAAAGAATACACGAAACAGTTCGATCTCAGTTCACTGCAGTTTAACCGCACGGCCGACAGTATCAATAAAAACAACCAGCGGATGCGGAATATGAAACAGTTGCAGTATGTAATTGATTCCCTGCATAAGCGGCTAAAAAATTTCGAACGATCATCGGTGAGCAAAACTTTCGATAATTTACAATTCATCAAATACCTGGACAGCAGTTGGAAAAATATTGCCCCGGATAGTGCGAAAAAAGTAAGCTCGTTTGAACAACTGATCCCGGACTCGCTGCAGAAAGAAGTGGACCGGGAAGCGGCAAATCGTATTACCAATATCCGGTTGAATAACGAAGTAGCTTTATCGGATTACAATGCCATGCGAAAAGATCTTGTGCTGCATGAAATTGAATGGCATCGTAAAATTTCATTATCACTGGCCTGCCTTGTTTTGTTTATGGTTGGCGCACCACTGGGTTCTATTATACGAAAAGGTGGACTTGGATCTCCGCTGATATTTGCGATAATCTTCTTTATGATTTTTTACTTTAGCAGTACTACAGGGGAAAAATTTGCCAAAGAAAATACTCTTTCTCCCCTGGTTGGCATGTGGTTGTCGACAATTGTATTGGTGCCGATAGGTGTTTTTTTGATTTATAAGGCTATGCGTGATTCACAGCTTTTTAATAAAGAATTTTATTACCGCCTGTTGAAAAAAATCAGGAAAAGTAAAACGGACTGATTCCCTGCAGCAGACAAACCCGCTTTTATTTCTGTATTTTCAATTTTTAATTTTCCGGTTTGCAATCAGCTATACAAAATGTAAAAGTTCAAAAAGCGGTCGCCATTCTTTCGGTGCTGTTGCTGCTGATAAAAATTGCTGCCTATTATGTAACCCATTCAGTCGCTATCCTGACAGACGCGTTGGAAAGTATTGTGAATGTCGTCGCGGGTTTTATTGGTTTATACAGTCTTTTTGTTGCAGCAAAGCCAAGAGATCTGGATCACCCGTACGGGCATGGGAAAGCGGAGTTTCTTTCTGCTGCTATCGAAGGATCGATGATCTTATCTGCCGGGGCCATCATTGTCTACAGTGCTGTTAAAAATCTGGTCGATCCGGTAACGATTCACAAACTGGATACAGGTATTTACCTGGTGGCCTTTACGGCCATTGTCAATTTCCTGGCCGGGTACTTATCGTTTCGCAAGGGCCGGAAAAATGATTCCCTGGTACTTGTAGCCAGCGGGCGGCACCTGATGACAGACAGCTATTCCACATTGGGCATTATCATTGGCCTGGTACTGATTTATTTTACCGGGTATATATGGATCGATAGTGCTGTGGCAATCGTGTTTGCAGCCATTATCATCGTCACCGGTTACCGCATCGTGCGCCAGTCTATTGCCGGAATAATGGATGAAGCGGATGGTAAACTGCTGCGGAAAATGGTTCACCTGCTAAATGCAGCCAGGCGGGATAACTGGATTGACCTGCATAACCTGCGAATTATCAAGTACGGAAGTGTGTTGCACCTTGATTGCCACCTGACGGTTCCCTGGTTTTTAAATGTAAACCAGGCGCATGATGAAATTGAAGCGCTTGGGCAACTGGTAAAAAACGGGTTTGGAGAGTCTATGGAATTATTTGTTCACAGCGACGGTTGTCAACCTTTTTCCTGCCGAATTTGTTCCAAAGAGCAATGTACCGAACGAAAGCATAATTTTGAGCAACGAATCGAATGGACGCTAGATAATATACTCCAGGATCAAAAACATCATTTATGAAAATAACGACAAAGTGGAAAAAAGATCATGCCTTTGAAAGCTGGCAGGACAAAAACAGTATTCACATTGATGGAGACAGGGTTTCCGGTGTCAGCCCCAAATCGTTACTCCTCTCAAGTCTTGCAGGCTGTTCCGGCATTGATGTGGTGGATATACTGAATAAAATGCGGGTGGAGTTTTCTGACTTTAGCATGGAGGTGGAAACAGAGCAAACGGAAGAGCATCCCAAAGTGTTTAAAGATATCACAATCACTTACAAGGTGCATACAGCGCCGGAAAATGAAGATAAGGTGAAAAAGGCTGTGGAACTTTCGCTGGAAAAATACTGTGGCGTGGCAGAAATGCTGCGCAAAAATTCACCGATTCATTTTAAAATTGTTGTGCACAAATAATCCAGGATAATACCCGCTTCCATGCTTTCTAAAAAAACGCAATACGCATTCCGGGCACTGACCCACCTTGTTGAAAACTACAACAAGGGCCCCGTGTTAATTTCAGAGATTTCAAAGAAAAAGAAAATACCGTTGAAATTTCTCGAGAACATCCTGCTGGAGCTGAAAAAGGCAGGAATACTTGAGAGTAAAAAAGGGAAGGGCGGCGGCTATTACCTCAAAAATGATCCGGCTAAAACCCATGTCGCCAACGTGATTCGCGTTGTGGATGGCCCCATTTCCATGCTGCCTTGTGTAAGCCTGTATTTTTACCAACGCTGCAAGAATTGTGATGAAAAAACCTGCGGCTTGCACGATATTATGTCAGATGTAAGGGACGCCACGCTCCATATTCTTGAAAACCGAACCCTGAAAGACCTGGTGGAGTAATCAATCCTGAAACAATGTAAGGAAATGATAAATTAAAGTCCACTTTTTTGGTAGGCTATTTAATTCTTGTACCTTCGGGTTCTATTTGTTCATTTTAAAATATACTTATATGGCTTTACGTTTAGGTGACACAGCGCCCAATTTTAAAGCGCAGACCACTGCGGGAGAAATTGATTTTTATGAATACCTGGGAAATGGCTGGGGTATTCTTTTCTCTCATCCTGCTGATTATACACCTGTTTGTACTACAGAACTGGGAAAAACGGCCCTGCTGAACGAGGAATTTGCTAAACGAAATGTAAAGGTATTGGCCGTAAGCGTTGACCCGCTGGAGCAACACAAAGGTTGGGTAAAAGATATTAATGAAACGCAGCATTGTAATGTAAATTTTCCCATCATTGCCGATCCGGACAGAAATGTGGCAACACTATATGACATGATTCATCCCAATGCATCGGAAACTCAAACGGTTCGTTCGTTGTTTATTATCGGTCCGGATAAAAAAGTGAAGCTGATCATCACGTACCCGGCGTCTACCGGAAGAAATTTTTATGAAGTGCTGAGGGTTGTCGATTCACTGCAGCTCACCTCCAATTACAGTGTATCCACCCCGGCTGACTGGAAAGAGGGTGAAGATGTGATTGTGGCTAATAGTATCTCAACTGAAGATGCGATGAAGAAATTTCCGAAGGGTGTAAAAGTGGTAAAACCTTACCTGCGCTATACACCACAACCAAACAAATAATTTTTGTTGGCTAGAATTTTTGGTAGCCCCGGGTCAATCCGGGGCTATTATTTTTTCCATTTTTCCAGCTGCTGCAATACAGCCCGCAGATCTTTTGGAAGACTTGCTTCCAGGTAAAATTTTTGTCCCGCGGCATCAGTAAATGACAAGCTGAAAGCGTGCAGTGCCAGCCTGTTCAAGATAGGTTGTTCGGCATCCTGGTTTTTTGATAGCTTATACCGGTGTTTTAACGATGATATAAAAACCGGTTTGCCGTCCCCGTACAGTTCATCACATACAACGGGATGACCTATTTCCTTCATGTGTACCCGTATCTGGTGGGTGCGCCCGGTGTGAATTTTCAGTTTTACCCAGGAATAGCTTCCAAAATCTTCCAGTACTTCATAATCAGTCAGCGATTCTTTTCCCTTTCGATGAACCATCATTACCGCTTTTTTAGAGGGGTGTTCCGCGATGGGGGCAGCAATACTTCCTCTTTGCAAAACAGGCGATCCGATCACCAGGGCGTAATAAATTTTTTCTGTTTGCCGGCTTTCAAATTGTTGTGAAAGCTGTTTATGTCCGGCTTCGTTTTTTGCAAAAATGATAACACCGCTGGTGTCCCTGTCTATTCTGTGCACTGTGTAAATATGCCCGTATTTTTTCTGCAGTAACACTTTCAGTGATATTTCTTTTCCCTCGCGGTCGGGGATTGCCAAAAGTCCCGGTGGCTTATTCAGTGCAATAAAGTCGTTGTTTTCAAATAGTACTAATGGTTCCAGGTTCATGTTCAGCGTATGTGCAGGTAAATTAGTGACCGCCTTTCCCAAAATATTTCAGGTCGCGGATTTCTTTTTCCGTTAAAAATCGCCACTTCCCTCTTTCCAGGTTTTTTTTGGTCAGTCCGGCAAACATCACCCTGTCAAGTGATTTTACATCATAGCCCAAATGTTCAAATATACGGCGGACAATGCGGTTACGTCCGCTGTGAATTTCAACGCCCAACTGTGTTTTGTCTTTCGTATCCGTGTAAGCCAGCACGTCAACCGTAGCCGGTCCGTCCTCGAGAAGTACACCTTTGAGTACTCGTTCAAAGTCTTTTTTTTCAAATGGTTTATTAAGGGTTACCGCGTAAACCTTTTTCACCTGGTTGCTGGGATGTGTGAGTTTTTGCGACAAATCTCCATCGTTGGTGAGTAGCAGTACACCAGATGTATTTCTGTCGAGCCGTCCCACAGGATAAATTCTTTCGGTGGTCGCCCGTTTCAAAAGATCAAGTACGGTTTTTCTTCCCTGGGGGTCGGAGGTGGTGGTAATGTAATCTTTAGGTTTATTCAGTAAAATATATATAAGGTCTTTGGAAATAATTACTTTTTTCCCATTGACTTTTACTTCGTCTTTTGACGAAACCTTGTGTCCCGGTTCGGTAATCACTACGCCGTTTACTTTCACTTTGCCGAGTTTCACCATCTCAGCAGCATCCCGCCGTGAGCTCACTCCGCAATGCGCAATATATTTATTCAAGGGCATCTGACCGGTGCCTGTGTCGGTTTTGATGCTATCCTTTTTTCGTTTAGGCATAGCAGCTGCAGGTTCCCGGGCAGCTAATTTTTTCTTTTCAAAATATTCTTCCCGTTCTTTTTTTAGCTTACGTTTTTCCTGCCGGTATTGCTCTTTAATGGCAGCATTACTCTTTTTTTTGGCAAACTTGTCGAAGGGGGTTGGTTTTTTTTTCATGAAAGTGGTTTTGCTGTTTTACAACAGGAATTTTAAGCATTGATTTAATGGCTGTCTTTGTTGGCCAGTTGTCCGCAGGCGGCATCGATATCCTTGCCGCGGCTTTGCCGCAGCCTTGCATTCACTTTGTTTTTTCCCAGGTATTTCATAAAAGCGTCTATTCGTTCCGGCGAAGGTTTTGCAAACCGTGCAAAATCGATGGGATTGTATTCGATAATATTAACAAGATCGGCAGGGATTTGACGGTACACTTTTACCAGTTCATCGGCATCCTGCAGGCTGTCGTTGAAATTGTCAAAGAGAATATATTCGAGGGTGATCTCATTCTTTGTTTGCTTGTAAAAATAATTCAGGGCGTCAATGAGTGTTTTTATATTGTTGCTGTCATTGATCGGCATAATCTCATGCCTTTTCTGATCGTTGGCTGCATGAAGCGACAAGGCCAGTTTGAACCGCACTTTGTCGTCGCCCAGCTGGCGGATCATTTTTGCCACGCCGGCTGTGGATACGGTGATACGCCTGGCGCTCATGCCCAGCCCGTCGGGCGAGGTAATGCGCTCAACCGCTTTCAATACGTTTTTATAATTCAGCAGGGGTTCACCCATGCCCATAAATACAATATTGGTGAGTTTTTTTCCATAAACCCGTTCGCATTGCTGGTTAATCAACACCACTTCGTCGTAAATTTCATCGTAGTCAAGGTTGCGTTTACGGTCGATGTACCCGGTTGCGCAAAATTTACAACTTAGTGAACAGCCTATTTGTGAAGAAACACAGGCTGTATAGCGGGATTCGGTGGGAATCAATACGCCTTCCACCAGGTGCCCGTCCCAGGTTTTAAAGCGGCTTTTAATAGTGCCATCTGCACTGTATTGCGTGGCATCGACCGACAAGGCCGGCAAACTGAATACTTCACCCAGTTGCTGGCGGAGTTCTTTGCTCAGGTTGGTCATATCGGCAAAACGCAGGGCTCCTTTTTGCCAAATCCATTCATACACCTGCCTGGCACGAAATTTTTTTTCTCCAATGCTTTGAAAATAATCCTCCAGGTCATTCAACTGTAAGTGCCGGATATTTCTGTGTACCGATTTGATCATCCTGCAAAGATAATAAACCCTTGCCCGGCGCGGGGAATATTGAATCATTTATCTTGCAGGCTTTATTTTTTGTTATGAAACCAGTTTATGTTGTTGATGCAGTGCGTACTCCGGTAGGTAAATATGGCGGGTCACTCAGCAGTATCCGTCCCGATGATATGCTGGCGCATGTCATAAAAGCGCTTTTAGAGCGGAATGCCGGTCTCGATCCCACAGCCATTGAAGATGTCATAGCCGGAGATGCCAACCAGGCGGGGGAAGATAACCGGAATGTGGCAAGGATGGCCGCTTTACTGGCAGGACTGCCGGTAACGGTGCCGGGAAACACGGTCAACCGCTTATGCGCCTCCGGCTTACAAGCCATAATGGATGCTGCAAGACAGGTACAATGCGGAGACGCAGCTGTTGTGATTGCCGGCGGCGTGGAAAGCATGACCCGGGCCCCTTTTGTAATGGCTAAATCATCTGCTCCCTGGCAGCGACATACCGAAATGCATGATAGTACGATTGGCTGGCGGTTTACCAATAAAAGGCTGGCTGAAATGTATTACCCATACAGTATGGGCGAAACGGCCGAAAACGTGGCCCGGCAATGGGATATTTCAAGACAGGAACAGGATACGTTTGCCCTGGCATCACAACATAAATATTTTGAAGCACTGGCAACCGGTAAATGGGCCGCTGAGATGGCGCCCGTGCTGATTTTTGGTAACAAGCAGGAACAAACGCTTTTTGAAGCGGACGAACATCCACGGCAAACCTCGCTGGAAAAACTGGCCGCACTGAAACCGGCTTTTGCCAAAGACGGCACTGTCACAGCAGGCAACTCCTCCGGTATTAACGATGGGGCGGCCGCAGCTTTATTGGCCGGGGAAGAAGCTGTTAAAGAATTTGGCTTACAACCATTGGCAAAAATCATTGGAATGGCAGTTGCCGGCGTTGATCCTTCTATAATGGGGATTGGGCCGGTGCCAGCTACCCGTAAGGCTTTGCAGCGGGCAAATCTTACTGTTGCTGATTTGGATATTATTGAATTAAATGAAGCATTTGCTGCCCAGTCGATTGCCTGCATACGTGAGTTAAACCTGGATATTGATAAAATAAATGTGAACGGAGGTGCTATTGCAATCGGTCACCCACTTGGTTGCAGCGGTGTTCGCATTTCCACCACATTATTACATGAGATGAAACGCCGTGGGGCAAAATACGGGTTGGCAACTATGTGTGTGGGTGTGGGCCAGGGTGCGGCTATTGTTTATGAAAATGTATGGGAATGATTGAGCAAAACGCCTGAAGGCCAATCAGCATTCGAGCATCATGCGGCAATAAAAGGGATCATTTTTCGTTTTTAGCAAAAGTTTGCTAAGAGACATTGAGCACAGGATCAGAAGCATGAAGAAAAAATTAGCCGTACAACTGTATTACAAAATCCTTAACCTTTAGGAAACACAACATTGTGATTCCTATCAACGCTACAATATGGCAGCTATTGCAGGAACGAATGAAAAGTATGGTATTCCCACTGAACAACGAATTGATATCCTCGATTCTATCAGGGGGGGTGCTCTGCTGGGAATTCTGGTGGTTACAATTAATTTTTTTGGACGTCCCAATGAATATTTCTTGAATATCAGCTATAATAATGAGTACAGCGGTATCAACTATTATATCTGGGCTATTGTGGTGATTTTCTTTTCCGGAGCAATGCGTGGACTTTTTTCTGTTTTATTTGGTACATCAACTATTTTACTGTTGTTCCGGCTTGAAAAGAGAAACAGTATCATTTCGCCACCGGATATTTATTACCGCCGGTTAATCATTCTGATGATTTTCGGGATGGTTGATGCCTATATTTTCTTGTGGAACAACGATATCCTATATGCGTACGCCATTTGCGGATTATTTCTTTTTCCCTTCAGAAATGCTAAACCCAAATTACTCATTGCGCTTGGAATTTTTTTGCTACTGATTCCCGGTTTGAAAAGCACCTACACCTTGTACAAACTAAGAGAGCTGAGGCAAAATGGGGAAGTGGCTGTACAACTAACCAGGGAGGGAAAGCAACTCACAGCTCAGCAGGCGGAAAACAGGCAGAAGTGGGAAGCTTATCAGGCAGCCAGTAACAAAAGTACTTTGAAAGCAAAAGCCTTGCAGCGGCTGAATGAAACAGAAAAAGGATATTTCTCCATTGCTAAAAATAATATCGAAACGGTTGTATGGGCACAAAGTGAATATTTTTACCGAGAGGAGTTTTTAGACATTTTCCCTTTTTTATTGATAGGGATGGCTTTGCTTAAACTAAAAATTCTGACAGGGGAGCGATCTAAAAAATTTTATTGGGGTATGGCCCTGATAGGATATGCCGTTGGGACGACGATTGGTTTATTACAGTTGCACACTTACCTGAAAACTGATTTTGATGAAACGCAGTACATAAATTATCTCCCGTTCGATTTGTTCCAGGAAAAACGTCTTTTTATGACGGCTGGCCACCTGGGGCTCCTGATGCTGCTGTATAAATACCACCTGGCCGACTGGTTTATGAAACTGATGGCAAAGGTTGGGCAAATGACGCTGACGAATTATATGATGCAGGCCATCATTGGTGCGGTAATTTTTTACGGTTTTGGCTTTGGCTTATATGGAAAGCTCGAACGCTACGAGCTCTATTACGTGGTCTTGGCTATCTGGATATTTCAGATTATTTTCAGTAATGTTTGGATGAAATACTTCAAATACGGGCCCGTTGAATGGATTTGGCGCAGCCTTACATACCTGAAAATTCAACCGATTGTGAGAAAAAGACTGAATGCATAGCCTTGCACGTTACTTATGTTGTTTCCAGAAATAAATTTTTTATGATTGTTTCCTGCAGGATTGTTTGCTGCGTGCCTTTTCGAAGATCTTTTACGTTGCAGGTTTGATTTTCTAATTCTTTTTCACCAATAATGACTGCGTAAGGAATATTTTTCTTTTCCGCATATTTGAACTGTTTATCAAGTTTTGCCGTTTCATGGAATAGCTCACAACGAATGCCTTTATTCCTTAGCTGCTGCATCAGGCTGAAAGATCGGTGGCTTTCCTTTTCGCCCAGGTTGAAAAATATGACCTGCGTACCCGTATATATTTCTTCAGGAAAAAGCTTCAGCTCCTCCATCACATCATAGATCCTGTCGATGCCAAAGGAAATGCCCACGCCCGGCAGTCCCGGTACCCCAAACAAACCTGTCAGGTCATCATACCGGCCACCCCCGCCAATGCTGCCCATTTGTATATTTTTTGCTTTTATTTCAAAAATGATCCCGGTGTAATAATTCAACCCGCGGGCGAGGGTAAAGTCAATAGCCAATGCTGAGGATGAAATGTTATTGCCAACATAATTGATCAGCTCTTCAAGATCGCGAAAGCCTTTTCCTGCAGGTTCTTTTTCGCCGAGGAGAGCTTTTGCCTGTTCCAGTTTTTCTTCATTTCGCCCGGTAATATGAAGATATTGCTCAATTACAGCAAGCTGATCAGCCGTCAGCCCTTTTTGTTCCAGTTCCTGTTGTACTTTTTCGAGGCCAATTTTATCAAGTTTGTCGATGGCAACGGTTATGTCGGTCATTTTTTCTGTACCCCCGCAAAGTGCTGCAAGGGCAGCCAGTACCTGGCGGTGATTAATTTTTATTTCAACATCAATACCTAACCGTGAAAAAACGGTTGAATAGATCAATGCCAATTCCGCCTCGTTCAGCAATGATTTGCTGCCTACAACGTCTGCATCACACTGGTAAAACTCCCGGTAACGGCCGCGCTGCGGCCGGTCTGCCCGCCACACCGGCTGTACCTGGTAACGTTTAAAGGGGAAACTGAGCTGGCCATGATTCATCGCCACGTACCGGGCAAACGGAATCGTGAGATCGTATCGCAAGGCACGTTCTGTCAGGTTCTTATCATTTTTTCCGTTGAGTACGTTTTCAAAAGCCGCCCGTGCTTTGTCAATATTTTTAGGATCACTGAGCCCGTTGTTTAGGATTTTAAAAATCAGCCGGTCGCCTTCTTCACCGTATTTTCCCATCAGGGTTTCCAGGTTTTCCATCGCCGGTGTTTCCAGTGGCTGAAAACCGTACAGCTCAAATACCTGCTTGATGGTATCGATAATAAAATTTCGTTTGCGCACCACTTCTGCTCCAAAATCACGTGTGCCTTGCGGTAAGGTAGGTTTTGCCATTTTATAGTTGATAGTTAAAGTGTGCTGCTATGGGCGGCATATTTTTGAATAATGATGTCACAGGCCTCGTCAAGTAAGCTGAATACCGAGTGATAGCCGGACTCTGCGCCATAATACGGGTCCGGTACATCCCTGCCCTCGCCGGGAAATACTTCTTCTAATAAAAGACTGGCTTTTTCCGGAACGAATTTTTTCCCTGCGATTCGTTGCATATCAACCAATACGTCTTCTGCCATGGCATAAATCTTATCATATATTTCAAAATCATCTGCACGGAACCGCCGGGCACGCTGCTGACTGATATTGATGCCATTTTCCATCGCGACTTTTTGTGATAACGGATGCGGTGGTTCGCCGGTATGATAACCGTTTGTGCCGGCACTCTCCACGCTCCAGTCCAATCCCGCCTGTAAAGCTTTGTGCTGCAAAATACCCTCAGCCAGCGGGCTGCGGCAAATATTACCAAGACAAACCATTAAAATTTTCATGCCGCAAAAGTAGCGCAAATGCAAGAAGCTTCAAGACTGTACTTGATAAATGCTCATGGCAATTTTTATTGCACAGGCGATGTCACCTCCCGATTTCCAGCCGGCTTATGGATTTATTTTGCTGCAGCATCTAATGGGTAAAGTATAGCCATGACAAACAACGAAATTTTACAGGCCGATGTGCTCGATATTTTATTTGAGCACCGCAACAAAGCTTATGGTGCTTACACATTGCGCCGTCATTATCAGCAGCGCCTGTTGCTGGCACTTGCCGGTTCACTCAGCATTGTCGCTATTGTATTTTTTTTCATGGTATTTAATAAAAGCAGTGAGCATCGTTTAACAGCACCGGCAGTTGATAAAAACACTGTAACAACGGTTGTCGTCGACATTCATTCGCTCAAACCTCCTTCACCGCAGCCCAAGCCCAACCCGGCAGTCGTGGCACAAAAGGATTTCAGAACCTTCAGAATTGTGAAAGACCGGGACGTGGTTAAGCCGGTTGCCACGCAAGATGAAATAAAATTTGCAGCAATTTCCGACAAAGATATTAACGGGCAGTTGCCTGCAGATCTTAGCAAGTCCGTCACCAATACTGTGCCCGGCAGCGGGGATAATGCAAGTAAAGAAAAAGAGCAGCAAACGATTCACCCGGTTGAAACCGCTCCTTCTTTCCCCGGCGGCTTAGAAGCCCTGGGAAGATTTTTTGCCCGGACTTTACAACCTCCGGAAGAATTGCTGCCCGGGGAAAGGAAAGTAGTCCTGGTAAGGTTTGTGGTGGGCATTGACGGAACAATTTCCAAAACAGAAATTCTGCAGAGCGCTGGTGATGTGTACGACCGCGAAGTATTGCGGGCATTCAGAAAAATGCCCCGCTGGAATCCCGCCGAGCAAAACGGAATGAAAGTAGCAGTGTCATTTACACAACCGGTTACTTTTGTTGGGCTGGATCAATAACCTATCTGTCCCGCCCCGCTGCGGCAGAATTATTTATAAAATGAATCAATACAGGCAATTTGATATAAAAAATTGGGCTAAATTGCTACCCCTTAAAACAGGCGTCTCTATTATGCTTGAAGAATATGAAAATAAAAAACGGAAACAGATTTCTCAGATGCGTTCCGTGATGGATTACGGGATGGGAATCCTGATTGTGTTGGCAGGCCTGTTTTTTTTGTTTCATGACAAATTCAATATTCCAATCGGAAATAATTCCTCTTCCTGGATCGATAAATTTTTCGGGGGCCTCTGTCTTTTATACGGAGGCTGGAGAATCTACAGAGGGTATAAGAAAAATTACTTCAGATGATCAACAATGCCGCAGTAATAATCATGAAGCAAATAAAACATTTAATGCCGGTAGCAGTACTTTTTGTGCTGGTTTCCGGTTGCGCATCTCCCGGTACGGAACCATCCGATACCCGGACAAGTGGTACTATTCATATCAGCTCTGACGAGTCGTTCAAGCCTGTCATTGATTCGCAGATAAAGGTTTTTGAATCCCTGCATCCCGATGCGCATATTATTGTGGATTATAAGCCCGAAGCAGAATGTTTTCGGGATTTTGGTGTAGACAGTGTGCGGATGATCATAGCCACCCGCAAATGCACAGCACAGGAAGAAAATTTTATTGTAGATTCTTTAAAATTATCCCCTGAGCAAATGATAATTGCCCGTGATGCCGTGGCGGTAATTCTGAACAAAGACGCAACAGATTCACTTTTTACCATGGCCGAAATCAAACAAATTCTTACAGGCAGATTTAAGAAAAATTTAATCCCCATTTTTGACGGGCTGCGGGCAACCAGTACAGTACGTTTTATCGTCGATTCAGTATTAAAAGGAGATACGTTGACGCCCAAAGCAGCCGCTGCCAAAACCAGCAACGAAGTCATTGAGTACGTATCCACTCACCCCGATGCTGTTGGATTTATCGGTGTGAACTGGATTGGCAACCCCGAGGATTCAACACAGTTAAGTTTTTTGAAAAAAGTGAAAGTGGCTAACCTGGAAAGCACTGATGTGCCAGGCGCTTATATTCCTCCGGTGCCGGGAACAATTTATACGCTCCGGTACCCGATGGTGCGGGATTTGGTATATATTTTAAAAGAACGGAATAATGGACTTGGGCACGGTTTTGCGAGTTTTATGAGCGGGGAACAGGGACAATTAATTTTTAAAAGAGCTTACCTGGCACCCATGCAAAAAGATTTACGTGTAAGGCCCGCAAAGCTCAGGGAGGAATAAAAGAACTGATTATATTTACAAATCATAAATGCGAATAATGAATATGAAGAAAATCTCGGTTGCTGCTATTATTGTCAGCCTGGTGAGTACAATACAAATCAACGCTCAGTCTATACAGGAGGGTATTAACCACCTGTATGCAGACAGGGATCAAAGCGCAAAAGCGGTTTTTGAAAAAATGGTATCCAGCAATCCGAATAACCTGGAAGCTGTTTACTGGCTTGGACAAACGTATATTGCCATGAAAGATAGCAAGGCAGCAGCTGATTTGTATGATAAAACCCTGCAAACAAATGGCAATGCCCCGCTGGTACTGGTGGGAAAAGGCCATGTGTTTTTGCTGGAAGGGAAAAAAGATGAAGCCCGTCAAATGTTCGAGGCTGCTATTACAGCAAGCCACACACGTAAAGGGGATAATCCAGATGTGCTGAATGCCATTGGCCGTGCGAATATTGACCTTAAAGCAAAAGACGGTGATCTGGCATATGCTATTCAAAAATTAACTGCAGCGGCCGACAGGGACCCTAAAAATGCTGATATCTTTTTAAACCTTGGCGATGCCTATCGCCGGGCACATGATGGTGGAAATGCCGTGATTAATTATGATAAAGCCCTGGCCGTAAACCCCAATTTTGCCCGGGCCGAGTACCGCAAAGCCATGATTTATTACACCCAGAAAAACTGGGACATTTATCTGGAAGACCTGAACAAGGCCATCACCATGGATCCGAAATTTGCTCCGGCTTACTACGAACTTTATTATTACAACCTCTACTCGCAGAAATTTGACAAGGCCGATGAGTACGCAAAAAAATACATTGCCAGCACCGACCCCGACATACAAAATGATTACCTGGTGGCGCAAACATGTTACGTAAAAAAGGATTATGATTGCACTATCAATACACTGAAAAATATTATTGCAAAAGCCGGCGAACAAACCAGCGCCAAAACGTATAAGTTAATGGCTTATGCATATGTTGACAAAGGCGATACCGCTTCTGCAAAAGGGTATATCGACCAGTATTTTGCCAATGCCAGCGACGAAGATCTTGCCATCAATGACTACATTTTAAAAGGACAGATTTATGGCGCCGTGGCAAAAGATGATAACATCGTGCTCGAAAGCTATGTAAAAGCTGCTAACCTCGACAGCACCTATGAAGGGAAGATAAAAACCCTGCAGGAAGGCGTTGATTACTTTACCAAAAAGGGCGATAAAATCAAAGAGGCAGAAATGAAAATGATCGTTTATAATAACCGGAAGACACCGAATCCGGCCGATTATTTCTTCATTGCCTTCCCGCTTTACCAGGGCGGCGATTACCAGCGGGCTGATAGTGTCTTCAGGTTGTACAATGCTGCTTTCCCCGACAGCCTCTACGGGTATTATTGGGATGCACGGACCAACCTTGCTATGGATACTACGTTTTCGGTGGAACCTTACCTCACAAACATGATTGACGGGTTTAAGAAAACACTGGAAATAGCCGGCAGGGATAATAATAAAGATCGTTTTAAATCCCAGGGCACTGTTGCCAGCAGTTTCCTGGCTGGTATTTACAACAATACCAAAAAAGACCTCGACTCCGCCATCTATTTTGTGCAAAAGGGCCTGGAAATTGATCCATCCAATCCTTCGCTGAACGGACTGCTCCAGCAACTGCAGAAAATCCAGCAGCGCAATTCAGGCAAGCCCAATACCGGCGGCAAACCCGCAGGCAACGGCGGAAAACGCCCTTCGGCAAAAATCAGGGCGGTAGAAAACAAACCGCAAGCCATAAGCGCATAATAAAAATTATTTGAAAGAAAACAGTCCCGGCCCAAACGGCCGGGATTTTTCTTTACAGATTAATAAATCTTTGACTATGATAATTTCTGCGGTATTTTCCTGTAGCTGTCTTATTTTTGCGGCCTGAGTAAAATCAGCTTATGATTCAATTACTTCAGACCACTTTAAATACTTCTGATGCCGGCTCGTACCTGCCGGTGCTTATCCAGGTGATTTTTGCCGTTGGGCTCGTGGTTTTTTTAATGGCGCTTACACACCTGCTCGGTCCCAAACGCAAAACGAGTGATAAACTTCAAACCTTTGCCAGCGGCATTGCTTCTCACGGAGATGCCCGTCAGCCCATGGCAATTAAGTATTTCCTGGTTGCCATCCTGTTTGTATTGTTTGATGTGGAAGTGATTTTTTTCTATCCTTATGCAGTAAATTTTAAAGGACTTGGCTGGAGTGGATTTTGGGCCGTTTTACTCTTTGTAGGCTTTTTTCTTTGCGGCTTTATTTATATCGTAAAGAAAGGGGCGCTGAAGTGGGAAGATTAATGTCGCGCAACGAATTTTATAGGCAATACCGGAAACTTTACAAAGAAACCGGTGTTAGACAAGTATACAGCGTCCGCTTTCTATTTGTAACCGTTTAACTGTATTTTATGGCTCGCCCCGTAGCATATAATGTAAAAATAAAACCCCTGGAAAAGGATATCAGTATGGCGGAAATGCCAGAAGGACACCAGGGAGAAGGTTTTTTTGCCACCTCGCTGGACAAAGTCATTGGTCTTGCACGGAAAAATTCCATTTGGCCGCTGCCTTTTGCCACATCCTGTTGCGGAATAGAATTTATGGCAACAATGGGAGCCCATTACGACCTGGCAAGATTTGGTTCAGAGCGGGTTGGTTTTTCACCCCGCCAGTGCGATTTGCTGATGGTGATGGGTACCATTGCAAAAAAAATGGGTCCCGTTGTAAAACAAGTGTATCTGCAAATGGCCGAACCGCGATGGGTCATTGCTGTGGGCGCCTGCGCGAGCAGCGGTGGTATTTTTGATACCTACAGTGTGTTACAGGGAATTGACCAGGTAGTACCGGTAGACGTGTACGTACCCGGCTGCCCGCCAAGACCCGAAGCAATTATTGACGGTGTGATGCGGATACAGGACCTGGTGGGTAAAGAAAGTTTGCGAAGAAGAAACAGTCCGCAGTACAAAGCTTTATTGGAGAGTTACGGCATCCAGTAAATGCACTTTTTTTAATAAGACCCTGGTACTACGGTGTAATAAATAAACCATTACGGCTGGATTATATGCTTACAAATGAAAACATCAGGCAACGGCTTTTAGAAAAATTCCCTGACCAGGTTACCGGTTTTGAAGAACCTTATGGCTTGCTCAGTTTCGAAGCGCCCAAGGAGATAAACCTGAAGGTTTTAAACTTTTTATTCGACGACAGCGAATTGAAATTTCGTTTCCTGACTGACCTCTGCGCTGTTCATTATCCCAATCAGCAAGGTCGGGAATTAGCGGTTGTATACCATCTGCATAACCTGGAAGACAATATGCGCATCCGGTTCAAAGTCTTTACCGATATCAATCAGCCTGACGTCTATACAGCTACTGGTTTATTTTCCTCGGCTAACTGGATGGAACGGGAAACCTATGATTTCTTTGGCGTCAACTTCGTGGGGCATCCCAACCTGAAACGGATTTTAAATGTGGAAGAAATGGACTATTTCCCCCTGCGGAAAGAATTTCCGCTGGAAGATCAGTCAAGGATTGATAAAGACGATGAAATGTTTGGAAGAGGAGGATCGATTTTTTAATGAAAAGATTGAACAACTGAAAATGCTTATGCACTTTTAGTTGCAGCATTTACAAATGTCATATCACAGCATGTCAGAACATCATATCAAATTACCGGAAGGAAGTATTGAAAAAAGCACCACCACGCTGAACCTGGGCCCCACACACCCGGCCACACATGGTGTTTTTCAAAATATTTTAGAGCTGGATGGCGAACGTATTGTATCGGCAGAACAAACGGTTGGCTATATCCATCGTGCTTTCGAGAAAATTGCCGAACGCAGACCGCTTTACCAGATTACCCCGCTTACAGATCGCCTGAATTATTGCTCAGCTCCGCTTAACAATATGGGCTGGCACATGACCTGCGAAAAACTTCTTGGTGTGAAAACGCCCAAGCGGGTGGATTACCTGCGTATCATCATTATGGAGCTGGCTAGAATTGCAGATCACCTGATTTGCAATTCCATTGTGGGAGTTGACAGCGGCGCTTATACCGGTTTTTTATATGTCATGCAATACCGCGAACTCATCTATGAAATCTATGAAGAGGTTTGCGGCTCGCGGCTGACCACCAATATTGGACGTATCGGTGGCTTCGAACGTAATTTTAATGATATTGCCTTTCAGAAAATTGAAAGGTTTTTAAAAGAATACCCCGAAGTTTTAAAAGAGTTTGAAAATCTTTTTACCCGCAACCGCATTTTCATGGAGCGTACCATTGGTGCCGGTCCCATATCTGCAGAGCGGGCATTAAATTATGGATTTACCGGGCCCAACCTGCGGGCTGCCGGTGTGGATTATGATGTGCGGGTGCAAAACCCCTACAGCAGTTATGAAGACTTTCAGTTTGAAATCCCAGTTGGTACTACCGGCGACTGCTATGATCGTTTCCTGGTGCGCAACGTGGAAATGTGGCAGTCCCTGAGTATCATTGAGCAGGCATACCGGAAAGTACAGGATTTTAAAGGAGCCGAAGCCGATGTTTACCATGCCGATGTGCCGGAATATTATCTGCCGCCCAAAAAGGATGTTTACACCAAGATGGAGGCGTTGATCTGGCATTTCAAAATCATCATGGGTGAAATTGACATGCCGGCCGGTGAAGTATACCATTCCATAGAAGGCGCCAATGGTGAACTGGGTTTTTATTTAATCAGTGATGGTGGTCGGGCGCCGTACAGGTTGCATTTCCGCCGGCCCTGTTTTATTTATTACCAGGCGTTTGAGGAGTTGATTAAAGGCGCCATGCTCAGCGATGCTATCATCGTTATGTCATCGCTGAACCTGATAGCCGGAGAAATGGATGCCTGAGTGGGAAGCATTGAACATACATACAATGAAATGACTATAAGTTCTGGCACACCTGAAGGAAAGATCGTTGAGTATTCCAGGCCGACTGTAGCCTGACAAATGGTAACATAGCAGCTGCCCGGGGCGGCAAATTAAAAATAAACAGATGAAAGACATACGTTTTTCAGAGCAGAAGTTAAAAGAAGTTGAACAAATAGTGGCACGTTATCCCCAGGGAAAACAAAAAAGTGCCTTACTGCCGGTACTGCATCTTGCCCAGCAGGAATTTGGTGGCTGGCTGGATACACCTGTCATGGATTATGTGGCTTCGCTGTTGAAAATCGAACCGATTGAAGTGTATGAAGTAGCTACATTTTACAGCATGTACAACCTGAAGCCCGTGGGGAGATATATGTTTGAGGTTTGCCAGACCGGTCCCTGCATGCTCAAAGGCAGTGATGACATTATAAATTATATCGGTCAAAAACTGGGGATTAAACCGGGCGAAACCACGGACGATGGAATGTTCACCCTGAAAACCGTGGAATGCCTCGGCGCCTGCGGCTACGCCCCGATGATGCAGATGGGAAAGCATTATCGCGAACACCTGACAAAGGAAAAAGTGAATGCAATCATTGACGAATGCAGGAAAAATGCCGCGGCTAATAACTGATCATTGTTTTGAACGCAGCAATCTAAAATACTCCCGAAAGGGATAGACATATGGGAAGAAAACTATTATTGGAAAAAGCACAGGTGGAAGGTATCCGCTACTACGATGTGTACCGTCGTGAAGGTGGCTATCGCAGCGTGGAAAAAGCATTAAAAAGCATGTCGCCGGACCAGGTGACGGATGAAGTAAAGAAAAGTGGTTTGCGTGGTCGCGGCGGTGCCGGTTTCCCCACCGGTTTGAAATGGAGTTTCCTGGCCAAGCCGGAAGCTGTACCCCGTTACCTGGTGGTTAATGCGGATGAAAGCGAGCCGGGAACTTTCAAAGACCGCTACCTGATGGAATTTATCCCGCACTTGTTGATCGAGGGCATTATTGTAAGCTCTTACGCTTTGGGCAGCAACAGTTCATACATTTATATCCGTGGTGAATATGCGTGGATTGTGGAGATACTGGAGCAGGCAATTGCAGAAGCAAAAAATAATGGATGGCTGGGGAAAAATATTTTAGGCAGCGGCTTCGACTGTGAAATATATGTGCAGCGGGGTGCCGGCGCCTACATCTGCGGGGAGGAAACCGCTTTGCTGGAATCACTTGAAGGCAAAAGAGGCAACCCGCGCATCAAACCGCCTTTCCCCGCTGTAAAAGGTTTGTGGGATTGCCCAACCGTGGTGAATAACGTGGAAACCATTGCGGCAGTAGTGCCTATTGTGAATGAAGGCGGCGATGAGTATGCAAAAATTGGTGTCGGAAAATCCACCGGTACAAAACTTATTTCTGCCTGCGGGAATATTAATAAGCCGGGAGTGTATGAAATCGACATGACGATTTCTGTGGAGGAATTTATTTTCAGTGATGAATATTGTGGTGGTATTGCCAATGGCCGCAGGTTAAAAGCCTGCATCCCCGGCGGTTCATCGGTCCCTATTCTGCCCGCCAACCTGCTGTTAAAAACAGCCAAAGGTGAAACCCGGATGATGAACTATGAAAGCCTTAACGATGGGGGCTTTGCCACGGGTTCCATGATGGGATCGGGCGGCTTCATAGTATTTGACGAAGACCAGTGCGTTGTACGGCACACTTATACACTGGCAAGATTTTACCGTCACGAAAGTTGCGGGCAGTGTTCTCCCTGCCGGGAAGGCACAGGCTGGATGGAAAAAATTCTCTGGAATATTGAAACGGGCAGGGGCAAAATGAGTGATATTGACTTACTCTGGGATATTCAGCGAAAGATTGAAGGCAATACCATTTGCCCGCTGGGTGATGCCGCCGCTTGGCCGGTTGCCGCCGCCATCCGGCATTTCAGGGATGAATTTGAGTGGCATATCACCAACCCCGATGAGGCGCAAAAACGAAATTATGGCTTGATGCACTATGCCGATACCCTGAAACCGGTAGCTGCAGGTTAAAGAATATTATAAAAAATCCAAAAGCCCCCGTGGGGGTTGCGATATGAGCGAACAAAAACTATTTAAAGTAACCATCGATAACATTACAGTAGAGGTGGAGCCGGGTACAACCATTTTACAGGCTGCCCGCAAAATCGGCGGCGATGTCACACCACCGGCGATGTGTTACTATACAAAACTGAAAGGCAGTGGCGGTAAATGCCGCACATGTCTGGTAGAAGTGGCAGCTGGTTCCGCCGCTGATCCGCGGCCAATGCCCAAACTGGTAGCTTCCTGTCGTACCAATGTGATGGATGGAATGGTGGTGAAAAATATCACAAGCGAACGGGTACTGGACGCCAGGAAAGGCGTGGTGGAATTCCTCCTGATCAATCATCCGCTGGACTGCCCGGTCTGCGACCAGGCCGGCGAATGCCACCTGCAGGATCTCAGCTATGAACATGGTGTGGAAGGCAGCCGATTCGATTTCAAAAAACGGGAATTTGTAAAACACGATCTCGGCCCATACATCCAACTGCACATGACACGCTGTATCCTTTGTTACCGCTGCGTATTTGTGGCCGATCAGGTGAGCAATAAACGTATCCATGGCGTGCTCGACCGCGGCGATCATGCTGAGATTGCCACTTATATCGAAAAAGCACTCGACAATGATTTTATAGGTAATGTAATCGATGTATGCCCCGTTGGCGCACTGACAGATAAAACATTCCGCTTTAAAAATCGTGTATGGTTTACAAAGCCCGTCGATGCACACCGTGGCTGTAGCAAATGCTGTGGCAAAGTGCATTTGTGGATGCGCGGCGATGAGGTGCTGCGGGTAACTGCCCGTAAAGATCAGTGGGGCGAAGTGGAAGACTGGATTTGCAACGAATGCCGTTTTGAAAAAAAGAAACTAAGTGACTGGGTAATCGAAGGGCCGGCCAATGTGAACCGTCATTCTGTGATTTCGGCCAATCACTATGTTGGTGTAAAGAAACCACACGAGACAATTGCCGAAGTGATGGGCGGCAGAAAACCCAAATTATTGATGGATATCCATAGTATTAGCGAGGTAAATGATCCGTCAATTGACCTGGGTGCGTTGCCCGGGCCTGCAACCAGCAAGGTTTTTGAAAACAAAAAAGAAGAAAATAAAGCGTAAATAATTTTCATCATTAGCATGAGTAATATGTTTTTACTGGCAGCAGACTGGTGGTTAATCCTGGAGAAATTTTTATTGGTAGGCCTCATTGTAAGCCTGTCCATGGTAGTAGCCATGTATGCCACCTACGCAGAAAGAAAAGTGGCCGCTTTCCTGCAGGACAGGATAGGCCCCAACCGTGCCGGCCCCTTTGGCTTGCTGCAACCCCTCGCCGATGGTGGAAAATTATTTTTTAAAGAGGAAATCATTCCGCTCACATCCTCTAAATTTCTTTTCATCCTTGGGCCTTCGCTCGCCATGATTACGGCCTTGCTGACGAGTGCCGTCATCCCCTGGAGTACGCCTTTGCATTTATTCGGCAAGGATGTGCCGTTGCAAGTTGCCGATATCAATATCGGTATTCTTTACATATTTGGTGTTGTCAGCCTGGGCGTGTATGGCATTATGATCGGAGGCTGGGCATCCAATAATAAATTTTCGCTGCTGGCTGCTATCCGCGGCGCTTCGCAAATGATTTCTTACGAGCTGGCAATGGGGATGGCCCTGATTGCCGTGCTGATGCTGACCGGCTCCCTCCAAATGAGCGTGATTGTGCAAAACCAGCTGGAACATGGCTGGCATATTATTTATCAGCCGCTTGGGTTCCTGATCTTTTTCGTATGCGCCTTGGCAGAATGTAACCGCACACCCTTTGACCTGCCCGAGGCAGAAAACGAACTGAACTTCGGGTATCACCAGGAATATTCGTCAATGAAACTTGGATTTTATTTATTTGCCGAATACATCAATATGTTCATCAGCGGCGTGGTGATGTCAACATTGTTTTTTGGCGGCTATGATATACCCTTTGTGAATGAGGCCGGTTGGGGGTTATCGCAAAACCTGCTTGCTGTCATTGGTTTCTGTGTGCTGATGCTGAAAGCGTTCTTTTTTGTATTCCTGTTTATGTGGATACGCTGGACAATCCCGCGTTTCCGTTACGACCAGTTGATGAACCTGGGCTGGAAAGGATTAATTCCTTTATCCCTGATTAACATGATTATTACGGCTGTAGTCATGTTAATTTTAAAAAAATAAACTGCCGCAGCGATTGATTGCTGAACCCGGCAAGACCGCTGAAAATAGAAATTGTGTAGTGGGTGACATAAAATATATTTGCGAAAATTTTAAATGGCTTCGCCAAAAGTGAAAAGATGTTAACACAAAGAGCAAAACCGGTTGACCGCAGGCCCATGAATGTGTGGGAAAAAATGTACCTGCCCGCCGTGCTGAAAGGGATGGGCATTACCATGAGCCATTTTTTTAAGAAAAAAGCAACCATAAAATACCCTGAAGAAAAGCGTCCCTTTTCCCAGGTTTTCCGGGGCCTTCATGTGCTGAACCGGGATGAGGAAGGACGGGAACGCTGCACGGCCTGTGGCTTATGCGCCGTGGCCTGCCCGGCAGAAGCGATCACCATGGAAGCGGCGGAACGACTGCCCGGCGAAGAGCAATTGTACAGGGAAGAAAAGTATGCAGCCAAGTATGAAATTAATATGCTGCGCTGCATATTCTGCGGGCTGTGCGAAGAAGCCTGTCCCAAGGATGCCATTTATTTATCACAAACATTTGCGCCGGCCAATTATGGAAGAAAGGGATTTATTTATAAAAAACAGGATTTACTGATCCCGGATCCGAAAAAAGAACCGGAAGCTTACCAGAAAGCGCTGGGCGAAAGAAAAAAGGAAAACAATTAAAAAAAGACCGGGAAGTGCTGACCGGATGATTTGATAACTAATTGAAAGGCTCGGGAATAACGGCATAAAGTGCCACCCGTTCTAATAGCTTAAGAGAAATGAGTATTACACATTTGTTATTTTGGTTCCTTTCTGTACTGGCCCTGTTCAGTGCCTTGATGGTCACCACCAGCAAAAATCCCGTGTACAGTGTATTGTGGCTGATCGTTACTTTTTTTGCCATATCAGGGCATTATATTTTACTCAATGCGCAGTTTCTTGCCATCGTCAACATCATCGTTTACGCCGGCGCTATCATGGTGTTGTTTCTCTTTGTCATCATGCTGATGAACCTGAACAGGGATACAGAACCGCAAAAAAATAAATGGCTGAAACTGGCCGGTGCGGTAGCGGGCGGCTGCCTCTTGCTGGTGCTGGTGGCCGCGTTGAAGAATACTGAAATCAAAACGCAGGTGGCCCAGGTGAATGAAGGCTCTATTGGTTTGATTCAAAGTCTGGGCAAAGTGCTGTTCAGCGATTATGTGGTTCCGTTTGAAATCAGCAGTATTTTGTTTTTAAGTGCCATGGTGGGCGCCGTGGTGATTGGGAAGAAATAAGCAGATGTTCCGCAGGCGGGCTGCTGGCAGCCCCTTCGGGAAATAAAAAAGAAAACGATCATTAGAAAATAATCATCCCGCAGGGGATTTTAGGGAGACAAACATATGCCAATCAATTATTACATATTTCTGTCCATTGCCCTGTTTGTCATTGGTATTGTAGGTGTGCTTACACGCCGGAATGCCATTATCATATTCATGTGCATCGAGCTGATGCTGAATGCCGTGAATTTATTGCTGGTGGCTTTTTCCAAAATGCACCACGTGGCTGCTGCTGCCACAAATCCTCTGGCTGGAAGCGACGGGCAGATTATGGTGTTTTTTATCATGGTGGTGGCAGCGGCAGAAGTCAGTGTGGGCCTGGCCATTATTGTTATGATGTACCGCAATATCCACTCCGTAGATGTGAACTTTTTGAATCGGTTAAAACATTGATACTGGAATAAAGAAGATTATGCAGAATGCTTTACATATAGCCTGGCTCGTTCCTTTTTTTCCGTTACTGGGTTTTCTGATCAACGGACTTGGAAGAAAATTTTTGTCCAAATCACTGGTTGGTATTCTGGGTAGTGGTGCTGTCCTGGCCTCTTTTGTCGTCAGTGTATGGATATTTCTGCAGGTAAAAAACGGGAATAGTTATGTGGCAAACTATTTCGATTTTATCAGTATCGGCAGTTTGCAAATTCCCTTTGCCTTCCAGCTGGATCAGTTGTCTTCTATCTTTCTCTTAATCATCACCGGTGTGGGATTCCTGATACATGTGTACTCGGTGTCTTACATGCACGAAGAAAGTAGCGAACACTTTGGCCGGTATTTTTCCTACCTCAATCTCTTTGTGTTTTCTATGTTGCTGCTGGTCATGGGCGCCAACTATGTCATCATGTTCATCGGTTGGGAGGGTGTTGGCTTGTGTTCGTACCTGCTGATTGGTTATTGGTTTAAAAACACAGAATACAACAAGGCCGCTACGAAAGCTTTTGTGATGAACCGCATTGGTGATCTTGGATTTTTGCTGGCCGTTTTTTGGCTCCTCGCCAAACTGGGAACGGTTTCCTATGGAGAGGTGTTTGCCGGTGCAGGCAACCTCAGTAGTACCGATATAACAGCCATTACATTACTTTTATTTGTTGGGGCCACCGGTAAAAGTGCGCAGATTCCCCTGTATACCTGGTTGCCCGATGCAATGGCGGGTCCCACCCCGGTATCGGCCCTGATCCATGCGGCTACCATGGTCACCGCCGGTATTTACATGATTGCGCGGAGTAATGTTTTATACTCTATGTCGCATGTAACGCAAAACGTTGTGGCCATTATCGGCGTGGCAACCGCATTTTTTGCAGCTACCATTGCGCTGAAACAAAATGATATTAAAAAAGTGCTGGCCTACTCAACAGTAAGCCAGCTGGGTTACATGTTCCTGGCACTTGGTTCCGGGGCCTATGTGGCCGCCGTGTTTCATGTAATGACACACGCTTTTTTCAAGGCTCTGCTGTTCCTTGGCAGTGGTAGTGTAATCCACGCCATGGGAGGCGAACAGGATATCCGGAAAATGGGGGGCCTAAGCGGTAAATTAAAAATCACCTATATCACATTTCTCATTGGCTGTATTGCCATTGCTGGTTTACCGCCTTTTTCAGGTTTCTTTTCAAAAGATGCGATTCTGCTGAGTGCGTTTGAAAAGAACCCGGTGTTATATGGCATTGGCTTGTTTACCGCCATGTTAACGGCCTTTTATATGTTCCGGCTGCTGTTTATCACATTCACCGGTCAGTTTCGCGGCACCGATGAGCAGCAGCACCACCTGCATGAAAGTCCGGCAGCAATGACGCTCCCGTTAATAGTACTTGCCATCCTTTCAGTCATTGGCGGATTGGTAGGTATTCCCGAAGTATTGATGAAAGGCGGCGACCGGCTCACTGCATTCCTGAAACCGGTTATACCGGTAACAGGTGAACAAACGGTTTCGCATTCAACAGAGTTATTACTAATGGGGCTTTCCACGGTATTGGTAATAATCAGCATTATTTATGCCTGGGTGAAATTTAGAAACTACCAGCCCAAAGAAGCCACAGGGCTTGGAAAAGTGCTGGAAAACAAATGGTACGTGGATGAGCTCTATGATGCCGTTATCGTAAATCCACTGAACAAACTGGGTGCTTTTTTCAACCAGGTATTCGAAGGCTCGGTCATCGACTGGCTGGTGAACGGGGTAGGCAGGGTAGTGCAGTACAGCAGCCGCCAGCTGCGCTTGCTGCAAAGCGGGCAGGTTGGCAGTTACGTCTTGCTGATGGTAGTCAGCATGCTGCTGTTTTTTGTATTGCAGTTTTTTTTAAGAAAATAACCGGGTAACTGGTTTCGTGCAGTACCGGTAAGGGTTGCACTAGAAAGGACAGATATATTGATAACAAAAAATAGTCTCTCCGGAGACAGGGATTTATGATTCCAGTTTTACTAATAGTCGTTCCGCTGGTGGCCGGATTGCTTTCATTCTTTATCAGGAATGAAAAATCAGTCCGCTCGTGGGCATTGTTTACATCGATCGTTACGTTGGCCGTAGCTGTGACGGGGCTTGTGGCAGACAGTAAGTCTGGCAGCCTGGCTTTTCATGCGCAATGGCTGGGCAGTCTGGGCAGTAGCTTTTCGGTTAAGTTGGATGGTTTAGGTCAGTTGCTTTGCTTCCTCACAGCGCTTACATTTCCTGTGATATTCCTGGCCACCTGGAATAATACTTACCAGCAGGCGAACCGTTTTTTTGCCCTGATGCTGCTGGCGCAGGCCGGCCTGATGGGTGTATTCCTTGCCATGGATGCCCTGTTGTTTTACTTTTTCTGGGAACTGGCACTGATCCCCGTCTATTTCCTGTGTTCGCAGTGGGGTGGGGAAAAAAGAATCCAGGTTACGTTCAAGTTTTTCATTTACACTTTTGTCGGATCGCTGCTGATGCTCATCGGCATCATTTACCTCTTTGTTCAAACACCAGATCATTCATTTGACATAAACGCTTTTTATAATCTGCATCTCAGCAACCAGCAGCAAATGTGGGTATTCTGGTTGTTCTTTATTGCTTTTGCCATTAAAATGCCGGTATTTCCCTTACACACCTGGCAGCCTGATACCTATGAGCAATCGCCTACTGCTGTAACAATGGTATTGAGTGCCGTCATGGTAAAGATGGGGGTTTACGGAGTATTGCGCTGGTTACTGCCCGTGCTGCCCATAGCATCCTTTTCCTGGGGCGATGTGGTAATGACGCTATCTGTGGCGGGGATGATCTACGCATCGTTGCTGGCCATTCAGCAGGATGATCTGAAGCGGCTGGTGGCTTATTCTTCCATCGCCCACATCGGGCTGATGTGCGCAGCCATTTTTGCAGAAACAAAAACGGGCATGCAGGGTGTCATGATTCAGCTGTTCAATCACGGCATCAATATCATCGGGTTGTGGATTGTGATTGATATCATCGAACGGCGTTATGGTACCAGAAAGTTATCGGAACTGGGCGGCCTGGCGCAAAAAGCCCCTGCTTTGGCCATTTTGCTGGTAATCATTGCCCTGGCTAATATAGCCCTGCCACTGACCAACGGATTTATCGGCGAATTCCTGATGTTCAGCGGTATCTTCTCCTCCGGCATCACAAAGTATAATATTGTATTTGCTGTGGTTGGTTTGATCAGTATCATATTGGCTGCAGTGTATACACTGAATATGATCCGAAAAGTGTTTTACGGAAACACATCGGCACTGACAGCCAATGCTACCGATATCCGGTGGAATGAAAAGCTGGTGCTGTCCGTTATTGTAGTGCTGATCCTGATGATTGGCGTATATCCGGCGCCCGTGTTTAAAATTACCAATGACATTGTTGATACCATTATCAGCAAATCAGATGTTTTACATTTAATGACCAGGCATTAACAGATAGGGATTATGAACGCATTACTATTATCGGCTTTTTGGGGTGTAATTATGATGTTCAGCAGCTTTTTAGCTAAGCGGAATGCGGCTGTTCGTTACCTGGCAGTTACAGGTATCCTGCTCTTGCTGTTGGTAAATATTCTTGAAATGCGCGGTGTGGTTCTGTTTCATATCAACTCGCACG
Organism: Chitinophagaceae bacterium; assembly: GCA_035760665.1. Lineage (GTDB taxonomy): Bacteria > Bacteroidota > Bacteroidia > Chitinophagales > Chitinophagaceae > DASTSN01. Next base: position 18,086 of record DASTSN010000093.1, on the reverse strand, counting down.
GCATGATCTTCTTTGACCGTTTCGCATTATTATTTGACAGCATCGCATTTGTTAGTACACTCATTTACCTCTTGCTTTCCGGCCGGGATATGGAAAATGTAGGTAGTAATTATGCTGAATATTTTACATTAATCTTTTTTATTCTTTGCGGTGTAGCGCTGGTTGCTTCCTTCAAATCATTACTGATGTTATTCCTGGGTATTGAAATCATTTCTATTCCATTGTATATCCTCACCGGCAGCGATAAAAAGAACCTGAAAAGCAATGAGGCTTCGCTGAAATACTTGCTCATGGGCGCCTTTTCAACGGGGCTGATGCTGATGGGGATTGCCCTCATTTACGGGGCCGCCGGTACATTTTTCACCGGCGGAATTGGCGCCGGCGAAGCCAAACCTTCTGCCTTAATCGTAGCCGGCATGCTGCTACTGATGTTTTCCATGTCGTTTAAAGCCTCGGCAGCGCCATTTCATTTTTGGACGCCGGATGTTTACGACGGAGCGCCTACCGTCTTTACCTCTTTCATGGCTACCATTGTGAAGGCCGCAGTCTTCATCGCATTTATCCGTTTATTTGACGAGGCCTTTGGTAAATTGCAACCTGAATGGCAACTCCTGGTGGCCATTATAGCGGCGGCAACTTTACTAATCGGAAATATAACAGCTGTTTTCCAGCAAAGTGTCAAAAGAATGCTGGCCTATTCCAGTATTTCGCAGGCTGGTTTTATGCTCCTGGCCGTTTACGCTATGAATTCCGATGCTAAAGAGGGATTATTGCTGTATACGGCTGCGTATAGCCTGGCCACGATCGGTCTGTTTGCCGTACTGGCCAAAATGAAAGACTACAGCTTTGGCGGGTTTAACGGCTTTGCTACACATCATCCTTTACTGGCAGCCACTTCGACGATCTTTTTATTATCGCTGGCCGGCATTCCGCTGACGGCAGGATTTCTTTCTAAGTTTTATATGCTGAAGGCGGCTGTACTCACTGGTCAAAACTTGTGGCTGGTTATCTTTGCTGTCTTGATGGCGGCTGTCAGTGTATTCTACTATTTCCGGGTTATCCAGGCCATGTATTTCCGGCAGGGCGAGCGGCAGGAGCTTGCTGTCACACCCGCCTTCAAATGGACCATGCTGGTACTGGCCGGCCTGGTCATCCTGCTGGGCGTATTCCCGGGTCTATTGCTGAACTGGATATACTTCTGATTGACCGTTCGTAAATTGATCCTTTCTCTTCCGGTTTGTTTTACTAATTTCGGGAGCTATGCAAACAGGTGATGTATTTTCGCTGGCTTACCGGACTGTCCGGAGTAATAAATTGCGCACAGGCCTTACCGTTGCCATCATAGCGTTTGGGATTATGGCGCTCGTGGGTATCATTACTGCTATTACCGCCATGAACCAAAAACTCACCGAGAGTTTTTCAACGATGGGCGCCAGCGGCTTTACCATCCGTTACAAAGAAAGACAAATCCGGATGGGCAATGGCGGATCAGACCTGAAACTGGAAAAAAAGGGTGCTAAAAAGCAGAAGAAATCCAACCTGGACAAACGTATCACCATTGACGAAGCCGAAGCTTTTCGCAAATATTACAGCTTCCCGGCTACAAGCAGCATCTCCATTTTTGCCTCGCGAAACAATATTGCTTCGTTTGAAGCTGTAAAAACCAGCCCGAATATTATCCTGGTAGGAGGCGATGAAAATTACCTGCTGCTCAATGGCTTTAAACTGGCTGCCGGCCGCAACATGAATATAACCGACGTACAAACCGGCAGAAATGTTTGTCTGCTCGGCTACAGTGTAGCCAACAGCCTGTTCAAAAACAATATTCAGCGTGCTGTGAATGCGATTGTCCGCATCAATAACCTGCCTTTCCGTGTGTTAGGCGTACTCGAAAGCAGGGGATCCTCTTTCGGCTTTAACAGGGATAATATCATTATTACCAGTTATACCAATGTGGACAGAAACTTTGCTCCTTCTTTTGCTTCCTTTACCATTGGTGTAATGGCAGATGATATCAACCAGGTGGAAAATGCCATCGGGGAAGCAGAGGGCACTTTCCGTGCCATCCGTAAGTTAACCGTTACTGAGGATGATAATTTTACGATCGACCGAAGTGACAGCATCGCCGAAAAAGCAATGAACAGCCTGGGCTTTCTCACGGTTTCAGCAACGGTAATCGGGCTGATTACACTCATCGGCGCTGCGATCGGTTTGATGAATATCATGCTGGTGTCGGTAACGGAACGCACCAAGGAGGTAGGACTAGTAAAAGCCATTGGCGGAAAAAGTAAAACGGTGCGCCAGCAGTTCTTGCTGGAGGCCATCATCATCAGTATCTTCGGTGCAATATTCGGAATCCTTCTTGGCGTATTAGTCGGCAACCTCTTTTCGCTGGTGCTGGGTACCGGTTTTGTCGTGCCGTGGAACTGGATATTTTACGGTATCCTGATTTGTACGGTGGTGGGATTGCTGGCAGGTTTATACCCCGCCCTGAAAGCCGGCAAGCTGAACCCGATTGAAGCACTCCGCTATGAATAACCTTTTATAAAAAGGACATCATTTTACACTGCAAAAAACAGGAGCTGGATTCTTTTCAAATTTCTAATCAAAGAGTTGTTGCTTTGGAAAAAATCCTTAACTTGAAGCCCTTTCCTTTAAAAAAACAGGATGGTATTGAAGCATTTAAAAAAATTTTTCTGTAGAATTGTGACCCAAACTTTTAACGCAAACTCAAATTTTAAAAAACACTAAAAATTACGATCATGGCTGAAACAAAACCGACTGCAACCGCATCTGTTAAGGCTACTTCTGTTCAACCGAAAAAAAGCGGTAACGCCATTTCATGGATCGCTCCGATTTTGTGCATCATCGCCGGTTATTCCATCTGGCGTTTTATCATGGGAAGTCCCGACGGTTTTAAAACTCCGGCGACTGAAGGCTGGTTCTGGCCCGAACACAAAGACCCCAAAGATGCCTTCCATCGTATTTACGAAGGTGGTATTATCGTGCCCTTGTTGATCGGTATGTTCCTGATGGTGGTAACATTCTCTATTGAGCGCTACCTCACCATCCGCAAAGCATTGGGTAACGGATCAATTTCTGACTTCATCCGTAAAGTACAATATCACCTGGCCAACCGGAACGTGGATGCTGCCATGAGCGAGTGCGATAAGCAGCGCGGTTCAGTAGCCAACGTAATGAAAGCCGGTCTGCGCCGCTATAAAGAAATGATTTCCGAGCAAAGCCTCAACACAGAGCAAAAAGTACTGGCAATCCAGAAGGAAGTGGAAGAAGCCACGGCCCTGGAACTGCCCATGCTGCAAAAAAACCTGGTGTTTCTTTCCACCATCACATCAGTAGGTACCCTGATCGCCCTGCTCGGTACGGTAATGGGTATGATCCGTTCTTTCTCCGCCCTTGGTGAAGAAGGTGGTGCTGGTGCTGCTGGTAAACTGGCTGTTGGTATCTCAGAAGCCCTGTATAATACCGCACTCGGTATCGGTACATCGGCCTGTGCGCTGATTATGTACAACGTATTTACAACAAAAATTGACGCCATTACTTATGGTATTGATGAATCTGGTTTCACTTTAACACAAAGCTTCGGTTCACTGTACAAATAAGCTGTAAAAAGCCCCCCGGCTTGTTTATGGAAATTTGACAAAAATGAATCTCATTACTACTAAAAAGTGTAATCATGCCAAGTGTTAAAATGCCAAGAAAGAGTACGGATACGGACATGACGCCGTTCGTGGACGTGGCATTCCTGATTCTTTCCTTCTTCATGCTGGCGACGAAGTTTAAACCACCGGAGCCGGTTGAAATCACCACACCGAATTCTGTTGCTACAAAAATACTCCCGGAAAACGATGCCATCATGGTCACACTTGACAGCAGTGGCCGCGCATTCTTTTCGGTGATGTCGGAAAAAGATCCCATGATCAAATACAATGTTGTCAAAGGGATCAATGATGCCCGAAACCTGGGCCTGAGCGACATTGAAATGAAGAATTTTGTAAGAACATCTTCTGTCGGTGTACCTTTCTCGCAATTGAAAGGGTTACTGGATGTGCCTGCCGAAGACCAGGGTAAAGTAAAACAGGCTGGGATTCCTATCCAGGATTCCACCAACAACGAACTGTTCTACTGGATCCAGAGTGCAGTCACCGCCTTCCAGGGGCACAAGCTCAATTACCTGATCAAAGGCGATCAGAAAGCAAAATACCCGCAGTTTAAAGCCATACTGGATGCCTTTAAGCGGAATGATATTTACAAGTTCCAGCTGGTAACCGCCGTGGAAGATGTGCCCGCCGGTACAGAACTCTACCAGGAGCGGAAAGCACAGGGTGTGTTGCCAAAATCGAAGTAAACAAATTTTAAACCTGAAATTTTACAATTATGGCTAGTGTAGATACCGGTGGTGGTGATAGCGGACATAAAAAAGGCCCGGGCGTTAAGAAAGCCAAAAAGCTTTCCACCCGCGTAGACATGACTCCCATGGTTGACCTGGGATTCCTGTTGATCACCTTTTTCATTTTCACAACTACCATGAGCACTCCATCCACCATGGACCTTTACATGCCAAAGGATACCAAGAAGGATGAAGAGCAGAACAAAGCAAAAGAATCAGGCGCATTAACCATCCTGCTGGCAAAGGATAATACCATTTATTATTACGAAGGCCAGCTGGCACCCGATGCGTCCAATTTCCAGAGCACTAATTTCAAAGGCATCCGCGATGTGATCATTAACAAGCGCAAAGAAGTAATGGCCAACCACGTGCACGATGCCTCCTGCGAAAAAATATGGGCTGAAAATAAAGGCGATAAAAACTCCTGCCTCGACAGGGACTTTGTTGTCATCATTAAGCCCGACGATGATGCAACCTATAAAAATACGGTTGATATACTCGATGAAATGACCATCAATGGCGTGAAACGTTTTGCCATGGTTGATCTTTTCCCGCAGGAAGTGGAATTAATCAAGAAAACAGAAGCTGGCCAATAGCCACTTTGTGGAATGATGTGTTCTTTGCATCTAATTCTAAATAATCTTAACAAATGGAAGCAAACAAAATATTAAGTGCTGACATCCTGGATCTGGTCTTTGAAGATCGCAACAAGGACTATGGTGCTTATGATCTGCGCAAGACCTACAACAAACGCATTAGGATGGCCCTGATCATTACTGCCTCTATTGCTTTGTTGGCGCTGGCCGGCTCGTTCCTGGCCAATAAGTTCAAGCCCAAACAAAAACAGGTGCAGGTAAAAGACCTGGTGCTGGAAAACATTACCCAGCAGGAGGAAAAGAAACCGGAACCCCCTCCACCGCCACCACCCAAACAGGAACCGCCCAAAGTCGAAATGACCAAGTTCACCCCGCCCAAAGTGGTGAAGGATGAGGAGGTAAAGAAAGATGAAATTCCACCGGAAACCAAGCAACTGGAAGACACAAAAATTGATGTGATCAGCCAGGAAGGTATCAAAGATCAGGGACTTGCGCCTGCTATCGTAGACCAGGGTAAGCAGGTAATCGAAGAAAAGAAAGAAGACGACGAAAACAAAGTGTTTGAAAAGGTGGAAATCGAAGCCTCATTCCCGGGTGGCGAAAGCGGATGGCGCCGCTTCCTGGAGCGTAACCTGGATCCCAACGTGCCGGTCGATAACGGTGCACCGGAAGGACAATACACCGTATGGGTACAGTTTATCGTGGATAAAGAAGGCAACATCAGTGATGTAAAAGCCCTGACCAACCACGGTTATGGCATGGAAGACGAAGCGGTGAAAACGATCAAAAGAGGTCCTAAATGGGTTCCCGCCCAGCAAAACGGCCGCCAGGTAAAAGCATACCGTAAGCAGCCTATCACCTTCGTGGTGCAGTCTGAATAACGAAAATGCATAAATTCATTTACAGAATCCCCCGGCTTCCAACCGGGGGATTTATTTTTGCAGAATTATGATCGGAAAACTTGCAGGCTGGGACGATACGATTGTGGCGCTGGCCACAGCACCGGGTATTGGGGCAATCGGCGTCATTAGGATCAGTGGCCCGCAGGCTTTTCCTGTGGTCAATGCTTTGTTCCCCTCCAAAGATTTGCAGAAGCAGCCTTCGCATACCCTTCATGTAGGCTATTTAAAAGACAAGGATACGATCCTTGACGAAGTGGTGCTGTCGCTGTTTAAAGGCCCGGCTTCCTACACCGGCGAGGATGTGATCGAAATCAGCTGTCACGGATCTCCCTTTATCCTGCAGCAGGTCATCGAAGCCTGCACCCGGCGGGGCGCCAGGCTGGCAAAACCCGGCGAATTCACCCAGCGGGCCTTTCTCAATGGTAAAATGGACCTGGCACAGGCCGAGGCGGTGGCTGACCTGATTGCCAGCAATACCGCAGCTTCACAAAAAACAGCCCTCCACAATATGCGCGGCGGTTTCTCCGACCGCTTAAAAACGCTGCGCGAACAACTGATTCGTTTTTCGGCACTCATCGAACTGGAGCTCGACTTTTCCCAGGAGGATGTGGAGTTTGCGGATCGCTCAGCATTTTATGATTTGATCCGCGAGCTGATGACCTCCACCAGCCAGCTGATTCAATCCTTCCAGCTGGGTAACGTGATTAAACACGGCGTAACGGTGGCTATTGTGGGCAAGCCCAACGCGGGCAAATCCACCCTGCTCAACAGCCTGCTGAACGAGAACCGGGCAATTGTCAGTGATATACCCGGCACCACCCGCGATACAATTGAGGAAGTGATCAATATCGACGGCATACTCTTCCGCCTTATTGATACAGCCGGCATCCGCCAGCATACGGCCGACAGTATAGAAAGCGCCGGCGTGGAACGAAGCCTGGCCAAAATGAAGCAGGCCGATCTGGTGCTTTATCTTTTCGATATCAACGACCCGGTAACGGACGTGGCTGAGCGCCGGCAGGATCTGGTGGCACAGGGCATCAACTTCCTGCTGGTAGCCAATAAAATTGATACCAGCGAATCGGCCCGCGATGCATTTGACGCACTGGAAAATATCATCTTTATTTCTGCCAGGGAAAACCGGCACATCGAAGTGCTGAAAGAAAAAATGCTGGATGCCGTGCTGGAGGGTAGTGTGCAAACGGAAAGCACCATTGTTACCAATGCTCGGCACTACCATGCGCTGAAAGAGGCGGAAAAATCCCTGCAGGATATTAAGAGCGGACTGGACAATCACTTGCCCGGCGACCTGCTGGCCCTCGACATCCGCCGCTGCCTCCACTACCTCGGCGAGATTACCGGCGAGATATCTACGGAAGATCAGCTGGATTATATTTTTAGTAAATTCTGTATCGGGAAGTAACTATCTTTCTCTTCTTTTCTAAGTGCTTGTTATTGTTGACTTTCAGAGAAAATACATTCTCTTTTTGTTGCCCAAATTGCTCTTTTTTCGTTATATTTGTTGCCTGATTGTTGCCCTGTAATATAGCGCCTTGATGCCGGGCAACAAGTTGGCGAGATGATGGCACTTTTAGTCACTTGCTGACACCCATAGGCACACAAGGGCACTCAACGGCACATGAGCAGCAACATCGAAATCAGCAAGCACTGCCTTTACTGCGGTAAAGAGTTCACAGCTAAAACGCTGGCTACCCGTTATTGCGGCCATACCTGCAACAGCCGACACTACAAGCAACTCAAGCGGGAAGAAAAACTCAACAGCTTCAACGTTTCACAGGCAAAGCCGGAGCAGCCTGCACCATCATTCGATGTGCAGTTGCAGCAAAAGGAATTTCTTAGCATAGAGGAAACTGCCAAGCTAATTGGAGCAAGCCGGAGGACCATCTTCCGCTTGATAGCTTCCAACAAGCTCAAAGCCGGTAAAGTGGGCAGCCGTTCCATCATCCACCGTTCAGAAATTGATAAACTCTTCAAATAGCGATACCATGAAAATAGCACTGCGCCAAAGACTAAAGGGAGATAAAGTGAGTTTGTACCTCGACTACTACAACGAGGGCAAAAGGCAATATGAATACCTGCAACTCTACCTCACACCCGAACCGGAAAAAGGTAAGCTCACCAAAGAGCAGAAAGAAGAAAACCGTAAAACCTTAGCACTGGCAGAAGCCATCCGTTCCAAGCGTCATCTGGAAATTCAGAATGGCATTTACGGATTCCAGGATCAAAGCAAACAGAAAGGCAGCTTCCTACGGTACGTGGAGTACCTGGCAGAAAAGCGGAAGGATAGCAAAGGCAATTACGATAACTGGGACAGCACCCTCAAACACCTCAAGAAGTTTGCAAAGACTGATGTAACCTTTAGTCAGATTGATAAACGGTGGCTCGAAAGCTTCAAAGAATACCTGCGTAAAGAAGCCAAAACCCCTGCCATGCGTCCTTTATCACAAAACACCCAATCATCCTATTATAACAAAGTAAGGGCAGCATTAAAGGAAGCATATAAAGAAGGCATCCTGCAAAGGAACCCTGCTGATGAAACTGAAGGCATTAAACCAGGAGAACCCGAGAGAGCATTTCTTACTTATGATGAACTCCAGGCTGTCGCTAAAGTAGACTGTGAAATACCGGTACTCAAACAGGCATTTCTGTTCAGCGCATTAACGGGCTTGCGGTGGAGTGACATCAATAAACTGGTATGGGCCGAAGTGCAGCACAGCAAAGAAGTAGGCTACTACATTCGTTTTAGGCAGCAGAAAACAAAAGGAGCAGAAACCCTGCCTATCTCAGAACAAGCCTTTGGCCTGTTAGGTGAAAGAGCTGCGGCAGAAGACCGTGTATTTATCGGGCTCAAGTATAGCGCCTGGCACAACCTGAAATTGCAGCAGTGGGTGATGAAGGCCGGCATCAGCAAAACCATCACGTTTCACTGTGCAAGGCACACCTACGCCACCCTCCAATTAACCCTGGGCACGGACATCTACACTGTATCAAAGCTGCTTGGGCATAAGGATTTAAAGACCACTCAGGTCTATGCCAAAATCATTGATGAGAAGAAGAAGGAGGCCGCTAACAAAATTCAATTACATCTCTAATACCGATACTATGAGTGAAGATAATTTACCCGAAAGGGACAGTAAAGGTGATGTGAAATTTAATTACGGAAAAGCTGATTGGGATAAGATAAGGCGTTCACAGTACACCTACATTTTTCATTATTACGATGAAGTAAAGGATCATTATTTCCCACACTTCGGTTTATTCAGTTCAGCAGATGAACGGATGGAAAAGGCCAAGGAAGATCCTGAGTTTTTTGAAAAGGAACTATACTGGACTCCAGATCATCCACCTTATGATTTTTACATCCGATACCACAATGGTCAACTTGCCATGCTGGTGGAGTTTTTCAAAGAAGTATTTGAGGAGAAGGCATTCCTGCATGGCTATCAGCCAAATCATAAATACTTTAAAGTCATCCTTCCGAAATCCAAGCACGATGAGATAATAAACTGCATCAACGATTTTGAGTTGCTGCCAATCCGTGATTTGCTTTTTGAAGTTATCTCCATTGCCCAGGATAACTATGTTGAGCACATTGCCTTTTGGGAGAGACCGGAGATGCAGAAGCTGGTAACAAGTGCAGAGAAAGAAACACAGAAAGCAATCCAGGTAATTGAGAAACTGGATGAAAAAGCCTGGATGCGTGGTGATGCCGGTGCAAAACCACCTTCTGAGTTGTTGCATATCAATTTTGTATTCAATGATGGTACGATAAAGATTGAGCACGATTGGTTGGCAAAAGAGTTCATCGACCATTTCAAAAGGTACTATGATGACCTCCCCTATAAGAATTGGCGGATTGATTTAGCACGATACCCTGAAAGGTTTGAAGACAACATCAAGAAGCAGCAGTTCAAGTATAAGCTTGCAAAGTCCTTTTACAATCTGCTCACCAAAACTGGGCTATTCAAAGTCACAGAAGCAGAACCGACACCCAACCGGCTGATGCTTTGTATTGCGAAACTGTTGGAGTTCTGTTTGATTCCGGTGGCGGATGAAGCTGAGCTGGATGAAATCAGAATAAAGAACATCAGGAACTGGCTGAAGCGTAACGAGCTGCAACCGGCATTAACGCATGCTGAAATACCTCCTGATAAAGCAAGACTGCTGAAATACTTTGAGCCAGAATTTGTTAATATCACGGATGACGTTAAGCGGGCAGACGCCATTTCATTAGGCTTTTATCTGGGTAAACGCTTTAATGTGGAAGACTTGGTGCCCGACCTGGTACATATAGCTGCTGCTCTCAAAGAATGTGGTTGGCTTATTGGCCATCAGATGTTTTCAGGAGGTATCCAACCCAAAGCTCCGTTTGAAGAGTTTGAATATTTTAAAAAGCTGGTTAAAGGGGTAAAAGAAAAGCGAAAAATCGCCTCCATCAAGTTCAAAATGGAGGGTGATGATACAGAATACGAGCTTCAGCAGCGGTTACCACTATATCTTATTGAGGAAGCAATCAAAGAGTATTCGGACGATCATCAGGTCGAAATGGATACTGACCTCGTAAAAACCATTGTAACAAGAACTGAGGATAAAGGGTACAAAATAGATAAGGGAACCCAGTTTGCTCTTCCGCAGGAACGCTTCATGGTTCGTTTTGTAAAAGCCTTTTATGATTATCTGCTGGCAGAATCTCCACCTGGTGAACGGGATTATATGCCATCTGAACGTTACTACGGCATCATAGCCAACATGCTACACCGCACAGGATTTTTCTACCATCAAATGCACGATGAACGTTTCATTGTTGCCAAAGTGAAACAGTGGCATAAGCTTGCCCTCGGAGAATAATTTTTCTCCTTCTCTTGCTGATTTTCTTTCAGCAAAATTTACTATAAAGTATTGAATTTCAATAGGAACAAAAGCTCATGAAAATGGGCTTTTGCTGTTCCTGTCCACCCCTTGTTTTCATATTTCCTTTGTATCACAATCATCGAAAAAAGCCTCTGTGCCTTGGTTTTTGGAGATGGTTGAAAGGCACAAGTAACAAGTTTTAATAACGCTTTAAACAAAGGAAATCATGGCTGAAGATATAATCATCCAGAAACTAAATCACATCGAGAAGCTGCTCTCCGAGCAGTCCCTTCTCCAAAAGCAGGTACTCAACTTCAACGAAGCTTGCCAGTACCTCGACATTTCACAGAGTCACCTTTATAAGCTGACCTCCACCAAACAGGTCCCGCATTTCTGTCCCCAAGGGAAGCGGCTCTATTTCAAACGCACAGAGCTGGACGAATGGTTGCAACGCAACCGCAAGTCTGCTGCTGATGAAATAGACCAGGCGGCAGCCGATTACATCATCCGCAACAAAAGGAGGTCAGGCCTATGAAGCGGATTGTAGTGTACCCGGAGGAGTTACAGCTCATATTCGACCGGCTGGATCGAATTGAAGCATCCCTCAACGCTAAGCAGAAGCTGCCGGAGGACCCCTTCCTCGATTCACAGGAGTTCATCCAGCTCATGAACATCAGCAAACGAACAGCACAGGCATGGCGTGACCAGGGCATCATCCCTTACAGCCAGGTAGGTTCAAAAATCTACTACCGCATGTCCGACATCCAGAAGCTGCTCGATGCCCATTATCAAAATTTTCAACAACAAAAAGCTTAAAGATTATGCAACACGATACTTCATATCACCAGACATTCCGCATGAACGAAGCCGCCAAAATACTCAACCTTGGCTTCGGCAGGAATACACTTCTCAGTATCCTCAGAGACAAAGGCATACTGGATTACGAAAACACCCCTTACCAACGCTATGTTGACCAGGGCTATTTCAAACTCATCATCAAGCCCCGTCCATACCAGCGCCACCGCTACGATAAGGTAACATTAGTAACAGACAAAGGCCTGGACTTTCTCCGCAGAACATTGGCCAGTGATGCCGATTCATTAACCACATCAACAATAACGCTAAACAACGATACCCATGAGTAATGCATCCATATTCACCAACTTCACCCAGTTCAATGGAAATAAGTCCCTCTCCGAAATTGTGAATGAAATAGCCGAGGGCAAGTACCAATCCCAAATACAGCAGCTGCGCAGTTTGCTTGCCGAGGGCAAACAGTTAGAAGCAGACCAGTGCAAGAAAGCCCTACCTGCCTTCACCGCATCTGGGACATTTGAAAAAGGGCGTAAGGCTGACCTGCTGCAACAGTACAGCCAATACATCATGCTCGACATTGACGACCTGCCACCCGATAAACTGGAGCCTGTTTTCCAACAGGCATCCAGCCTTCTCACCACCTGGAGCTGCTTCCGCAGCCCAAGCGGTAATGGCCTGAAAATTCTGGTACAGGTTGCTACTGATGCCACAAAACATGAACAGGCCTTCAGGCAAGTGGCGGCATGGTACGAGGCACAGCTGGAAGTGCAGATAGACCGTTCCGGTAAAGATGTTTCCAGGCTATGCTTCTACTCCTCCGATCCTGATTTGTACACCAACAGCAATAGTCAGCTTTTTGAAGTGTTGGATGAGGAACCGGTGCATCATGAAACAAAATCTGCAGAACCTGCTAACAGTGCAGATTATTCGGAGCTGTTTCAAAAGGCAGTAGAGTTCACACAGAATAAGGCCACCTATGTAGATGGCAGCCGCAACAGGTTTGTATTCCTTTTAGCGAGCAACTGCAACCGCAAGGGCATTCCGGAAACAGAAGCCCTGCAGTTGATCCTTCGTGATTTCAACTACAACGAGCCGGAAGTAAAATCCTCAGTAGCCAGTGCCTATAAAAACAAGGCCGAGTTTGGCAAGTATGCACAGTTGGCACGGAAAGAAGCTGCTGAAGAAGATGAGAAAGAAGACTTCAGCGACAAGCTATTGACTACACCTTACATTCCTGATGAAGTGTACCAACAACTGCCGCAATTATTGCAGGATGGCTGCCGGCACTTTCAACATCCCAGGGAGAGGGACCTCTTTCTTACAGGAGCTCTCACCATCCTCAGCGGATGCATGAAAGGTGTGCTCGGTACTTACGACCAGCGTACCGTGTACCCCAACCTGTTTTCATTTGCCATTGCACCTGCCGCAAGTGGTAAAAGTGCCTTATCCTTTGCCAAAGAGTTGGCCATGACCAATCACCGCAAAATGGTACTGGAAAGCAAGGAAAAATTGAAACAATACCAGTTGGAACTGGAACAATACCGGGCAGCCAAAAGAAGCAAGAAAAAGGATGATACCACACCCGAGCCAGAACCTCCGCAAAAGCCCAAATTCAAAGTGCTGTACATACCTGCCAACAGCAGCTCCGCTGCCGTCATAGGTCACCTGGAGCAATCTGAAGGCATTGGCATCATCTGCGAAACAGAAGCTGATACCATGGGCAACAGCTTCAAACAGGATTGGGGTGGCTATTCCGATTTGCTACGCAAAGCCTTCCACCACGAACCGGTTACCTACAGCCGAAAAACCAATGATGAGTTTGTAGAAGTAGAAAAGCCTCGAATATCGGTGGCCTTGTCAGGCACCCCTTCGCAGGTGCAGGGTTTAATTGCCTCAGCAGAAGATGGGCTGTTCAGCCGTTTCATTTTCTACACCTTCAAAGTACAACCGCAGTGGCGTGATGTATCACCCCAAAGCAAGGTGAACCTGACCGAGTTTTTCAGCAAGCAATCAGAGCAAGTGGATGTGATGGCAAACTACCTGGAGCATTGCCCTACCGAGTTTCATCTTACAGCGGAACAGTGGCAGTTTCTCAATAGCAGGTTCGATCTGTGGTTGCAGGAGGTAAGCACCTTTGTGAGTGAAGATGCCAGCAGTACCGTAAAGCGGTTAGCCCTCATTGTGTTCCGGATAGCGATGGTATTATCTGCCATCCGAAAGTTTGAAGATGGCGTGGCCGATACAGACATAACCTGCGAGGATACCGACTTTCAAACCGCATTTGCCTTGGCAGAAGTGTATAAGCAACATGCCCTGCTCATGTTTGCTGCCCTGCCCAAATCAGAAGAAAACCAGCTCGACCAAAACAAGAAACGTTTCTACGATGCCCTGCCAGCCGATAAGGAGTTTACCCGTCAGGAAGCCGTGGAAATTGGCTTGGGTGTGGGTATCAAGGAACGAACAGTTGGCAAGTACCTGAACCGTTTTCTCGGTCGCTTTCTGGAGCAGCCAGTGAAGTACGGCCCTTACCGCAAAATACAATAGTGCAAACCCTGCCACCTGTGCAAAGCCCCACCTTGTGTGGGGTTTTTTGTTGCATGTATGGCATGGTTGGCACGGTAGGGTAATCTTTTTTCTTTTCTGTTGCTTACCTATGGTTTTCTTTTGTTAGATTTGACCTTTTAAGGACAAGACCAAACACGGTAAATATGCTGGGCGAAAAACTGAGAGAGTTGCGGGAAGCCAAAGGACTGGTGCAACGCCAGGTGGCTGCTGAGTTGGAGGTAGATACTGCCTACATCAGCAAAATGGAGAGCAATGAAAAACCGGTGAGCCGTCAGCACCTGAAAAAGCTATCGGTACTGCTGGGTATTGCAGAGGATGAATTACTCACCCTTTGGTTAGCCGATAAAGTGTATGATGTGGTGAAGGATGAAGAAGTGGCTATAAAGGCAATGCATGTTGCAGAGGATCATGTTCTAAAAACGAAAAACAAAAAACGAAAGAGCTGATAGTAATGAGTACCTATTCTATACAAGACATCATACAGTCCACTGACCGCTATAAGCTGTACACCCTTATGTGTAGTCAGGATGGATTGGAGGATTGTATTTCATGGTTATACGCAAAAAAGATTCACACGATTAATTTAGGCAAAGAGCTGGCTGCTTTTATTGACAGTCTTGATGATTTCAGCTACCTGAATATTGACGTATTCGATTACACTAAAAAATTGCTGGATAAGCATAAGACGAAAATCAATAATCCCGGTAATGATGTGGTAGCAATCCACAACCTCGGTATTCTTTTAGAGCCTGCACTTGAACTGAACGCAACACAATTGCTGAAAGAGTTTTCAAAGACAGCTGCACTTATCATCATTTGGGAAAATCAATCCGACATACCTGACCGCTTACACTGGTCAACCCAACAAAACAATATTTTTCTTGACTTTACTGAAACGCCATTAAAAAAACTGCAGTATGCAATATAAAGAGCTGATACATTTTGAACCGATCACCACCGTGGTGAAGTTGGTAAATGCCGGTGAACTGTCGGTAGCTGAAAACCTGGTGAAAACCTTTGTCTTCTCTAAGAAGATGCAGGAAGACCTGCGGGAAATCATCATCAAAAATCTCGTAACGGAACCTACGTACGAAACCAAAGGCATTCAGGTGGTGGGTAGTTACGGTACAGGTAAATCTCACTTAATGTCGCTTGTTTCAGCCATTGCTGAAAACGCAGATTTATTGAAGCAGCTGCAGAATGAAGACGTAAAGAAAGACTTCAAAGCTATTGCTGGAAAATACAAAGTGCTTCGCTTTGAAATAGGCACTGACAAACCTCTCAAGGATATCGTCTTTGCCCAGGTTGAACGCTACCTAAAAAAGGAAGGAATAGACTTCAAGTTTGATGATGACTCACATTTCAGCTGGAAGGAACTCATTCAGCAGATGATGGCGGAGTTTGAAGCAAAATTCCCAAAGCATCATTTTCTCATTGTGATTGATGAGTTGCTGGAGTATCTCAAGGGAAGAAAACCCAATGAATTGAACAATGATTTGATGCTGCTCCGGCAGCTTGGAGAAGCTTGCGATAACTCCCGGTTCAAACTGATGTTTGGTGTTCAGGAATTGTTGTATCGTTCACCGGAGTTTCAGTTCCAGGCAGACATGCTCAACAAGATCGAAGATCGTTATGCTGACCTCATCATCACCAAAGAGGATGTTTCCTTCGTGGTAAAAGAACGTCTGCTCAAAAAAGACCTGCACCAAAAAGCCAAAATCAGGGAGCATCTGTTGAAGTTTGCTCATTTGTTTGAAGGCATCAACACCAACCTGAACGAGTTTATTGACCTGTTCCCGGTGCATCCAAACTATGTAAGCTACTTCGAGAAAATCAAACACGGCAAAAGCCAACGTGAAATCCTCAAAGTGCTTTCGGTAAAGTTTGAAGACATTCTGGAAAAAGAAGTGCCTACCAATAACCCAGGTCTGATTACCTACGACACCTATTGGCCTGATTTGGCAAGCAACCCTGCCATGCTGGCTATTCCAGATATCCGTATTGTTCGGGATAAGGTAGATATCATTTCAGGCCGGGTAGCCAATCACTTCACCGGTGCAAGAGCAAACCGAAAAGATATCGCCCAAAGCATAGCACAAGCTTTAGCCATCCGCATCCTTTGTGATGATTTGGATAAACGTAATGGTGCAAGTGGCCACAGTCTCAAAGAAGACCTCTGTGTTACCATCCCTAATGTGGATGAGCCGGAATTGTTATTGGCTGCTATTGATAGCACAGCCAAACAACTGGTTACTGCAACAGCAGGGCAGTATGTAGATCAGGATACGGTAAGTGCCGATTTTTATATCCGTACAGAAGGTGGCATCAACATCCCTCAATTGATCCGTGATTATGCCGATGAGGTAATTAAAAAAGATACAGATCAGGCCGACCAATACTATTTCGATTTCCTGCAATTCGTTTTAGAAATTCAGCAGGACTCTTATCGTTCCGGTTTCAAAATCTGGCAGCATTCGCTGGAGTGGATCGATAAAAAGAGTTTCCGGCTGGGTTATATCTTCTTTGGCAATCCTAATGAACGCAGCACCACCGAACCTATTCAGCAATACTACATTTTCTTCTGTCCGCTATTCAATGCCATCAACCGAAATGATGAATCGGATGAAGTGTACTTTGATGTAGCGGGTCTGTCAGATGAGTTTAAGGATACCATTTGCCTGTATGGCGCAGCCAAGGCAAAGCATGCTTCAGCGCCTACCAATCAAAAGCAATTATTCAGCAGCCAGATTGATGAATACCAGCGTAAAGCCATAGCGTTGTTCGACAAGGAATATGCGGACAAAACCAAAGTGATCTATAAAGGCGAAAGCAAAACACTGAAATCATTCCCGCTTCCGGGTGAGGGCTCCACCAAAGAAATGATCTTCCGAAGTGTGGCAGCGAAAGTGCTCAACAAGGCATTCAACGATAAGTTTCCGCATTATCCTGCCTTTACCGATTTGCAGTTCCCTCTGGCTAAAGAAAATTTTGCCGGTTCTATCACTGCGGCTTTAAGGAAAGTAACCAATCCGGGACAGCCCAATAGAAATGGAGAAGCCATCCTCAGTGGTCTTGGCCTGTGGAGTGGTCAGACTATTGTTACCGATAACAGCAAGTATGCCGAGAGCATCAAAAAGAAAATGAAGGAAGCCGGTGAAGGTGCAGTACTCAATAGGTCCGACATCATCTGGGCTCACTATGCACCGGCCAATCTGTGGTACTCCGTTGACTATAACATCGACTACCAATTGGAGTTTATTGTACTGGCAGCATTGGCGTATAAAGGCGATATTGAAATCAACTGGTCAGGCAGCAAGAATCTTTCTGCTACCAATATTGAAACAGTTCTAAGCCTGAACGAAGAAGATTATTTCACCTTCCAGCACATTAAGCAACCGCAAGGCATTCCGGTAAAACACCTGAAAGCCTTATTTACTTGTTTGGGCTTGCCCGATTACACTTCAGAACTTGAAAAGCCTGAAACCATCAGCAAGATCATTACCGAAGCAAAGACCAAAGCTGAACGGGTGGTGAAAACCAAAGCCATAGTGGTGCAGGGTTTGAAGTGCAGAAATGTTCCGCTGCTGAGTGACGAAGATAGTGCCAAAATGAAAACAGAGCTGGATGCATTGGGTACAATGCTCGATAGCATTCAGTCTTACAACTCTTATGGCAAACTCAAAGCATTTAAATTCACCGAGGACGAACTGAACACAGCCTTTAAAGCCTTACCACATTGCGACCTGGTCGATAACCTGAAAGAAAAAGCCGAGAAGTTTGAACGGTTGGTAGGCTATCTGTATACGGCTCAATCCTATGTAGTGGAAGCAGAGAAGCCACTTTATGATGATATGAAAGCAGCCATCGACAGCCTTCCTGCTGTGGTTGCCTCTTCAAGAGATGCAGACATTAAAAAGTATGAAG
>DASTSN010000092.1:0-22192 GCA_035760665.1 Chitinophagaceae bacterium | reverse complement strand
ATCAAAAAACTAAAATGTTCCATGTGGAACATTTTTTTCAGGGAAGGATTCTATTTTCTGTCGGCAGCTCTGGTCAATTGTATTTTGCGGGTTTGTTTCCTTTTTCATCTGCAAACATGTTTGGGGCAAATCGTTTTCACCTCATGCGGAGGTTTCACGTGGAACGCAGAAGCGCTGAGTATTTTTGTAGATAATAGTCCTCGGCTTTCCTCATTTCAGCCTGAGAGCTTTTGGTTTTGTCCTTATATCCACATAAATGCAATACGCCGTGAAAGATAACCCGGTGAAGCTCCTCTTTGACTGTGGTTTTTAATGTCTTCGCATTATCACGAACACGGTCTATACTGATATAAATTTCTGCCTGTATGTCCTGGGTGTTTTCTGAAAGGTCAAACGTGATAATATCTGTGTGGTAATTATGAGAAAGATAGGTTTTGTTGATTTCCAATAGATACTGATCAGAGCAGAATATATAATTTAATGATGTCAGTTTCTTTTTGTGTTTCCGAAATATGCTGTTGATAAAAGAACGAAGCTGATGCCGGTTTCTGAGATCGACTTTTTTGCTTTCAAAAAAGAAATAAATTTTTGACTGCTGCTGCATAATTTCAAAATTCGTAAACATTTAATAATCAACAAGAGTAGATTTGCTTTCTTATTTTAACAGCATGATAAAAAAACTATCAGAACTTAAACCGGGGCAAAGGGGTACGATCCGCGAATTCAGCAGTAATGATATTTATATAAAACTAATGGAAATGGGCTGTGTACCAGGTGAAGAAATTGTGTTAGAACAAATTGCTCCGCTGGGTGACCCGGTTTCTGTAAGCGTGGCAGGGTATCACCTAAGCCTTCGTATTACAGAGGCTGAAAATATTTTTGTTGAAATAAAAAATTGATTATCAACATTTTATATGAAAATCGGCTTGTATTTCGGCTCCTTTAACCCGGTTCATATTGGCCATTTGGTGATTGTGAACCATATCCTGAATGAAACAGCGCTGGAAAAAGTCTGGTTTATCGTTTCACCGCAAAACCCTTTTAAAACAAATGGTTCATTATTAAACGAGTATGACCGACTTCATCTTGTCAGGCTCGCAACTGAAGACGACAGCCGCATCCGCGTTTCTGATATAGAATTTCATCTTCCCAAACCCTCTTATACGATCGACACGCTAACATTCTTAAAAGAAAAATATCCTGATCATGAATTTTCAGTAATTATGGGAAGCGATAGTTTTCAAAACCTCGATAAATGGAAAAACTTTAAAGCCATTATTGAAAACTATACATTGTATATATACCAGCGGCCGGGTTTTCCGATAGAAAACAAAATCGGGGCAACTATTGAAGTGTTGAATGCACCGTTTCTTGAGATCTCGGCAACTGCTATCCGGGAACTGATTAAAAGGGGCAAATCAATCCGCTACATGGTACCTGAAAAAGTACGGGAGGAGATTGAGCAAAACAGGTATTACAAGCAATAACCTTAAAGAAAATAACCCAGCGCCAGGCATAGCAGCACAACAATGGGGGAAGCAATCCGTGTAAATTGCAATAACAGAAAAGTGCCTACTATGACTCCAATATTAATTAAACTAATGGTTTTGGCTTCAATCAGCGAAATATCCTTCATAATATAAAAAGTAGAGGCCAGCATAATGCCCACCACCACAGCGTGGATACCCTCCAATGAACGGTACACAGCAGCATATTTCTTCAGATTGTGCCAGATAGGAAAAAAGAAAAGAACCAGCAGAGCGCTGGGTAAAAAAATTGCGATTGATCCAATAAGGCAGCCAAGGGCTTGCATTTCAGGACCCTCATCTTTTAAGGCCATGCCCCCGGCAAATGAAGTGATTGAAAAAACGGGACCCGGGATGGCCCGCACAATACCCATACCGGTATACATATCCTCTTTATCAATTGTAATGACATTTTGATCGTGCTTTTTTTCCTTCACAGCCACCGACCGGATACAGAACTGCTCGTACATCATGGGCATCAGCACCTGACCGCCTCCAAAGACCAGGCTACCCATGCGGTAAGTATTTTCAAACAAATTGATAGGTTTACGGTTGGGCCAGTCATTTTTTCGGGCTGTTTCACTCAAAAGCCCGGCCGTTATAAAAATAATACCGAATAGCCAGATATTCCACCATTTAATTGTTTGCGGTTTACGCTCAACCTGCGGAATTCTTTTCTTGCTAAGATTAGTCGTCACGCCGCCTAGCACGATTAATAACGGAAAAATCCACGGCTCTTTAAACAGAAAGTATGTAGCAGCCGTGCTGACGATCATAATGATCCAGGTAACCGTATTTTTTATTGAGATGTGAAACGCCATCACGGCCGCATACAAAAGAAAACCCACAGCCATGGGAGGGATAAATTTAAAAACATCGGTGTGTAATGCTTTTTTATCAAAATAATGAAGCAGGAAAGAAAAGGCGCCCATCAAAAAACAAGCTGGTAAAATCCAGATAATGAGCGTGAGGATTGCCAGGGGTATGCCGCCGCGTTTATACCCAATCAGCGTTACTGTTTGCGTGGAAGAGGCACCGGGTAGTAACTGGCAAAAACCATTGTACTCCATCAGTTCCTCTTCGGTAACATAGGGCCTCCGGTGTACAAAGTTTTTCATCATCATGGCAATATGTGCCTGCGGGCCTCCAAACGCCGTGAGGCTGTAAAAAAAAACCGCCCGCAGAAACGAAGCATGACGAAGCAACATAGGGAATAAATATAAAAAAATTCATCGGAGTAAATAAATGACTCCAGGCGTCGTAACAGAAATTTTTTTTAATACATTCATGTCCTTTTTTCGCGACATTTAATAAATCGGCAGAAAAAAATTCTTTAGCGACTATGAAAAAATTTATTCTCGTTACAGCAGGAGCCTTATTAATTTTTACAACAACAAAAGCCCAGCGGGTAAATAACCGGTTAAAAAAAGAACTTACCTCGCTGATTAAAGATTTTCATGGAGACATTGGTATTTATGTCAAAGACCTGAAAAACGGTTCGACGATTTCCATTCATGCTGATTCCGTATTTCCAACTGCCAGTATGATCAAAGTGCCGATACTGATAGGCGTTATGAAAAGGATCAGTCAAGGCGAATTGAAGTATCACCAGGAGCTGGTCTACAAAGATTCCTTACTCTATCCGGGGGTGGATATTTTGGGATCGTTTAAAAACGACGAGAAAATTGAATTGAGTAAAGTGATGATGCTAATGCTGTCGATGAGCGATAATACGGCCAGTCTTTGGCTGCAAAGCCTTGCCGGTGGTGGTACCGCCATCAATCATATATTAGATAGTCTTGGTTTTGTTGTTACCAGGGTCAATTCGCATACACCCGGCCGAGAGGAAAATCGGGAAGTATATGGCTGGGGGCAAACAACACCCCGTGAAATGGGTACGTTGCTCGAAAAAATTTATCATAAGGAAATCATCAGTGACTCGGCCAGTACCAGGATGATGCGGTTGCTGGGCCGAAGCTATTGGGATGAAGAAGCCTTGTCGGCTATTCCTCCAACCATTGAGGTTTTTTCAAAGAGCGGCGCTGTAGATGCTTCCCGGAGTGAAGTGTTGCTGGTGAATGCGCCTCATCATCCCTATATCTTTTGTATTTGCACCAAAAACAACCAGGATCAAAGTTGGGTGTATGAAAATGAGGCATGGGTTTTAACAAGGGTTCTCTCCAGGGTTTTGTGGCATCATTTTGAACCACACATTGATTAACTTTTCCGGTATTTTGTTGGTAACAGCTTTTGTTGAAGTACAATCTTTACCTGCTGTTTATTTCATCAACTGGTAAACCAGCAGGCTAAGCAGGTAGGCCAGCCCCGTCATGTAAAATAACTGGATTACAGGCCATTTCCACGATTTGGTTTCGCGCCGCACAATTGCCAGGGTACTCATGCACTGCATCGCAAAAGCATAGAAAATCATAAGGGAAAGGCCCGTGGCAAGATTAAATACAGGCTGCCCGTCCGGGCGAAGGGCCTGTTTCATTTTATCCCGTAATAATAAGCTGTTTTGATCTTCATCGCCAACACTATACAGGGTAGCCATTGTTCCCACAAATACTTCCCGTGCAGCAAAAGAGGTAACCAGCGCTATGCCAATCTTCCAGTCGTAACCCAGCGGCGAAATAACCGGCTCTATAGATTTGCCGATAATGCCAGCGTAGGAGTTTTCCAGTTTTTCAGCGTGAAAATCTTTGTCAAGCTGTGCCGTATCTGCTCCGGGCTGCATTCTTAGTTGTTCATAGTGTTGTGTCACCAGCTCTATTCGTTTGCCCGGACCATAAGTGCTCAGCGCCCACAATACCAGGCTGATTAGCATGATAATTTTACCGGCATCTGTGACAAAAATTTTGGCTTTGTTAATCATTGTGTGCAACACGTTCTTCCAGCGGGGAGAACGATAGGTGGGCAGTTCGAGAATAAAAAAGCTTTTTTCCTGCAGGTTTATAAACCATTTAGCAACATAAGATACTATCAGTGCTGTTACGAGTCCTAAAAGGTAGAGACCCATCATCACCAGCCCCTGCACACTAAGAAATCCAAATAAATAAGTTTTGGGAATGACCAGGCTTATCAGGATGGTATACACGGGCAGGCGTGCCGAGCAACTCATTAATGGGGTAATTAAAATGGTGAGCAGTCGTTCTTTTTTATTTTCAATGCTGCGGGCACTCATAATAGCGGGTACTGCGCAGGCAAAACCGCTGATCATGGGCATTACGCTTTTCCCGTTGAGTCCCACACTTCGCATAAGCCTGTCAGTTAAAAAACTGATGCGGGCCATATAGCCGGTATCTTCCAAGAGTGTGATGAGGCCAAAAAGAATCATAATCTGTGGCACAAAGACCAGGATGCCGCTAAGCCCTGCCAGTACACCATTAATAAACAGGTCGCTCCACCAGGCTTCCGGTAGTAGACTGGAGAAAAAAGAACTCAGCCGGGCAAAACCGGCATCAATCCAGTCCATGGGAAACTGGGCCAGCCAGAAAACACTTTGAAATAAAATGAAAAGCACAGCCAATAAAATCAGGTAACCCCAGCGGCGGTGTAATAAAAGAGTATCCAGCCTTTCCGTAAAGAGGGTTTTTTGTTTAGGGTCTGGCTCGGTGACGGCTTGCTGCATGATATGCTTAATTCGTGCATACCGCTGCATAATTTCGTCGGCCTGTGTTTTGGTGGGGTTGAATTTGTTTTCCTGTTCAATGTTTTCGATAGCTACTTGTGCTTCTTCACTCAGGTTAAAGGATTCGTGGTTGATCAGGTAATGAATAGCCGTGTAGTCGCTCAGTTCCGGAAAAAGCTTTTGTACGGATTCCACCGGTACCGGAGCCAGTGCTTTGTTATGAATGAAATCCCTGGCAGGTGCCTGGTATAGTTGTTCAGCTGTTAGCTCAATAGCTTTTTTTAACTGGGGTATTCCTTTTTGCTTGCGTGGATTAACAGCAACTACCGGCACCCCCAGTTCCCGCTCAAGTTCAGTAATGTCAATTTTAATTCCTTTGCTTTTTGCAAGATCCATCATCGTTAATGCCACAACAACCGGTAACTTCAGATCAATAATTTGCGTACAAAACAACAGGTTCCTTTTCAGGTTGCTGGCATCTGCCACTACGACTACTACATCGGCGCGGATTTCTTCATCCTGGTTTAAGAGCACTTTATAGCTCACCCATTCATCTAGTCTTTTAGGATACAAACTATACGTACCCGGCAGATCAATCACTTCCGCAGTAGCTCCGTTTTGCAAAAAAATGGACCCCGTTTTTTTATCGACGGTGACCCCGGGAAAATTGCCCACCTTTTGGTTAAGGCCTGTCAGGCTGTTAAAAAGTGAACTTTTCCCGCTGTTAGGGTTGCCAACCAGGGCGATATGGAGTTTTTTAGCCTGCACAAACTGTTATAAGCCTGCAAATGTAGAATGATTGACTGAATGTGATTTACGAATTACGATTTTTGAAGTCGACAAAACAGGAAAAACGGGACAGTTGAATATTTAGAAAAAAATCAACGTTATAATTCCACAAGTCCTTCAATAACTTTGTAAAAAACCAATTCATAAAAACCATGCACCTTTTCCGTTTAAAATTGTTAGGGATACTGCTGGCCATATCTGCAGTAACGCAGGCACAAAAACTCCGTAAAGCCGATAAAACGATTATTGCCAACCTGGAAAAGCATGTCGGCTACCTTGCTGATGATAAACTTGAAGGCCGCAGAGCCGGAACACACGGCGAAGCACTGGCCATGGATTATATCAGCGCCCAGTTCAGGCAAATGGGCTTGTTACCCAAAGGGGAGGATACCTATTTTCAGCCATTTGAAATTTATGATGGCAAAGAATCGGGTTCCGCCGCCAGCTTTGTGATTAATAATAAGCCCCTGAAACTGTACAAAGACTATTTTCCCTTTCCGTTCAGCGCCAACGCTACAGTTGTTGCACGGCCGGCACTGGCGCTTCTTGAAGCCGGCATGCCATGGTTTTTTAACCTGAAAGAAACGCTGGAAGAAAACAGAGACAATCCGCATTTTGATCTTGAAACCTTTATTAGGACGGAAACGAAAGAAGCGCATAAAAAAGGCGCCACCGCTATCATTTTTTATAATACTTCGTCCACCAACGACGGCCTGATGTACAATGCAAAGGACAGGTCGCCGGCTGCACCCATACCGGCGGTTTATATAAATCAGGAGTTTGTAAAAGATAATTTCAAAGATCCCTATGCATCGCTGGATGTTAAACTAACCGTTCAGCTGGAAGAAAAAACCAGAACAGGGCACAATGTTATCGGGTATATTAATAATCATGCGCCGGCAACGATTATTATCGGTGCCCATTATGATCATCTTGGATACGGCGAAGATGGCAACTCGCTGCTGCGCACTGGCGAACACCTGATTCACAACGGTGCTGATGATAATGCCAGCGGCACTGCTGCTTTAATAGAACTGGCCCGGCTGCTGAAAAAATCGAAACTAAAAAATAATAACTATTTGTTTATTGCTTTCTCCGGCGAAGAACTGGGTCTTTTTGGCTCAAAATATTTTACCGAACATCCTACAATTGATCTGAGTACAGTGAACTGTATGATCAATATGGATATGGTAGGCCGGTTGAATGACAGTACCAATACTATTACCGTTGGCGGCTACGGCACATCGCCTGCCTGGGCCGAATATATCCACGCGGGCCAGGCCGGTTCTCCTTTCCAAATCAAAATTGATTCCAGCGGCACCGGCCCCAGCGATCACACATCTTTTTACCGAAAGGATATACCTGTCCTATTTTTCTTTACCGGGCTTCACCCGGATTATCACCGGCCAACAGATGATGCAGATAAAATTAATTATACCGGCGAGTATAAAATTGTAAAATATATTGATAACATTCTTACCGGGTTGAACCACCAAAAACAAAAACTTGTTTTTACAAAAACCAGGGAAACACAAACGACCACCTCGGCAAGATTTAGTGTTACATTGGGTATTATGCCCGATTATACCTATGCGGGAAGTGGTGTTCGCTGCGATGGTGTGTCTGAAGGAAAACCTGCTCAAAAAGCAGGATTAAAAACAGGGGATATCATTATACAGTTAGGCGACATTACAGTAACATCTCTAGAAAATTATATGCAGGCGTTGGGAAAATTTAAAAAAGGAGATAAAACAACGGTTAAGTATAAACGTGGAAACGACACCCTGCAGGCTGACGTGGAATTTTGAGTTGATAATTTTTCTTTCATCATGAAACTGGTTTTAGACAACGATGAACTGACCAATGCCTTTTTTGAAGAAACCCGCCTGCTCGGGATCATGGCGCCAATGAAAGACTACCAGTTTTGCTGGCAGCTCAACAACCTGCTTGGAATGGATTTCAGGATCAATAATGATATCGAAATCCAGCTGACAAGAAAAAGAAGAAATTATTTTTTTGCAGTGTACGAATACCCGGAACCGACCGGCTCGCTGTCGCATTACCTATACAACAACCAGTTTGATGGAGAATACCTGTTGCCGGAATTTAAACATTTGGATTTTTTGTGGCTGATGAAAGGAGATATTGTACAGGATGCATGGTTGCAACAAATCATAGGATCCGTCAGGGCTATTAACGGTGTGCAACTGGTGCTGGAGCTGACGAATGAAAAAATCAAGCACCGCGAACACCTGGTTTTTTAACACCTGCATTTATTCATAAAAAGTCTTTTACCATGTGGGAAGAAATTAACAATAAACTCTACCGGAAATTTGTTTTTAAAAACTTCAGCGAAGCTTTTTCTTTTATGACCAGAGTAGCGCTGGAGGCGGAAAAAATGGACCACCACCCTCTGTGGACGAATGTTTGGAACACGGTGGAGATCTGGCTTTCCACACACAGCGAAGGTGATGTGGTAACCTATAAAGATAAACAGCTGGCCAACCGAATAGATTCGCTCTTGTAACAAGTTTTTTTATGAAACTGTTATTACCCCGGCCTGCTGTTTAGTCAAAACGCCAATGGGTTTTGCAAACTGACCTAACCCGAAACTGGCCAATACGCTTTCAATTTCCTGTGCTGCTGATGGATCGGCAGCAATGAGCAAACCGCCGCTGGTTTGCGGATCTGCCAGGATAGCTTTTTGCAGGTTGATCGCTTCTGCGTTGGTAAAAGAAATTTTCTCTCCGTAGCTGTCCCAGTTACGCAGGGTTCCACCGGGAATGGATTGTTGTTGAATATAGTGACTGAGTTCTGATGTAATAAGCGGTACCTGGGAAAATTCAACCCGGGCACTTAGTCCGCTGCCTTCAGCCATTTCTGCCAGATGCCCCAGCAGACCAAAACCGGTAACATCTGTCATCGCATGCACAGCTTTTCGTTTACCCAGCGCTTCGCCCACTTTATTGAGTTGCATCATTTGTTGGGCAGCCAACCCTATGTGTTCTTGTTTTAAAAGCCCTTTTTTTTCTGCAGTGGTGAGTATGCCTACACCAAGTGGTTTTGTCAGGTAAAGGAGGTCGCCTTCAGCTGCAGTGTTGTTTTGTTTAATATGTGTAAGTTCTACAAGTCCGTTGACGGCAAGACCGAAAATTGGTTCGGGCGAATCAATACTATGACCGCCAGCCAGGGCAATTCCAGCCTGGCGGCAGGTGCTGCGCCCGCCCTCAATCACTTTTTGTGCAACGGCTGCTGGTAATTTGTTTACGGGCCATCCCAGAATGGCGATGGCCATCAAAGGAGTTCCACCCATGGCATACACATCACTGATGGCGTTTGCCGCAGCAATTCTGCCAAAATCAAATGGATCATCTACAATGGGCATAAAAAAATCGGTGGTGGAAATAATGGCCCTGCCATCTTCCAAATCATATACAGCTGCATCGTCTTTGCTATGATTGCCCACCAGTAGTTTTCGGTCGTCCGGGTAAGCAAGATTGCTTTTCAAAATTTCGTCAAGTACTCGGGGTGAAATTTTGCAACCACAGCCTGCACCGTGTGAGTATTGTGTTAGTTGAATTGTTTCTGTTTGCATCGCGCAAAATTAGCGGAGCAAAGTTCGGTAATACAGCTTTGTTTTACTGTTTTTTCTTTCGTGTAAAGATGATTGCGGCATTTTTTTGCAGGTCGGCGCTGAAACGAACCTGGTAAACATTCCCGGCATCATGAATGATTAAAAGGCCTGTGTTTGGAGGGTAGGCACCCAGGTTTTCTGCGTATAATACCAAACGGATAGAATCGCCTTGCGATGGATCCAGGTAAATTGTTTTTTTAATGGCGGTGGCTTTTAATCCTTGCTTTGCCATAATCAGTTCCCCGTTAAGCAGAACGCTGACTGTGTCCCCATCGATTTCACCATTATCATATAAAGAAAGTGAAAGGCTGTCTCCAATGACAGGAATAGTTTCAATTACTGCGGATGTACGATGTGACACGTCTGCTGCCGGGATAGCCGGTATGGAGACAACGCCTGCTTCAGCCGGTTTTTCTGCAACTGCCCGCGTTCTTTCATCTGTTTCCCGGGTCTTATTGGCCAGGGCACGGTCCTCTTTGTTTTTATTTTTTTTGTTGGAAGAAGCGGCTTTCAGTTGTTGTGTTTCACCAGTTGTATTATTTGCTGCCAACGATTCGCCCGGTTGGGATTGTTTTTGGCTGCTGGCAATTGCATCTGCCAGGTTTAGTTCCTGCAGATGCGGGTAAAGTTTTGATTTAGACAAATTTTTTTGCTCGGTGGTTTTTACAGATCCGCTTACAGCATAATATTTTTTTGTTTTACCTGTTTTCCAGTCGCCGTCAAGCCGCCAGAGCGAATCAGCCTGATTAAGTCGAAACGTGAAATGCTGTTTAACACCTTTATCAATTTTATTCAAAAAATTGCAGGAAGTGATTTCATCGTCTTCCACTTCACAAATGTCGCCGTCAACCTTTCCTTTCACTCTTTTTACAATATAAAATAAGGTATCATGTACCATAAAAGTGGTGTATGAGTAGCCGTAAACCTTGTTTTTGTATTGGGTCAGCGCTATTTCAAACGACTGGTCTTTTCGGATAGTATTGCTGTCGTTGGACAGCGTACCGGTCCAAAGCCCGGTTAATTGCTGGCAAAAACCGACGAGCGGAAAAAAGCAAAAAAAGAGAATAATCTTGGCTGTTTTCATGTCATCTGGATTGAAGAAGCAGCTTTTCGGCATTAGCTGACTCAACGGTTTTACAAGGAATTTTTCTTAATAACGAATTTAAGTTGTCCCGATTGTGCAAACTTTTGAGATAAAATTTGTCGTAGTAGGTAAGCAATATGCGGAAACTTTCTGTGATGTTGTCTTCCTGTAAAAAGCGGATTGCTTTTTTGGCTTCCAGGCCACCCAGCCTGTTGGTGATGCGTTCAATAGCGCTGACCAGGCGCTGACGGTCTAGTGGCCCGTAATCCAGTACAATTTTTTTCAGCCGTTCTTCGAAGGGTATTTCGAGAAACTGTACCGGCGACTGGCGCATAGTTTTCCAAAGTTCATGAGGAATGTTCAAATCCCCGATGCGCTGGCTTTCATCTTCCAGCCAAATTGTTTGCCGGCCGTCGCCGGATTTTTGCCGTAGCAGGAGCGCAAGCTGGTTTTCAAACATTTCCTGTGAAGGTTGTTTGGGCATCCCAATATTTCCAAATGCAGAGCCTCTGTGACAGGCCAGTGCTTCCAGGTCAATAACTGCCTGGCCATTCACCCCCAGGGCTTTTAAAAGTTCTGTTTTACCAGACCCGGTAAATCCACCAATCAGCTGAAATGAATATGGAAACCGGAATGTGTCCAGCACATAGTTGCGGAACCGTTTATAACCTCCCACCAGCGTGTATACGCGAAAACCATACAAGTCCATCAGCCAGGACATGCCAGCGCTCCGCATACCGCCACGCCAGCAATAAACTAATAACACCCTGCTTTTAGATGCATGGGGACAAATGCGCTCGGCTTCTTCCAACATCTTACGCATTTTAGGTCCAAAAAAGTCCAGCCCCACTTTTATGGCCTGCTCCCGGCTTTGTTGTTTATACGTGGTCCCCACAATTTTTCGTTCATCATCCGTGAACAATGGGAGACTGTGAGCGCCGGGAATATGGGCATGATTGTATTCTCCCGGCGACCGCACATCTATCACCGGGTGCTGCCGGGCCAGCTCCAGGAAATCGTCTATTTGAATACGTTCAGTTGCCATAAAAACAAAAGCTGTTCAGGAAAGAACAGCTTGGTATTGATATTGTTCCGGATTGTTTGCTTGGCTGCAACATATCCACTTGAATTAACCGTTCATACTGGCGAGAAACTCTTCGTTGCTCTTTGTGCCCCGCATCCTCTTCAGCAGTTCATTCATAGCCTCTTCGGTGTTCATGTCGGTCAGGTAAACACGCAGCAGGTTCATTCTTTGCAGTACATCACGTTCCAGCAGCAGATCGTCGCGGCGGGTAGAAGAAGCTGTCAGGTCAATGGCCGGGAAGATGCGTTTGTTGGAAAGCCGCCTGTCAAGCTGCAATTCCATGTTGCCCGTACCTTTAAATTCTTCAAAAATCACCTCGTCCATTTTGGAGCCGGTATCAATCAGGGCTGTGGCAAGAATGGTGAGGGATCCGCCATTTTCAATTTTGCGGGCTGCACCGAAGAATTGTTTAGGCTTTTGCATAGCATTAGCTTCCACACCGCCGGATAAAACCTTGCCCGAGGCAGGTGCTACTGTATTATGTGCACGGGCCAGTCGGGTAATAGAATCCAGCAGGATTACCACATCATGTCCGCATTCTACCAGTCTTTTTGCTTTTTGCAGAGCAATGGTGGAAACTTTTACGTGTTTTTCGGCGGGTTCATCAAATGTGGAGGCGATAACTTCGGCCCTTACGCTGCGCTCCATATCGGTAACCTCTTCCGGTCGTTCATCCACCAGCACCACCATCAGGTAGCATTCCGGGTGGTTAGCCGCTATAGCGTTGGCCACGGCTTTCAGCAACATGGTTTTACCGGTTTTTGGCTGGGCTACAATCAATCCGCGTTGCCCTTTACCAATCGGGGTAAACAAATCCATAATACGGGTGGAATAATCGGACGGCGTAGTGAAAAGGTTTAATTTTTCAAATGGAAACAGGGGCGTCAGGTAATCAAAGGGTACACGGTCGCGTACTTCTTCCGGACCTTTGCCATTGATCTGGTCCACTTTCAGCAAGGCGAAATACTTTTCTCCTTCTTTGGGAGGCCTAACGGTGCCGGATACTGTATCGCCGGTTTTTAACCCAAACAATTTGATTTGGGAAGGCGATACGTAAATATCATCGGGCGAGGATAAATAATTGTAGTCAGATGACCGGAGGAAGCCATAGCCATCAGGCATCATTTCCAGCACGCCTTCGGCCATGACAACACCGTCAAACTCAATATTGAAAGACTGTTCGCGGCGCTGCGGGTATACTTTCGGCGCTGTTGAAGCTGTATCGGTCTGCGGTTCTGATTCTGCAGCAGCAGCTATAATTTCGGCCACTTCTTCGTCGGGAGAAAGATTCATTTCATCGTCTGACAAAGCAGACATTTCATCGGCCTCGTGCTGCCCGGTTTTTTCATCTGTTTTTTTCTTATGTTTCCGCTGGGCCGATTTGTCGTCCTTTTTGTGAAGCACCGGGGCTGTATGTTTTTTAGCCGGTTTTTTCTCTTCGTGGTTTTCTTCCACCTCGGCTTCTTCGGTTGTGATGGAGGTGGAGGCTTTTACAATGCGTTTACGTTTAGTCTTTTCTTCCGTGGGAGCGCCGGTCTTTTTTTCGCTGGCTACAACGGCCTGCCGGTCCAGTATTTTGTAAACGAGTTCCTGTTTGTCCAGCTTTTTTGCATTGGGGATTTTTAACTGTTCGGCAATATCTAACAGTTCGGGAACGAGCATGTCGTTCAATTGGAGAATGTCGTACATAAAAGAATCTTGAGGTTTAGCACCGAAATCTGGTGACCAATCTTAACTTCTTGAAAATGGTTTGAATTTATGTGAATGGAACCGACTAAAACTGATGAGCTTGTGAGATAAAGATTAGAACTTATCAGCCTGTTTTCCTGTGCAATAATACGGCGAAATCTGTAAAAACAAAAATTTTTAACAAACCGGCCCATGTCTGACAACCTTTGTTAACAGGGCTTTTGAGCCGATTGCGGTTGCTGTAAATGAACAAATCTTTCTCTCCATACTATTCGGCATGAAAGTCTTATTTACATTTTTAAATGACAGAAAACACCCGGTTCGTTACTGTGTTTTCCGGAAAGGTCTGGGTTCCAGGCTTTATCTTTGCGCTCTTAAAAACAGGGCTATGTTCAATAAACGCAGTAAGATTAAAGAAGTTTTACAATCTGAGCCGGCGGGCCAGGAAATAACTGTCATGGGATGGGTACGCACGTTTCGAAACAACCAGTTTATTGCGCTGAATGACGGCAGTACGAACCATAACCTGCAGGTAGTGGCTGCCCTGGGAAAATTTGATGAGGAACTGTTGAAAAGAATTACCACGTCAGCTTCATTGAAAGTTACCGGTACGCTGGATCCTTCGCTTGGGAAAGGTCAAAAGATGGACCTGAACGCTACGAGCATTGAAATCCTGGGTGATAGTGATGCAGAGGCTTACCCCCTGCAGCCAAAAAAACACAGCCTTGAGTTTTTACGGGAAAAAGCGCACCTCCGTTTCCGTACCAATACGTTTGGTTCAGTGTTCAGGATACGGCATGCACTGGCTTTTGCCATTCACCGGTTTTTTAATGAAAAAGGATTTGTTTACATGCATACCCCTGTTATCACAGCCAGTGACGCAGAAGGAGCCGGTGAAATGTTTCGTGTGACAACACTTCCTTTTGATAAAACACCACGCAATGAAGACGGCACTGTAAATTTTAAAGAAGATTTTTTTGGCCGCAGCACGAACCTTACCGTTAGCGGACAATTGGAGGGAGAATTGGCGGCAACAGCTTTTGGAGAAATCTACACATTCGGCCCAACTTTTCGTGCTGAAAACTCAAACACACCCCGGCACCTTGCTGAATTCTGGATGATTGAACCAGAGATGGCCTTTTATGACCTGGAAGATAATATGAACCTGGCCGAATCATTTATAAAATATATCATTCGCTATGCCATGGAACATAACCGGGAAGACCTGGACTTCCTGGCGCAGCGGCTGGCCGATGAGGAAAAACAACTGCCGCAGGATAAGCGCAGCGAAATGAGCCTGGTAGAAAAACTGGAGTTTGTGCTGAATAACGACTTTGAACGCATCACTTACACGGAAGCCATTGATATTTTGCTGAACTCGCCGGCGTACAAGAAAAAGAAATTTCAATATGAAGTGAAATGGGGAATTGATATGCAAAGCGAACATGAGCGCTACCTGGTGGAAAAACATTTTAAAAAGCCCGTAATTGTTACCAACTATCCGAAAGACATCAAGGCTTTTTACATGCGGCAAAATGAGGATGGTAAAACAGTGGCTGCAATGGATATCCTGGCACCTGGTATTGGAGAAATTGTTGGCGGATCGCAAAGAGAAGAGCGGCTGGATAAACTGGAGCAGCGGATGAAAGAAATGCATGTGCCGCTGGAAGATATGTGGTGGTACCTCGACACCCGCCGTTTTGGTACGGTTCCGCACGCCGGTTTTGGCTTGGGCTTTGAGCGGATGGTACAGTTTGTTACCGGCATGAGCAATATCCGAGATGTAATAGCATTTCCCAGAACGCCGGGCAATGCAGAGTTTTAGTAAAGACTCCTATAGATATCTCGCCACGCTTGCTGTAAGGTATATTCGTTAAAGCTTTTGTTGTATTGCTGTGCCTACCAGTTACAGGTATGCAACTGCTGTTATCAAATCACTGCCGGCTTGAGAGGGTGATATGATTATTCGTGTATACACATGATGGGTACATGTGATTCAAACACCAGCTGCCGTGTGGAACTTTTTTTAAACAACCCGTCCAGGAGTTTGTGTTTTTTAGGTATAGTAATGATCAGGTCGAGGTTGTTTTTTTCGGCAAATTTGTTAATACCATCTTCAATATCCGGATCTTCAATAAAATCGTACGTGGGGTGCAGGTCTTCCAGCATTGTGTGCAGCAACAGTGATTCTTCAGGGGTTTCGGGTGTAAAACGACGGTTTTGATAGTCCACGTTCAGCACATGTAGGTCCGCGTTGAAAGCTTTTACAAACTCGGTGATCAGCTGTGTTGGCGTTGTTTCAATTACTTTTTGAAAATCACAGGCAAACCCAATTTTTCTTATACCGTTCCCGAAGGCTTTTCCCGGCGGCACTACAATTACGGGCCAGGTTAAGTGCCGGATGGCAGTCAGTGTAGTGCTGCCAAATAAAATACGCTCAATACCCGAGGAGCCTTTTGTACCCATTACAACGGCTATAGGTTTTATGTGTGTGCACAAATCTTCCAGTTCATCCACGGTATTGCCCAGCCTGGATTCTGTATAAATTTTTACAACTCCGGACGTTACATGCTCAAGGCTGTTTTTAAGATCGGCCAGTTGCTGTTCAGAGCTTTTCTTTAGCTCTTCGGCAGAAACCATCACAACGGGAACGTCTGTTGTCATGCTGACAGGTATTTGATAAACATTCAGCAGTATTACACTGGCGCCGATGTGCTTAGCCATTTCCACACCATAATTAACAGCGCTGCTGGCAACGGGGGAAAAGTCGGTTGGAAGAATGATTGTTTTCATTTGTAAAATTTACGAATTAAAAATAAATTACTGCTGCCGGCCGGCGTATGATTTTTGTCATTAGGGTTGCTGATTCCGTTGTGGAAATTCTTATTCTGAGCATCTCATCAATAACTACGGGCTTATGGCACAATTGCAGACAGATTTTCCCACCACGCGCCGCCGCGGTAATATGAAATATAAAAAAACATTTCCCCGGATTGATATGACCCCGATGGTAGACCTGGGTTTTTTATTGATATGTTTTTTTGTAATTACCACTACCATGAGTGAACCGAAGACTTCCGATTTATTTATGCCGAAAGAGGGTCCACCGTTACTTGTCAAAAGCTCTTCGGTGCTTACGGTAATGCCTAGCCGTGATAACCGCCTTTTTTATTAGGAGGGCGATTTTACTGTTGCTCGTATTAATCACGCGATATACGAAACAAACTATTCCATGATAGATGGAATAGGAAGCGTAATCCGGCAAAAGCAAAAACAATTATCGTCAGCGAAAGATCGCTTATTGCTGATTGTTAAGCCGTGCGGGGCATCTACGTATCAAAACCTTAT
Organism: Chitinophagaceae bacterium; assembly: GCA_035760665.1. Taxonomy (GTDB): domain Bacteria; phylum Bacteroidota; class Bacteroidia; order Chitinophagales; family Chitinophagaceae; genus DASTSN01. Next base: position 5,407 of record DASTSN010000092.1, on the reverse strand, counting down.
GAATATACTGGATGAGATACTGATAAATAATGTAAAGCATTATGCAGTTGTGGAAATGATGGCCGAAGAGAACGCCTATATCAATTCGGTTAGTCGTTAATGGGCTGCCGGTTCAAGAAACTGCGAATACGGGTGTATACATTCTCCCGTACATTCTGGTAGTATAAATTATAATCTCCCGGGTGATAATTTTTTGTCCTGTATAGAAAGCTCCAGGGAAATACGGGTCGTTTCACCCACAATACTCCCTGGTGCACCTGGGCATCCGTTGTGTTTTTGTAAAGTTTATTGAATTTATAAAGGATGCTCCCTTCATTCATTTTACGCGGGGCATACAGGCTGTCGGTTTTCCAGGTAAGCGGGTTTGTCGCCAGGGCAGATCCGTTCTCTGTTTTTACATAGTCGGGTAAGAAACCTTTCCGAAATGTTCTCCAGCTGCAGATACAGCCTGTCTGCAATGAGTCCTTGCACACAGGCAGGCTCGTAAAATAATTTTTTGTTACGGGCCAGCCTACAATATAGGCAACAACGAGTTGGCGTTGCAGGGGTTTATTGTCAAAAAAATCTTTCAAAAGGCGTTCAGCGAGTTTGCTGCCCTGGCTATGGGCGGCAATAATAATCGGCCGTCCATTGTTGTAATGCAACAGATAATACGAAAAAGCCTGTTTCAGGTCTTCATAAGCCGTATCAAAGGCCTTGTTAGCAGCAGCGGTATCGCTAGTATAAAATGCGCTGAGATGAGCCTGGCGGTAACGAGGGGCAAACACGCGGGCATGCTGGTTAAAAATGCTGGCCTGGTATAGGATGGTGGAATAATCTGTTTTAGCATTGATTTGTTCATCATCGATAGGTGCATTCAGCCGGCTTTCTTTCAGGCTTCCGGTATACGTGGTAGGGTGTAAAAAGAAAACATCTGCCAGCGAATCGGGCTGTGCAGGTTGCAACGGGCCGGGGATGCTGTCAGACAGATCTTTTTTCCAGGGGTGCGCCGCCCAGTAATACAGGTTGCTGTAGTCGGGCCTTCCATCCATACTTGTAAACCGATAATGATCTGTGAAAGCCTGGTATTTTTGAGAACAAGCTGTAACGAGTAAAGAAACCAGCAACGGGAACAATAAAATTTTCAGCATAGCATACAGCCACTTTAAAGATCAAAAATAACAAGAGCGGGTTTTGTACTATATAAATGTTTAAAACTACAACCATTTATCCAGGTCGCATTTAACACGGATTTGCGCCGTTCATCAAAACGATATCGCAGGTAGGAAAAATACAATTTTACATAAATATCTGAAAATCAAAATTATAAGTTTATTCTTGGTAATAGAAAAAGCCAATAACTAAAAATTAAATGGTACCTTGTGTTGCATAGTACCAAATGTAACACTATCTTTGTCTTGTCAAGTTCATTATATACTGCTTTTTCCTACTCCCCGGCCCGCCTGCCATGAGCCGGCCGGGGGAGGCGAAAGCTCCAAACAGATGATCTATGAATATTGAAAATACACAGAGCCAGATGCGAAAGGGGATATTGGAGTTTTGTATTCTATCCATCATACGCCGGGGAGAAGCCTATCCCAGCGATATAGTAGAGGAAATGAAAGCAGCCAATCTCAACATATTGGAAGGTACCCTGTACCCGCTGCTTACCCGACTGAAAAATGCAGATATGCTTACCTACCGCTGGGTAGAGAGTAATTCGGGTCCCCCCAGGAAGTATTTTTCGCTTACAGAAAAGGGGGAAACTTTTTATAAAGAGCTGGAGCAAACCTGGATTGAACTATCCAATGCTGTTAATACACTCACCCATAAAAATGAGCAACCCCAGAACTAAGACACTTCAACCAATAAATCAGTTACAATGAAAAAGATTATCAATATAAACTTAAGTGGCCGGGTGATTCCGATTGAAGATTCTGCTTATGAAAAATTGCAGGGCTATATTGAAAGTCTGCGCCGGTATTTTGCGCACGAAGAAGGACGTGATGAGATTATCAACGATATCGAAAGCCGCATTGCCGAATTAATGGATGATAAAATCCGAAAGGGGGCCAGTTGTATTACAGAGGATGATGTAAATGAAATTGTTGCCTCCATGGGTCGCCCGGAAGATTTTGATGAGCAGGATGACGAAAAGGCCGGTCCTTCGCAACAACAGCCTGGCGGCGCTTCGTATACATACACCGAGCCGAAAAGACGTAACCGGCTTTACCGCGATTCAAGTGATAAACTCATTGGTGGGGTCTGTAGCGGCCTGGCCAGTTACCTGAATGTGGATCCTGCTATCATTCGCCTGCTGTTTGCCATTATTACTTTTGGCGGATTTGGTGCGGGGATTCTGATCTATATATTGCTGTGGATTATCCTTCCCGAAAAAGATCTTGAGCAATACGGCGGCAAACGGCTGTACCGGAATCCGGAAGACAGGATTCTGGGCGGAGTGGCCAGCGGCATTGCAGCCTATTTCAATAAAGAGACAAATGTCATTCGACTGATTTTTGCTGCACCGCTGCTGCTCAATGTGCTTTTAAGCGTTTTAAGCTGGCCTTTCTTTCATGTTGGAGCCGTTTTCCCAAATATCGTTTTTGGATCACTCACCGGTACTTTTATCCTTGCCTACATCGTGTTATGGATTGTGTTGCCTGAGGCAAAAAGCCAGTACCAGAAAATGGAAATGCGCGGAGAAAAAGTGGATGTCAACAGTATCCGGCAAAATGTGAAAGAAGGTATTGACCAGATGAAAGACCGCGCTAAGGATTTTGGAGATGAAGTAAAAGAATCTGCACAGAAATTCAGCGCCAAAGCAAAGGATTTTGCTGCTGGCCGGGGCGCCAGCTGGGGGAAAGAAGTGGGTGAAGCCGGTCGCCGTGTAGGCATTGGCGTAGGACATATCATTGGTGTTCTTTTTAAAGCCTTCTTCTTGTTTATCGCCGGCACTATTGCCTTCGCGTTATTTGTGGTACTTATGGGATTGATTTTTGGAGGTGTTGGCGTATGGCCGTTGAAAAATTATGTGCTCAATGGTTTCTGGCAAAACCTCTTTGCCTGGGGCACTTTGCTGTTTTTCCTGGCGGTTCCACTGGTAGCATTCATTACCTGGCTCGTTCGCCGCATGATGCGGGTCAGATCACAAAATAGCTACCTCGGCTGGATATTCGGTGGCCTCTGGACACTTGGATGGATTTGTGCATCGCTGCTGGCTGCCAGCATTGGCAACGATTTTCGGCGTAACCAGAAAATTGATTCACCGCTCTCGATCAGCCAACCAGCATCTGGTAAAATGATCGTCCGTGTGAACGAACCGGAAGTCAGGTATACCGGCAACCTCTGGTGGCTTGATGCCGATGACGCCGGCTGGGATATAAATGAAGATTCGTTGCGGATGTCCAATATAAAAATACGCATTGAAAAAAGCGAGGATTCAGACTATCACGTGGATGTGTTGAAATACAGCGCCGGCAGGGATGGTACAGAGGCATCGGAACGAGCACGGAATATCAGGTACAATATTTCTTATACAGACAGTGTACTGAATTTAGGCAGCGGACTTACCGTTAGTAAAGACGATAAATTTCGGTTGCAGCGCATTATTATCAATATAAAAGTTCCGGTGGGTAAACGCATCCGATTTGATGAGTCGGTTGATTTGCTTCATCCCTTTGATGTGCGCATCTATGAAAAAAGAAGATGGCAGCGAAATGACTGGGATGTAGACTGGGACTGGGATAATTATTTTGACTGGGAAACCAAGGTAGACTATGTGATGGATAAAGACGGAAACCTGGTGAACCCTTCAAAACCCCAGGATCAAAAAACTGAAAACACCGACGACCAATACCGGTATAATGATAAAGACCAGCTGAAAAAAGATATACAGGAAAGAGAACGCAGGCTCGAAGAAGAAAAAAGAAAACTGGAGCAGGATAAGAAAAAACTGACAGAAGACAGCCTTCGCTCCAGCGCAGCTGCCAAAGAAAGCATTGATGACACACAACGTGATGCAACAGCCAGTTATGAATTACCCACATTCTCTCTCGGTAATATATTTTATTAAGAAAGGTTGAAGTTGGACACCCCAAAAAAGGGTGCTCAGGGGCCCTTCTCAAGGGGCCCTTTTCTGTTTGTTAAACCTCAGCGTATTCGCTTACATTTGCTCACGTTTTCCCAAATTTGATGTATGAAGGATACTCCGTTTAGTAAAAAGCATAAAGCATTGGGTGCAAAAATGGCCCCTTTTGCAGGCTACAATATGCCCATCAGTTATACGGGCATTAATGATGAGCACAATACCGTTAGGAAAAATGCCGGCGTCTTCGACGTCAGCCACATGGGAGAATTTATCATTAAAGGAGAAAAGGCGCTGGATTTAATTCAGCGGGTGACAACCAACGATGCAGCTAAATTAGTGGCCGGCCAGGCTCAGTATAGTTGCATGACCAATGTAACAGGCGGCATAGTGGATGATCTGCTGGTATACTGCATTGAACCCAATAAGGCCTATATGCTGGTAGTCAATGCCTCAAATATAGAAAAAGACTGGAACTGGATCACGCAACACAATACTGGTGATGCAGAGATGCACAACATTTCCGACAAAACCTGCCTGCTGGCCATCCAGGGACCCAACGCTGCAAAAATTTTACAGCCACTCACGGAAATGGATATCCTGAATTTAAAATATTACACATTTGTGAAAGGAACCTTCGCTGGTGTGGAAAATGTACTCGTGAGTGCTACAGGCTACACCGGATCGGGAGGTGTGGAAATTTATTTTGAAAATAAGGACAATGCTGCTGATACAATCTGGGATGCCATTTTTGCAGCAGGTGCTGCGGAGGGTATAAAACCAATCGGCCTTGGCGCCCGGGACACGCTGCGCCTGGAAATGGGGTACTGCCTGTATGGAAATGATATTGATGATAATACATCTCCTCTGGAAGCAGGCCTAGGCTGGATCACAAAGTTTTCAAAGGATTTTACAGCAAAAAACATACTGGAACAACAAAAAGCAACCGGCGTTACGCGTAAACTGGCGGGTTTTGAAATGATTGATAAAGGTATTCCGCGGCACGGGTACGAAATAAAAGATGCTACCGGGGTTACCATAGGTGTTGTTACCTCCGGAACACAATCTCCCAGCCTTGGCAAAGCAATTGGCATGGGTTATGTGCAAAAAGCATTTGCAGCCGCCGGAACCGGCGTTTTTATCAAGATAAGAGATAAGCTGTTACAGGCAAAAGTGGTGAAAATACCTTTTGAATAAGGTTTTCCCACGCTGCACAATTTCAATAGATTGTCAAGCAGGTTCAGGATGCCACAAATACATATAACCACATTTATTGCCGCTCCGGCAACTGTCGTATTTGACCTCAGCCGGAGTGTGGAGTTACACAAAACCTCTATGAAG
>DASTSN010000091.1:0-14715 GCA_035760665.1 Chitinophagaceae bacterium | reverse complement strand
GTATTGATCCGTTGTGCAATTCCACCAAATCCTTTACAAACGCCAACCCAATACCGGTACCCATATATTTTCCCGGCTCGGCCTGGGCTACCTGGTAATACCGGTCAAATATTTTACCTTTCTCCGCAGCGCTTACGCCTTTACCTGTATCAGCAACGATAATTTCACAGGTCGGAGCAGGTTGCTGATGATACTCGACCCGAAACTGTATGTCACCGCCGGGTGGCGTAAACTTGAAGGCGTTGGAAAGTAAATTGTAGAGGATACTTTCCACCTTTTCTTTATCAATCAGCAAGAACAGCTCTTTCTTGTCTGCCTGAAATACAAACTGTATATCCTTACGGTCAGCTTCTTCTTCAAAAGAGTTTGCCACAGATTTCGACAGGGCAATAATATCATGATAAGCAGTATTTAACGTTAATGCATTGGATTCTGCTTTGTGAAAATCCAGTAACTGGTTTATCAGGCTTAAAAGACGTTTTGACTGGTTTTGAATTTTACGGATTGTACTTTTTACAGAGGGGGCAAGTTTGTCATCTGCCGTTAAATCTTCCAGCGGGCCAATCATCAGGGTAAGTGGTGTACGAAACTCATGCGAGATATTTGTAAAAAACCGGCTTTTTATCTCGGCAATTTCATGTTCTTTCTCATAGTTTAAGTTGGCGATTGCCAGCCTGTTTTGCAGGTAAATCCGCTTCAGTTTAATATACCGCGACAACCACAGCAACCCGCCAATGATGAGGAAATAAATCAAATAGGCCCACCACGTTTTCCATGGCGGAGCCGAAATGGCAATTTGCAAAGTGGCAATATCATCGCTCCACATCTGGTCGCTGTTGGAGGCTCTAACTTTAAAGGTATACGAACCCGAAGGGAGACTTGTAAAAGTCACGGTTCTCCGGCTGCCCGCATCCACCCATTTATCATCAAACCCTTCTAACTGATACTGGTATTGGTTTTTATCAGAGGCATGATAATCCAGGGCCGCAAACGAAAAGGAAATGATATTTTCTTTGTAAGAAAGTTTGATTTGGGGAGTCAGAAACAAAGCCTTCGAAAGCACTTTGTTATTCATGATAGTATTGCCTACTGCAACATCCTGGTTGTTGATCTGCAGATTTGTAATGTAAACCGGAGGCTTGTAGTGATTTAAATAAATGCTGTCGGGATAAAAATAAGTTACACCATTGATGCTGCCGAAAAACATTTCTCCGTCCGGTCTTCTGTAAGAAATATTTTCGGAAAAGGTATTGGAAGAAACTCCGTCGCGGATATCAAAATTCCTGAAGTTCTTTGTACGGATATTGTATTTTGTTATGCCTTTATTTGTACTCATCCATACGTTATTCTCATTATCGATCAGCACAGCGTGAACATAATCATTGGGGAAACCAGCACACTGATAAAAAGATTCAATGCTGAATTTACCGCTCTCCGAAAAAGAAAGCTTGTTTAATCCCTGCTGTGTGCCCACCCAAATAGTACCATAACTATCCTCAGCCAGGGAAAGAATCGTGTTATTGGATAGGCCTTTGCTATTTTGATCAGCCGTTTTTATCAGTTCAAAATTGTCATTTTCCCGGTTGTATACATGCAGCCCGTCGTAGGTGCCCACCCATAAACGGTTACTCTTATCCACGAGCATGCAGCTGATCCTGTCGTTCTGAATCGCTCCTGCCACACCTACCCGTTCCGGGTAGTGTTTAAAAACAGGAATTTCATTGTGAAAATCGATGACCCTGTTTAGTCCATGCTCCTGCGTGCCCACCCAGATAATCCCGTTTTTGTCTTTGACAATCGCTGTAACTTTTGGCCCGCTTAACCCGCTTGTATCTGTGTTTGACCTTTTGACCCACAGTGGCCGAAAGACATGGTCATAGTCTTTTAAAATCACCAAGCCATCTCCTGTACCCACCCACAAATCATTATTATTTTCAAAAAATGTATTGACCCGAATGGGATTCGTCCCCACATCTTTATGAAGAAAGTGCTTTTTATCTGCCGAGAAATACAACCCGCCTCCTTTCGTTCCCAGCCAAAACCCGCTATGCCTGTCTTCGTAAACGGCAGTGATATGGGTGTTTTCCAATATGGGTTTGTTCACATCCGTATTGGTGATGGTATTAAATTTTTTTCGGTACGGGTCTACTTTACAAATGCCGCCCCCATCAGTGCCAATCCATAAAATGCCGGCATTATCCTGCAGGATGGACAGCACGATGTCATAATCTGTATTAAAAACATTTAATGGTTTAATCCGTAAGCTTTCAAATACTTCCGAATTAATATCAAACTTGTTGAGTCCGCCTCCCCAGGTGCCTACCCATACATTCCGGTTTCTGTCAATCATTACCCGGTAGGTATTGTTGCTGGTTAGTCCGCCCGGATCAGGCGAGGAGAGGTACTTCTTATAAGAATGGTCTTCCAGGTTGTATCTCACAAGACCATTGCCCCAGGTACCCAGGAATAAGCATTTAGACTGGTTATCGACTGCAATGGACGTGACCTCAAAACGCTTAGGTCCCAGGGATATTGAATCCAGTTTATTCTGTTGCGGATTGTATTTATAAAGGCCAAATACTGTACCCACCCAAATGCCGTCGGCGGAATCACGGGCTAACGAAGAAACCGTAAGACGATTGTCAACAGTCACAAATATCCCTTTCCGCAGGATATACAAACCGTGTAAAGCGCCTATGAACAGATCCCCGGATTTGGTAACCAGCAAGGATTTGATCTCTTGTATTTTTACTGCAGCGGGTGGATTATAATGGGTGATGGAGTCTGTGAGGATATCATAACTGTTTAAACCGCCTGTTTTATTACCAATCCACAACAAATTCCCGGATTCGGCTATTACTTCCACGGCCTGGTTAGGAAGGTTATTGGAGGAGCCGGGTACCGAACGGATGGTATTGAATTCATACCCGTTGTATTTATTTAATCCGCCCCGTGTACCAAACCAGATAAATCCGTAACGATCCTGGTGAATAGCCGTTACTTCATTATTGATCAGCCCGTTATCAATTGTAATATTATTTTCAACGCTAACCTGGCCTGCGGAAGTCATCCAGTTACCACAGGCAGCAAGCAGGCAACAACAAATGTGAATAATGCGTCTCTTTCTTCTGTATGGCATGCAAATCGTTATTAGCAGGTACGGATTTCAAAACACACTATCTCATAAGATGAAAGGCTGGCTTAATGGAAAGACACGATTATGCATAACACAATCTGCTTTTGCCTCAATTTAAGGCAGAATTCATAAATTCAAGACAGAAGCAATGCTGTTTTAAGCAGATTGAACAAATTACCCCCCCATTTTGAAGTGTTATGCCCTTAGTGGCTGTCAAATAACTACAAACTTTGAAGAGAAAGCTATTTTGTTTATTCTTTTTGACCGGTATTAAACCAAAACTTAAAATGCTTCACAAATCAGCTCCCGTCTGTTTAGCAATCAAGTACGTCGCCGCCTTCTTCCTGCTCCTTGCGGGCTGGCATTCCGTTTTCGCACAAACCGGCCGGGTAGTCACCGAACTAAAATCTGGCTGGCTGTTTATCAATAAAGATGTGCCCGATGGCGCAAAAATTGGATTGAATGAAAAAGACTGGCAAAAAGTAACAGTGCCGCATGACTGGGCCATCAGTGGACCTTTTCGTGAAGAAAATGATTTGCAAAAAGTACAGGTAATGGAGGATGGCGAGCAGAAAGCACAGGTGCGATCTGGCAGAACCGGCGGCCTTCCATATGCCGGTGTGGGCTGGTACCGTCTTCATGTACAGTTTCGTAAGCAGGATCAGGGCAAAAACTTTTACCTGGAATTTGACGGTGCCATGAGCCATGCCAAAGTATATGTCAATAATCGCTTTGCCGGGGAATGGCCATACGGCTACTCCTCTTTTCACTTGACTATTACTCCACTTATTGAGTTTGGAAAAGATAATGTGATTGCCGTGAGACTGGAGAACTTTCCCGAATCTTCCAGATGGTATCCCGGAGCCGGTTTGTACAGAGAAGTGCGCCTCGTTCAAACAAACAGCTTACGCATTGCTCCCTGGGGAACATTTATTACCACACCGCAGATTTCAACTGATCAGGCACTGATAAATATTCAAACTACACTTGAAACAGGGAATATACCTGTTGACAACATTCGCCTGGTAACAGCCATCTATAACCAGCAGCATCAAAAAATTGGGGAAGTCAGCAGTTCGCCGAAAACCGGTATAAACACGCAGGAAATCAACATTAAAGAACCTGATCTTTGGTCGGCAGATCATCCCGTGCTGTATTACGCGGTAAGCAGCATCAAAAGAGGAAATAAAATGATTGATGAATATAAAACCCAATTTGGTATAAGATCTATAACATTTTCTCCGCAAAAAGGTATGCAGGTTAACGGAAATACCGTGAAATTAAAAGGCGTTTGCCTGCACGACGATTTAGGTCCTTTAGGCATGGCTATGAACAAATCAGTGCTCCGCTACCGCCTGCAGCTGTTAAAGGAAATGGGTTGCAATGCCATTCGCGGCTCCCACAATCCTCATGCCCCTGAAATGCTGGAATTATGTGATGAGCTCGGTTTTTATTTTATCGATGAAGCATTTGACGAATGGAAATCAGCGAAAGTAAAAAATGGATACCACTTATTATTTGATCAATGGGCAGAGAAAGACCTGGCAGCAATGATAAAAAGAGACCGCAACCATCCCGCCGTAGTTATGTACAGCATCGGCAATGAAGTAAGAGAGCAGAATGAAAAAGATGGAGCTTCGGTTGCCCGGTTTCTTACTGACATATGCCATACTTACGATACAACCCGCCCCGTGACAGCCGGCTTTAACAATATGAATGCCGCCATCAAAAACGGATTGGCCGATGCCGTGGATATCCCGGGCTGGAACTATAAACCCGGATTTTATGCAACCCTTCATCAACAACATCCCGGGTGGGTTATTTTGGGAACTGAAACTGCTTCCACGGTCAGTTCAAGAGGGGTTTATAAATTACCTCCAGCTATTGGAGTAATGAAAACCTGGCCCGATAACCAGTCTTCGTCGTACGACCTTGAATATTGCAGCTGGTCTCAATTACCAGATACCGAATGGAAAAACCAGGACAACGATTTTGTTGCAGGAGAATTTGTATGGACCGGGTTTGATTACCTGGGTGAACCAACACCTTACAACAATAACTGGCCCAGCAGAAGCTCTTATTTTGGCATTGTTGATTTGTGCGGGATACCAAAAGATCGTTATTATCTCTATCAAAGTCATTGGTCCGCACAAAAGGTATTGCATGTGTTGCCACATTGGAACTGGAAAGGCCGGGAAGGCGAAAATGTGCCGGTTTACGTGTATACCAACTATCCCTCTGCAGAAGTTTTTATTAATGGAAAAAGTTTTGGTAAAAAAACATTCAACCACTCCAATCTACTGGACAGCTATCGCCTGCGATGGGAAAATACCATTTATGAACCGGGTGAATTAAAAGTTGTAGGTTACGATGCTGAAGGGAATTTGGCAGAAGAAAAAATTATTAAAACTGCCGGGCAACCAGCACAGATTCTGCTGAAAGCCGACAAAACAAACCTGACTGCCAACGGTGAAGACATAGCGTTGATTACAGTAACCATTGCAGATAAAGATGGTAACACCTGCCCCCTTTCCGACGACCTGATACAATTTCATGTAGCCGGTGCCGGTAAATTGAGAGCAGTGGGAAACGGAGACCCGACAAGCTTAGCATCGTTTGAGGTGCCGGAACGGAAGGCTTTCTATGGGAAATGCATGGTTTATGTTCAGTCAGGTCAATCGGCTGGAACTATTTTGGTAAAGGCGACCGGCAAAAACCTTAAGCCCTGTAGTATTGAACTAAAAACAGTAAAGGAACATCATGATTAAATTTACCTGCCTGCTGGCAACGATTACACTGCTGGTATGCAGTTCCCCGGCTACGGCACAAAAGAATACCAGACCGAACGTGGTAATCATTTATGCAGACGATGTGGGATATGGCGATATCAGTTGTTATGGTGCTACAAAAATTCATACGCCCAATATCGACAGGATTGCTAAGGAAGGAATACGATTTACCAATGCTCACGCCACTTCTTCCACCTGTACACCATCCCGCTTTGGTTTTTTAACAGGAGAATATCCCTGGAGAAAAAAAGGGACGGGTATTGCCGCCGGAGATGCCGGCTCTATCATCCCGGAAGATCAATTTACACTGGCTGATCTTTTTCAGCAGGCGGGTTATCAAACGGCAGCCATTGGTAAATGGCACCTTGGCTTGGGTGGAGCAACCGGGCCCGACTGGAATGGCATCATCAAACCCAGTCCTAATGACCTTGGCTTTCAATATTCATTTATAATACCCGCCACACCCGACAGGGTACCTTGTGTGTATGTAGAAAATCACCAGGTACTAAACCTGGATCCTAACGACCCCATTGTAGTAAATTATAAAAACCAGGTGGGCAATGACCCTACCGGTATTGAACACCCGGAACTTTTACGCATGAAAGCCGACTCGCAACATAGTGGCACCATCATCAACGGCGTAAGCAGGATTGGTTATATGAAAGGCGGGCACAAAGCCTACTGGAATGATGAAATCATGAGCGATGTACTCACAGATAAGGCCATGCAATTTATCAGTGAAAACAAATCACATCCGTTCTTCTTGTATTTTGCTATACAAGATGTGCATGTACCCCGTGTACCGAATCCCCGCTTTAAAGGTAAAAGCGGTATGGGTGCCAGGGGTGATGCCCTGCTGGAGTTAGACGAAAATACCGGCAAGATTCTTCATTTGCTAGACAGTCTTCATCTTACCGGGAATACAATTGTTGTTTTCTCCAGCGATAATGGCCCGGTTTTAAATGATGGGTATGAAGATGGCGCGGTTGAATTACTAAATGGCCATCAACCCGGCGGACCATACAGAGGTGGAAAGTACAGTAAGTTTGATGCAGGCACCAGGGTCCCCACTATAATACGTTGGCCGGGGTTTATAAAACCTACTAAAATTTCTGCTGCTTTAATCGGGCAAAACGATTTCATTGCGTCGTTTGCAAAATTGATTCAGCAACCACTTCCAGAAAAAGCAGCCCCGGATAGTAAAGAATTACTGGATGTTTTATTGGGAAAATCACAGAATGGCCGAAGCAGCTTAGTGGAACAGGGTATGACGGGTTTGGCTATTATTCAGGGCGACTGGAAATACATTCCACCGCATCCCGGAATGGCGATTATGAAAAATAAAAATATGGAAATGGGTAATGCTAAAGAGCCCCAACTCTATAACATAAAAAATGATAAAGGAGAAAAAGAAAACCTGGCAACGAAATATCCTGAGAAAGTAAAAGCTTTAGCCCAATTACTAAAAAAGATTCAAGATTCAAATAATTAATTCCTTTCACTACAAGTAATAATAAATGAAAAAGTTGTTTGTTTTTATCTGCATGCAGACTTTTCTCAATATTTGCCATATACCGTTAGCGGCCCAGGTTAAAGCAAATAAGAATGCTGCAGTTCAGCAACCAAACATTCTCTTTTTCTTAGTGGATGATATGGGGTGGCAGGACTGCTCGGTTCCATTTTATAAAGAAACAACCCCACTCAACAAGAAATATCACACACCCAATATGGAGCGACTGGCTTCCATGGGGGTAAAGTTTACGCAAGCTTACGCCACTTGTGTATGTACGCCTTCAAGAGTTAGTTTGCAAACAGGCATGAATGCGGCCCGGCACAGGGTAACGAACTGGACCAGCTTTTATGAAAACCATCCAACGGATGAGCCTTACCCCGGTATAAAATTCCCGGAATGGAGTTACAATGGTTTAAGTCCCGTCCCTGATACACCACACACCACTTATGCCACACCTATTGCAGAAATACTGCGTGAAAACGGTTATTATACGATTCACGTGGGTAAGTCACACATGGCATCCTATCCTACTTTAGGCGCCGACCCGCTTAATCTTGGGTACGATATCAATATTGCCGGGTCAGCTGTAGGCGGACCCAAAAGTTACTTAGGCACAGACAATTTTGGCAATGAAGTAAAAGGAGGTTATACCCCGGCAGCTATCCCGGGACTGGAACAGTATCATGGGAAAGATATTTTCTTATCAGAAGCGCTTACGATCGAAGCAAAAAAAGCGTTGGATAATGCCCGTTACCTCAAAAAGCCTTTTTACTTATACATGGCGCATTATGCGGTACATGCACAATACAAAGCAGATAATCGTTTTTACCAGCATTACATTGATGCCGGTTTAAGTAAGGAAGAAGCCATGTATGCTGCCCTTTTGGAAGGCATGGACAAAAGTCTGGGGGACCTGATGGATTATTTAGAGAAATACGATATGATGAAAAATACCATCATCATTTTTATGTCAGATAATGGCGGGCTTTCACTGGTTCCTCCCCGTGGTGGAAAACCATTCACCCATAATCTGCCGTTAAAAGCCGGTAAAGGTTCCGGTTATGAAGGCGGCATCCGGGAACCTATGATGGTGTACTGGCCCGGCGTTACTAAAGCGAAAACCACTAATGACCAGTATGTGATGATAGAAGATTTCTTCCCCACTATTTTACAAATGGCCGGCATCAACAATTATCGCACCGTACAAAAAGTTGATGGAAAAAGCATCATCCCTTTTCTGAAAAACAATCAATTAAGAGATACCAGCCGGGCAATCATCTGGCATTTTCCTAACAACTGGCAGGAGGGTGCGCAACGTTCCAAACAATATAAAATGGTACCGGAATCAGAAGGGATGGGGCCCTACAGCGCTATCCGCAAAGGCGACTGGAAATTGATTTACTTCTACGGCCTGCATAAAGCGGAATTATATAATTTGAAAGATGATATTGGCGAGCAGCATAATCTTCTTGCCCAATATCCTGCCAAAGCCAAAGCGATGGCGCAGCAACTGCTGAATATGCTGAAAGAAGAAAATGCACAATTCCCAATCGATGAAAAAACCGGTCAGCCGATGTATCCGGAAATAGAACAGAATGATTAATCCCTTTTCATAAAAAAAATAAGAAGCGAACCAAGTCAATAAAACCTTCGCTCCCTTACTGCTAAATCAAAGAATCAGGAACATGTATGCAGCCCGGTTATCTATCAGTAATAAAAATCTACATTTTTAAAATTATGTCCGGTCGCCTGATCAGCCGCCTCCCATCGAATTACGGGTATATTCCCCTGGCTGGATTCTGCTAACAAGCTAATTGTTACCGGGTGAAAGCCTTTTTTCAGATACACAACCTGCGACAATACTGTACCCGGGACGTATTCAAAGTCTGCATCAAAAAATTCGGCTTCGTGCAAACGAACAAAACCCTTCCCGGAAGTTTCAAATAAAAAATTATATTTCCCATCTTCAGGAACCCTGATGTACGCCTCGTATAATATCATTCCTTTCTTCCCGATTTCAGTTTTATTCCCGGTATTTTTTAGTACGCCTGACCTTTCCGGTTTCATTCCTTTCGCAGCAATGACATAGGGAAAGTTACCTTCAAAAAACTTCCAGCGTAAACCTTTATGTAATTTTTTTTGAATGGTTACTGCCGGAATCAGCGCCTCATCGTACGGACGTTTGGCTTCTGGATCTGCCTGTCTTACCTGCAACACCTTATCTTTCATTCTTGCCTGCATTTTTTCAAAGCCTGGCTTAGTGGCCAGGTTGTTTGTTTCTTTTGGATCTCTTACCACATTGTAAATCTCAAAATCATCATTGGCTGATTGAATATCGTACCGGACACCCACTAAATTACCCATTCGTATCAGCTGCATTTGGTTTCTTTTTTTCCCTCTTCTCGATGGTTCAAATTCAGGGAAAGCAGGTGTCTTTCCACCCTCAAAATATTCGGCGTACACCAGCGATTGCTCTTGCTTACCTTTTCCCGTTAAAGAAGGAAGCAGCGAAACACCATCTGTTCGTGCAGGCGCGGGAATATTTGCCACATCAGCAAAAGTGGGCAACCAGTCGGATAGCATAGATGGGGTATTGATAATTTTTCCAGGTGCAATATGGCCTGGCCAGACTGCAAGCGAAGGCATTCGCACACCGGCTTCCCAGCAATCCCTTTTGATGCCATCAAAAGGCCCATAGCTGGCAAAAAATGTTGGATGATTGGGCACGAAAGAGGCCGGCAGATATGACTCAATGGAAGGACCGTTATCAGAAGTAAAAACCACCAGGGTATTGTCCCTGATTCCCAGGTCTGCGAGCAGCTGCATCAGGTCTCCCACAGCGTCATCAATTCTCCTGGTGGCAGTGGCATACCGTTTATAGGTGTCAGGCCAGGGCAGTTCTGCTGTACCAGGATTATGATCATTATCATACATGGCATTGGCATATTCAGGATATACATAAGAATCAACTGTTCCCGATGCTGTACTAATCATATGGCCGGGTTCATTCAGCCATTGAAGGCCGCCATGCAGGCCGCCGCCGTTGGGGTAGGCTTGCGTGGGCAGCTCCAGCACAGCATGTGGTGCATCATAAGCGAGGTACATAAAAAATGGCTGCTTCCCATTTGTTTTTTCATAATCAATAATCCATTTTTTAGCATAAGCCGTCCACAAATCAGTGGTATAACATTTGTCAAGACCGGCCGCCACGTTCGTGTAATCTTTCCATACCTCTTTTTTTCCGCGATAAACGCCTTCCACAGGATAATGCTCATGTCCATCACGGTGACGCATGTAGCCAAAGTAGTGATCAAACCCGCGCTTCAACGGATGCGCCGGCCAGTTCGGGCCTTCTTCTTTCACGCCCTGTAATCCCCATTTGCCAATGGCAATGGTAGTGTATCCCGCCTGTTTTAAAACACTGGCGATGGTATGATTATTTTCTAATGCTTTATCAAACTGGTTATCGCGAACATGGGCATTTCCCTGGTTAACGCCTGTTAGCAGCGAAGCCCTAGACGGAGCGCAGACCGGCGCATTGCAATATTGCTGTGTAAACTGCGCACCCATCTTTGCCAGTTCATCAATATGCGGTGTTAATTCGTAAGGCAAACCTGGAACAGCAGCCTGCTTCCTTTGATTCTGGAAAAACACACCGATATCACCATAGCCTAAATCATCCGTCAGTATAAAAATAATATTGGGTTTTTGTTGGCTTGCATCCTGTGCTTGTGCTTTTGTAAAACCTGGTCGTAGCCAGAAAATAAAAGTCCCAATAAGTATATAAATCCATTTCTTCCGTCTCATTTTATTGTATTTAGGACAAGCAGAAAAATGAATTAATTAGCATCATAGAAAATTCTTTTACTCTACAATACTATTTTAGGCTGTAAAATCTGAAAATATTTCTACCGTAACAATCTTTGTATTCTTATGACACAAAAAAAGTTTAATTCCAGGTTTTACATTACAGGATCAGCCTTTTGAACAGCAGACTTCATTACAAATCAGGCAAGGAATACCCGGCTTTTCACTCTTCACTGATTTTACTGAAATAAGATAAAAAAATCATGCCGGCGCCAAACAAAATGAAAAGAGAACCACAAGTAATATTGACAGTTGGTGTGGCGATTCCATTGGGATTCATAAAATAATATATCACCAATAGTGCACCCACTATGAAAAAAAAGAGCCCGATTACAAAACGTAAATCCAATAATTTTTTCATGCGTAATTCTTTTTAGAAGAAAATAATATTGAGCGTAATGGTCACTGCCAAAATAATCAAACCTAATATCAACGGATTTTTATACCATACTTTCGCTGCATCTTTTTGCTTGGGTGTTAAACTGTATACCAGTCCAATCAAACTCTTTTCCTCCTTAGGTTCCGTAAACAAGCTGATGATAACCGTAATGACAAAACAAACTACAAAAGCAATCCACGCAATGGTAAATGCCTGCCCCGTTCCGGAATAGAATGTATGCAAGTTCGTTATCCATCCGCCTTTGCCTTCAGCCGTCGTTAATCCATGCGTTAAAGCCGCTGCCGCAGTACCACTCAACAGTCCGTAAAAAGCACCGTTAGCGGTGGTACGTTTCCAGAACATACCCAGGAAGAAGGTGGCGAACAACGGAGCGTTTACAAAGCTGAAGACCAGTTGCAGCAAATCCATGATACTATTAAAGCTCCGGGCAATATAGGCTGTGGCAATCGAGATAAGTATGCCTGCAATCGTTGTGGCTTTCCCTACATACAAATAATGTTTTTCCGAGGCATGTTTTTTTATATAAGACTGATAAATATCAAACGTAAACACCGTATTGAATGCCGTTACATTACCTGCCATACCACTCATAAATGAAGCAATCAATGCCGTAACCCCCACACCCAAAATACCATTGGGATAAAGATGCGAAAGCAAAACAGGCAAGGCCATGTTATAATCCGTTTGCCCCGCAGCATTTACCGGGAGCTCAAACCCTTTAAACTGTGATTGTAAGGCCAGCAAAATAATACCGGGCATAATCACCACAGCCGGCATTAATATTTTGGGAACAGTAGCGATGATAGGTGTTCGCTGTGCTTCATTCAGGTTACGGGAAATCATAGCCCGTTGCACCACTAAAAAATCAGTACACCAATAGCCAAACGCCAGTACAAATCCCAATCCAAAAACTAAACTGAAAGCATCCACACCCATCGGGTTGGTGGAAGCGCTGGCCATACCTTTCCACACATGCATTTTGGAAGCTTCAACATGTTGCAGGATTCCCTGCCAGCCTCCGGCTTTTTCCATGCCGATAATCACCAGCGGTGCAATGCCCAGTACAATTAAGAAGAATTGTAATACCTCGTTGTATACCGCACTCGTTAAACCTCCCAGGAACGTATAAACGAGCACAATACCTGCTGCTAAAAAAACAGACATATTAAAATCCCAGCCCAGAATAATTTTCAAAAGCATGGCCAGTGCATAGAGCGAAATACCAGAGGAGAACACTGTCATCACGGCAAAGGTCACCGCATTAAACCCTCTTGTTTTTTCGTCATACCGCAGGGCCAGGTATTCCGGTACCGACCGAGCCTTACTGCCGTAATAAAACGGCATCATATACACACCAAGGAAAATCATGGCTAAAGAGGCACCTAACCAATAAAAGTGAACGGTGTACAAACCGTATTTCACGCCGTTCGCCGCCATACCCAACACTTCCTGCGCACCCAGGTTGGCCGAAATAAAAGCAAGTGAGGTAATCCACAACGGGATATTGCGGTTACTCATCAGGAAATCATTTCCTGTTTTTATTTTCTTTTTTAAAACATACCCAATGGTTACGACAAAAAGAAAATACACAGCAATTACGAGATAGTCAATTAGTTCTAGTTTCATATCATTAATTTAAACAGCTTCCGTTAGTTTCTGTTGCCAATGCCAGGCACTTGTCACCATTTCTTTAATGCCGAGTTCCGCTTTCCAATGCAAATATGTTTCTGCTTTTGATACAGCGGCGTACATAGCTGCTGCATCTCCTGCTCTCCTTGTTCCTATTGTATAATTCAGCTTCAGGTTATTATATTGTTCAAAAGCGTTGATGATTTCCAGTACGGAATAACCGTTACCGGTTCCGATATTGTACACTTCATATTTTTCGTTTGCCAAACGCTGAATAAGCCGGTCGCAACTTTTCACATGTGCTTTAGCCAAATCGGTTACATGGATATAATCACGGATGCAGGTGCCATCCGGCGTATTGTAATCGTTGCCATAAACAACCAGTTGCTCACGGATACCCGCAGCCGTTTGTGTGATATAGGGCATCAGGTTATTCGGAATGCCCAGCGGTAATTCACCAATCAATCCGCTGGCATGAGCACCCACGGGATTAAAATAACGTAAGGCAATAGTCGTAATATTTTTAACAGCCGCTGTTTTCTCCAGTATCTCCTCTCCCATTTGTTTGGTACTGCCGTAGGAAGAAATCGCTTTTTTAAATGGCGTGGTTTCTTTAATAGGCAATTCCTCCGGGTCACCGTATACCGTTGCCGAAGATGAAAACACCAGGTTAGTTACCGCATATTTTTCCATGCACATCAGCAGATGAATTAATGCGCACAGGTTGTTATGAAAATATTTGATGGGCTCATTCACTGATTCACCCACCGCTTTAAAAGCGGCAAAATGAATGACCGCTGAAATATTTTTTTCATTGGCAAACAAATTCTCCAGTGCTTCTTTTTCCAGCATGTTTAACTGGTAAAACACAGGAGTAATGCCGGATATTTGTTTGATTCGGTCAAGGATGAATAATTGTGAATTGCTGAGGTTATCCACAATCACCACGTCATAACCTGCCTGCTGCAATTCCACCACCGTGTGTGAACCAATGAATCCAAGTCCGCCCGTAACAAGTATTTTATGCTTCTCCATTTTTATTATTCCTGTTCAGTGTAATGTATTTCGCTTAATGATCGTAATTTTTCTGCAGCTGCTTCTGCTGTAATATCTCGTTGCGGCGTGGCGAGCATTTCGTATCCTACCATAAATTTTTTTACCGTAGCGCTACGCAGCAGCGGCGGATAAAAATGCATATGCCAATGCCATTCCGGGTGCTCTCCATCATTTACCGGCGCCTGGTGCATACCGGCTGAATACGGAAAGGAGATACGAAAAAGATTATCGTATTTGACCGTTAACTTTTTTAAAATACCCGCAAGAGATTTTTTCTCTGCTGTCGTGAATTGCGTAATGTGCTGCACCGGCCGTTTACTGATAA
>DASTSN010000090.1:0-7503 GCA_035760665.1 Chitinophagaceae bacterium | reverse complement strand
ATGCAGGCGATCATACCATGCTGCTATGCGATGTGCGATCCTACAAAAACCTGCAGGAAGGAAAAGAACTTACCACAACGTTATTAAAAGAACACCGAATTATTACAGCCTGATTGTTTGTGCAATTCGCCCGGCAACCTCATTACCAGCATTGTTCAGAGGGTAAAACCAGGCAATCCCGGCAAATGTTTTTGTTTACGAAATACGGCACCAATACAAAAAACAATTGAACAAAAGCAGATTGCAGGCAACCTTATCAAACCAATTTGCGAATGGACTGTTTGACATAATAAACCTGATATGCCGTTTACCACCAACTACAATGATATAATTAAGCAGCTTGATCAAATAGATCCCATCAGTTATGCCAGGAACAGGAATTTTCTGCATGGCGATGTGACCATGCTGTCGCCTTATATTTCACGTGGTGTAATCAGTACAAAACAAGTTTTGAACAGCCTGCTTGCCAGGGGATTTGAACTGGCTGAAATAAAAAAATTTTTACAGGAACTTGCCTGGCGGGAATATTTTCAGCGTGCATGGCAGCAGCTCGAAGAAGATTTATTCAATGACATCCGCCATGCCAATACCGGGGTACTTCACAGTAAAATGCCAACAGCAATAGCCACTGCTTCCACCGGGATTCAGAGCATTGACCGCGCCGTGCAGCAACTGTATAAAACTGGTTACATGCATAACCATCTGCGTATGTACGTAGCAAGCATCGCCTGTAATATAGCAAAAGCTTACTGGCAAATGCCCTCTCAATGGATGTATTACCACCTGCTGGATGGTGACCTTGCCAGCAACGCCTGCAACTGGCAGTGGGTTGCAGGAACATTTTCAGGCAGGAAATATTACTGTAACCAGGACAATATTAATAAATACACAAACAGCCATCAGCAACATACTTTTTTAGATAAGTCGTACGAGGAGTTGCACGAAACACCTGTCCCGGATATATTGAAGGATTCTTCTGCATTACATTTCGAAACGCATTTACCGGCATCCAGAGAGTTAACGCTCGACCATTCTTTACCATTGTTGCTCTATAATTCCTATAATCTTGATCCAGCCTGGCGACAGGAAGAAAAGGCAAACCGCATATTGGTACTGGAGCCCTCTCACTTCAAGCAATACCCGGTAAGCGAGCATGTGATTCAATTCATACTTGACCTGTCTAAAAATATTGAAGGCCTCCAGGTTTTCACCGGTGAAGTGTACGAAATACCGGGGCTTTCGCAGTTTCCCGCCATTTTTTCAAAAGAACATCCGGCTTTCAAGCATTATCCTGGCAATAAAGACAGCAGAGACTGGATGTTTCCACACATTCAGGGATTTTACAGTTCCTTTTTTAGTTACTGGAAGAAATGTGAAAAAGCTTTATTAAAAAAAGAAAAAGAGTTTGTTTTGGCAGAAAGAGCCTGAGGTGCGTAACGGCTGCTTATCTTTGCGGATATTTATTTTTCGATTATGGAAGCAAGAAAAGCCAGTCAAAGTCTCACGGTCATGACAGAGCTCGTTTTACCCAACGATACCAATGTATTTGGCAACCTGATGGGCGGACGCTTAATGTATTGGATGGATATTGCAGCAGCCCTGGCCGCCCAGAAACACTGCAATGCCCCCGTCGTAACTGCTTCTGTCGATAATATTTCATTTGAAAACCCCATCAAACTGGGAAACGTGGTGCACATCGAGGCGAAAGTTACCAGGGCATTTAACAGTTCGATGGAAATTCACCTGAAAGTATGGGGCGAAGATCTGACACACCAGTATAAATATAAAAGCAACGAAGCTTATTATACATTTGTAGCGCTTGACCCTAACCGTAAGCCACGAAAAGTGCCGCAGCTGATTGCGGAAACGGATGAGGAAAAATCACTTTTTGAGAGTGCTTTACGCCGCAGGCAGGTGCGACTGATCCTTGGCGGCAAAATGAAACCGGATGATGCCGCAGAACTGAAAGCCTTATTTATAAAGCAATAAAACGAGTACGCAAACGGCCCTTCTTAATGATTTGTTTTCCAGTGATGCGGTCCTTTCATCATATATTCACGGCTTTGCTCAATGGCATCCATTAGCTGATCGGTAATCGCTTCTGAAGAGGCGTCAAAATCAATTTGCAAAGGAGCTTTAAAACGAACCGTCAGCGTCGTACCTTTCTTTTTAAACTTTAGTCCCTTTTTGTCAAAGGCCCGCCAGAAACCGTTGATGACAACCGGCACCACAATGGGTTTTGTTTGTTTGATAATATACGCTGTGCCTTTGCGGCCGGGTGCAAAGGGCTTGGTAGTTCCCTGCGGAAAAGTAATGACCCAGCTATCTTCCAGTGCCTTCGCTATCTTGCGGGTATCAGATGGATCGAGCCCTTTCCTCGCTTCCTTCGACTCTTTATTCCATACTCTTTTGACTGTTAACCCGCCGGCCAGTGTAAAAAATCGGCTGATCCAACTCCCTTTCATCGTTTGCTCTGCCGCTACATAATACACCCTGGTAAAGGGATTCAGCAGATAATAAGGAATGCCCAGGCGGTTTTGTTTTCCCCATTTAACAGCACAAAAGATGTGCAGAAACGTGATCACATCAGCAAAATATGTCTGGTGGTTGCTAACGAAGATGACGTTTTTTTTGGGAAGATTTTTTAAATGTTCGGTACCTGAAATTTTAAGCCTGTTAATCCATACCAGCCCAGGGTAAGATATAAGGCCCACTATTGCATAAACAATAGCTTTAACAATGTGTACACGTTTTAATTTCTCCGTGAGTTTACTCATACAGCATTCATCCAATCGGAGCTCAAGTTAAGTAAATGATTTTATTTCGAGAATGGTTGTTGACCGGGCATAAAAAAACCCCTGCACTAGCAGGGGTTTACCTTTTATATTGTACAGTTTATTTAGACTCTGTACTTTCATTTCCAGCCTCTCCGCTCTCCATTTTCTTCTTCAGGTCAGCCAATACTCCCAGGTCGCCCAGTGTAGCTTTTTCCACTTTGCTCTGGATATTTTTTACTGCCTTTTTCGTTTTTTCTGCTTCAGAACGGGCTTCTTTTTTAGCAGCTTCTTTCTCTTCTACTACAGCTTGTTCCCAGATACGTGTATGGGATAACACGATTCGCTTCTCGTTCCGGTCAAACTCTATCACCATAAACTGAGCCGTTTCATCAGCACCGATGCTCTTGCCATCTTCTTTTGCCAGGTGACGGTTCGGCGCAAAGCCTTCCAGCCCGTAGGGCAATTGTACAATGGCGCCTTTATCATCGCGGCGGATCACTGTTCCCTCATGAATACTGCCAATGGCAAATGTATCCTGCAGGGTATTCCAGGGATCTTCTTCCAGTTGTTTGTGACCCAGCTGAAGTTTCCTGTTTTCTTTATCAATACCAAGGATGACGGTATCAATGTGCTCGCCAACTTTAGTGTATTCGGAAGGATGATTAAAGCGCTTCAACCAGCTCAGGTCGCTGATGTGAATCATGCCACCAATACCGGGTGCCAGTTCTACAAACACACCGTAAGGAGTAATATTTTTTACCAGTCCTTTGTGGCGGCTGCCAACGGGGAATTTGGTTTCAATATCGCTCCAGGGATCAGGAGAGAGTTGTTTAATAGACAAGCTCATTTTCCTGTTTTCCTTATCAAGCGTTACGATTTTAGCTTCGTGCTCGTCACCGAGTTTGAAGAATTCTTTTGCGTTGATCGGGGTATTGGCCCATGTAATTTCACTTACGTGCACCAGACCTTCCACACCAGGCAGTATTTCCAGGAAAGCGCCATAGTCTTCAATATTCACTACTTTACCTTTCACCACATTGCCTTCAGCGATGGTTTCAGGCAGCACATCCCACGGATGCGGTGTCAGTTGTTTTAAACCAAGGCTGATACGTTTTTTCTCATCGTCGAAATCAAGTACCACCACGTTGATCTTCTGATCAAGCTTCAGAATTTCGCTCGGGTGAGAAATACGGCCCCAGGAAATATCAGTAATATACAGGAGTCCATCCAGGCCGCCGAGATCCATGAAGGCGCCGAAATCAGTAATATTCTTCACAGTACCTTCAAGCACCTGTCCTTTTTCTAGTTTGCTCATGATCTCCGCACGCTGTGCTTCAATATCACTTTCGATGAGGGCTTTATGCGAAACAACGGCATTCTTAATTGCTTCATTTATCTTCACAACTTTGAATTCCATGGTTTTGCCAACAAACTGATCGTAATCTGTAACAGGTTTCACGTCAATTTGAGAGCCAGGCAGGAAGGTTTCCATACCAAACACATCCACAATAAGACCGCCTTTCGTTTTGCTGGTAACCACCCCGGTGATAACCTCCCCGGTTTTGTGTACTTCAACAATACGCTCCCATGCACGGGTGATGCGGGCCTGCTTGCGGCTCAGATTCAGGTGGCCATCCCGGTCTTCTTTTTCCACCACCATCACTTCTACTTCATCGCCAATTTTCAGATTGGGGATGTCACGAAATTCGTTGAGGGAAACAAGACCATCACTTTTAAAACCGATGTTCAGTACCACATCAGTTTTGGTAAGGCCGACAACGATACCGTTGATCAATTCGCCATCATTAATCGTAACGAAAGTATTTTCATATACTTTGTCGTACTTCTCTTTTTCTTCTTTGCTGTAAGAAGCAACGTTACGTTTGTCAATGCTCCAGTCGAAATCGTCGTGCGCCGTTTCAACCGGGGCAGCCACAGGTGCAGTGGGTGTCGCTGTAGTCGCTTCTTCGCTTACCGGCGAAGCAGCAGACTCCTGTGCATCAGCGTTTAATTGTTTACGAATGAATGTTTCTAACATGATAATAAATCCCGAGGGTTTAAAAATTCGGGGTTGCAAAGATAACCCAAAGTTTTTGTTTTCAGCCTCCGGTAAACAGGTTTTTTTTGCCTCCTGAATCCATTTTACAAAATGGTTTTCAGGCAGTTATAAAAAGTATTGCTTACCTATGGCAGCTAACTGAACAGCCTGGCTTATATTCACCAAAAAATTACGTTGCTTTACCGCGGTTTGAAAATTACCGTACGCCTGGCGATGATGATATTTTGCCGTAAAATCATCGTTAATAAACCATCCCTGCTTGAAATACAAGGTCCGGTTTTACTAGCCTGTAATCATCCCAATTCATTCCTGGACGCAATTATTCTTGATGTGCTTTTTGATCAGCCGATTTACTCCCTGGCCAGGGGCGATGCATTTCTGAATAACCGCATCCGCCGGTTATTCCGTGCACTAAAAATTTTACCGGTCTATCGTACCAGCGAAGGCGTGGAAAACCTGGGAGAAAATTATAAAACGTTTGATGCCTGCAGGACAATTTTCCGCCAGAACGGGCTGGTACTCATCTTCAGCGAGGGTAAATGCATCAATGAATGGCATTTACGGCCGTTAAAAAAAGGTACCGCCCGGCTGGCAATCAAAAGTTGGGAAGAAAACATACAGCTAAAGGTGTTGCCCGTTGGCATCAATTACAATTCTTTCCGTCTTTTTGGAAAAAATATTTTTATCAATTTTGGCGAAATCATTTCCCGTGAAACGATCGACTGGTCGCATGCAGATGGCCTCCGGCATAACACATTCAACAACGTATTGCAACAGCAACTGGAAAAGCTGGTATACGAAATTGCCAGGAATGATTTTGGAAGACGACAACAAATGCTGGTCATTGCGGTATCAAAAACCCGTAAATTCCTGCTTTCCATACCGGCAGCTATCGGGTGGCTACTGCACCAGCCTCTTTATTTACCCTTGAAATATTATACGTTACGCAAAGCGGGCCATAACGATCACTACGATTCTATCCTGATGGCCTTGTTGTTATTTACCTACCCGTTTTACCTTTTTTTACTTTCAGTACTGGTTTATGTATTTACGAAGAGTATTCTTTCGTTTCTTCTCCTATTCCTCATGCCATTTACCGCGTGGGCCTATGTTCAGGTTAAAAAACAAGTGGATTAATCGACCTTCCGCCCCCTGTCCGCAATTGTCTTGGCTGCAATAAAACCGCTCGTCCAGGCATGCTGAAAATTGTAACCCCCGGTAATACCATCAACATCCATGATCTCCCCGGCAAAAAAAAGATTTTTTACCCGCTTACTTTCCATGCTAACAGGATCGATTTCCTGCAAGCTGATGCCGCCCGCCGTGACAAATTCTTCTTTAAATGTTGTTTTCCCTCTCACCAACAGTTCATGTGAGCACAGATGCCGCACGAGACTATTCTGATTCCTGGCTGGTAAATCTGCCCAGCGCAGGGAGCTGTCAGCATCTGCAGCATGCAGTAGATAGTCCCATAACCGCTGGGGTAACCCGAATGGATTTTTGGCGCTGATCTTTTTACCGGCAGCCATATGTCTTTGCTGTTGCAGAAAACTGCGTAATGACTGTTCATTATACGCAGGCACCCAATTGACGATGACTGAAAATTCATATTTTTTTTCAGCCAGTTCCCGGGCACCCCAGGCGCTTAACCGCAGAATAACTGGCCCGCTCAGGCCCCAGTGCGTAATCAGCAATGGACCAGCCTGCTCCAGTTTTGTTCCAGGAATTTTTACTTTTACGTTATTTACACTTACTCCCATCAGTTGGGTAAGTGATCTGGATGGAATATTAAATGTAAATAAAGAGGGTACAGGCGGAATGATTGTATGGCCTGTGCCTTGTAACCAGTCAAACATCGCCAGTTTAGGAAAACCACCGCAAGCGATACAAACATAGTCTGCTTCCAGCAGCTGCCCGTTAGCGAGTTGAAGTTGAAACCGGTCAGTCTTACTTTCAATACGATTCACTTCGGCATTTGTGCGAACTATCACATCGTATCGTTGCGCTTCTGCCAGCAGGCAATCAATGATTGTTTGGGATGAATCTGTAACCGGAAACATCCTTCCATCATTTTCAGTTTTCAAAAGCACCCCCCGGACCCGGAACCATTCGATTGTGTCGTTAGTAAAAAATTCATGAAAAGACCTTCGGACAAATCGGCCACCTCTTGGATAATGGTTGCTCATTTCCGTTATATCCAGGCAGGCATGGGAGACATTACAACGTCCACCACCGGAGATTTTTACCTTGGAAAGTAGTTTCGTTGATTTTTCCAGCAAAACAACCTGGAGGGCTGGGTTCATCCGCGCCACATTTACCGCACAGAAAAAACCGGCTGCTCCACCGCCAATAACGACAACCCGTTGTTTCATTGAGGCTCAATTAAGTTATTTCAAAACAGTCATAAAGTACTGAGCTAGGCATCAGCAGTCGAAAATGAAATTAACGTTTTTGTATACTATTGAGCGATATAAAGATTGGGATTCTTTTTCTCGGCAGCTTCAATAATACTGTAATCGGATAAAATATCCGCTTTGGTTTTCCGCACGCAAACATCGTGTTCAAAATGCACAGAAGGTTTGTGGTCGGCTGTTCTTACTGTCCACCCGTCATCTTCTGTATAAACTTCTTTTTTACCAAGATTAATCATGGGCTCAATGGCTAACA
>DASTSN010000089.1:0-33432 GCA_035760665.1 Chitinophagaceae bacterium | reverse complement strand
AAATTGAGGTAGCCTGGCATGATGAAAATTTATTTGATCGGTTTTATGGGCTCAGGGAAAAGTTACCTCGGCCAACAGCTAAGCCAGAAACTGAATATCCCTTTTTTTGATCTTGATGAGTACATAGTGCAGCACGAACACAAATCGATCAATGAAGTGTTTGCTGAAGAAGGAGAGGAGTATTTCAGGTTGCTGGAAAAACAACTCTTACAGGAGATTACTGAATCAAATGAAAGTTTTGTTATGGCATGCGGCGGCGGAACTCCCTGTTTTTTTAATAACATTGATTACATGAACCAGGCTGGCACAACCGTTTGGATCAATACATCATTTGATACCTTGTTCAAGCGCCTGATGGCGGAAAAAGATAAAAGACCCCTGATCCGTGAATTGACGGATGAACAGCTTAAGGGGTATATCGTTAAAAAATTTTCTGACAGAAAAATTTATTACGAGCAGGCTGAAGTGATTGTTGATGAAGAGCCGGTGGAACTGGAACAACTCGTTCATAAAATTTTTTATGCATAAAAAATACCTGGCAGCAGGCGCTCTTGCAGGCGCTCTAGCAGTAGCATTGGGTGCATTTGGTGCCCACGGGCTGAAAAAAATCGTATCACCGGAGTCTGTTTCGGTTTTTCAAACCGGCGTGCAATACCAGATGTATCACGCCTTTGCTTTACTTATCGTTGGAATTTTATGGGAGCGTTATCCGCAAAAATTCATTGCCTGGGCAGGTAATTGTTTTATTTCCGGCATTATTCTTTTTTCCGGCTCTTTATACCTGCTTACGTTTTTTATTGCAGCAGGAAAAGTTGGCCTGGAAGGAATTGGCATTTTCACGCCCATTGGCGGGCTGTTTTTTATAGCGGGCTGGTTGTTATTGTTGCTAGGGATACGTAAAAGAGACTAGGTTAGGGGTAGCTCTAATACAATCACAGTGCCGTTCTCGTTTTTTATCGTGGCTTTTCCGCCAATGCTCTGCATACGTCGTTGAATATTCTGAATACCGTTTCCAAACAGCCGCAGGTTCTGCAAGTCAATGCCTATGCCGTTATCAGCCAGGCGCACAACCAGGGTTTCACCGGTTTCTATGTCAATGGATAATTCACTGGCCTGCGAATGTTTCAAGGCATTGTTCAGGATTTCTTTAATGCACAGGAAAATATTGCGCCGCTTTTCACCGGTCAGTTCCCGCGGTTCGATGTGTTTTGGGGTGCGGATATGGCAGCGAATATTAGTTCCTTCCAGGTATTCGAGGGCATATTCCCTGATGTAGGAAATCAGGTTGTCTACCGAGTCGTTTCCGCTGTTCATACTCCAGATGATGGCATTCATCTTATTCAGTACATCATTGGCCGATTGTGAAATTTTTTCTATTTCTTTTGGCGTGTTTTCCTTCATTTTGTTTTTGGCTATTTCGCTCATCAGGCGAATGGCTGTCATGCCGGAACCCAGTTCATCATGCATATCGGTGGAAATCCTGTTCCGCTCTTCTTGCTGGGCTTTAAAAACGGCCAGTTCCTTTTCGTATTCTTTTACCTGGTTTTCTGCTTTCAGCCGCTCCCGTTCTTTTGTTTGTTCAATCAGCTGGCGGTTATTTTTGTAGGAAAGACCCATAAGGAAAAAAATCAGTTCCAGCAGGAGCGATATCTCGTAGTAAAATAGTGCGGAGTTAAGAATAGGCGGTAATGAATGAAACCGTACATTGGTAACAATAAACAGTAATGATACCATTGAGAAAACTAATTGTGCCAGGTTTCCCCATACCAGGTAACGAAGCAGGATATCATTCCAGTGCCGCAGGCTGTAAATGATAAAAACGGGGATCATAACCAGCAGCAGGAATATTTTTGTAAATGTTTCAACCGAGTTTTCTGCAATAAAATTATTGGTAAAAAAATGAAAATAGGTGTTGAGTGCGAGCGCAAGGATTAACACCAGAATTCCTGCATTGTATAATTTGTATAAAAAGGGATGGGTGATTCTGGCCATCAGGAATTTCCGCATAAAAATGAGGTAGAATATAATGGCCATTCCCTGCATGATAAAGTCGAGGTACGACTCGATAAAATAACTGATCCTGATAGCCCTGTAGTTGAAGAAAGATTTCGTGAACAGCATCAGGCCGATCAGTACTGCGTAAACAAAGTAGTATAAAAATTCCCGGTTGCCGCCAGATATGAAATTAGCCAGGGAAAACAGTGTCATCATCAGTAATAAGCCGCATATCAGGTACGTCATCAGGTCCAGGTCACGGGAGGCATTATGTACCTGTGTAATGTAAGCAGGAAGAAAATTTGCATTGATGAGCCGGGGGCGAATAATGTTGGTATATGTTTTTTCCATGACCAGCTCGGCGACTATTGTGGCAGTGTCATGTGGTGCAAGGGCTATATACCGGTAACCGATACTGTCTTCATTCGCAGGCATGATTGCGGGTAACGGACGAAGATGATCCCCATAAGCACGAAACAGATTGATTTCGGAATAGAAAAATCCCGGGAAAAAATAGACGCCTTTCGTGCTGTCTGCTGAATTAAAAATATAAAACCGTACAATAGCTTTTTTTGTCACATGTTTACTGGTAATAAACCCTTTTTCTTCTGGCCCGTTTGAAAATCGCAACCGGGAATAGTTGCTGGTCAGCGCAGAGTCCCCAGACAGGTACGTCATTTGAATTGAAAAAGTAATGGAATCCGCGATGAACTCTTTATTGATATCAATATAAGCAGGCTGTGTGTTCGGTTGCGTCACACCTTTCATTACTGTTAGCGAACAGACCAAAAACAGAAAAAGTGGTTGTAAGTATTTGCCGGTAGAATGCATCATGCTTTTTGCGGTTGGCGTTGGTTCTGCAGGGCGGCTTTCTCCAACCTGCAGTTCAAATGTAATAGTTAAGGCGAATATTCCATAAGCCCGTAGTCAAGGGCTCCGGTGACAGCAGTTTACGGAGCCTATTGTTTGATTAAAACAAATAGTACCCAGGTCCGGCACAAGTATTGGTTTCTGCCATTTCGCTTCTATACAAACTATGTTATCTTTGCCCGTATGGCTAAGAAGCTGAAAAAAACCAAGCCGGAAAAACCAAATCCGCGTAGCCTCAAACCAGAGAAAGAGGAGAAAGTAGATTTAAAGCAGCTTGCCAGGGATGAACGAACCTGGAAGATAACGGGTGCCGTATTTCTGCTGGTAGCCGTTTTTCTGTTCATTTCATTTGTCTCTTATTTTTTTACCTGGAAAGAAGACCAGAGCTACGTTTTCAGAGGCGGATCTTCTGTGCTTTTTGACAAGGACGTGCATGTGAAAAACCTGCTGGGCCGGCTGGGAGCTTATGTTTCGCACTTTTTTATTTACAAAGGTTTTGGTATTGCCTCTCTTTTGTTTTGTACATTTTTCTTTGTTATTGGTGTAAACCTGCTTTTTAAAAAAAGGGTTTTTTCTATCCGCAGAAATGTAAAATATGTAACCGTTGGGCTGCTGGTGTTATCTGTTTCCCTGGCATTTGTTTTTTCGCAGAGTGCTTTCCCCGTTGGCGGTGGTGCCGGTACCATGATCATGAACTGGCTGACAGACTTTTTAGGAAATGTCGGGACAGCTGCATTATTGTTATTGGTCGGATTTGGCTATATCATCTGGCAATTTAACCCGGCATTCAACCTGCCCGAAGGAGGGCTGCTGAAAAAAACTGCAGCTAAAACAGGGGAACCAGCACCAATGCTGTCCGACGAAAGCGAACAAAATGAACCGGGCTTAGTACCAGTGGCAAAGGGTAACAAATTGGTAAAAGAAAACAGTGAACCGTTGAAGGAAAATTCTGGCAAAACAGACGAACCGCTGTTTGATCTGAAGATGATTGAGAAAGACGAACCTGCGACTGATGAACCAGACTTTGAACAACCGGTTGTGGAAAAAGAAATTGTGAGTGACCTGCTGCATACCCATGACGATTTGCCATCACCGGTGGAAGATTTACCGATTAATCTTCATAAGGCAAAAGAGAAAAATAATAATCTGCCTCTTGCATCTGATCTGCAACTGGAAATAAAAACAACTCCCGAACAGGAGGAACCAGCAGAAGAAGGAAAAGAAAAAACATACGAAAATCTACCTCCCTACGAGCCTACACTGGACCTGCGGGATTATAAGTATCCATCACTCGATTTGCTGGAAACACACGGCAGCGAAAAAATTGTACAAGACGCACAAGAACTGGAAAATAACAAAAACCAGATCATTAACACACTGAAGAATTATGATATCGCCATCCAGAAAATAAGCGCTACAGTAGGGCCAACGGTTACACTGTACGAAATCGTTCCTGCTGCAGGTGTTCGTATTTCGCGGATAAAAAACCTGGAGGATGATATTGCGCTCAGCCTTGCTGCCCTGGGCATTCGCATCATTGCGCCCATTCCCGGTAAAGGCACCATCGGTATTGAAGTGCCGAATGTGAAAAAGACGGTGGTGGGCATGAAGGCGCTACTGGCATCAGAAAAATTCCAGCACAATAATTACAGCCTGCCCATTGCAATTGGTAAAAAAATTGACAATGAAAATTACATTGTGGATCTTTCTTCCATGCCGCACTTGCTGATGGCAGGTGCTACCGGTCAGGGTAAGTCGGTGGGATTAAACGCAATTCTTGTTTCGCTGTTATACAAAAAGCATCCCTCGCAGCTCAAATTTGTATTGATCGATCCAAAGAAAGTTGAACTGAGTTTATACCGGCAGATCGAAAATCATTTTCTTGCCAAGCTGCCCGGTGAAGAGGAAGCCATCATCACCGATACCAAAAAAGTGGTGCATACTTTAAATGCCCTGTGCATTGAAATGGATAACCGGTATGACTTGCTGAAAGAAGCCGGCGCCAGGAATATTCGTGAATACAACGAAAAATTTGTTAAACGAAAACTCAGTCCGTTAAAGGGGCATCAGTTCCTGCCGTTTATTGTGCTGGTGATTGACGAGTTTGCCGACCTGATTATGACGGCTGGTAAAGAAATTGAAATGCCGATTGCCAGGCTGGCGCAGCTGGCCAGGGCCGTAGGTATTCACCTGATCATTGCCACGCAACGGCCATCCGTTAATATTATCACCGGTACGATAAAAGCGAATTTCCCGTCACGGATTGCCTTTAAAGTATCTTCAAAAATTGATTCCAGGACAATTCTTGACATGGGCGGCGCCGAACAATTGATCGGCAAGGGCGACATGTTGATATCGCATCACGGGGAAATTACCCGCCTGCAATGTGCATTTGTAGATACCCCGGAGGTGGATAATGTTGTTGACTTTATTGGTAACCAGCGTGGCTATCCGCAGGCCTTCCTGCTACCCGAATACGTGGATGAAAAAGAAATGGAAGGAAAAGATTTTGATCTGTCAGACAGAGATCCGCTGTTTGAGGATGCTGCTAAACTGATTGTGCAAAACCAGGTAGGCTCTACCTCTTTGCTGCAACGGCGGATGAAACTGGGGTACAACAGGGCGGGCAGGCTGATGGATCAGCTGGAAGCGGCAGGCATAGTAGGGCCAAACCAGGGCAGTAAGGCCCGCGAAGTGCTGATCAAAACTGAAATGGATTTGCTGCAGCATCTCGAAACCCTGGGATAATAAATTTTGTTAAGAAACACACCGATGCAACCTTCCAGTCCGTTCTGGGCATCCTACTTTCTGTAATTATTTTATCTTTGCGCCTTATGCAAAAAATATATGCGATGAAAAAAATATATGTGGCCCTGGCTATTCTTTGTTTGGCAATTACAAGTTTTTCTCAAAACAACGATCCGGAAGCAAAAAAGCTGCTCGATGCAGTTAGCAGTAAATTTAAATCGTATAAAACCGTTCAGGCCACTTTTACCTACAAGGTGGAAAATGCGAATGATAAAGTGCTCTCCACCCAAAAAGGTACTGTAACTATGAAAAGTACCAAATACCGGATCAGTTTTGGTGGACAGGAAATATGGTGCGACGGGACCACTGTCTGGAGCTACGATAAAAATACCAATGAAGTGACTATTAACAAACTGGATGGGTCTTCGGGAACTATTACACCACAAAAGCTTTTTACAAACTTTTATGACAAGGATTTCCTGTATAAATTAAACGGCGATAAAAAAGTTGCCGGAAAAACCCTTTCGGAAATTGAAATGACACCGCTGGATAAAAGCAAGCCTTTCCATAAAGTATATATTTTAATTGATAAAAATGCAAAAACCCTTTTCAGCACAGAGGTGCTGGAAACAAGCGGCAACCGTTATATATACCTGGTAAACAGCTTGAAGCCTAATGTGAATGCCCCTGACGGTATTTTTACATTTGATAAAAGCAAGTATCCGGGTGTGGAAGTGGTTGATCTGCGATAAGCTTGCAATCAATAGATTTTGAAAAGGATGCAGCTATTGCATCCTTTTTTTATAGAACGGCTTTTCGTAAACGTACTAACTGTTGCAGCAGGTTTTCCAGTAAATCCAGTTTCAGCATATTGGCGCCATCGCTTTTGGCAACAGCCGGGTTGGGATGTGTTTCAATAAACAGTCCGTCGGCCCCTGCAGCAATGGCAGCTTTAGCAATTGTACCAATTAATTGCGGGTTTCCGCCAGTTACACCACTGGTTTGGTTGGGTTGCTGGAGTGAGTGTGTGCAATCCATCACCACTGGAACGCCATGTTGTTGCATGGCCGGAATATTCCTGTAATCTACAACCAGGTCCTGGTAGCCGAATGTGGTTCCTCGTTCGGTTAACAGGATTTTGTCGTTTCCGGCTTTCCGGATTTTTTCTACCGCAAATTTCATAGCCTCGCCGCTTACGAACTGTCCTTTTTTCACGTTGACAATTTTCCCGGTTTCTGCAGCAGCCACCAGCAGGTCGGTTTGGCGGCAGAGAAAGGCCGGTATTTGCAATATATCCACGTATTTGGCAGCGATCGCAGCTTCGTCGTGTGCATGAATGTCGGAGGTTGTTGGGAGTCCGAATGTTTCCCCGGTCTTTTTTACCAGGGCGAGGGCTGCCTCATCACCAATGCCGGTAAAAGAAGAGGCACTGGTGCGGTTGGCCTTACGGTACGACGATTTAAAGATATACGGGATACCAAGATTTTTACAAATGCCACTGACCTTTTCGGCTACTTCCATCAGCAATGCTTCGCTTTCCACCACGCAGGGGCCTGCAATCAGAAAAAAGTTTTTTTCATCGTATTGTTGCTGTGCAAATAAATCCTTCAAAAATTTTTCCATGCCGCAAAGGTAAGATTTGGAATTTGGGATTTTGAATTTGAAATTTGATCCCTGAATATCCTGCTATGGCAAAAGAGAAAATACTGGTAATTGGCGCCTCTGGTCAAATTGGGGTGGAATTAACACTGGCTTTACGAGATATCTATGGGGCGGCAAATGTTGTGGCATCAGACCTGCGCGAAGAAAATGAATTGCTCAAAGGAACCGGCCCGTATGTAAGCCTGGATGTGATGAATAAAGAAATGCTGCATGTGCAAATCATCAGGCAGGGCATCACGCAGGTGTACCTGCTGGCCGCTATGCTTTCTGCAACAGGCGAGAAGAACCCGGGACTTGCCTGGCACCTGAATATGCAGGGGCTGCTGAATGTTTTGGATATTGCACGGGAAGAGCAATTACAAAAAGTATACTGGCCCAGTTCGATTGCTGTTTTTGGTCCCACATCACCGAAGCAAAATTGCCCGCAGCAAACCATCATTGAGCCCATTACTGTTTATGGCATTAGCAAGTATGCCGGGGAGTTTTGGTGTAATTATTACCATCAGCGATATGGGGTGGATGTACGCAGTTTACGGTACCCTGGGCTGATTTCCTATAAATCGGCACCAGGCGGGGGCACGACAGATTATGCCGTGGAAATTTTTCATGAAGCACTGGAAGAAAAGAAATATACCTGCTTTTTAAAAGAAGATACGTATTTGCCCATGATGTATATGCCGGATGCGATACGGGCGACGATTGAGCTAATGGAAGCAAATGCTGATAAAATTTCCGTCCACACTTCGTATAATCTTTCGGGTATGAGCTTTGCCCCGAAAGATATTGCTGCTGAGATCAAAAAGCATATCCCGGGTTTTACCATTTCGTATGAGCCCGACTACCGTCAGGCTATTGCCGAGAGCTGGCCGCAAAGTATTGATGATGCTGTGGCACGCAACGACTGGGGCTGGAAGGAACAATTCAATTTAGAAAAGATGACCCGAGATATGTTACAGAATCTCCGGCCTTAAACAATAGAAGTTGATATAAAAAATAACCCGAAAGAAAGAGCCCGGCCATATGGCCGGGCTCTTTCTTTTTTATCATGGATTATTTATAATTCCCTTACCCAAATGTTCCGGAAACTGATCGGCTCACTGGGGTCACCATGCGCCTGCAGTTTGATGGGAGACGCACCGTGTTTTTTATAAAAAGGCTGACCGATATAGGTTGTTTGGCCTTTTAATTCAAAATTGTTCTGCAGTAGGACACCGTTGTGAAAAACCGTAACTCGTGCAGGACTTTTCACCGATCCGTCATCGTTGAAACGGGGCGCCGTCCAAATGATATCGTAGGTTTGCCACTCACCGGGTTTTTTGCAGGCATTTGCCAGCGGAATCGCTTGCTTGTACACGCTGCCCGTTTGACCGTTTACGTAAGTTTTGTTGTTGTAGCAATCGAGAATTTGAATTTCATAACCAGCATCGCCGGGGCCAGTGGAGGCGAGGAAAACACCACTGTTGCCGCGGGCCTGGTCGGTGCCGGTAATATTAATTGGTTCGCGCCATTCCAGGTGTAGCTGGTAATCCATAAACCTGCGTTTTGTCTGGATATTACCCGCAACCTTATTAACGGTTACCACACCATCAGCAACTGACCAGTGTGCAGGTTTGGTTGTATCATTGGTGGAAACCCATTCGTCCAGGTTTTTCCCGTCAAATAATATAATTGCGTCAGAAGGTGCATCCTGCGGCGTGGCGCCCGGCGTAACAATTTTAGGTTCAGGCGACCAGACTTCTGTGGCTTTTGGATCCCCTTTTTGGGCAGAGGCAACCAGTGAAAAGGCTAAAGAGCAAACACTGAAAAGAAGACTTGTTTTCATTTGCATAGTATTTATTGTGTGAAATAGATCAAGTGAAAAAGGCAATAATTTTTTTCGCTTATTGCTGTGCGATAGTTTTATAAAAATACCGCTCATTCTTTTACCTGGTTTTACAAACGAATAATGGTGAAAGAATCGTACAGTTGTAAAGGTAGGGGAGTCGCTTCAATATTATGAACAATTGCCCGGGGCGGGCCTTGCTGGCACCATTCACGGAATAATTGTAATTGCTCAGGGCTCGCAGATGCTATGATCTCCACATCTCCGTTGGGCAGGTTGCGTACTGTACCGCTGATCTTCAGCTCCTGTGCCTTTTCCTTTGTTGCCTGCCGGTAAAATACACCTTGTACTTTACCCGAGATGATGAACCGGATGGTTTGAAGCATACGGCAATTTAAAAAGAAATCATTGGTGGTAAGTCAATAAACTGAATGTAAGCACAAAAAAAATCTCATCATATGATGAGATTTTTTTACCATTTTTTTCAGCTTGTTTATGCAACAGCTTTTTTCACCAGTGCTGCAGCTTCGCTTAGCAGGATGGCGCTTTGCACTTTTAAGCCACTTTCGTCAATAAGTTTTTTGGCTTCTTCAGCATTAGTGCCCTGCAAACGTACAATAATGGGAATATTGATATTGCCCAGGTTTTTATACGCTTCGATCACGCCGGCTGCTACACGGTCGCAGCGAACAATACCGCCGAAGATATTGATCAGGATGGCTTTTACATTCGGATCCTTCATGATGATTTTGAATCCGGCTTCCACCGTTTGTGCATTAGCTGTACCCCCTACATCCAGGAAGTTGGCAGGTTCTCCGCCGCTGAGTTTGATCATATCCATCGTAGCCATAGCAAGCCCGGCACCGTTAACCATGCAGCCAACATTGCCATCGAGTTTCACAAAATTCAGGTTGTATTTACCAGCTTCTACCTCCGTAGGATCTTCTTCAGAAATGTCTCGCAGTGAAGCCAGGTCTGCGTGCCTGATCAGGGCATTTTCATCAAGATTCATTTTGCAGTCAACAGCTACAATTTTATTGTCGGCAGCCTTGAACAGCGGGTTGATCTCCAGCATAGAGCAGTCAAGACCAACGTAGGCGTTGTATAAGTTGGTTACAAATTTTACCATGTTTTTGAAAGCCTCGCCGGAAAGCCCAAGGTTAAACGCTATTTTCCGGGCCTGGAAGGGTAGGAGACCGCCACCGGGATGCACCCATTCTTTAAAAATCTTTTCCGGTGTATCATGCGCTACATCTTCGATATTCATGCCACCTTCTGTACTGTACATAATTACGTTTTGCCCCTTGGCACGATCGAGGAGAATAGAGAGATAAAACTCTTTTCGGTCACTTGGACCATCGTAATACATATCCTGCGCTACCAATACTTTATTTACTATTTTCCCCTGCGGCCCGGTTTGAAGGGTTACCAGTGTGCCGCCCAGGATTTTTTTAGCGAAATCGGTCATTTCTTCAAGACTCTTGCCCACTTTTACCCCATTAATACCTGTCTCTTTGATTTTTCCCTTACCGCGGCCACCCGCATGTATCTGGGCTTTTATCACTGCAAAGCTGTTGCCGAACTGGCTTTTGATTTGCCGGTAAGCGTCTTCCACTTCGTGGACAGTACTGCAGGCAAATCCTTCCTGCACCGGTACATTGTACTTTTTTAAAAGTTCTTTAGCCTGGTATTCGTGAAGATTCATGAATTGAAAATTTTGTGCGAATATAATTCAATCGGATGGAGTTGGACGTATTTTATGCCGGGAAATGACATAACTCCTGCGTGATTTTATTAATATGTTACACCGTAGGGATGCTCTGTGGAAAGCTCTGTTTGTTGACAGCATATCGCATATATTTGCAGGTTCAAAATTTGTTATATGTCTCTTTCTGTCATGGATCAGCTTAAAGAAACGGTTGCCTATATTTCTAAACTCCATCCCTTTACGCCACAGGTTGGTATTGTATTAGGAAGCGGGCTGGGAAATTTCAGCGATCAGATTGCCGTGGAAACAGAAATCCCCTATAACCAGATTCCTCATTTCCCGGTCTCAACGGTTGAGGGGCACAAGGGTAAACTGATCTTAGGCAATATCAGTGGCAAGAAAGTGATTTGCATGGCCGGTCGTTTTCATTTTTATGAGGGATATACACCGGAGCAGGTGGTTTATCCCATTCGGGTGATGAAACAGCTGGGCATTGAAGCCTTGTTGTTGTCCAATGCTGCAGGCGGTGTAAATCCGGGGTTCAAAGTAGGCGACCTGATGATTATAAAAGATCACATCAGCTTCGACACCAGGAATCCCCTGATCGGCAAAAATATTGACGAGTTGGGCCCGCGGTTTCCGGATATGAGCGAGCCTTACAGTAAAGCCTTTATTCAAAAAGCAAAAGAAGTGGCAGCACGGTTACATGTGCAAGTACGGGAAGGAGTGTATTACGGTGTTACGGGTCCAACGTTTGAAACAAGAGCCGAATACAAAGCTGTGCATATCCTTGGTGGCGATGCTGTGGGCATGAGTACTGTACAAGAGTGCATAACTGCACGGCATATGGGACTACCGGTCTTTGCAATGAGTGTAATCACAGATATGGGCATCCGTGAGGAAGAAAACACCATCTCGCACGAAGAAGTGTTACAGGCCGCAAAGCAGGCTGAGCCTGTATTTGCTGCTATCTTCCGGGAACTGATAGCTGTCATTTAACTTTACCATAACCGGAATAGTATTTTGACTGCATTATTTTTCCGCAGAATTTAATCGTATCAAACTGGTTAAAAAAATCACATACCTGTTTTTGTTGTGCTGCATTGGTTGTTCAATGGCGGCTAATGCCCAGTTGCCACAGCGACTTGGAAACCTTGGCCGTAATTTCAGGAGCATGGGCGGTTCGGCAGGAAACGACAGCCTGCGGCGCCGCGATAAACTGGAAGATTCGATCACCATTTTTTTCCGCTATTTAGACTCGAGCCGTAATTATAAGCTGGATTCGTCGGTGAACGATTTTACCCTGCGCTTTCCCATACCGGCTACCAATGTGTACCTGGGGAATGACGGCACAGCATCCCGTTCCATACTCTTTGAACCAACAATGAAAGCCGGCTGGGATCCCGGTTTTCATGCTTTTGACATTTATAAATGGACGCCTGACAAAATTCGGTTTTTCAATACTACCCGCCCGTACACCGAACTGAATTACCTGCTGGGCAGCCGGTCTGAGCAAATCATTGAAGTGCTGCATACGCAAAATATCAAACCCGACTGGAACGCGTCGTTTAATTACCGGCTGATCAATTCTCCCGGATTTTTTAAAAACCAGAAAACAAACCATAACAATTACCTCTTTACCTCAAGGTACCAGTCAAAATCACGGCGCTATACCAATTATTTTTTCATCCTGGCCAACAGCCTGCAATCGGCAGAGAGTGGCGGAATTATGAATGATGAAGATTACCTGAATGATCCCATCTTCAAAGATCGCTTTAACATTCCTACCAATATTGGCGGTGACCAGGCATTTGGTACGAATTTTTTCAGTACAAAAATTTCTACAGGTAACCGTTACCGTGAAATGACCATTCTGATGCGCCAGCAATATGACCTGGGTAAAAAAGATTCGCTGGTGACCGACTCCACTGTAATTCCCCTGTTTTACCCGCGTTTGCGTTTTGAACACAGTTTTTCATACAGCAAATACAATTACCAGTTTATTGATTACGCCGCCGATTCGGTTTATTACAGCGATTATTATGACTATACGCTCCCCAATTCGTTTGACAGTGTTGCTGTGCGGGATCAATGGAGGGAGTTTGTGAACGATTTCTCTATTTACCAGTTCCCGGATGCTAAAAACCTGCAACAATTCATAAAAGTTGGTGCGTCTGTGCAAAATCTCAGCGGGTCGTTTACACAATCAGCAAAATCTTTTTACAATATTATCGGTCATGGCGAATACCGGAACCGCACCCGTAACCAAAAGTGGGATATCGAAGCCATGGGGAGGCTTTATTTTACAGGGCTGAATGCCGGCGATTATGAAGGACATATCAGTTTGCAAAGTTATGTGGGGAAAAAACTTGGCTACCTGAAGGCAGGTTTTGAAAATGTCAACAAATCACCTTCCTTCCTCTTTGACAGCCGCAGCAGTTTTTACCTGGATACACTTCAATCGTTTAAGAAAGAAAATACCAGTCATATTTTCGCCTCGTTTATCAACCCGGCCCTGCAGTTAAAATTGTCCGGCGATTATTACCTGGTGAGTAATTATATGTACCTGACCAGTTATTATAAACTAAACCAGGAAAATGCTTTGTTTAACTTGTTGCGGATTTCCCTGCAAAAAGTATTTCGAATAGGCCGTCACTGGAATTGGTATGCCGATATTTACCTGCAACAGAAAACCGGCAATGTGCAAGTAAACGTTCCATTACTATTTACGCGTAATCGCCTGGCTTTTGAAGGGGTGTTTTATAAAAACCTGAATTTATCAACCGGCATTGAAGTAAAATATCATACCCCTTATAACGCGGATGGCTATTCTCCTTTGCTGGGCCAGTTTTTTTACCAGGATAGCTTGCAGATCGCCAACAGGCCCGATGTTTCCCTGTTTCTTAATTTCCGGATTCGTTCGTTTAAGGCTTTTTTCAACGTATCTAATCTCAACACGATCAACAACCTCGGCGGCTTTGGTTTTACAAAAAACAACTTGGCTGCACCCGGTTATCCCTACCCGGGATTGCAAATCAGGCTGGGTATTTACTGGAGCTTTGTTAATTAAAAGAAAAAATCCCGCTTAATAATAATAATCCGAATCCGGGCGTTTTAAATATTGCGTCTCTTAGTATTTTTGTGAAGCAAATGAAAAAAATTGCCCTGTTTATACTGGCCATTATATACTTCGCTGTTAGCAGCGGCGTGGTCATAAACCTGCATTACTGCATGGACAGGTTTGCGTCAGCTGATTTCGGCTTGACGAACTCCAGTCGGTTTTGCGATAAATGCAGCATGCCTAAGAAACAGGGGAATAACTGTTGTCATGACCAGGTAAAACTGATAAAGTTACATGCGGATCAGCACAAGGCTGGTTTTTCCTTTCGCCTCTCTTCGCTTGAGAAAATGCTGGTGAAAACACAAGTATTCAATTTCTCTTTATCCTGCGATAATGCGGTAACAAATAAAAATCTTGCTCATTCACCTCCTTTACCCAACCGCCAGGACACTTATCTAAGAAATTGCGTATTTAGAATCTGAGCTTTCGAATAATTGGATAGGCAATGCTTGCTATTTAAACAGTATTGCCGTATGACGTGAATTGATTTCTATAACGCAAAAACTTTATTATGAATAAGTGTATCATGTTATTCCTTATCACCGGTTTACTTTTTACAACCACAAATGGGTTTTCTCAAAAAATACGCACCGAAACCTTTGCAGTGCCTGGCAACTGTGATATATGTAAAACCAAAATTGAAAAAGCTGCTAAAAAAGCTGGCGCCTATGCCGCCCGGTGGGATAAACAAACACAGGTATTACAAGTGAGATACAATGTAAACCAAAGCAGTTTAGCCAGGATGCAACAATTGATTGCAGCAGCCGGCTACGATACGCCCCTCTTTAAATCCACTGTAGGTGCATACAAAGCCCTGGACGAATGCTGTCAATATCAACGCACTAACAGAATGCAGAACTGCTGTAATAAAGCATGTGAAGGAAATGAACAAGCCTGTATGGAAAAATGCAAGGGTGAAATGGCCTGTGAAAAAATGAAAACCTCAATGAGTAAGATGCCAGGCAAATCCTGTGCTAATGTAACAGCAGCGGCTTGCTGTAAGAAAGGATAAATACATTCATTCAATGATAAATAACAATTAAATGAAAAAACTTTTTTTATTGCTGGGTGTAACCTTGGCAACGGTTGTTGTTAATGCCCAGTTTTCTAAAGCGACAGTACAGGCAAGCGGGCTGACTTGTTCCTTATGCAATAATGCAATTTACAAAGCATTGAAGGCTTTACCATTTGTCAGCCAGGTAAAATCGGATATCAAAAATGCCGCGTTCGATATCCAATTTAGCGATAACAAACAACCGGATATTGATGCTATTAAAAACGCGGTGGAAGACGCCGGCTTTTCAGTTGCTAACCTGACACTCACCGGTTCGTTTACTCATGTGAAAGTTATCAATGATGGTCATGTAACAATTGGCGGTAAGGTGTTTCACTTTATAAATGTTAACAGCCAGGAGTTGAATGGTGAGAAAACCCTGACAATTGTTGACAAAAATTTTGTACCGGCAAAAACCTTCAAAAAAATGAGCCGCTATACCCATATGAGCTGCCTGCTTACCGGGCGTGCAGACCAGTGTTGCCTGAAAGATCATATCGTGTCGCAAACCAGGATTTATCACGTTACCATTTAAATGCAAAACACTTCCGTGATGTTTCACGGAAGTGTTTAATTTTCCAAAAAGTTTTTTATGAAAAACCTTAAACAAGTAATTCTGATTGTATTGGTATCAGGTTGTTCAATTGTTGTAAGCGCTCAACCACAGATTGGTGAAACGGCATATGAGATTGCATTGCCAAATCAATCAGCTGCGTTGGTAAAACTGTCTTCGCTCAAAGGGAAAGTGGTGTTAATTGATTTTTGGGCTTCCTGGTGCGGTCCCTGCAGGTTATCGAACAGGCGTCTTGTAAAATTGTATCCAAAGTATAAGGATAAGGGATTCGAAATTTTAGGCGTATCGCTGGATGAAGATCGTAAAGACTGGATTAAAGCGGTTAAAAAGGATAAAATAAACTGGCTGCAGGTTAACGATGACGGTGGCTGGGATGCTAAGACCGTATTACAATGGAAAATTTACCAGATTCCGACCTCCTATCTCCTTGATAAGACTGGCAGAGTTGTAGCGATTGATCCGGAAAAAAAAGAGCTTGAAAATGCGCTGAAAGATTTATTAGGTCAGTGATTTTTAAATGGGTGTAATGAAAAGAAATTTTTTATGGTTGCTGCTTTTTGTCGTAGTGCATGGCAGTGCCCAGGAGCTTTATGTTTTTACCGAACCGGCTTCAAATATGCCTGCTCATTCGCTGGGACTGAAATTGGGAACCAATTTTATTACTAAAAACGCGGCGGCTGCCAATCGTTTCCTGCAACGCTATACACCGGAAGTGCAATTTGGCATCAGCAAAAAAGTTATGTTGCAAATTGGAAATAGCTTATCGGATATGAACAGCCCCAACTTACGATGGGAATCAGCCTATGCATACATTAAATACCGTTTCTTATCGCGGGATGATGTACACCGGCATTTCCGGATGGCTGCTTTTGCAAAGGGGGCTTATTCCCGGAGCCCGTTTCATTTTGATGACATCAATCTTGGCGGTGATAAAAGCGGTATGGAAGCCGGCCTGGTGGCCACTCAATTGATTAATAAATTAGCCATTTCTGCGAATATCAGTCATGTACAGGTATTTGACAGCTCACGGAATCATAAATCTTTCTATATACCTCAGCGGAATTACCAGGCGATGAATTATAGCTTGTCTGCAGGGTTTTTGCTGTTGCCAGTTCAATACAGGGATTACCGGCAGACAAACCTCAATCTCTATGTTGAGTTATTGGGCCAGCAATCGCTGGACCGGCGGCAGCATTATTGGGACCTGGCCCCGGCAGTGCAATTTATTTTTAACAGTATTTCAAAGCTCAATATTGGTTACCGTTTTCAGTTAAGTGGGAATATGGATAGAATGACAAAGCAAAGCTGGCAGATTGCTTACGTATATACCTTTTTGAATGCATTGAAAAAGCACTAATGTTAACTTTTTTTGTGCTGACATACGTTATGACGAAAGTCAATACCATGTGTGTTTTAATATCATGAAAATTAAGAATCCATATCGTACTTTTGAGACTTGAAAAAGGGAATTGCCATATTTTTTCTGGGTATTTTTCTTTTAACCAATTCGGAACTGCATCAGTTCATGAAAATCCCTTTATTAATCCAGCATTATCATAAACACAAACAGGAAAACCCCGGTATTTCATTTTTGGGTTTTATGGCTATGCATTACCAGGGACGACTGATTATTGACGAAGATTTTGCGCAGGATCAGCAACTTCCGTTTCAGAAAGCCGACTGTGCTGATTTGTTTAATACTGTAATTGAAATACCGCAGGCTCTGCCGGTGATGGCGCACCCGGTTAAACTGATCCCGGTAAGTTTCAGGCTTTTTAATTCGCAGAACTATTCCTTTTACTCCCTAC
Source organism: Chitinophagaceae bacterium (assembly GCA_035760665.1). Taxonomy (GTDB): domain Bacteria; phylum Bacteroidota; class Bacteroidia; order Chitinophagales; family Chitinophagaceae; genus DASTSN01. The sequence goes on along the minus strand of DASTSN010000089.1, from coordinate 16,070 downwards.
GGGAAATTTTTCAGCCACCCCGGCACTGCTGATCCATATCAGCGTTTCATTATTTTATTTCCTGATCAAGTAAACATTTTATGCTTAATCACATTATCCGCTTTTCCATACGGAATAAGCTGATCATTGGTTTATTAATTCTGGGATTAATAGGCTGGGGTGCTTATTCCTTTACAAAATTACCGATAGATGCTGTGCCGGATATCACCAATAACCAGGTACAGGTCATTACCGTTTCACCTTCGCTGGCTGCGCCGGAGGTGGAACGCTTAATCACATTCCCTGTGGAGCAGTCCATGGCCAATATTCCAGGCATAACAGAAATCCGTTCATTCTCCCGTTTTGGCTTATCATTGGTTACCATTGTATTTAACGATGCAACCGATGTGTATTGGGCACGGCAACAGGTTGCTGAGCGTTTACAACAGGTAAAGGCGCAAATCCCTGCAGATGCCGGGAATCCTGAAATGGGGCCGGTGACTACCGGGTTGGGCGAAATTTTTCAATATGCAGTAAAGCCCAAAAAAGGGTATGAGGGAAAGTATACGGCCGAGGATTTGCGAACCATACAGGATTGGATTGTCCGGCGCCAGTTGCTGGGAACCAAAGGTGTGGCAGATGTCAGCAGTTTTGGAGGTTGCCTGAAACAATACGAAGTGGCCGTGAACAGCGCTAAGCTGAAGAGTATGAATGTAACGATTGCCGATGTTTATAACGCCTTGCAACGAAACAACCAGAATACCGGCGGGACCTATATCGAGAAAGGACCAAATGTTTTATTCATTCGCAGCGAAGGATTATTAAAAACCCGGGAGGAGATTGGTAAAGTTTTCGTAAAGCACACCAGTACTGGCATTCCGCTTTATATACAGGATGTGGCAGAAGTCAGGATTGGTCATGCGGTCAGGTATGGTGCGATGTGCTTCAACGATGAAGGGGAAGTGGCAGGTGCTGTTGTGATGATGCTGAAAGGCGGCAATTCCTCCGAGGTGATTAAAAATGTAAAAGAAAGAATTACGCAAATTGAAAAAACCTTACCGGAAGGAGTGGCGATCGAACCCTTTCTTGATCGCACCAAAATGGTGAATAATGCCATCAGTACGGTTGAAAAAAACCTGCTTGAAGGGGCGCTGATAGTAATTTTTATCCTTGTTGTGTTCCTGGGTAATATGCGGGCAGGTCTGATTGTGGCCTCAGTCATTCCGCTGGCCATGCTCTTTGCCGTGATCATGATGAATACATTCGGTGTGTCCGGAAACCTGATGAGCCTGGGGGCGCTGGATTTTGGATTGATAGTGGATGGAGCAGTGATTATTGTGGAGGCTGTCATGCACCGTCTCTACCAGAGTCGTCAGTTTACAACGATTAATGCCTTGACGCAGGAAGAAATGAACAGGGAGGTGGAACAAACAGCCGGGAAAATGATGAATTCAGCTGTATTTGGGCAGATTATCATTTTGATTGTGTACCTGCCTATACTATCGCTGGTAGGTATCGAAGGAAAAATGTTTCGTCCCATGGCACAGACGGTATCATTTGCCCTGATCGGCGCTTTCGTGTTATCGCTCACCTACGTGCCGATGATTACATCATTGGTGCTTAGTAAAAAAATGCATCACAGGGTTTCGTGGTCGGATAAGATGATGTTGCAGTTGCAAAACTGGTACCAGCCTGTATTGCAAAAAGCGCTGCGGTTTCCTAAAGTTATTGTGGGTATAGCCTCGCTGTTATTCCTGGGGGCCGCTTTTCTCCTGACAACATTGGGTGGTGAATTTATCCCTAAGTTGGAGGAAGGCGATTTTGCAGTGGACACCCGCCTCCTAACGGGGAGTTCTTTATCCGAAACAGTTGACATGACCCAGAAAACAGCCGGGATCCTTCTAAAGAAATTTCCAGAGGTGGAAAAAGTGGTGACGAAAATAGGGTCCGGAGAAATTCCTACTGATCCGATGCCCGTGGATGCGTCAGATATGATGGTGATATTAAAAGATAAAAGCCAGTGGACGTCGGCATCTTCTTTCGACGATTTGGCCAATAAAATGAGTAAGGCGCTGGAGGATGTGCCCGGTGTTACCGTGGGATTTCAATACCCGGTGCAAATGCGGTTTAACGAGTTAATGACCGGGGCCCGCCAGGATGTGGTTTGCAAAATTTTTGGCGAAGACCTGGATACGCTGGCGGCCTATTCGAAAAGGCTGGGTGAAGTGGTAGGCACCGTTAAAGGCGCACGAGATCTTTATGTAGAAACGGTTACCGGGCTTCCGCAAATTGTGATTCATTACAACCGGGAGGCCATGTCGCGTTACCGCTTAAATGTAACGGATGTTAACCAGGTTATCCGCACGGCTTTTGCCGGGGAAAGCGCCGGCTTGATATATGAAAATGAACGTCGCTTTGACCTTGTTGTGCGGCTGGACAATCAGTCGAGAAAAAACCTGGATGATGTAAAAAACCTGTTGATAGAAACACCGCAGGGAATGCAAATACCGTTGTATGAAGTTGCTGATGTGGATATTAAGGAAGGCCCCAACCAGATACAGCGCGAAGATGCCAAGCGCAGGATCATGGTTGGATTTAATGTACGTGGTCGCGATGTGCAAACGGTCGTCAATGAGCTGAGTAAAAAGGTGGAAACCCAGATCAAATTCCCACCAGGGTATTATGTCACCTATGGCGGTCAGTTTCAAAACCTGGTAGAAGCAAAACAACGGTTAACTGTTGCTGTGCCCGTGGCATTATTACTCATATTTATCATGCTCTATTTTGCATTTGGCAAACTGAAATATGGTGTGTTGATTTTTTCAGCCATTCCTCTTTCAGCAGTGGGGGGTGTTCTGGCGCTATGGCTGCGCAGTATGCCGTTCAGCATATCGGCAGGTGTTGGCTTCATTGCATTATTTGGTGTGGCGGTGCTCAACGGCATTGTTTTAATCACCGAGTTTAACCGGCTAAAAAGCCAGGGATTACACGATGTAAAAATGATTATTATGGAAGGAACAAAGGTTCGCTTACGACCCGTATTGATGACGGCGTCTGTGGCTTCGCTTGGATTTTTACCTATGGCCCTCAGCCACGGTGCTGGCGCCGAGGTGCAACGTCCGCTGGCAACTGTCGTCATTGGTGGTTTGTTAACGGCTACTTTACTCACGTTATTGGTGCTACCGGTATTGTACATGTGGTTTGAGCGATCAGTTGGAAAACGCAGAAATCCTGTTGTTGCTGTTTTTCTTGCCTTTCTGATCCTGCCGGGAATTTTGCAGGCGCAGCCTGCTCAGGATAAAAAAATGACACTGGAGTCATTGCTTCAAATTGCCGATATGGGAAATATTTCCCTGCAGGCTGCCCGGAAAGAGGCTGAATACTGGAAAACCTTGCAGTCTGGTGTTTTTGATCCGGCGAAAACACAAGTGGGCCTTGAGCTCGGTAATATTAACAGCCTTCATACTGATACGCGTTTTATGCTGGGGCAAACCTTTAACCTGCCTGTTGTCTACAAGCGTCAACGGGAATTTTACAAAGCCCAGGAAGAGTCACAGCAAGCGTTTACAGCCTGGAAAAAAAACGAGCTGAAACAGGAACTGGAGACTGTGTTTTACCAGCTCGTGGATCTTTTGGAACGTAAAAAACTTTTGCTGCAACTGGACTCTGTTTACGGACGATTTGCCCAAGCCGCCGCGTTGCGACTGAAAGCAGGTGAGAGTAATGTCCTGGAAAAAGACATGGCTTTATCGCAGCAGCAGCAAATAGCATTGCAGCAGCAACAGGCAGCCGCTGATATACGGATTTTGCAGTACCAGTTGCAGTGGCTACTACACAGCCAGGATGTAATTCTTCCCGATTACCAGGATGCAAAAAGAACATTTCTTTTGCCAGACAATTCAGGCCTGCAGCAACATCCGCTGCTGAAATATAAACAACAGCAGCTGCTTGCAGCAAATGCGCAAACGGGTATCGAGAAGGCTAGATTATCACCCGATATTACGCTGGGGTATAGCAATCTTTCCATCACCGGTTACCAAACGAGTGACGGAGTAACACAGAAATATTTTGGCCCCGGTGACCGCTTTCATATTTACAGTCTTACCCTGGGTATTCCCGTTTTCGCGAAAGCAACAAAAGCTAAAATCAGGGCCAGCCAGGTAGCCGGGCAAATTGCCGATTTAAATGTTACAGCGATACAGGAACTCCTGAAGGTCCAGTATGCGCAACTGCTGGAAGAATTTGTTAAGCAGGAACAACAGGTAAGCTATTACGAAAAAACTGGATTGGACCAAGCGGCACTAATGATTAAAAACGCAGGAATGGCATTTGAAAAGGGAGAGATCAGCTACCTGGAATGGACGGTGCTGATGAATAATGCCGTAACTATCCGGTTACATTATCTTGATGCTGTCCGGCAGTTCAATATTACTTCAATAAAACTATCTTATCTCGAGACTCACTAAAACTGCTTGCAATATCAGACTTAATAATTTAAAAGAAATTGTCAAAAGTATAACCAGGATTTACAATCCTATCAAAAAATACGAAGATGAAAAATTATCTGATTCTTATCATAGCAGCAGGATTGATGTCAGGCTGTGCTTCAAAAAATCAGTCGGCCGAAAAACAGGCAGCTACCACGAATGAAACGGAAGTTGTCATGACCGCTGCACAAATACAGAATGCCGGGATCGTTATCGGCAGCTATGATACCAGCACACTTAGCAGCGAAATTAAAGTAAACGGTATGGTAGACGTCCCGCCTCAAAATATTGTTTCGGTAAGTTTTCCTATGGGTGGCTATCTTAAGTCAACACGATTACTGCCTGGCATGCATGTAAATAAAGGAGAAGTGATTGGCATAATCGAAGATCAGGCATTGATACAACTGCAGCAGGATTACCTGGTGGCAATAGCGAGGCTGCAGTATCTGCAGCAGGATTTTGACCGCCAGAAATTATTGAATGAAAACAAAGTAAACGCCGATAAAATTTTTCAGCAGGCTGCAGCAGACCTGGCATCACAAAAAGCAATTGTAAAAGGGTTAAGCGAAAAACTCCGGCTTATCCATATCGATCCGCAGAAATTAACGGGGGAAACAATTTCTCGCAGTGTGCCCGTTTATTCACCTATTAACGGTTTTGTGTCCAAAGTAAATGTGAATATCGGAAAGTATGTAAATGCCACCGATGTGTTGTTTGAACTGATAAATCCGGATGACCTGCATGCCTCACTTACCGTGTATGAAAAGGACCTGGAAAAAATTATACCGGGTCAGAAAGTGAATGTATGGTTTGTGGATGATCCTTCCCGGCAATATCTCTGCGAGGTTTTGCTGTTTACAAAAAATGTAGACGAGAACAGAAGCGCCCTGGTACATTGTCATTTTGAAACCAGGCCGGATCACCTGTTACCGGGTATGTTTCTGAATGCATCTATCAGCATCAGCACCACCAATGCCGTTACAGTACCGGAAGACGCGGTAGCCCGCTATGGAAACGGGCTTTATATTTTTGCAGCGATGGACAGTAATACATTTAAAATGGAGGAGGTTAAAACTGGCGTTACGAGCAAGGGGAAAATTGAACTGGTCAATGCACCGGATATTCCCTCCGGAAAAATTGTGGTAAAAAATGCTTACGCCGTATTGGCCAAAATGAAAAATACCGGCGAGGAGGAATAGGCCCGATGTTTTTTCTTTGTTAAGGCGGTTTGCGTAAGTTGCATTCTTCACGGGAGACACCGTGAAGAATTTTGAAATAAAAAATATTTTTTCTGTTTGTGACAATTACTTTTGCTGCCCTAAAAAAATGAAGCGATGGAATTAAAGTATTTCCAAAAAATAGCTGGTTCGCTGGGATTGTCATTGAAGCAGATCAATAATATTTTTGATTTACAGAAGGACGGTGCTACCATCCCCTTCATTGCCCGATATCGGAAAGAGGCAACCGGTAACCTGGATGAAGTGAAGATTGCTGAAGTGTTTGAGCAGATTAAATATTTTACAGAACTGGAGAAACGGAAGGACACCGTGCTGAAGACAATTGAGTCGCTCGGCAAACTGACACCCGAATTGCAAAAGCGTATTGAAGATTGTACAGATGCCACCGGCCTTGAAGACATTTACCTGCCGTATAAACCAAAAAGAAAAACAAAAGCTACCATTGCCATTGAAAAAGGCCTTGAACCGCTGGCAAAAATAATTTTTGAACAAACACCAGTAGCTATACAGGAAACTGCTGCAACATATATCAATGATACGGTGAAGGATAACGAAGATGCGCTGCAGGGGGCAAGGGATATTATGGCAGAATGGATTTCTGAAGATACAGCAGCAAGAAACTGTATCAGGAAATTGTTTACAGAACAGGCCAGGCTTTCATCCAGGGTGCTGACCTCCAAAAAAGATGAACCTGAAGCGCAGAAGTACCGGGATTATTTTGATTTTAACGAACCCCTGGTTCAAAGTCCTTCGCACAGAATACTCGCAATTCGCCGGGGGGAAAAAGAAGGCTTTCTGATTATGACCATTGACATTGACAAAGACGAAGCGGTGAATACTTTGAAAAAAGTTTATTTGAAAAATACGGGCGAATCCGCCAGGCAGGTTGAGCTGGCTATTGAAGATTCGTACAACCGGCTGCTGAAATCATCGATTGAAAATGAATTTCGCATGTCCAGCAAAGTGAAAGCGGATGAAGAAGCAATCAGGGTATTTGCAGAAAACCTGCGGCAGTTATTGCTGGCATCACCGCTCGGTCATAAGCGTGTGCTGGCAGTCGATCCGGGCTATCGCACAGGCTGTAAAGTGGTGTGTCTTGACGAACACGGAAGTCTTTTGCACAATACTACCATTTATCCGCATGCGCCGCAGAATGATGTGTACGGTGCTACCACAACACTGAAAGAGTTGCTAAAGACCTATGCTATTGAAGCGATTGGGTATGGTAACGGCACGGCCGGAAAGGAAACCGGTCAGTTATTACATGGAATCGATTTTGGAAAGCCTGTTTCTGTTTTTATGGTGAATGAAAGCGGAGCGTCTATTTATTCTGCCAGCGAAGCGGCACGTGAAGAATTTCCTGATTATGACGTTACCGTGCGTGGTGCCATCAGCATTGGCCGCCGGTTACTCGACCCGTTAAGCGAACTGGTTAAAATTGATGCAAAAAGTATCGGTGTTGGCCAGTACCAGCATGATGTGAATCAAACAAGATTGAAGGAGGCGCTGGACCAGGTAGTGGAAAGTTGCGTAAACTATGTAGGTGTTGATTTGAATACCGCCAGCAAACATTTGCTGATGTATGTATCAGGACTCAGTGCAACGGTTGCAAAAAATGTTGTGGAATACCGGGCAAAAATTGGCGGATTTTCCAGCCGCGAGGAATTGAAAAAGGTATCAATGCTGGGACCAAAAGCGTTTGAACAGTGTGCGGGATTTCTTCGTATTCCCAATGCTGTAAATCCATTGGATAATTCGGCTGTTCACCCGGAAAGTTACCCGGTAGTGGAAAAAATGGCGGCGAAAATGCAGTGCAGTGTGGCGGATATTATCAGCCAGCCATCCATCCGGAAACAAATAAAGGTGAAAGATTTTGTATCGGAAACAGCCGGGGAATACACCATCGAAGACATCCTGAAAGAACTGGAGAAGCCAGGTCGGGATCCCCGTTCACCTATTGAAGAATTTCGTTATGCCGAAGGCCTGAGCTCGATCGAAGACCTGAAGCCGGGCATGCGGATACCCGGGATTGTAACCAATGTAACCAACTTCGGGGCATTTGTGGATGTGGGAGTAAAACAGGACGGCCTGGTACATATTTCGCATTTGAGCAACCGTTATATCACCGATCCAAATGAAGCGGTGAAATTAAACGATAAAGTCATGGTAACTGTGCTGGACGTGGATGTAACCAGGAAACGGATTGCTTTGTCTATGAAAGAGGGATCTGCAGCCGCTAAACGGGAAGATAGCCGACCGGTAAATAAAACTGCCGGCACCGCAAACCGGGCAAAACCCGCTGCAAATCCTTTTCAGGCAAAACTGGATGAGCTGCGGAAAAAGTTTACTGATTAAATCGGAAGGTTATTTATAATCTTCCCTGGCTGGACTAAATGTATCAATGGCAACCGTGTCTTCTATTGCTATGGCATCATGCGGGGTATTGGCAGGAATGATATGTACCATGCCGGGTGTTAGCGAATAGGTAACGCCACCAATTGTCATATTTAATTGTCCGGATACGATATACGTACTTTGTTCGTGCTCGTGCTGGTGCATGGGTACTGCACTTCCTTTTTTTAACTCGATATATCCAAACGTAAGCTTGTTACCATGCGCATAATAACCGGTCACACCGGGAAACAGTTCCTTGGGCTGAATACTTTTGATGGGTTGCATTTATTTTCTTTTAAAGCTGCAAAATAAGAAATTCTGCACCGTGTTAAAAGGCGTTATATGGTCTTCTTCCACACATTTGATACGCTCAAAATTGTGTTCAAAACGAGACGACATGGATGCCTGCGAGTATTGTTTAATTTCCAGTCCGCTACACTTGGCAGGACCTTTTTCGGAAAAAGTTCCCAATACCAGGTAGCCGCCTGGATTGATCGATCGCTCTGCTAAATGTACATATTTGTCTATTTTCTCTTCTGAAGTAAGAAAATGAAAAGCGGCCCTGTCGTGCCAAAAATCAAATTTGACTGCTGGTGTAAAGTCTGTAATATCGGAAACAATCCAGTGCACCTTGCTGGCTTTTTCTCCCAGGCGCGTCCTGGCTCTTTCCAGTGCAGTTGACGAAATATCCAATACATAAATGTTTTCATAACCTTTTTCCAATAATACATCTACGAGGTAACTGTCACCGGCGCCAATATCAATAATCGCAGCATTTAACGGCAGTTTAAAAAGCTCTAAAAAGGTAACAGAGGTTTTCGGGTAGGGCTGAAACCAGCTTACTTCATTGGCCGTCTTTGTGGCAAAAACATTTTCCCAATGTGCACGAATGTTCTGCATAATAATTTTAAAAAATTATAACTCCCGGCTGGCGAAATGCTCCTGAATAAAACTACGGCAATACTCTTTGATCATATTCCGCACATTTCGGAAACTGTCCAGTATCTGCTCCTCGCTGCCGGTTGCTTTGGCTGGATCCGGGAAGTTATGGTGAAATTTTTTTGCGCGACTTGGAAAAAAGGGACATCGTTCTTTAGCATGATCACAAACAGTGATCACAAAATCAAAATCGATGTCTCTGTATTCGTTCACGTTATTGGATGTATGCGACGATATGTCAATGCCATCCTCCTGCATTACCTGGATGGCTTTCGGGTTGACACCGTGAGTTTCCACGCCGGCACTGTATACTTTGGCCTGGTGGCCGGCAAAATGCTGTAAATAGCCCTCTGCCATTTGGCTGCGGCAACTATTGCCGGTACATAAAACTAAAATTCGTTTCATAAAATCTTATACGCTTTGCAGTGATTGGGTTGAATAATATTTTTTTCTTAGCCAGAAGGCAACATTTACGAGTGAAATTAAAGCCGGAACTTCCACCAAGGGACCTATTACGCCGGCAAATGCCTGGCCGCTGTTAATGCCAAATACTGCAATTGCAACGGCGATGGCTAATTCAAAATTATTACCGGATGCCGTAAAGGCAATGGAAGCATTTGTGGAATAATCAGCGCCTAATTTTTTTCCGATAAAGAAGCTTACTAAAAACATAATGGCAAAATAAATAACCAGTGGAATTGCAATACGAATGACATCAAGCGGAATGTGAACGATCAGTTGACCCTTGAGGCTGAACATGACCACGATTGTAAATAAAAGCGCAATTAGTGTGATTGGAGAAATAAAGGGGATAAATTTTTTTTCAAACCATTCCTTACCTTTTAATTTTAGAAGAGCAGACCGGGTGATGAAGCCGGCGGCGAAAGGGATACCCAAATAAATTGCCACAGTTTTTGCAATTGCTCCAATCGTGATATGTATGTTCATTTCACTGAAACCAAAAAGGGGAGGTAATACTGTAATGAAAACATATGCGTAGATGCTAAACATTACTACCTGGAAAATACTGTTCAATGCTACCAGGCCCGCTGCATATTCACGGCTGCCTTCTGCCAGTTCGTTCCACACAATCACCATTGCTATACACCTGGCAAGACCAATGAGAATCAATCCGGTCATATATTCCGGATAATTGTGCAAGAAAACAATAGCGAGGAAAAACATGAGTATGGGTCCAATAATCCAGTTCAGCAACAAGGATACTCCTAAAATTTTTGTGTTTTTAAAAACTTCCGGTAATTTTTCATATTTCACTTTTGCAAAGGGTGGATACATCATGAGAATTAATCCAATCGCTAATGGAATATTGGTGGTGCCCGATGAAAACGAATTAATGAACGTTGAAGAAGATGGGAACATATTACCGATTGCAACACCCACTGCCATAGCCAGAAAAATCCAGATAGTCAGATAGCGGTCCAGAAATCCCAATTTTTTCCGCTCGTAGGCAGGTGCGCAGTTATTCGCTTTCATAAAATTTCGTTTGGGTTAAATTAGTGCTCATGCAGGTATAGTGACGAATTGTTTTCTCATTACAATTGCGCTTGCAGGACATACATACCGAAATTCTGATGACTGCATTACATTCATAGGCACTTCATTTCGGGGGATGGTAGTATATCCTCTTTTGGAAAAATAATTTTCTGCTGTTTCAGTTAAAAGATACATGGTTTTAATGCCAGCTGATATTGAAAGTTTCTCCAGCTTTTCAACAAGCGATTCGGCTATTCGCTTATTCCGGTGGTTACTGTGAACAGCCAGCGATCTGAGCAGCGCAACATCGTCGTAGCGTTCCATGCCAATGATGCCTATCACTGTTTCGTCTTCCAGTGCAATAAAAAAGTGATTCAAGCAAACAGGTAAATCTTCTGCCGGTAAATTGTTGTTTTGCAGCAGTTCTTTTATGGCAGCTCTTTTTTCTTCTGATGCTATTACGATTTGCATGGCTCACAATTGATTGGTCATAATGAATAATTAGTTACAACAATCAGGGCCGCAACAGGCTTTTGGTTTTTCTGCAAATACTGTAATGCTGAATATGCCTGTGTTGCCAGTTTTAAAACTGGTTAATTCGGTTTCGTTTAAATAGTTTTTCAGAATATCATCTGGAATATTGATTGCCTTTTCTTTTTGTAATTGAATATTTGCAAAACCATTTCCTTTTATCAATTCCAGATACACTTCTTTTTGTATTGCACCTGAAACACAACCTGCATACATTTCTGCATCTTTACGCAAGGCTTCAGGAAGATTACCCACTAAGACCACATCGGAAATACTGAAATGCCCACCGGGTTTTAATACTCTGAAAATCTCTTTAAATACATTGTCTTTGTTGGGTACAAGGTTTAAAACACAATTGCTTACAATTACATCAGCCACATTTGATGTCACAGGTATTTTCTCAATATCACCCTGCCTGAACTCTACATTGTTAAAGCCTAACTTCTCTGCATTGTTTCTTGCTTTTTCAATCATGGCTGGTGTAAAATCAATGCCTATTACTTTTCCTTCTGCTCCTGTTTCTGCCCTGGCAATAAAGCAATCGTTTCCTGCGCCGCTGCCTAAGTCTATTACGGTATCGCCTTTCCTGATTTTGGCAAATTGCGTAGGCAAGCCACAGCCCAAGCCTAAATCAGCATCGGGATTGTACCCTTTCAATTCGGTGTAATCATCACTCATGATATTGTACACTTCCGTGGAGCACCCACCTGCACCACAACATGAGCTTTGATTTGTTTCTTTGTTCTGTAAAGCAATCTCACTGTATTTCTGCTTTACCATTTCTTTTACTTGTTCATCTGTTTGCATAAAATATATTTATTAGGTTAATCGTAATATTTCGATATAATTGTATAAAAAAAATCAGCAGCATTTGGCTGCTGAAGCCTGGTAGCTGGCAAATAAATCGTTTAATAAAAGCCGGGCAGCAGCCCATTCATTTTCGTCAATGCAATAGCAAACTTTGACGCCTTCAATATCTCCTTTAATCAGTCCGGCCGCTTTCAATTCTTTCAGGTGTTGTGATACTGTACTCTGGGAAAGGGGAAGCTCATCAACAATGTCACCACAGATACAGGTTTGTTTTTTAATTAATAATTTAAGAATAGCTACCCGTGCCGGGTGAGATAAAGCTTTGGCATATTTTGCCACTTTATTATCCTTTACAGAAAACTCGTCGGATTTTGCTGCGCCCATATGTAGATTGAATTATATCGCAATATTACGATTAATTTCTAAAATGTTCAAATTCATTGAGTAAATTTTTGAGAGGAATAATTTTTCCCATATCGGAAGGTAAAAGGGAGAGATGATTTACCTTTTCTTATCACCTGAGCATTCTTTTCGTCGATGGTCACTGCTGATTACTGTTTATCTTTCAAACCAGCAAAAGCTGCCGCCAACCCAGTCTTTGTCTTGATTGTAACGAACGCCAATCATTTTGCCTTTGCTGAGGCGGGCAAGATTGTTGGTGGCAACCGGCCGCGGTTTGCCGTTTTCCCAGAAATAGAATATCCTGATTTCAGCTTTGGCGGCCTCTGCAGGCGTCTGAATTACGTCTGCATAACTGACTTTTCTTTGTAAAATCCAGTTTTCGGGATCTTTTACAGCGTCTATATCTGCTTGTGTCACGTCAATGATCACACCCTGCCCGGCAAAAGAAAACAGTGGTTTTAGCACATAATTTTCCAAATCGGCAGGCACTTGTTTAACCTCCTGTAAAAAATACGTTTTGGGTACGTAGGGATGCCGGATAAACGGCAGGGTGTATTTGCTGATGCGGTAAAACCAGTTTGGGTGTGTGATCCATTCAAGATCAAGGTTTTCAAATAAAATAGCACCTTTTTGTTGTATCTCTGGACTTTGTTGTTGCAGGTCGTCAAAAATAAGGCGGTTGTAAATTCTGCGGATGACGGTTTTTTCCCATTATTCATGTAGAAGAGCTGGTTGCCATCTTTTATCAGTTCAGTGAGGCAAACCGGTTTAATGCCCAGGTAGTCTTCTGTACAATAAAAATCGATTCGCGTTTTTTGTTGCTGCGGAAAAATTTCCAGTAATATCACCTGTTCAGGCTGCTCATCACCCAGAATAATTTTTTTCAAAAGTTCCAGGTAGCTCTTCCGATCATATTGATTGAGGTAACAACTGTAATTTTCCGGTACTGGAAAATGTTTCCGGCTGATTTCCGGCAGTAGTACCTGGAAAGCAAACAACGAGGGAAATCCCTGCATTTCGATAAGTTGTGGTTCATAGGCTCCGGTATTGTCTGCACAAATACCAAAATCAAATGCTATAAAATGCGGATGAGCATTTTCGTTAGGTACCGACAAATTTTTAGGGATGGCTGATTGTGTCAGTTCTTTAAAGGAAGGGCCGGTAATGACATCAATAATATGTTCGCAGGCATCCAGCATTTTTTGCGTAAAATCCTTTGGAATAAAAATGGGTGTTTCCGCCACCCTGAATTCGATACTGCCCGGGTGTACATTGTGCAGGTCTTTTAAAAAGTTTTCGTAGTGTGCTGTTGTGAAATGTTCATTAAACGATTTACGTAATGCCGGAACCATATTCCTTGCTTTTGAAAGGAAAGTTAAGAAGAAATGTGATTGGTCAGTTCCCGGATTGAACTGCCATAGTTCTGAACGAAATGTTTTTACAGGAATATAGGTTAGTTATACTGCAATTGCCTGCAAATGATCGACGGCCTGGTTTAAAAAATTTGGTAACACATGCGAGTAGGTCATCAGGATTTTATCGGGGTCATTCAACTGGTCTATCATACTGCGCCATTTTTGTTCACCGTGAGCGGCAATCACTGTATTTTTTTTGTCTTCGCGTTGCAGGTACATGCTCATACCTGCAGCATCTGCCTCGGGATGAAACTGCGTGCCGATGAAATAGGCATTGAAGCGTACGCCCATAATGGCTCTTTCGTAAGGAACATGCGGCCGCTCTTTTTCAATGCAAAGGACGGAGGCGCCCATTTCTTCCAGTATCTTATGGTTGGGCTGTATGACCTGGTAATCTCTGCTGTCAACTGCATAAAACGGATCGCGCAGTCCTGTAAATACAGGTTCATCCTGCCCGTTTTCGAGCATATGAACAGGAAAAACACCAAAGGCCGTGGAATGACGTTTACAAACCAGCCCAATATTGTAATGCCTGCAGGCTAACTGGAAAGAATGGCAAATAAAAAACACGAATTTTTTCTGATCATTATCAGGGTTGGCATTCCAGCGCTCCACATCACTGAGCCAGGAAAAATAGCGCTGTTCCCAGTCGGTATAACGGCTTTCCAGCGGATTACCCGGCCCTCCGGAAGAGATAAAAATGTCATAGGACATATCCGGCACTTCATTTTTTTGGCGTACGTCAAATTCATCCCATTCAAGCGGCACATTGCCGGCATCGCTGTAGGTTTTCAGAATTTCGCGTATGCCACGCATGCCTTGGTTGGCATGTCCTTCATAAAGGTCCAGAATTGCTACACGTATCGTTTTCAGATCATTAACCATGCGGGCAAACATAGTGATTTTTTGCCTTTTGCCCAGTCGTAGATATTCTATTTTGTTGTACTATATTCCTACAAAATAACGAACAAAGGCCTTGCTTCAGAGGGTTTTATAACATAACAAATACCAGGCGCAGCGGTTTGTGGAAACTTGCTAAAACCCTTATCTTTTTTCGTACACTTTCTCGCCGTTCACATAAGTTTTCAGCACTGGTATCTGCCACAGTTTTTCTGCAGGCGCTTTCATCAGGTCTTCGTCGAGGATAACAAAATCAGCAAACTTTCCTTTTTCAAGTGACCCTTTTTGTAGTTCCTCAAAGTTGGCTTTGGCTGCCCAGATTGTCATACCCCGTAATGCTTCTTCTCTTGTTAAAGCATTCTCCATTTGAAATCCATCCGGCGGCCAGCCTTTTGCATCTTTACGTACTACGGCGGCGTAAAAGGTTTTGAAGGGTGAGATATCTTCCACGGGAAAATCTGTGCCGAGTGGCAGCCAGCCGTTTTCCTGTAAAAGTTGCTTGTAGGCGTAAGCCCCTTTCAGTCGTGCCTGCCCCAGCCGGTCACCTGCCCAGTACATATCAGAAGTGGCATGCGTGGGTTGCACGGAAGGAATGATCGAATTCTGTCCAAATAAACGGAAATCGTTTTGGTTGATGACCTGTGCATGCTCAATACGCCAGCGCATGTCGTTTTTGCCTTTCAGGTATTTTGCGTATATAGTTAACATCACCCGGTTGCCACTGTCTCCGATGGCATGTGTACACATTTGCCAGCCTTTTTGAGAAATGATATTGGCAACCGAATCGAAGTGCTCCTGGCTACTGAGTAAAAAGCCTGACCAGTTGGGTTTGTCTGAATAAGGCTGTAAAAGGCAGGCGCCGCGTGACCCCAGGGCGCCATCTGCATATACTTTAAAAGCACAAACGTGCAGCCGGTCTTTGGCAATTTTACCGTGCTCAAAGGCGAAATCGTAGTTTTGTTTTGCGTCACTGAGCATGGCATACACACGCATTTTCAGCGATCCGGCCTGCTGCAGGCTGTCAATAAAAAGTATTTGCTGGTACCCCAGTCCGCAGTCATCAACTGTGGTGAGCCCGGTCGCAAAGCAGTTTGCCTGGGCTGCCAGTAGTGCGTTTTTGAGGACTGCTGGCGATGCTGCTGGAATTTTTCTTTCCACCAGCCCCACTGCGTTATCGATCAGTATACCGGTTAACTGGCCATTTTTCGTTTCAATTGCTCCACCGGTCAGCCGGTCCCCGGGTTGCAATACTGCCAATGCCAGTGCCGGCTGGTTGGCAATGGCGGCATGGCCATCCACCCGTGATAAAAAGACAGGCCTGTCAGGAAACAGTTCGTTGAGTTTATCATTATTCGGGAATTCTTTCACGGGCCAGTCGTTCTGGTCCCATCCGCGGCCAATCAGCCATTGACCTTTGGGTAAATTTTTGGCAAAATCATGCAGGCGTTGTAAAATTTCATCCCAGCTGCTGGTGCCGGTCA
>DASTSN010000088.1:0-4226 GCA_035760665.1 Chitinophagaceae bacterium | reverse complement strand
ACTTTGCCCTGATCGCAATCGGCGGCGGTATCGGCCTGATTTACTCTTACCGCATTGAAAAAAAGGAATTGCTGGATAAAAATAATAACCAAGTATAAGCCCTTCAGCAAGCATGAAATTTACCGAACCAGTAGCATCTCTGCACGAGATGCTTTTTTGGCGGTAGCTGATGTCCACTTTTGCGTTATTCGTTATTGGCTTTTTCTATTGCCTGAATGGCTTTTTCCACCACCGGATCGTTCTGGTTCAGCACCTCGTAAAAGCCTTCCGTTCTCCAGATAAAACGGGCGAGATAAGCCTTCAGCCGGCGCTCTACATCTATTTTGTCTTTGTCGCTGATTACCCGCAAATCCACAGAATCTTTTTTTGCAAAACCAACGAGCTGATTCCAGGCATCTGATGCATTGTATTGTTTTGAAAAATCTGCCGGAGCATTGTATTGTTTAAATTGACCGAGGTGTGCGATATAATAATTGTAAACAAAGTTGTTGAAACTACCATCTAAATACAGGCGGGTGATGCTGCGTTGAATGCTGTTGGTATCAATAGGCACAAAAATATCCGGCATGATACCGCCACCGCCATAAACAGTTCTTTTCTTTATCAGTGTTTTATAGGCATGACCGTTTTCAATCTTGTTTGAATCGGCATATAGCATTTCGCCGGTTTCGTAGCGATGCCAGATTTCGTCCATATATACCTTTTTGCCATGATCGTATGGACGCTGGATGCTGCGGCCAATAGGCGTGTAATAGCGGGCTATCGTCAGGCGTAGTGCCGATCCGTCGCTGAGTGAATATTGCTTCTGCACCAGTCCTTTACCAAAGGTTCTTCTGCCAATTATGGTGGCCCTGTCCCAGTCCTGCAAAGCACCGGTCAGTACTTCACTGGCGCTGGCGGTCAGTTCATCAACCAGCACTACCAGTTTGCCCTGCTCAAACAAACCATCCCTGCGAGCATGAAATTCTTCCTTCGGGCTGTTTCTTCCCTCCGTATATACGATTAACTTGTTGCCGTCCAGAAATTCATCAGCAATATTAACAGCTTCTCCCATAAAACCACCGCCATTGCCGCGCAGATCAAGAATTAATGCCTTCATCCCGCTTTTTTGCAGCCGCTCCAGGTTGATCATGAAGTCACGGTAGGTATTTTCCGAAAATTTATTCAGTTTGATATACCCGGTCTCTGTATCCATCATATAAGCTGCATCTACGGAAGACACAGGTATGGTACCCCGTATCACCGTCACATTGATTGGTTTGTGATCTCTTAAGATTGACAGGATTACTTTGGAGCCTTCTTCACCCCGTATGAGGTTTTTCACTTCTTCGCTGCCAATACCTTGTTTAATGATTGTGGAATCATTGACCTTGAGAATTTTGTCGCCTACCTGCAAACCGGCTTTTTCACTGGGGCCGCCCGGGATTACATATAAAACATTTACGGTGTCGCTGAAAATATTGAATTCCACCCCGATGCCCTCAAATTTTCCCATGATATCATCGTTAACTTCCTGCAGGCTGGAGGCCGGGATATATACGGAGTGCGGGTCAAGTTCACCCATCATATTCTGGATTGCTTGCTGTTGCAGCGTATCCATACCCACGGAGTCTACATACTTTTGACGGATCAGATCAAGCGCCTCTTGTACAGCGCTTCTTTTTTCTGTTTTAAAAAATCCATCGCTGCCCGACTGGCTGTTGAGCTGAAAACCGAAAAACATGCCCCCGATCATCACGATTGAAAATAATAACGGAAGCCAAACCTGTAATTTTTTATTACGCATTGCCTGCTGTTTCTTTGTATTTTGAACGCAAATTACTCGTTTTGGATATACAGCAGAGGCGTTTATGCAAAACAAGTGTACTTTTAACGAACTTATTTATGCCTCCGATAAAACTGATTGCAGATAGCGGCGCTACAAAAACCGAATGGTGTTTACTGAAAAACGGGCGAAAAAAAACGGTTTTTACCCAGGGCCTTAGTCCCTATTTTCTTGGTACGGAGCAAATACGGCAGATACTGATCAAGGAATTAATGCCGAAGCTAAAAAACGCAGAGGTTGATGAGGTTTTTTACTATGGAACCGGTTGCGCAAATCCGGCCAATGCAAGAATTGTAAAAAAAGCCCTGCAGGCACTTTTCCCGGATGCAGCTATCAGCGTGGATCATGACCTGAGCGGTGCTGCCAAAGCTTTATGCGGGCACAACAAAGGAGTGGCTTGCATCCTGGGCACCGGCTCAAATTCCTGCTATTATAACGGAAAAAAAATTGTCAAAAACAGTCCGGGACTTGGTTACGTGCTGGGCGATGAAGGCAGTGGCGCCTACCTGGGTAAAAAAGTAGTGCAGTATTATTTATACAACACATTTGATGAGGAATTGAAAGGCCGGTTTGACCAGCAGTATCACACCAATATGATGGAGATACTTGAAAATGTGTATAAAGAACCATTACCAAACCGTTACCTGGCCGGGTTTGCTCTTTTTCTGGCAGAAAATCGGGGCCATTATATGATCGAAAATATCATAGAAGACGGGCTGAATGACTTTTTCTTTAACCATTTATGTAAATACCGTGAAACCTGGCTGGTACCCATTCACTTTGTTGGGGGAGTGGCATTCGGTTTTAAGGATATTTTACATGAACTTTGCAAAACTTACGAACTGGAAATGGGAAGGGTTTTAAAAAATCCTATGGAAGGTTTAATTGACTATCATAGCTGAACGAATCGTTTATGGATGAATTTATACGGCTTACTGAGCAGCCTTCGAACTACCATCACCTGGAAAAGATGAGTGTGTTGGAAATTTTAACACACATCAACGAAGAAGACCAAACCGTACCGCAATCGGTGGGAAAAGTGATCCCGCAGATTGAAGCATTGATACAGGCCATTACGGATAAAATGCTGACAGGTGGCCGCCTCTTTTATATTGGCGCCGGCACCAGTGGCAGGCTGGGTATTCTTGATGCCAGCGAATGCCCGCCAACCTATGGCGTTCCCTACGGACTGGTTGTTGGCATTATTGCCGGCGGCGAAAAAGCCATTACCTCAGCGATTGAATTTGCAGAAGATGACATGCAGCAGGGCTGGAAAGACCTGGAGGCCTATAACATTTCTGAACAAGATGTGGTAGTGGGTATAGCAGCCAGCGGCACTACGCCTTACGTGATCGGCGCATTACAGGAATGCCAGCAGCGCAATATTGTAACCGGCAGCATTTCCTGCAATAAAAATTCCCCGGTGAGTGCAGTGGCCGATTTTCCCATTGAAGTGCTGGTGGGACCGGAATTTGTAACCGGCAGTACCCGCATGAAAAGCGGCACTGCCCAGAAACTGGTGCTGAATATGATCTCCACTACAGTGATGATTCAGTTGGGAAGAGTAGAGGATAATAAGATGGTGAACATGCAGCTCACGAACGATAAACTGGTTGACAGAGGGGTGCGGATGGTGATGGAAAAACTTCAGCTGACCAATTATGAGCAGGCAAAAGAAATTTTATTGAAATTTGGGAGTGTGAAAAAAGCGGTTGACGGTTATGCACGACATTGAACCTTTTTATAACTGGCGACATATTTACACCAGTGAAGAAGATGAGCGGTCACCTTTTTACGGCCGTATTTACTCTGAGTTTGAATTTACCCAGGTAATCTATAACTATTATATCCATCCACAATGGGACGACTTTGGCAGCCGCACCCTTTACCTGAAAGTATTAATAGCTGATTATGCAGAAAAATATGCTGTTATTGAATTAATCGGGGAGTGGAACGACGCCATTGAAAATGACATCATGGAACTGAAGCGGGAAGTGATGGAGAAATTTATGGATGAAGGTATTTACAAATTTGTTCTGATCGCCGAAAATGTCCTCAACTTTCACAGCGGCGACAAAGACTATTACGAAGAATGGTATAGTGAAGTATCGGATGAGAACGGCTGGATCGTGATGCTGAATATGCCCGAAGCCACACAACATGATTTTAAAAAAGCAAAATTGGGTTATTATATTGAACTGATGGAAATTGATAACTGGCGAACCTACAACCCATTTCATCTTTTTAAAAAAGTAGATAATGAACTGATGGCACGCCTGAAAATGTAAATGGTAGTGTCAAACAGTTTCTACTTTAATTCAATGGCATTTTAAACTTTTCGGTATCATTTGCTGTTTCAATACTATTTTTGCAGCAATTTTTTTAACCCTCCTGATTTCAT
>DASTSN010000087.1:0-16999 GCA_035760665.1 Chitinophagaceae bacterium | reverse complement strand
TGCTGTTCACTTGTCAAAATGGTTTGTCATTGTGTTAATGTTCAATTTAAAGTCGTCTGTGTCAATGTTGTGCAGTGTCGTAATACACTTGCCGGTAACGTTTCGGGGCTTTGCGTTCGGGCGGGTTTCGGAGCACGAAACTGTCAACCAGCACTACACTTGAATAGAAGCACAAAGCTCCTTGTTTGCACGTCACCCCGCCTGACGCAAAACCCGTGTTATAGCCAGTTTTTCTTTTCTGTCAGCATGGTTTCCTTCCAAAATTTATTCCACCACGTTCTTCCAAAGTTAACACTTGTCCATTAACGTGTTTGGGTTGTTGTCTTACAATTTGTTCAAGTCCATACGACTTCAAAGTTATTTGTCCTTGTTGTAACTCAATTGTCCATTCGTAAACAAACTTATTTTTCTCTTGCTCTACTTTGCTTTTTAAATAAAGGTCGGCTATTTCCATTAAGTCAAGACAACCACCATCTGTTTTGAAGTCAATATGCAAGTCAAAACACTCTTTAAAAATTAGAGTGCATGGAGCAACCAAAAATGTAAATATCTGTGCTGGTGCAACTGGATGAACCCATTTAAAAATATAGTCAATATCAAGTACAAGGTCAGCTGTCCAATTGTCTTCGTTTTTCTCAATTATCAGCCCATAAATGTTTGCGTCATGCCAACCCATTTCGTCAAAGTCGTCATGTGTCCAGATGCTTTTGTCAAGTTTATATATTTCTTTTGGTTCTGTCATTTTCGGTCGTGCTAAAATTGGCTATAACACTTTAATTTACGCAATACAGTCAACTAGTAGCAATTTTTAAGTAATTGATTTTCATCATAAATGTATTGCGTATTTTGTATTGTTGCTTGCGTCAATACAAAATACAGCTTTTTTCAAAAAATGCAAGCAACCCTACTGCCATTGCCACCTGTGCAGGTTGTTGTTCTCTACTATAATGGAGTGGGGAAACAAGTTTAGGTGGCAAAGCGCCTTGTTTTGCATACAACGGGCAGCGTGGTAACTATACTGCACAGTTCCTGTGAACATTTAACCATTTGCTGTCATAAACCGACAATTTCTTATCAGCATACTGGTATTTCCTGTCAGAAGATGGCTCTCGACAAACAGTAAATGGCTTTCGACAAACAGTAAATGGCCTTCAACAAACAGAAAATGGCTCTCGACAAACAGTAAATGGCCTTCGACAAACAGTAAATGGCCTTCGACAAACAGAAGATAGCTACCTTCTGTCAGGAAATTACCGGTTTTTTTTACAAAAAACCGGTTTCCTGTTGGGATTGCCTGACGGTTTGTACAGCAGAGATTTTTTTTAAAATATATAAGCGCCTGGTTTTCAGAATAAAGACAAGTATTCGAAGCATGAACCCTGTATTGCTGCAGGGATGGATCGCTTTTTTCGAAACTCTTGATGCTGTTTTAACTGGCAGGCTTGCTGCTGTTGCAACGGATTTTTTTTTACAAAAAAATTTGTTTGCTAAGAAACTGTTTTTCAGACACAAAAGACGATCGTGGCGGCTTGCCGCCTGAAAAAATACCTGCCCAGGGCAATAACAGCATTTTTTACCCGTTATAACTACAGCCGTCTTTAAGCCACCGCACTGCTGATCACAGTGCCCCGTTTTGCAAAACAACCTTCTGCCTGCTGCAGCAATCCTGGCCAGGCAAATCCGCACCCGCCCCCCGTTACCCCGTTGAAAGCTGTAATTTTTTCACCTTAAACCATTTATCTATGAAATCCTATCGTATTAAACTCAATTTTTATAAGCTTACAGAGTCACAACTGGAGGTGAAGTCACAAAACATAGTAGCCTCCCTGACAGACAACACGAGTTTTCCCACACCGGATCCTGCGCTTACAGTGGTAAGCGATGCCATCACCGCGTATTCACAGGCCCTGGATGCTGCCCGCACCGGCGACCGCACAGCCATTGCCATTAAAAACGATAAACGGCAGGTGCTGGAGCAGTTGTTAACCACCCTGGCGGCCTATGTAACGCTGACAGCCAATGGCGATTACGCCAAGTTGCTGAGCAGTGGCTTTGACATTGCTAAACTGCCCGAGCCGCAGCCGCCGATTGGCAACCCGCAAAACCTGCAGGTGGAAAACGGCGCCAATCACGGGGAAATATTACTGCGGGTCAATGCTGTAAAAGGCGCCAAGGCTTACCTGCACCAGTTTACACCCGACCCCATCACGGAGGCCAGCGTATGGGTGAGCCAGCCCAGCACCACCAGTAAGTATTTGTTTCCGGCGTTGGAAACCGGCAAGAAGTACTGGTTCCGGGTGGCCGCTATCGGCGCCCGCGACCAGGTAACCTTCAGCGACGAGATCTGGCGTGTTGTACAATAGTTTGTTTTCTTTCCTTGTATATTGTGTTTTTTACCGCCCTTCGGGGCGGTTTTTTTTATGGGTCGTTGACTTGGCTCTTTTTCTTTTCTTTTTCCTGAAAAAAAGAAAAGAAGCAAAAGAAAATGCAAGGCCGTTAGGAAAACTTCAAAAAAGAATTAAAAAGATTCTGCCGATCAATAGTATTCCTGTCGTTATTCACTACAGTAGTGCCAAAGCCACATCAAGGCTTCCGAAATCGGCCGTACATCGATTTGTGTTGCCTTTCATTTCTTTGTCTTGAAACAAAGAAAAGAAACAAAAGAAAATTCAAGGCTGTGAAAAGGTTTCTGCAAAGACTACGGCTCGCTGCGTGGCGAAAATGAACTCGTCGCTACGCTCCTCAAACAGCATTTTCGCTGTTCACTCCACTCGCCTTGCTTTGCAACGAAACCTTTTCAAGGCCATTAAGAAATGGCCACAAAAGAAAATAAAAAAATTCCAAAGTTCAGTAGCATTCCCAAAGCATTTCACTACAGTAGCACAACAGCTACATCAAGGCCTTCCGAAATCGGCCGTACATCGATTTCGGGCTCCTTTTCTTTGCTCCTTTCTTTTGGAGAAGCAAAAGAAAGGAGAGAGAAAAACTTTCATATAAAATCAATCTTTCTTTTCTTTTTCTTGAAAAAAGAAAGGAGGGACAAAGAGTACGGTAACAAAAATCAATCTTTTGACAAAGCAAAAAACAGGCGGTATTTGCTGCTGCCAAAAGGAGCTTTGCCCAGGCCATAGCAAACATCGCCTGGCATTCACGAAATTCTCCTGTCAGAATCGCATAATGCGGTAAATTTGCGGTTATACCCTCATTACTTAGCGCATTATTCTGATGAACGACAAACTGGAGCAACTGGCCCGTCAACTGGAAGGTGAATTTTATTTCGATACGACCATGCGTACCCTGTATGCCACCGACGCATCGGCTTATCGCGAACTCCCACTGGCCGTGGCCATCCCCAAAACGGTGGAAGACATCAAAAAACTGATTGTCTTTGCCCGTACGTACCACACGTCGCTCATCCCCCGCACTGCCGGTACGTCGCTCGCCGGGCAAGTGGTGGGCAATGGCATTGTGGTGGATGTTTCAAAATATTTTACCCGCATACTGGAATTAAACACAACAGAACGGTGGGTTCGGGTACAGCCCGGTGTCATCCGGGACGAACTGAATTTTTTTCTGCAACCGCATGGGTTTTTGTTTGGGCCGGAGACCTCTACCGCTAACCGTGCCATGATTGGCGGTATGGTGGGGAATAATTCCTGCGGCTCTAATTCGGTGGTGTACCGCAGCACCCGCGAGCACCTGCTGGAAGTGAAAGCCCTGCTGAGCGATGGCACTGAAGCTACATTCAAAGCGCTAAGCCCGGATGAATTTCATCAAAAATGCGAAGGCGACAGCCTGGAAGCCGCCATCTACCGCACTACCCGCAGCCTGCTGGGCAACTATGAAAACCAGGAAGAGATTCGCCGGGAATTTCCCAAGAAAAGCGTGGAACGCCGCAACACCGGTTATGCACTGGACCTGCTGGTGGATACAGCCCCCTTCACCGCCGGCACGGAAGATTTTAATTTTTGCAAACTGATTGCCGGCTCAGAAGGAACCCTGGCATTTATCACAGAAATCAAGTTAAATATTGTACCGCTGCCGCCAAAAGAGAGTGGCCTGCTCTGTGTACATTTTCATACGATTGATGAATCGCTGCGGGCTAACCTGCTGGCCTTACAGTACAATCCCAGCGCCAGCGAACTGATTGATCATTATATCCTGGAATGCACCAAGGGAAATATCGAGCAAAGCAAAAACCGCTTTTTTGTACAGGGCGATCCGGGCGCCATACTGGTCATAGAATTCAGACGCGAAACGCGTCAGGAAATTGAAGACATTGCTACCCGGCTGGAAGCTGATATGCGGGCTGCAGGACTGGGGTACCATTTCCCCCTGCTCTTTGGTGAGGATACAAAGAAAATCTGGTCGCTGCGCAAAGCAGGCTTAGGGTTACTGGGCAACATGCCCGGAGACGATAAAGCCGTTCCCGTTATTGAAGATACCGCCGTTGATGTAAATGATCTGCCGGCTTATATCCGGGAGTTTACAACTATCCTAAAAAAATACAACCTGTACTCGGTGCATTATGCCCATGCAGGCAGTGGCGAGCTGCACCTGCGCCCCATCCTGAATTTAAAAACCGAAGAGGGGAACCGTCTTTTCCGTACGATCGCGGAGGAAATTGCCAGCTTGGTAAAAAAATACAAAGGCTCGCTAAGCGGCGAGCACGGCGATGGAAGGCTGCGCGGGGAATTCATCCGGCAAATGGTTGGCGAAAAAAATTACGGTTTGATGAAGGCTATAAAAAAAGCCTGGGATCCGGACAATATCTTTAACCCACACAAAATTGTGGATACCCCCCCGATGAACAGTATGCTCCGGTACACACCGGGGCAGCACACGCCGGCTTTTGATACGGTTTTTCGCTTTTACCGGCAAGATATCCTGCAGCATGCCGAGCAATGTAATGGATCAGGAGACTGTCGCAAAACGCATCTCTCCGGCGGTACAATGTGCCCTTCGTATATGGCTACCCGTAACGAAAAAGATACCACGCGGGCAAGAGCTAATATTTTACGTGAGTTCCTGACCAACTCTACCCGGCCCAACCGGTTTGACCACAAAGAAATTTATGAAGTGATGGACCTGTGCCTGAGTTGCAAGGGCTGTAAATCCGAATGTCCGTCAAATGTTGACGTGGCAAAACTAAAAGCGGAATTCCTGCAGCATTACTACGATGCCAACGGTGTGCCTCTTCGTTCCAAACTCATTGCCAATTTCAGCAAGTCGGCCAGGCTGGGCTCCATAGCGCCGGGTCTTTATAACTTTTTTGTCAGCAATCCTTTTTTCGGCAAACTGATTAAACAGGCCTCGGGTTTTGCCACCCAGCGGTCTATGCCGCTACTGTACAAAACCACGCTGAAAAGCTGGTACAAAAAACACAGGCCGGAAAAAGGCAACAACCACACAAGAAAAGTATACCTGTTTTGCGATGAGTTTACCAATTACAACGATACGGAAATTGGCATCACGGCCATCCTGCTGCTGGAAAAACTGGGTTATGAAGTGATCATACCTGACCATGAAGAAAGCGGGCGAACATGGTTATCCAAAGGCCTGCTGCGAAAAGCAAAAACCATTGCCAATAAAAACATTGCTGCCCTGGCACCGCTGGTCAGCGAGGCAACACCGCTGATTGGTATAGAACCCTCTGCCATTCTTACCTTTCGCGACGAATACATTGACCTGGCAGACGATCACCTTTTTGAAACAGCAAAAAACCTGGCCAGGCATGTATTTACTATAGAAGAATTCCTGGCAGCTGAAATGGATCGAGGGCAGATCAGCAGGCATTTATTCACCAATGAAAAACGAGACATTCAATTACACGGCCATTGTCAGCAAAAGGCATTATCCTCCACAAGCCACTCGGCGAAACTATTATCATTCCCGGAAAATTACACAGTCAAAACAATCCCCTCAGGTTGTTGCGGCATGGCCGGATCGTTCGGATTTGAGAAAGAGCATTATAATCTTTCCATGCAAATTGGCGAGCTGGTACTGCTGCCCACTGTACGCAAGCAAGCAGCGAACGTGCTGATAGCCGCGCCGGGAACCAGTTGCCGTCACCAGATCAAAGACGGTACCGGTAAAAAAGCACTGCACCCGGTAGAAATACTGTACCAGGCATTGAAGGCCTGATACAGAACGGCTATTGTTCCTGCACGGAAACGATTGCGTAAAGCAATTTTCATTTTTCATCTTACCGAATCGTTACCGGAATATTATCAATTGCCCTTTTACAAAGAATTTATTTTTCGGTAATTATTCATTCATATTCCGGTAAGAGCAACTTAATACTGCCTGTTCACATTTGCGGTGAGAACGTAGTCTAATCAAAAAAACTAATTGCACTATGATGAGAATTGTCTCCCGCTACAGGCATAGCCTGTTTACCATTTTCTGTATACTTACAATGTCATTGGCAGCAATGGCACAGCGGGTTGTAAGTGGAAAAATTGTTGCCGGCGACAGCAAGCAACCCCTGCCCGGCGCTACCATTACCAATAAAGCAACCGGTAAGCAAGCCCTGAGCGATGCTTCCGGAACATTCAGTATCACAGCAGCCGATGCTGATGTACTTTCTATCTCCAATGTCGGATTCGCCACGAAGGAAGTGAAAGCGGCCGATGCAGGAACTACCATTGCACTGGCTGTAGAACAAAAAAATCTTTCAGAAGTGGTGGTAACAGCGCTGGGTGTGAAAAAAGAACTCAAGCGGATTGGCTACGCGATCCAGGAAGTAAAAGGTGAGGACCTGGTAAAAGCCCGGGATCAAAACCCGATTGCGGGCCTGACGGGTAAAGTGGCAGGCCTGTCTGTGGGACCCTCTGCCGAACTACTGAGAAAACCCACCGTGCTATTGCGGGGTAATGAAATTACACTGTACGTGGTGGATGGTATCCCCATCAGCTCTGATACCTGGAATATCAGCCCGGATGATATTGAGTCCTACACCGTATTAAAAGGACCAACGGCTGCGGCTTTATATGGAAGCAGGGCACAGTACGGTGCTATTTTGATCACCACCAAAAAAGGCAACAAAGCCCGCAAAGGTTTTACGGTTGAGTTAAATTCCACGAATTCCATTGACAAAGGTTTCCTGGCGTTCCCGCGTCTGCAGGATGAGTACGGCCCGGGTGAAAATGCCCTGTATGCATTTGGTGACGGTAAAGGCGGTGGACTGAACGATAACGACTATGATGTTTGGGGACCCCGGTTTGAAGGGCAGCCAATTCCGCAATGGGATGGAGAATATGATCCGAACCAAACCTATACTACAACCTACCCCGGTGGCTATACCTGGACCGGTCACATTAAACCAACGCCCTATATTGCACGCGGGAAGGATAACCTGAAACGATTCCTTCGCCCGGGTTTTCAATCGACAAACAATATAGCGCTTAGTGCTAACGGTGATAATTACAACCTGCGTTTCTCCCTATCACATTCGTACCAGCAGAGCATTATTCCGAATATGGAACTGAACATCACCGATTTTAATATGTACGGATCTTACAATCCAAGTAAGCGATTAAAAATTGAAGCAAACCTGAATTATAACCGGCAATACACCCCTAATTTTCCGGACGTTGATTATGGCCCTAACAGTCTGATCTATGATGTTGCGATATGGACAGGTGCCGACTGGGATGTCACTTCTCCCCTGATAAAAGGGGAATGGCAGCCTGGCAAAACGGGACTGCAAAATGTGTTTGCCGAATACCAGCGCTACCACAATCCCTGGTTCATGGTAAATGAATGGTTGCGGGGTCATTACAAAAACGACATCTACGGCTATGTTTCAGCAAACTATAAAATCAATAACAACCTGAACGTAACCGGACGTACGCAGATTACAACGTATAACCTGCTGCGCACAGAAAAGATGCCTTTCTCTGCCCACCCCTATGGCCGTGAAGGTAATAAAGGTGATTACCGGGAAGATCACAGAAACCTGTTTGAGAACAACACAGAAATCTTACTGAATTATAATTACTATGCGTTCAACAGGTTTTTAAACCTGTCAGGACTTGTTGGTGGAAATATCCGTTCGTTTACGTACAATTCTAATTTCACCTCCACGGATTACCTGAATGTACCGAATGTATATAGCTTCAGTAATTCACTCAACCCGGTTCAGGCCAACAGTTTTGCATCTGATATGCGTGTGTTAAGCGCCTATTTTTCCTTTGACGCCTCCCTGGATAAATATGCCACCATATCACTCACCGGCCGTGTAGATAAATCCTCTGCCCTGCCTCAAAACAACAACAGCTATTTCTATCCAAGTATTTCTGTTTCCTCCGTCATATCTGATTATGTAAAACTGCCAGAGGTAATATCGTTCTTCAAAGTGCGGGCCTCGTATGCCACAGTTCATGGTGACGCCACTTCTGCTACCATTGGCGTGGCACCGTTTAACACGATTACAGCCTTCGGTACATCACCTTCCGGTAACTCATTGTATGATTATCCGCTGGGTTACGGTAATAATTACTTATCCCCCTATGGTGGTCCGGATTACTCACTCTCTGCTGTTTACTCAACGAGCAAACCTTACAATAACCAAACAGCAGCGGTTTATACCAGCAACCTCTATGATCCTAATATCAAAACCTTTAACCGTGTGAATTTTGAAGGAGGCTTTGATATCAAGTTTCTGAAGAACAGGCTGGGCTTCAGTGCCACCGGTTTTGAATACCTTGATGGTCCGCGGATTTTACAAAATCCTATTTCGTCAGCAACCGGTTATGGTTACTATTTCCTGAATGCATTGAAAACAAAGAAGACGGGGTACGAATTTTCGCTTTCCGGAACACCGCTCAAATCAACAACAGGTCTTAACTGGGACGTGCTGGTGAATGTTTCCACTTTCCAGGATAAATACGATGAACTACCTCCCGGACAAACAACATATAATACTTTCTTTAAAAAAGGCGACAGGGTTGATAAATTTTATGGCAGTGATTTTGTAAGAACTGCAGATGGACAAATCATCAATGATGCAGCCGGTAAACCGCTGACCAATCCGGTTCCGCAATTCCTCGGATACCTGAATGCAAATTATCAATGGAGCATCTACAATAAGTTTTATTACAAAGGCTTATCCGTTGGATTCCAGTTTGACGGAAGTGTGGGAGGTGTTACATCTGACTACTTACATAATAAAACCATGCGTGGCGGAAGGAACATAGAGACAGTGGAAGGCGCCTTCGGCGCAGCACGGAAAGACGATAATGACCATGCCGGTGATCCGAACTTTCCCGGCACCTATGTGGGCGAAGGTGTAGTGGTTTCGAATGGCACCGCCATCAATTATGATTCACAAACCGGCGAAATACTGAATTACAAAGACCTCCAGTTTGCGCCTAACACAACACCTACGCACGTGCAGGATTACATCAGTAAGTATTACAATATCGATAAAGCCAACCTGATGAGTAAAACGTATGCTAAACTGAGGGAGGTTACAATCGGTTACGATTTACCCACCAAATGGTTTGAACGCTCATTCATTTCAAAGGTTAGCTTGTCGCTGGTGGGCAGAAATCTCCTGTATTTCTATGGTGACAAACGTTTTAAAGATGTAGATCTTGATCAGTATAACTATTCTACGAGCGGTACAGGCTTACAGTCACCAACGACCCGCCGTTATGGATTTAACATCAATGTTGTATTCTAAAAAAACAACCGGAAAAAATGAAAAAGCTATTCAAAATAAGTCTACTATCTGCAGCGATTGCATTGATCGCCGGTGGATGCCAGAAGAAGTTTGATGACCTGAACATCAACGAAAACAAACCCACACATGTGCCCCCGTCGCTGCTTTTAAACGGGATTCTCTACGATATGTACGATGCCCCTTATACAATGAGCGAACGGTATGCGCAATATTATTGTTGCAATTACGATTATTATGGCAACAACCGTTATGACTTTGGTTCCGGCGATAATTACTATTCAACGCTGAAGAACGTGCTGAAAATGCAGGAGGAAGCTCTGGATAACGGTGCTGCCGCCGTGAATCCGTATGACGCCATGGGAAAATTCTTCAAAGCTTATTTCTTTACTAAAATGAGCCTGGAGATGGGTGATATTCCCATGACAGAAGCCCTCAAGGGAATTGAGAACCTGAAACCCGCTTATGATGCTCAAAAGGATGTGTTTAAACAGGCATTTGTATGGCTGGACAGTGCTAATACAGAATTAGCTTCGCTTATTACCAGCAACGCAACAATCAGCGGCGATATTTACTTTGACAATGATTTATCCAAGTGGCAAAAAGTTGTCAATACGTTACGGCTGCGGCTGCTATTGCATTTAAGTAAAAAGGAGAATGATGCCGATTTGAACATCAGGCAGCAGTTTAGCGATATTGTATCGAATCCTGCAAAATACCCGGTCATGGAAAGTGCGGCTGACAACATGGAGTTTAAATATATCCATCCTACAAACGATTATCCAATGAGCCCGGATAATTTTGGATTTGATGCGCTGCGCTACAACACGTCGGCTACGTATGTCGGGCTGCTTACGCAACTGAAAGACCCGCGGGTGTTTGTAACAGCTGAACCGGCGACAGCCCGGGTAACAGGTGGAACATCACCTACCAGCTTTGATGCATTTATTGGCGCTGATCCCGGTGAAGACCTTGGTGAAATGTATATCAAGGCGAACAGCGGAGAATACTCGCTGATAAACAGGAAGCACTATTATGACAGCTATACAGGAGAGCCAAGTATCCAGATAGGTTATCCCGAACTGTTGTTCAATATTGCTGAGGCTATCAACCGCGGCTGGATTACTGCGGGCCCGCTTGGCGACGCAGAAGCCTATTACAAGGCTGGCATTAAAGCCTCGCTGGCCTATTATGGCATTCCTGAAAGCGGCAGTTTTACGGCATACTTCCTCCACCCCGGCGCCAGTCTTGGTACCTATGACACGTATACCATTAACTTTGATTTTAGCACCTATTATGCGCAAAGTGCTGTAGCCTACGCCGGCAACAACTCTACAGGGTTAACACAAATCCTTACGCAGCGGTACCTTGCACTTTTCCGCCATTCAGGACTTGAGTCGTATTTCAGTTACCGCAGAACCGGTGTGCCGTCCTTTACAACGGGACCAGGCACAGGGAACAGCGGACGTATTCCCATGCGCTTCCAGTATTTCGGATCAGAAAGAACAGCGAATACTGAAAATTATAATAAAGCCTTACAGTCACAGTTTAGCGGCAACGATGATATTAACGGTGTGATGTGGCTGCTGAAATAAGCCGCCTGCTTTTCTCTTGTTGTTTCTGCACTGGGCGAAGCAGCAATGTTTCGCCCAATTATTTTAAATCTTCAGATAATTATTATGAAAAAAATACTTCTCCTGGTTACCTATTTCATTAGCCTGCCGCTCTTGCACAAAAAAGAAAAACAGAAAACCTGGTCATTATAACCCTGGACGGTATGCGCTGGCAGGAAGTATTCGAGGGTATCGACACTGCGCTGGTCAATAATCCATCATTCACCCGCGACTCGGCATCCTTAATGAACCGCTTTTGGAGCAGCGATGAAACCGAAAGAAGAAAAAAGTTATTCCCCTTCCTGTGGAGCACTCTTGCTGAACAAGGTCAGCTGTACGGAAACCGGCAACTGGGTAATTATGTAAACAATGCCAATCCCTACTGGTTTTCTTATCCCGGGTACAATGAAATTTTTACCGGCTTTCCTGATCCCGCTGTGAACTCCAATGATAAAATTCCAAACCCGAATGAAAACGTGTTGGAATTTATCAATAAACAAAAAAACTATGTGGGAAAAGTAGCCGCCTTCAGCACCTGGGATGCATTTCCCTACATCTTGAATAAATGGCGCAGCGGCATTTATGTCAATTCGGATGTGGATACATTAAAATTCGACAATAAAGCGCTGTCCCTGATCAACGATATACAGTTTTTAACGACAAAGCCCATCGGCGTGAGACCGGATCTTCTCACCTATTTCGCAGGCCGGGAATACCTGAAAGCATACAAACCACGCGTGTTGTACATAGCATTTGACGAAACCGACGACTTTGCGCATGCCGGCGAGTACGACCAGTACATCGGCAGTGCACATGCAGAAGACGGTATGATTGCCGACTTGTGGGCTACACTGCAGTCCATGCCAGCATACAGGAATAACACCACACTTGTGATTACCTGCGATCATGGCCGCGGGGATCATATCAAGGCTCAATGGAGAGACCATGGACAGAAAGTTGAGGATTCAAACCAAATATGGCTGGCTGTACTGGGACCAGACAGCAAAGCGCTGGGAGAAGTTAAAACAAAGGAACAGCTGTACCAGGAACAAATTGCTCCTACCCTGGCCGCCTTGCTGGGATTTACTTTTACCACTAAGCATCCATTGAAAGAACCGATAGCATCAATTTTAAGCAAATAAAAAACTATGACACAGGAAGAAGCAAAGGCAGTGGTCAACGAAGTCTTTTCGTTGTACGAGCAATACGGTACAGAGGATTATATCGGGGAACCTGTATCGCAAATTGAACATATGTGCCAGGCGGCACAGTTGGCAGAATCTGAAGGATTTGATAATGAAGTGATCCTGGCAGCTTTTTTTCATGACATTGGCCACCTGTGCGAACACATCATGCCAGTACAGCAAATGGATGGATACGGAGTAGCTGACCATGAAAAACTGGGTAAAATATACCTGGAGAGAAAAGGGTTTTCAAAAAAAATTGGTCAGCTGGTAGAATGCCATGTGCAGGCCAAACGCTACCTGACCTACAAGTATCCTGCCTATTACGAAAAGCTCTCGCCGGCCAGCAAGATAACGTTGGAAAAACAAGGCGGTGTCATGCAGGAAGCAGAGGCCCGGCAATTTGAAGCTGATCCATTGCATGCACTGTTTATCAAGCTGAGAGAGTGGGATGACAAGGCAAAAGAAGAGCAGCAGCCTATCCCTTCTCTACAGAAATACAAAGACCTTGCCTACCTGCACCTGTTGCAGCAATAAGATCTTTTACCAAGAGTAACGCAGTCATCATTTCATATACAGGAAGGAAAATTCCCGGACTAATCAAAAAAAGAAAAATATGTCAATCAAACTCGTTGTTTTAGACATGGCAGGCACAACCGTTGCCGATGAGAATGCCGTGGCAAAAGCTTTTATCAGCGCCTTTCAAAAAAGCAGATTTACGATCTCCGAAGCAAATGTAAACCCGTTGATGGGCTACAAGAAAACAACGGCTATCCAGAAAGTACTGGAGCAACTGGGAACCAACCCTACTGATGAACTGATCGAAAATATTCACACAACATTCACCAGGGAAATGATTGCATATTATGAGTCATCAGATTCCGTAAAGCCAACACCGTATGCCGAAGAAATGCTGCATTGGCTGAAAGAAAAAGGAATCCGAGTGGCCATGAACACCGGTTTTCCCAGGGTGATTGCCGACACGATTATGGAGCGTTTTCAATGGCAGGAACGTGGACTGGTGGATGATTATATCGCCAGCGACGAAGTGGAAAACGGGCGGCCGCACCCATCCATGATCCGGCAACTGATGGAATATGCGGGTGTTGACGATCCGGGAGAGGTTGCAAAAATCGGGGATACGGAATCCGACATTCATGAAGGCCGAAATGCCAGTTGTGGGTTGGTAATCGGCATCACATCAGGGACGTTCAGCCGTGAAGAACTGGTAGCACACCAGCCCGATTATATCATTGACACCCTCCAGGAATTACAGGATTTAATCCGCTGATCATGCCAACAGCACTCACTCACCAATCGGTTTCATATCGCCGCCAGCTACTTGCATCAGTTTATGCAGCCATCGTTGCCTTCCTGGCCTACGCCTCGGTATATGCCTATCGCAAACCATTCACCGTGGCAACATTTGACGGGTTGCGATTTTGGAATGTTTCCTATCAAACATTGCTGATCATCAGCCAGGTGATTGGCTACATGCTCAGTAAGTTTTTCGGCATCAAATATATTGCTGAACTGAAGCGTTATGGCCGCTGGAGAATCATTGCACTTCTTATTGGCATTGCCTGGCTGGCACTGCTCGGGTTTGCTATTGTACCAGCACCCTACGGTATGATCTTTCTTTTCATTAATGGTTTCCCGTTAGGATTTTTATGGGGAATTATTTTTAGCTACATAGAGGGCAGGCGTTCAACCGATTTCGTGGGTACGGTCATGGCGATCAGTTTCATTTTTGCGGGCGGTATTACCCGTTCGGTTGCCAAGTGGCTGATGCTGCAGGCTGGCGTGCAAGAACAGTGGATGCCATTTATGACAGGATTAGTATTTGCAGTTCCGCTGGCACTCTTTGTTTTCCTGCTGGAACGTATCCCTCAGCCTGATGAGGCTGATATTGCAGAACGCACAGAACGAAAGCCGATGACCATTATTGAGCGAAAAAAATTCCTCCGGTTATTTGGACTTGGACTGATGACGGTCAGCATTACTTATTTATTCCTGACTGTTATGCGGGATATCAGGGATAACTATATGGCCAATATCTGGAATGAATTAGGCTTCGGGAATGATTACAGCATTTTTTCCAAAACAGAAACCAATACCTCCATCATTTTAATGATTGTCATGAGCATGCTTGTAACGGTACGCAAAAATATGCAGGCGTTCCGGCTCAGTCATTATATTATCCTTTCAGGCTTTATGCTGGCAGGTGTTTCGTCCCTGCTTTTTGTAACAGGTCATATGAGCGGAGCCGCCTGGATGCAACTGGTGAGTGTAGGATTGTACCTGGGCTATATCCCCTTCAATTGCATATTTTTTGAACGGCTGATTGCAGCGTTCCGGATAAACGGGAACGTTGGATTTCTAATCTACGTAGCCGATTCGTTTGGCTACCTGGGCAGTGTGCTGGTTATGTTATCAAAAGAACTATTTGATGTTCACCTGAAGTGGTCGGTATTTTACTCAAATGCTGTAATCATCGGCTCGGTGGCCGGCATCGCCGGTACAGTTTTATCGTTTCTTTATTTCAATAAAAAATTTATCCTGGTAAAAAAATAATCATGCCGCAACGTTCAGCAATTGTCATAGGCGCAGGAATAGTGGGATTGGCCGCCGCAAGAACATTGAGTACCCGTGGATAC
This sequence comes from Chitinophagaceae bacterium, assembly GCA_035760665.1. Lineage (GTDB taxonomy): Bacteria > Bacteroidota > Bacteroidia > Chitinophagales > Chitinophagaceae > DASTSN01. Next base: position 1,860 of record DASTSN010000087.1, on the reverse strand, counting down.
AAGGTCAGCGTACTGGAACGTACACAGCGGGCAGTTGGCGCCTCTATCCGGAATTTTGGAATGATCTGGCCCATTGGTCAGCCGGAGGGGCCATTGTACGAAAGAGCCTGCCGCTCGCGGATGATCTGGAAAGAAGTGTGTGCCGATGCCCACATCTGGTATGATGAAGTAGGCTCCCTGCATCTTGCCCACGAAGAGGACGAATGGCAGGTGTTACAGGAATTAAAAGATGTGTATGCGCATCGCCGTTATTCATTACTTTCCAAGGAAGAAATTCTGCAGCATTCCCCGGCTGCCAATCCGGAAAATCTTCGTGGTGGCCTGTACAGTAACGAGGAGATGATTGTGGACCCGAGAACAGCAATGGCCAATCTTCCAAACTGGCTCGCCGAGAAATACGGTGTTGTCTTTCACTGGGGAAAAGCGGTTACGGATATTTGTTACCCATCTGTATACGCAGGCAGGGAAGAGTTTGAAGCAGATGAAATTTACGTGTGCAGTGGTGCAGATTTTGAGACCATTTACCCGGAACTGTTTGCGCTTCAGCCACTAACCAAATGTAAACTGCAAATGATGCGAACAATCGCTCAACCCGGGAATTGGCGCATTGGTCCTGCACTCTGCGGGGCTTTATCCTTAGTGCACTACAACAGTTTTAAAGCGGCCCCTTCCTTAAACTTACTCAGGAACAGATTTGAAGCTGAATTTGCAGATTACCTGAAATGGGGCATTCATGTAATGGTTGCACAAAACCAGGCAGGTGAACTCACCATCGGTGACTCACATGAATATGGTCTCACACACGATCCTTTTGATAAAAATTTTATTAACACGCTAATCCTTGACTACCTTGATCAATTTGCCCGTTTCAAGGACAGAAGGATAGCAGAAACCTGGAACGGTATTTATCCTAAACTCACAAATGGCGCCACTGAGCTTGTGCTGGAACCAGAACAAGGTGTCACGATTATCAATGGACTGGGCGGCGCCGGAATGACTTTGTCATTCGGACTATGCGAAGAGGTGATCAGCAGGAAATAGGATACTGGCAATCATTGATCATTCAATGATGCATGTTATTCCTTTTTAGAACGAATCGTTCGCCAAGAAATCACCTGTTTTCATCTTTCATTACAGTAATTGCAAATGATCACTTACGCATGCAGGATGTTTTCAATCGCGGTAAGTTCATCTGCCGAAAAAGACAGGTTGTTTAAGGCATCAATATTATTATCCAGCTGCCGAACTGAACTGGCGCCGATCAATACGGTGGTGATGCGCTTATCTTTTAAGAGCCAGGCGATCGCCATTTGTGCAAGTGACTGTTCCCGACCGGCAGCAATAGCATTCAGCTTCCTGATTTTATCCAGTTTTTCCTGCGTAATCTCCTGTTCTTTTAAAAAGCCCCAGGATTTAGCGGCGCGGGAATCTTCGGGTATGCCTTTCAGGTAGCGATCGGTCAGCAGGCCCTGTGCCAGCGGTGAAAATGGAATACAGCCTACACCGTTATCTTCTAATACATCCAGTAATCCGTTTTCCACCCATCGTTCAAACATAGAGTACTTGGGCTGGTGAATTAAACATGGCGTACCGAGTTGCTTCAATATCTCAATCGCCCGCTTTGCTTCATTGGCCTGGTAGTTAGAAATGCCTGCATACAGGGCTTTTCCCTGGCGAACGGCGGTGTCGAGCGCCATCATGGTTTCTTCCAGCGGCGTATCAGGATCCGGCCGGTGAGAATAAAAAATATCAACATAAGCAAGTCCCATCCGCTTCAGACTTTGATCCAGGCTGGACAGCAGGTATTTCCTTGACCCCCACTCGCCATAGGGACCGGGCCACATCAAATAGCCGGCTTTG
>DASTSN010000086.1:0-5394 GCA_035760665.1 Chitinophagaceae bacterium | reverse complement strand
GTATTTTTTAGCATGTTTTACTGCCGCAGTTTTAAACCGGTGAAGCGTTTCATCATTCCGCAAAATTTCTAGAGACTCTTTACTCATGGTTGCTACATCGCCCACATCGGCCATAAAACCAGTTTTGCCGGGAATATTTATTTCCTTCAGTCCACCGGCATTAGAAGAAACGACGGGTACGCCGGCTGCCATGGCTTCCAGGGCAGCAAGGCCAAAACTTTCGTATTCGGAAGGTAGCAGGAAGAGATCGGCAATGGCAAGAATATCTTCCATTTGTTCCTGTTTGCCTACGAAGCGCACTTCGTCAAAGACTCCCAATTCTCTGCTCAGTTCCTCGGCAGTTAGTCTTTCGGGTCCGTCGCCCACAAACAGAAGTTTGGAAGGGATAACCTTATTGACTTCGTGAAAAATTTTTACCACATCCTGCACACGTTTCAGCTTTCGGAAGTTGGAGGCGTGCAGTAGCACCCGCTCGCCATTTGGTGCGATGACCTTTTTAAAAGCGTCAATCGGTTTCCGGCTAAACCTGGCAACATCAACGAAGTTATAAATGACCTCAATTTCTTTTTCGATGCGGAAATACTTGTATGTTTCATCCCGTAAATTGTTTGACACAGCCGTAATAGCATCACTTTGGTTGATCGAAAATGCCACTACCGGCGCATACGTCCTGTCACGGCCCACCAGGGTAATATCGGTACCGTGCAAAGTGGTGATGACGGGTATTTGCCGGTTTTCATTTTCCAAGATTTTTTTTGCCATATAGGCTGCCGATGCGTGCGGGATGGCGTAATGCACATGCAACAAATCGAGGTTGTTATTTTTTATGACATCTACCATCGTGCTTGCCAGGGCGGTTTCGTATGGCGGATAGTCGAAAAGCGGATACGTGGGTACCTGCACTTCATGGTAATAAATATTGGGAATAAAACCGTTAAGCCTGACAGGCTGCTGGTACGTAATAAAATGCACCTGGTGGCCCTTCTGTGCCAAGGCTTTCCCTAATTCCGTTGCCAATACGCCGCTACCTCCAAACGTAGGATAACAAACAATGCCAATGCGCATACTTTTTTCGATGGTCATAGTAGACTAAGGTAAACAGATTTGTGCGAAGATAGTTTACCATTCTTCTTAAATTATTCTTGTGTATCACAGGTTTCCGGCCCGCTATCTAATTCAAAGAAAACGTTTATCATTATCTCTGTATTTTCGTTTTAGAGATAGCCGCTCATCTTATCATTATCGCAAATTGAACCAACATGCAAAAACTGCTTTTCTTCCCTGTTGTTTGTATTCTTTTTTCTTTGGTTTCGTTTTCACAGAACGAAGATTCGGTTATGATCCGGAAAATAGCTGATGAAATTTTAGTAAACGGTAAGGCATATGACAATCTGCATGAGCTTACCAAAAAAATTGGAGGCCGCTTATCCGGTTCCCCCCAAATGGTGCAGGCTGAAAATTGGGGCCTCCGGGTGATGAAGCAGAGTGGTGCTGATAAAGCCTGGGTCCAGGAATGTATGGTGCCACACTGGGTACGCGGCGGCAAGGACGAGGCAACAGCATATTTTGCCGGCAGTAAAAAAAATATTGATGTGATTGCGCTGGGAAACTCACAGGGTACTGGTCCTAAGCCGGTGAAGGCACAGGTACTGGAAGTTACTTCTTTCGATGACCTGGAAAGCAAAAAAGACCGGGTAAAAGGAAAAATTGTTTTTTACAATTACAAATTTAATCCCCGGCTCATCAACACATTTGAAGCCTATGGGGATGCTGTTCGCTACAGGGGGCAGGGCGCCAGCCGTGCAGCAAAATACGGAGCCCTGGCGGTAATCGTGCGAAGCATGAGTCACGGTGACAATAATAACCCACACACGGGTACGCTCCACTACGATTCAGGCTTTCCCCAGATACCTGCCGTTGCGGTGGGCTTATGGGATGCTGACTGGTTGAGCAGCCAGTTGCAGAAAACAACCGTAACCGTATCAATCAAGACAAACGGACATTTTTTGCCGGATACCATTGGCCACAATGTAATTGGTGAGCTGACAGGATCGGAATTTCCGGATGAGTATATCACAATTGGGGGGCACCTGGATTCCTGGGATCCTGCCGAAGGCGCACACGACGACGGGACCGGTATTGTGCAAACCATGGAAATACTGAGAACCTTTAAAGCACTTGGGTACCAACCAAAGCACTCCATCCGGTTTGTGTTGTTTGCAAATGAAGAGAATGGCCTCCGTGGCGGAATGAAATATGCATCCGAAGCAAAAGCCAAAAATGAAAAGCACCTTTTTGCTTTGGAAAGTGATGCCGGCGGATTTACGCCAAGAGGTTTTGGATTTGAGGTATCGGATACCCAGTTTGCCAACATTCAAAAGTGGAGTGCATTACTGAAGCCTTACGGAGGAAGTGACTTGCAAAAAGGCGGCGACGGTGCAGATATTGGCCCGCTGCACAGAATGCTGGGTACAGCTACAGCCGGCCTGAACCCGGATTCTCAACGCTATTTTGACTATCATCATGCCCGCAATGATGTATTTGAAAATGTAAACCGTCGCGAACTGGAACTGGGCGCCATTAACATGGCAGCATTGGTGTATTTAGTGGATAAATACGGGCTGTAAGGGTTTTGATCAGGGAAGATTGATTCTAACCTAATAGCTGGTCAATTGCCTGCTGAACAGATGCAAAGGGAAATGAAGCAATTACTGTTTGCATCTGTTTTTTTATTTCCTCGGTACACAGGTTCCCGATAGAGCCTTCGTGAGTATGGCTAAGGTTTGTGCTGTAGTGGAAATTACCGGCTTCAATATCAAGTCCTATTTTTTTGTACGCATCCCGGAATGGTATGCCGCTGCTAACCAGCTTATTTACTTCCTCCACGCTAAAAAGATATTTATATTTCTCATCACTGAGCAGGTCTTTTTTAATTTCTATGTTTGCAAGCATTAGTCCTGCCATTGCCAGGCAATCTTTTAAGGTTTCTATCGCAGGAAATAAATGTTCTTTCAGGAGCTGCAGGTCACGGTGATAGCCAGAAGGAAGATTGGTTGTCATCATCATGATCTCATTTGGCAGGGCTTTAATGCGGTTACAATGGCTGCGAATCAACTCAAAAACGTCGGGATTCTTTTTGTGTGGCATAATGCTGCTGCCAGTGGTTAATTCCGGTGGAAAGCTGATAAAGCCAAACTGCTGGTTCAGGTATAAACAAGCGTCCATGCTCAATTTTGCGAGGGTGTCTGCTACATTTGCCATAGCCTGCGCCACAATTCTTTCCGCCTTACCTCTGCCCATTTGCGCATAGACTACGTTGTAATTCAGATCCTGAAAACCAAGCAATGCGGTTGTAAATGTTCGATTGACAGGAAAAGATGATCCGTAACCGGCCGCGGAACCAAGCGGATTTTTATTTACAATATCGTAGGCTGCTCTTAAGGTTATCATGTCGTCTACAAGACTTTCGGCATAGGCGCCGAACCATAAACCAAATGAAGAGGGCATGGCCAGTTGCAGATGGGTATAACCGGGGAGCAAATCATCTTTATATTTCTCACTTTGTGTTTGCAACAATTCAAAAAAAGGTTGAATGCTGCTGACCAGTGTTTGAAGTTCATGCCGGAGGAAAAGTTTCACATCCACCAGTACCTGGTCGTTGCGGCTGCGGGCACTGTGTATCTTTTTTCCGGTGTCGCCAAGTTTTTGTGTCAACAAAAGCTCTACCTGCGAGTGTACATCTTCCACATCCGGCTGAATGGTAAATGTGTTTTCCCGGATATTTTTATAAATAGCCTGTAATTCTTTGACCAATTGGTTTTTTTCCTGATTTTCTAGCAAACCAACGGACTCCAGCATGGTTATATGGGCGATGGAGCCGATAACATCGAAGGGAGCAAGCAGCATATCAAATTCCCTGTCTTTGCCAACAGTGAATTGCTCAACTTCTTTCAGCGAGGTGCTGTTCTTTTGCCAAAGTTTCATTGGTTTATTTTTTTGGTTCACCGTTTCTCGTAGTTGCATTAACGTGCTTTATAACAACGCATCTAACAGTCGGACGTAAATGCTAATACCTTCTTTTATTTCATCAAGATAAATATATTCGTTCGCTGTGTGGCTCCTTGCACTGTCTCCCGGTCCCATTTTCAGTGTGGGAAAATTCATTAATGCTTTATCGGAGGTGGTGGGTGAGCCATAGTAACCCCGGCCCAGTTGTATACCTGCTTGCACAACAGGATGATCCAAAGGGATAGATGAGGAACGCATGCGGGTACTCCTGGGCGTTACTTCGCTTTGTACATTAGCCCGTATACAAGCAAGAATTTCTTCAAACGTATATAACTCGTTTACACGGGTATCCACCACAAACCTGCATTGGGCAGGAACAACGTTATGGGCTTTGTTTTCTGTTTCGATAACAGTGACACTCATCTTAACTGGGCCCAGCAGGCTGGATACCCGATCGAATTTCCAGGTGCGGAACCATTGAATATCTTCCAGCGCTTTATAAAGGGCGTTTTCACCTTCTTCTCGGGCGGCGTGTCCTGCTTTCCCGTGGGCAACACAATCGAGCACCATCAGTCCTTTTTCAGCTACTGCCATTTCCATCTGAGTGGGCTCTCCCACTATGCCAAAATCAATTTTATCCATTCGCGGCAACAGGGCCTCAATGCCATTATGGCCTGATATTTCTTCTTCAGCAGAGGCAGCCAGCACCAGGTTGTATTTTAAGCCGGGTTGATCGTAATAATACAGAAAAGCAGCAATCAGGGAAACGAGTGGTCCGCCGGCGTCATTACTGCCCAGCCCGAAGAGTTTACCATCCTTTTCGATAGGCGTGAAGGGATCAAGTGTATAACCTTTATTGGGTTTTACGGTATCGTGGTGGGAGTTGAGCAGGATAGTGGGCTTGGTATTATCAAAATATTTATTTCTTGCCCAAATGTTGTTCAAATGCACTTTGGTTTTAACGCCCCTGGCTTCAAGAAATTCTTCGAGGAGGTCGGCTGTATTATCCTCTTCTTTGCTGAAAGAGGGAGTTGCAATCAGTTTTTTAAGCAAATTGATGGCGTCTTCCTGCAATATGTGAAGCTTCCCGTTAATCATTTCGAATGGTTGTTCCTGCGTCACCTGACACAAGGCTGGCAAGTTGTTCTGCCTTGCCAATGATTACTTTTTTGACCCCGCTATTCAGGGCTGCAAATGCATTGTCCAGTTTTGGAATCATGCCGGCGAATATTTTTTCTTTATCTTTTAGCTGGCGGTATTGTTCAGGGTTGATGGAGGAAATGACAGTCGTGTCATCCTCGACATTTAACAACACACCACTTTTTTCAAAACAGTAAATCAGTTGCACATCATAAAGGCTGCTCATGTTTCTTGCCACTTCCTGCG
>DASTSN010000085.1:0-111582 GCA_035760665.1 Chitinophagaceae bacterium | reverse complement strand
AGGCGCTGGACGAACTGAAAAAAGACTCTACATATAGAAGCATCAAAGTTCCGACCAACACTTCTTTATCTGGATTAGATAAAGTGCAGCAGGCGAAAAAACTGCAGGATTACGTTTATATGGTGAAAGGAGACTAATCTTTATTACTGACTTCAAGAACTTTTAATGTTAAATAAAAAAGGCTGCTTTAAAAGCAGCCTTTTTTATTTAATTTCTAGATCCTTCTACGACCATAACCGTTGCGGGTATTCACCGCTGCTGATCAGTGCATCAAGGCTTTTCTGCACAGCCGGTGCATCCTCCTTATAGGTTACGCCAAACCATTGCGCAGCAGTCGGAATGACTTCAATGACTCCGCCCTCGCGAATAAACTGGTCAGCTACAATGGGTATAAAAAACTCCGCTTTGGGCTTTGTAATATTCTCGCGTAAAAATTTTGTAAACAATTTTTCTGTGTATGGAAAAATGGACGGATGAAAACACCAGAAGTTCATGGATACATGCGTTTTTAGCGGAAGTTGTTTAGGGGTATGCTCATCATTACATTCAATCACGCCATCTTTCATGGCAATATTCAGCCGTTCAACAATTGACGTAAGATTTCCATGCGCATCCACCTGGCACACGCCGCGGTTCACGGTACCATGATCAGACAATGTTTTTATCAGGTCGTATCCAATAATCGAAAAATGTTTTTCAGTACAATCTTTTACCATAAATGCATAGGCTTTTTCAAAAGCATCCCGTCCATAAAAATCATCTGCATTAATCACTGCAAACGGTTCCTGTATTGCATCCTTGGCACATAACACGGCATGCGCCGTTCCCCATGGTTTTACCCTCTCGGCAGGAATATCGAAGCCCGTTGTAAAAGAATTCATTTCCTGATAAACATAGGCTGTTTCGATACGGCCTTTTAACTTGGGTTCAAAAATAGCCCGGAAATTCTCTGCAAACTCTTCCCGTATAATAAACACAACTTTTCCAAAACCTGCCCTGATTGCATCATAAATTGAATAGTCCATAATCGTTTCACCCCCTGGGCCAAATCCTTCGATCTGTTTCATACTTCCGTAACGGGAGGCCATACCTGCAGCTAAAATCAATAATGTAGGTTTCATGGAACTTATTTTTAGAAAAAAGGCAAATTTACGGCAATTTGCAAATCAAATCAGCCGAAACGCACCGGTCTCATGCTTAAACTATACCTAAACGACTGTACAACTGAATTATTGCAACTGCCTGCATTAGCTGATAAAGCCGTGCAGCTGGCCGTGTTGCGGCTCGATAAAATTCACCCGGTCATTTCCGGAAATAAATGGTTCAAACTTCGCTTTTACTTAGAGGAAGCGTTGCAGCAGGAAAAAAAGACCATCGTAACATTTGGCGGCGCCTATTCAAACCACATCGTTGCCACAGCCCTTGCCTGCCAGCTCACTGGTTTTTCATCCGTGGGAATTATTCGCGGGGAAAGACCCGTATTATTATCTCATACCCTGGAGGCTGCACAGGGTTATGGGATGCAATTGTATTTTCAAAACCGAAGAGATTACAGAGAAAAAAAATTCCCTGCTGATTATGATTCAGCAACTGCCGATACCTATATAATTCCGGAAGGTGGCTATGGCAAAAAAGGTGCTGACGGTGCAGCAACGATAATGGATTATTGCAAACAGCAGGCATTTACGCATATATGCTGTGCAGCCGGCAGCGGTACAACAATGGCGGGCCTTGTAAAAGCTGCCACCCATCAACAACAGGTACTGGGTATCAGTGTGCTTAAAAATAACTTCGCCCTTTTTGACGAAATCAAAAACCTGTTAACCGATTCCGAAAAAGAAAAAAACTTCCGGCTCCTGCAGGATTATCATTTTGGCGGTTATGCAAAGTATACCACAGCGCTGATAACTTTTATGAATAACTTCTTCTTATCAACCGGTCTACCTACAGATTTTGTGTATACCGGTAAATTATTTTATGCCATACTGGACATGCTGCAAAAAGATTTTTTCCCCCCTGGCAGCAAAATTCTTGTGATCCACAGTGGCGGCTTGCAGGGGAACCAATCACTGCCGGCAGGGATGCTCGCTTTCTAAGTTTCCATTCGAAAAAGTATATTTGCAGGAAGGCAAATAAAAAAAGTACGACTTTCGTTATTACCATTCATCATTATGAAAAAATCGCTGGTTTCCGCATCCCTTTTTTTATTGGTACGTTTCGTTGTGAGTGCACAGGATACACTGCCGGATTTCAGCGTTAAAAATATTGGAAACAATCGCATAGTCGTCAGCTGGACCAACACCTACCCCCTGGTTAAGCAAATCAGCATTCAACGCTCATTCGACAGCCTGGTCAGTTATAAAACCATTCTTTCTGTGCCGGATCCAATGGCGCCGGAAAATGGTTTTGCAGATACAAAAGCCCCTCCCGGCCGCCTGTTTTACCGGCTATTTATCGTATTTGACCAGGGAAATTTTTTATTTACCAAGGCTCAGCGGCCGGTGCTAGATACCGCTGCCAGGTCTAAACCGGATTTATCAAAAATTGATAAAATAGCAATGAATGATTCCGCTTCCAGCCCGCTCACGAATCTGCCCGGCAATGTTTCACTGGAGAATAAAAACAACCCGCCCTTATTTGTACCATCGCTGCATGTTTACACCTATAAAGATGGCAATGTGCGCATCAATCTGCCAGATAACTCCGCCAAAAAGTACAGCATTAAATTTTTTGAAGAAGACAATACAGAGTTATTTACCATCAATGAAATAAAAGAAACACCCGTGCTCCTGGATAAATCTAATTTTTATCATGCCGGCTGGTTTCATTTTGAGTTATACGAAGACGGGAAACTGATAGAGAAAAATAAATTTTACCTGGCCAAGCCATTTTAGCAGGTATCAATCAGCCGCTCAATCCAGTCTGTCTTGCTGTTTTTCTATTAAGCAAACATCAAATACCCGTTCAAAGTTTCTTTTCACTTTTTGTTTAACCTCAGCTAAATCCAGCGGATAGCCAAGTTCTTTTTGCAAAGAAGTCACCTGCTTATTTTGTATCCCGCAGGGAATAATATGGTCAAAGTAAGTAAGGTCGGTATTTACATTAAAAGCAAATCCATGCATCGTGATCCAGCGGCTGCAACGAACACCTATGGCACAAATTTTCCGCTCTTTCCCCTTTTTTTCCGGATCAATCCACACACCTGTTTCGCCGGGTGAACGATCTCCTTGAATCCCGTACTCGGCCAGGGTTTGAATAATCACTTCTTCGAGGTTGCGCAAGTAGCGGCCAATATCTGTATAGAAATGCTCAAGATCCAGGATAGGATAGCCAACGATTTGCCCCGGCCCGTGAAAGGTAATATCACCGCCACGGTTAATTTTAAAAAAATCGATTCCTTTTTCGGCACAATCGGATTCACTGATCAGCAGATTTTCCAATTTGCCGTTTTTGCCAAGGGTATAAACAGGCGGATGCTCCACCAGCAACAAATAATCCCTGGTTGTATCAGTTGTAACCACGGGCATTCCTTCTGCCTGCTGGGCGTACGCGAGGGATTTAATGGTTACATTGTCTTTCAGCAATTGCTCCTGGTAATCCCATACAGGTTTGTAGGACTGCTTGCCAAGGTCTTTAAAAATAACAGGTCGTTGGTTCATTTGCAGCAGCAAAGTTACCAATGTGCCGGCACATCTGTTACCTTTGCCGGATTCCTTTACTGAATGCGGCACAATTAATGAAAGAAGAAACCATCCCAAATGACCAGTCGTTACCCGAGAGCAGCGATGAACTTTATGAGCGGTTCAGTTTTACTGTAGATAAAGGACAAGAACCCCTGCGTATTGATAAGTTCCTGATGGGCCGCATAGAAAGAGCGACCCGCAATAAACTGCAGCAGGCGATTAACACAGGCCTGGTACTGGTGAACGGGAAAGAGGTAAGGCCAAACTACAAAATAAAAGCGCTGGATGAAATCATTGTGTATTCTGACATGAGCCCGGAGGAAACGGATGTGGTTCCGGAAAAAATGCCGCTCAATATTGTCTATGAAGATGCCGATATCCTGATCATTAATAAGCCGGCCGGCCTGGTCGTGCACCCTGGCAGCGGAAATTATACCGGCACTTTACTAAACGGCGTGGCCTGGTACCTGCAACAGGAAAACTCCGCGATTACAGAATCATCGCTTCCCCGTTTTGGTCTTGTGCACCGCATCGATAAAAATACCAGTGGCTTGCTGGTGCTGGCTAAAACAGACCAGGCTATGCGCCTGCTCGCTAAACAATTTTATGATCATACTGTAAAACGGCAATACATGGCACTGGTATGGGGCGACATTAAAGAAGACAGCGGCACCATCGTTGCACATGTGGGCCGCAATCTTCGTTACCGGAAATTGTTCGAAGCTTACCCTGAAGGTGAGCATGGCAAAGAAGCTATAACCCATTATCGTGTACTGGAGCGGTTCGGCTATGTAACGCTGGTTGCCTGCGAACTGGAAACCGGCCGGACACACCAAATCCGTGTTCATATGAAACACATCGGGCACCCACTGTTTAACGATGATTTTTATGGCGGGGATAAAATCGTAAAAGGCACGGTTTATTCGAAATACAAACAATTTGTCGAGAATTGTTTTACCATCTGCCCCCGGCACGCTTTGCATGCAAAAACACTGGGGTTCATTCATCCCGGCACGGGCCAGGAAATCTTTTTTGAAACTCCCCTCCCGGACGATATGGAGCAGTTAATTGAGAAATGGCGAGGATATGCGAAAAACCGATCCCTGAACAGCTGACCTTCCAGATCGGATTGCACCGTTCGGGCGCAACAGGACCGCCACTGTGCAGCACTATTTGTTTGCTGTTTTAAAATCAAATAAAGTAGCCGTGAAAATACCTCTTTCTCTTTTCTTAAAAAGGACATGCCAGCTGCCTTTATACCGCAGTATTTGGGGTACCAGCAACTGTTGAATCCGTGCCATCTGTACTTCCATGTGCACATCAAAATCGTATACGCCTGCGGCATAACTAAGATCATAATTACGAGCCAGTACTTCCATTGTTTTTGTGCTGAACCAGGTCGTCATGTTGTCAATGACAATATTATCCTTTTCCGATGCTGACAAATCATCCCTTGCCCTTACGGTAAAAACATAACAGGGTTCTCCCGTATTTTCCCCGTAGTCAATGGAGAAATTGTAATACTGTGCCACTTCCGGATCAAAAATGTTGGTTTTATTTCCAATAAATGGAATCCCGGGAATTTTTTTCCCGGGATTAAAAAACAGCATCTTCAACTGTTCTTTGTGTTTTTCAATACCGCTTTTAGACCTGGTGGAAAATCCATTACCTTTTACAATATTATCTTCATCACAAACGATGCCGTTGGTAAAAAAAAGACTGGCATATAATTCCGCCGTATAATAATTGTATACTTTTTTCCGTGTAAAAAAATCACCGGTGGTTTTTTCCTCCAGCACATCCATGCTCCGGCAGTTATTTTTACGGTGTTGTACAGTTTTGCTTTCCATAGACGCAATCACCTGACCGTCTTTGTTTAGCATTTGAATATTGTTCAGCGATGTGTACCCGATAATCCTTAACGTACGGAAGGCTTTGTAAAAACTGGTATCTTCTTTCACCCGCTCAATAAAAGCGGAAATATTAACCCCTGAACGAACAATAACCTCAGACAGGCTGATCATTTTAGTAAGCCTTTCAGTATCGAGGGAGTCATTTGTTTGTGCAAGCAGTGAAACAACTGGTAATAATACAACAGCAGAAAGTAAATACCGCCGCATAAAGATTATTTCTTCGGAAAGAGCATCTTGTAATCTACGCTGATCTTCCCCTTCGATATATCATCCAGTTTTCCTTTCATCAGTTTTCGTTTCAGCGGAGGGAGATAATCAATAAACAACTTCCCTTCAATGTGATCGTATTCATGCAGGATCACTCTTGCCGTCAAACCATCAAAGGTCCTGGTATGAAACTGAAAATGCTCATCCTGGTATTCCAGGGTCACCGTTTCATGACGAATGATATCTTCCCGGATTTTGGGTATGCTCAGGCAACCTTCGTTATAGGCCCATTCCTCTCCATCCATTTCCACCACGTGGGCATTGATAAACGCCTGTTTTAAACCCGGTGCATCAGGGTAGTCGGCCTTGTCTTCCTCATCCATATTAGCAAACATTTGCGCCGTATCGATGACGAATAAACGAATATCCTTATTAACCTGGGGAGCTGCCAATCCCACGCCATTACTGGCATACATGGTTTCCCACATATCTTCAATCAATGCTGTCAGGCCGGGATAATCCTGTTCAATATCTGCGGCAACTTTGCGTAAGACGGGGTGACCGTAAGCTACAATTGGTAAAATCATAATGTATTAAAAAATGTATCGACTATCCTGCAAAGTTATCACATTGACGGGAAATGCCTGTTTTCAATGCGTGATACCCAGGTACTCCTGCAATAAAATGGTGGCAGCAATTTCATCCACCAGTTTTTTATCCCGCCGCTGGCTTTTCTTTAATCCCATCGCCAGCATGGCGTCTTTTGCCATTTTGGACGTAAACCGTTCGTCAACCTTTGTCAGTGGTATCTTAGGAAAATTTTTTTGCAGTTCTTTAATGCATTTTTCCACCAGCGGTGTGGCATGGGTGTCGGTATCATCCCAGTTTTTGGGTTCACCGATGATGATGCGTTCCACCTGCTCCCGGGAAAAATAATCTTTCAGAAAAGGAATTAGGGTTTTCGACTCTATTGTAGTAAGCCCGGAGGCAATGATTTGCAGCGGATCTGTTACAGCAATTCCTGTACGTTTTAAACCATAATCTATTGCTAATATGCGTGCCAAAAGAATACTTTTAAACTGGTTAAAAATGTAAAAACAAATCAGCAATTACAAAAACGGCGAATACCACGGAGGCAATCCCGTTGGCTGTCATAAAAGCCAGGTTCACACGTCGCAAATCCGTTGGCTTAACAATCGAATGCTGGTACAAAAGCATACCGGCAAATACCAGCACACCCAGCCAGTACAACCATCCAAAATGACCATACAGACCGGCTGTTATAACGCAACCGGTACTTAGCACATGCAAAAGCTCTGATACCCGCAAGCCCCTGGCTTTTCCCAGCCAGGCTGGTATGGAATAGAGGTTATGCGACCGGTCAAACTCTTCATCCTGCAAAGCGTAGATGATATCAAAACCGCTGACCCAGAAAATAACAGCCAGTGAAAAAAGTACCGGCAAAACAGAAAATTTTCCGGTGACAGCCAGGTACGCTCCAATGGGCGCCAGCGATAAGCCAAGTCCCAGCACAAGATGACAAAGTGCTGTAAAACGTTTTGTATAGCTATAACCCAGCACCACAGCCAGGGCTACCGGTGACAAGTAAAAGCATACCTGGTTAATAAAAAAAGTACATAAAATAAATAATAGGCAATTCAACAACGTAAACAATAGTACGTTGTTGGCCTTTAATATACCAGCAGGTATTTCCCTGATCGCTGTCCGTGGATTCTTTGCATCAAACTGCCGGTCAAGGTAACGGTTAAAGGCCATGGCTGCGCTGCGGGCAAAAACCATGCAGAGTATCACCAGCACAAACCTGACAAAAAAATATTTAGTCCCAAAAATTGTATGCGCTCCAGGATTCACACTCGACCCCATGAAACCTTCTGGCAGGTAATCCACCGCTATAACCGCACTTCTGAGAAATGTTAATAACCCCAGGAAGAAACCTATCATTGCAAAAGGCATGGCAAAAATGGTATGTGAAAACTTGATCAGGCTTAAATAATTTCTTACTGTTTTCATATCGTCCCTGCGTTATTCAATTTTAAATTCTGTTACGTACCAGTTCCCATAATACAATTCCCGCCGCCACGCTTACATTCAGCGAATGTTTCATGCCCAATTGCGGGATTTCGAGTGCGCCTTCGCACAAATGCAGCACTTCATTGCTTACGCCTTCCACTTCGTTACCAAATACGATGGCGATTTTGTCGGAGGCTTCAACAATTATTTGGTTAAGGGGCCAGCTGCCATCCGTTTGCTCTACCGCATATACCTTATACCCCGCTAACCGCAATTTGTTCACGCCTTCTGCCGCACTTTGAAAAAATTCCCAGGAAACCGTTTCGGTGGCGCCCAAAGCGGTTTTGTGAATATCGCGGTGCGGTGGCCGCGGCGTATAGCCGCAAAGGTAGATCGCCTCGATAAGAAAAGCATCTGCCGACCGAAAGACGCTGCCAACATTGTGCATGCTGCGGATATTCTCCAGGACAACAATGATAGGATTTTTGCCGGCATTCCTGAACTCTACGACCGATTTCCGGCCCAGCTCGTCCATACTTAATTTTCGCATGGCGCAAAGATAGTCCAGGCCCCGGTTACTGCCTGATCAGCTTGTATAGTTTTACATCACCTGCGGCGGCCCTGAACCGGAAAATATACAACCCCGATGACCAATGATTAGTGTTTAATGAAATATTATTTACCCCAGTGACAACAGGAATGGTTTGAAGAAATAATTGCCGGCCTAGCGCATCGGTTACGGAGATGGTAACTTTTTGTGGTTGCCTGGATATGATTTTCACGAAAGGTGTAGTTTGAAATGGATTGGGATACAATTCAACTTTCAACGTCCCTTTTTCAGTGGCAGGCCAAACAAAACAAGCGCCAATATTGGGCATATTGAGGTCTATCCAGTGCATCCGTTCAGTAATCCATTCTTTTAAAGCAGAAATTTCACCGGCATAGCTGGTGGGAATTGGTGCTGGATTGGGCCATACATATTGCCCCAGCACGGGCCAGCGCTGAAAATGCCGCTGCTGTGCCTCATTGACGAATGTTGCCACAGAATCTATTAAGAAAAAAAGATGCTGATCACTAAGGGTGGTTTGACGCAACTCTTTCCAGCGGCAACGCAAATGCGCCTGGAATGCAGTATCATCCATCATCCTTTTCCACCAAAATGGTACCTGCCAGTAATCACCATCATCAATTGTTGCTGATTGGTACATCCAGCCAGTTGTGGCGCTGCCATCATAATAGTCGGCATTTCTGAAAGCAAGATCATAATCCCACACAGGTCCGGCAACCAATTTACCGCCTTTACTCGTTTTGTCTTTATAAATAAATGTACTCAGCCGGTAGCCATCAACATTATGACTCACCTCATTCACCAATAAGAAATCAATGAAAGAATTCTCATCGGCAAAACGCCTGAAACCATTCACCGGATCCTGGAACCTGGTTCCATTTAACGCAAATTCAAAACTGTCAACGTAGTTTTTTATATAATTCTTTTGCTCACTTACAATGGCATCTGGTTTGGGATATTCATATAAAAAATGAATCGTTTGCCCATTCGCTGCATGTACAGGAGGGACAGATGAATACCAGCCATCATCACCTGGATCTTCTTTATCAATCTTAAAAATATACCCGCCCGTCACATCATCGCCTGCCACATCAGTCTTTTTTAATTTTGAAATATTTACCCGGCCGCTGCCTCGTTTTATTTTTTCCATTAAAATATATACGCCTCTGTAATCGTCATTCAGCACCAGTTCCACATACCTGCAATGCGCCGCCCAATGTCCCATTTCAAGGCTGATCGTGTAAGCAAGAAAATTCCGCATTAAAGTTTTATCTGTGTATGGTGCGTATAAGATCCAGTCGCTTTCTTCAGGCAACCCAAACAAACTTTTATCTACAGATTCGCCATTATCATCGCGCAATTCAAAACCATAACTTTTCATTCGAAACATCTGCGATGATTTTCCCCTTGTTTCGATACCAATTTTTCCCTTGTATTCAGTAAAAGGATCAGACAGGTGGTTAATAACACCCTGACCGTTGTAAACAATGCCCATATCGGCAATTATTTTCGGATCATCCGGAATCTCCTGTCCATTCGTGTGGATAACAACAATCGGCAAATTAGAAGATGTAAATGCCTGCCCGGCTATATGACAGGACAAAAAGCTAAACAACAAAAAAAGCAAACCTCTACACATGAATTATTGATTACGTTAACCCAATTTACTAATAAAGGGCAGTACTTTAAAAGTAGTTTTTCACAACCAATTTACCGGTACTGATTCTCAGGCGCACTTTCTTATTTTTGCAAGCCATGGCAAAAACTACGGCTTCAGAAACGCCTTTAATGCAGCAGCACGGTGCAATTAAGCAGAAGTACCCCGATGCCATCCTGTTATTCCGCGTAGGCGATTTTTACGAAACCTTCGGGCAGGACGCTATCATTGCCTCGCAGGTATTGGGCATTACGCTTACCAAGAGAAACAACGGGGCGGCAGCTTCGTCTGACCTGGCCGGGTTTCCCCATCATGCGCTCGATACATACCTGCATAAGCTGGTAAAAGCAGGCTACCGCGTAGCCATATGCGATCAGCTGGAAGACCCCAGGCAGGCAAAGGGTATTGTAAAAAGAGGGGTGACGGAAATGGTAACCCCCGGCACTGCCGTAAATGATAAATTACTGGAGCATCACTCCAATAATTTTCTTGCCGGCATTCATTTTACCGACAACGAAGAATACGGGCTGGCCTTTTTGGATGTATCCACCGGTGAGTTTTTTGTTGCGGAGGGTGACCGGGAATATGCAGACAAGCTTTTACAAAGTTTCAAACCGGCAGAAGTTGTTTTTCAAAGACGGTTCCAAAAAAAGTTCAAAGAGTATTTTGGCGCAAAAGTTTTTACCTACACACTTGATGAATGGATTTTCAGCGAACATTATGCAGAAGATATTTTACTAAAACATTTCCAGACGCATTCACTGAAAGGGTTCGGCGTTGAAGAACTCGGCAAAGGCATTACTGCCGCCGGTGCCATTATTCATTACCTCAAAGAAACCGAACACCCCAACCTGCAGCACATCACTGCCCTGCAGCGGATTGATAAAGACGACTTTTTGTGGATGGACCGGTTTACCATTCGTAATCTTGAGCTGGTTTACGGCAACGCGGAAGGTAATCATACATTGCTTTCCGTGCTGGACAACACGGTGTCCCCCATGGGTGCCCGGCTATTAAAACGCTGGCTCGTTTTCCCGTTAAAAGATATCCAAAAAATTAACGAACGGCTCGACCTTGTTGAATACTTTATTAAAGAGCCGGATACCCGAAACGGGCTTTCACAAAAAATAAAACTCTGCGGCGATATTGAGCGGCTGGTTTCCAAAATACCGCTGAAAAAAGTGAACCCCAGAGAAGTGTTGCAACTCGCAAAAGGGCTGAAACATACAGCTGCCATTAAAGAAACCTGCCTTGCCTCAGGCAATGAATACCTGAAACGACTGGGAGATGCCTTAAACCCCTGTCCCCTGATTGCAGATAAAATTTTTAAAGAAATTACGGAAAATCCACCTGCCGCAGCTGCAAAAGGCGGCATGATCAACAGCGGGGTAAATGAGGAACTTGATGAGTTGCGGCACATCGCACACAGTGGTAAAAATTATTTATTAGCACTACAACAAAAAGAAGCAGAGGCAACGGGTATTTCTTCTTTGAAAATCGGCTTCAACAATGTATTTGGTTATTACCTGGAAGTAACCAATTCGCATAAAAACAAAGTGCCGCCGGGCTGGATGCGCAAACAAACACTTGCCAATGCCGAACGGTATATCACTGCAGAACTAAAGGAATACGAAGAGAAAATAACCGGTGCCGAAGAAAAAATTGTACAGATAGAACTGCAGCTGTATGAGCTATTGCTCAACGAATTGTCAGACTACATCGCACCGATGCAAACCAACGGCAACATTCTTGCCGTGCTTGATTGCCTGACCTGCTTTGCCGCTAATGCCGTCCGATACCAGTATAAAAAACCCATTTTACACGAAGGCAATGACCTGCAGGTGAAAGAAGGCCGTCACCCTGTAATTGAACGAAATCTGGCTGTTGGTGAAGCGTATATCAGTAACGACCTCACGCTTAACAAATCAGATCAGCAAATCATTATTCTCACCGGCCCCAACATGAGCGGTAAAAGCGCCTTGTTGCGGCAAACCGCACTGATTACGTTGCTCGCCCATACGGGAAGTTTCGTTCCGGCCAGTGAAGCATTCATACCACTCACTGATAAAATCTTTACCCGTGTTGGTGCGTCAGACAATCTCAGTGGCGGGGAGTCTACGTTTATGGTTGAAATGAATGAAACTGCTTCGATCATCAATAACATAACAGCACGCAGTCTTATCCTCCTTGATGAAATTGGCCGTGGCACCTCCACCTACGATGGTATTTCCATAGCCTGGAGCATTGCAGAATACCTGCATAACGCTCCCCAGCAACCGAAAACCCTATTTGCCACGCATTACCATGAACTTAACGAACTGGAAGAAAAACTACCCCGTGTAAAAAACTATCATATCACCAACAAAGAAGCCGGTAATAAAATTATCTTTTTGCGCAAACTGGCCCGCGGAGGCAGCACGCACAGCTTTGGTATTCATGTGGCCAAGATGGCCGGTATGCCCCCGGCACTACTCGAAAGAGCCAACGAGATTCTTACACACCTTGAAAGCACTCATCTTGCAGATACAGCAGTGTCAGCTTCAGCCGGCAAGCCCGTGCTAACAACGTTGAAAAACATGTCGGCTCCACAACTGCAGTTATCTATTTTTGATGCTCACAGCGAAACATTTAAAGCAATCAGGGAATTACTCGAGGGTATTGATATTAACCGTCTCACGCCTGTAGAAGCCCTGCTGAAGCTGCAGGAGATCAAAAGCAAACTGAAATAAATTTTCCCACTACGGGACACTCTGCCAGCGATGAAATATTTCACCAGCTCCTCCCCATCTGACAGTAAATTTATGTTGCAGGAAACCACAATTTGGATTCGTTGTTCCAGTCGCCGTTATAATTAATAAACAACTCTTCGCCCGCTTTTACAAACCGCACAGTTTTCACGATTATCGTTTCTGCATCAAAATCCATCGTGTATTCACAATTGGACCGATAGGCATGATTATACATGGGCACATACCCCAGCGCCATACAGCACTGATCGCGGTTTTCGCCCCATTCGAAAATATAATCATGTAATAATGTCTTATCGAGCAATTCCCTCTCAGCAGCAGACATTACAATTACGGGAGCTACTTCAATAGTTATATCCGCTTCAATATCCTCCGCAGTAAAAACCCCACGGCCCTTGTTTTCGGCAGGAGCAATAAAAAGACAGGGAAGTATCATGCCGGAAAAATAAAAAATATATACAAACCGTATGTTTTCATACCGCATATTCTCCCGCTTTGCCAATCCTTCGTATTTTTGACGCATGTCACTCGAACTGGAACAGCCAAGCCTCAGGGAACAGTTTGAATCTATAATTCAAACGGAAGACAAGCTGGCTATCCGGGATTTTTTGAATGAGCAAAACATCAGTGATGTAGCTGACCTTGTGTATGAATATCCCGAATATGAAAGCCAGATCGTTGCCAATATGTCTGTGCACAGAGCCGCCAGCGTATTTAAAATACTGGATTTTCCCACCCAACAGCGCATCATCCAGATACTGCCAGCCAATACCACCGCAGGACTGCTCAATGAATTACCCGCCGATGACCGCACAGCATTTTTGGAAGAATTGCCCAGTAACGTAGTGCGTGAACTGATTAAACTCCTGGATACCGAAGAAAGAAAAATCACTTTGTCTTTGTTAGGTTACCCGGAAAACAGCGTGGGGCGGCTTATGACACCCGATTATGTATACGTTTACGAACACAACACCGTCGCCGAAGTGCTGGAAACCGTTCGCAAAGTGGGCAAAGACAGTGAAACCATTGATGTGATTTACGTGATTAATGAAAATGGTGAACTCCTCGATGATATCCGTATCCGTGAATTTATTTTAGCCTCACCCGACAAGGAAGTTGCCGACCTGATGGACGACAGGGTCATTGCCCTGAACGCCTATGACGACCAGGAAATTGCCAGCGAGGTTTTTAAAATGAATAACCGGGTAGCCTTGCCGGTTGTAAGCAACAGTAATAAGTTATTGGGTATTGTTACCATAGATGATATACTCTGGGTAGCCGGTGAAGAATTCAGTGAAGACATTCAAAAAATTGGGGGTACAGAAGCCCTGGAACAGCCATACCTTGAAATACCATTTTTTACGCTAATTAAAAAAAGAGTTGGCTGGCTGATTATCCTGTTCCTGAGTGAAATGCTCACTGCCACAGCTATGGCTTATTTTTCTGATGAAATCGCCAAAGCAGTTGTATTGTCGATTTTTGTGCCCCTGATCATGAGCAGTGGCGGTAACAGTGGTTCACAGGCATCCACGCTTATTATCCAGGCGCTTGCCATGGGTGAAGTTACGGTTGCAGATTGGTGGCGGGTAATCCGCCGGGAAGTCTTTTCCGGCATTGTGCTGGGAAGTATCTTGGGCCTCATCGGTTTCTTTAGGATTTTTATCTGGCATTTGCTAATGCAACATGGCGTCATCAGCGATTTATATGGCCCGCACTGGTTCCTGATCGGGCTTACGGTGGGCTTTTCACTCATCGGTGTTGTTCTTTGGGGTACACTCAGCGGCTCTATGCTGCCGTTAGTTTTAAAAAGAGCTGGCGCCGATCCTGCAGTAAGTTCAGCCCCTTTTGTAGCTACTTTGGTGGACGTAACTGGCTTAGTCATTTACTTCTCTGTTGCTTTTATGATACTGAAAGGAATTCTATTGTAACTGGTTAATTACTGTTCGAATCGTTTGTATGTATCAGTAATTTTTAAGACTTTCGTGCCTTAGACAATCGTTTGCGTTAAAACTAAATACTATGTGCGGAATTGTTGGATACACTGGCCCAAGAGAGGCCTACCCTGTCATTATAAAAGGTTTAAAAAGACTGGAATACCGCGGCTACGACAGTGCCGGTGTAGCCTTGCTGAATAGCGGCTTGCATGTGTACAAAAAGAAAGGTAAAGTGGCCGACCTGGAGGAAACACTTGTTGGGCAGAATCTGCATGCCCATACAGGCATTGGGCATACCCGGTGGGCAACACATGGAGAACCCAGCGACCGCAACGCTCACCCGCACAGTTCTGCCAGCGGTAAATTAGCCATGATTCATAACGGCATTATTGAAAACTACGCCCAAATTAAAGGAGAACTGATCAAAAAAGGATATGCTTTTACGAGTGATACTGATACAGAAGTGTTACTCAACTTTATTGAAGATATAAAAACAAATAACGAATGCTCACTGGAAGAAGCCGTACGCATCGCCCTGAAACGCGTTGTTGGGGCCTATGTCATCCTGCTGCTCGATGATGAAACACCCGGCACAATCATTGCCGCCCGAAAAGGAAGCCCGCTGGTAATTGGCATCGGAAAAGGAGAACATTTCCTGGGTTCGGACGCATCGCCCATGCTGGAGTATACCAAGGAAGTGGTGTATGTAAATGACTATGAGCTGGCGATTGTGAAACCCGACGAGTTGATTTTAAAAAACCTGGGCAACGAAAAAATTACTCCTTTTGTACAAAAACTGGATATTGAACTGGCAGCTATTGAAAAAGGGGGTTATGATCACTTCATGCTCAAGGAAATTTTTGAGCAACCACAAACCATCTATGATTGCCTACGCGGAAGGCTTGACGCAAATGCAGGAACTATTACAATGAGTGGTATTCAGCAATATGCGGAACAAATCATGAACGCCAACCGCATCATTATGATTGCCTGCGGCACCAGCTGGCATGCAGGCCTGGTGGCGGAATATATTTTTGAAGAGCTTTGCCGCATTAATGTGGAAGTAGAATACGCCTCCGAGTTCCGGTACCGTAATCCTGTCATTCAGCAGGGTGATGTGATCATTGCCATTTCCCAAAGTGGCGAAACGGCAGACACACTGGTCGCCATTGAAACAGCGAAATCCAAGGGCGCCATTATCCTGGGTGTGGTAAATGTTGTGGGCTCTTCCATCGCAAGAGCCAGTCACGGTGGTGCCTATACGCATGCAGGACCTGAGATTGGTGTTGCTTCCACCAAAGCCTTTACCGCACAACTGGCCGTACTGACGATGATTGCTTTAAAAATTGCGCATGAAAAAGGCAGCATTGACCAGGATCGCTACCGGCATTTATTAAATGAATTGCATGAAATTCCCGATAAAGTTTCCAGGATACTGGAATCCAGTGATCATATCAAAGCCATTGCAGAAAAATACAAAGACGCCAGGGACTTCCTCTACCTGGGTCGGGGTTACAATTTCCCGGTGGCGCTGGAAGGTGCATTAAAACTGAAAGAAATTTCGTACATACATGCGGAGGGCTATCCTGCCGCAGAGATGAAACACGGTCCTATCGCGCTGGTTGACGATGAACTGCCGGTTGTATTTGTTGCCACCAGAGATTCATACCACGAAAAGGTGGTCAGTAATATGCAGGAAATCAAAGCCCGGAAAGGAAAAGTTATTGCGGTAGTAACGGAAGGCGACGAGCACACCATGAGTCTTTGCAATGATATAATGATCGTACCGGAAGCCGATGAAGTGCTGGCACCAATGCTGAGCGTTGTACCCTTGCAACTGCTGGCCTATTACATTGGTATTGCCAAAGGTCTTGATGTAGACAAACCCCGTAATCTTGCTAAAAGTGTAACAGTGGAATAACCAACATAGGTAAACAATCAGGCCCTTACCAAAACGCGCCACTGGTTATTTCAAAAACATTAAACGGTAATCCATGAACGAAATTCATAAAAGCCCTGTTGGTTCGTTAGGCTATAATTTTATTGACCGGAAATTTTTACCAAAAGGGAAAAACGAATATTACCTGCGAAATATCCAAAACCGCAACGGTATTGTATACCGCCAGCTAACTGCGTACGAAATCGAGTCGCTGGTACGCAATAACAATACTTCTGACGACTGGAATAAAGTACTGGTTTCAGACGCATTCAACCCGGAACTGGTAAAAAACTGTAAATTTTTCGGACTGGTTCGTATCGGAAAGCTTGAACCGTGGTATCTCGAATTTCATAACCTGCGCATGCAGGTAGGCCTGTATAACAGCACGATTATCAGTTGTGATTTTGGCGACAATGTTGCCATCAACAATGTTAACTACATGAGCCATTACATCACCGGTAATGAAGTGATGATCATCAATGTTAATGAATTAGCAACGACTGATCACTCAAAATTCGGCAACGGCATAGTCAAAGAAGGTGAAAGCGAGGAGGTGCGTATTTGGCTGGAAATCTGCAATGAAAACGGCGGACGAAACGTGATACCTTTTAATGGTATGCTTCCCGGTGACGCTTTTCTCTGGAGCCGCCACCGGAGTGATGATAAACTGATGGCCAAATTCAAAGAATTCACCGAAAAGAAATTTGATCAGAAACGGGGCTATTACGGGAAAATTGGCGACAGGACAATCATCAAAAATACCCGCATTATAAAAGATG
The DNA here is from genome assembly GCA_035760665.1 of Chitinophagaceae bacterium. Classification (GTDB taxonomy): domain Bacteria; phylum Bacteroidota; class Bacteroidia; order Chitinophagales; family Chitinophagaceae; genus DASTSN01. Next base: position 94,124 of record DASTSN010000085.1, on the reverse strand, counting down.
TATGGATCGGCAGTGATGCTTATATCAAGGGGGCTAACAAGTTAAAAAATCTTACGATCAATTCGTCACCGGAAGCAAAATCACAAATTGGAGAAGGATGCGAACTGGTAAACGGAATTATCGGCTATGGCTGCAAAGCTTTTTACGGCGTCAAGGCTGTCAGGTTCGTATTGGCCTCTCACTCACAATTAAAATATGGCGCCAGGCTGATTAACTCATACCTTGGCAATAATGCCACCATCTCGTGCTGCGAGGTATTGAATTCACTCATTTTTCCTGCGCATGAGCAGCACCATAATAATTCTTTTCTTTGTGCAGCCCTTGTAATGGGGCAAAGCAATATGGCTGCCGGTGCTACCATCGGTTCTAATCATAACAGCCGCAGTGCCGATGGTGAAATTATTGCCGGCAGGGGATTCTGGCCAGGGTTATGTGTCAGCCTGAAACACAATTCAAAATTCGCTACCTTCTCCCTGATTGCAAAAGGAGATTTCCCGGCAGAATTAAATATTCCCCTCCCCTTTTCGCTCATCAGCAATGATGTGAGTAACAATAAACTGGTCGTGATGCCCGCCTACTGGTTTATGTACAATATGTATGCGCTGGCCCGCAATGCCGCTAAATATACTCAGAGAGATCAACGGACAGAAAAAATGCAGTTGCTGGAATATGACTTCCTCGCTCCAGACAGTGTAAATGAAATTTTCCTGGCGTTGCATCTTTTAAAAAAATATACTGGCCAGGCAGCAGCGAAGAAAAATAAAACGTCCCTGTCCGAACAGCAACTGTGCCGGCTGGGAGAACAGTTGCTGGAAGAAAAAAGCAGTTTACCCGACGAACTGGAAATACTGGCTGAAGGGTTTGAAAATACGGACAGGAAAACAGAACTGGTCAAAGTACTACCCGCCTATCATATTTATAAAGAGCTCGTGGTTTATTACGGGATCAGCCAATTAATTAGCTTTATCAGTTTTCATAAAATTAAATCGTGGGAGACTTTATGGGAAGCATTACCGGCAAGGGCCAGGCGTGGAAACTGGATCAATACCGGCGGGCAACTGATACCGGAAACCGCCGTAAACTCACTGATAAAAAACATCCATTCCGGCAAGGTAAAAAGCTGGGATGATGTACATGCCTTTTACCAGCAGTGCGGCGATATGTACAATGAACAAAAATGGCAGCACGCTTTTGCATCCATGCTGGAAATCACCGATACCCCTTTTCTTGAATTTGATAAAAAAGTGTTGAAGAAACTGTTGCTGCAGGCTCTGGAAACAAAAGAATGGATGGTAAAGGAAATCTACGATTCACGGGCAAAAGATTACCACAACGCGTTTCGTACGATGGTATACGATACAAAAGAAGAAATGGAAAAAGTTATTGGCAAACTGGAAGATAACAGCTTTATTAATGACCAGGTAAAAGAATTAAAACAGTTCCGTAGTCAAATCAATAACATTATCAAATCGCTTCGTTTATGACTTACGATTACTGTTTTACCATTCGCAGGCAATCAAGCTGCCCCTTTTCGCCTTTTACTAAAATGAAATAAATGCCTGGGCTTAAGTGATCAACATCTATCGGAATACGATTCATCCCGTTTACCAATATTCGCTCCGCACGAAATATTATTTTACCCTGCAGATTAGAGACCAATAATTCTACTTTTCGCATACCGGAGGATGTGATTGTCACAAATGTCGTGTGCTGAACAGGGTTCGGTGATAAAGTGACATTTACTTCGGAAGGAGCCCTTTTTGATTCAGCGATATTTGAAAAATAAACGGAGCCCGTTTTCAAATTTGTTTGTATTCTGTACAAAGCACTGATATTCTCCGCATCCTCATCAGTTATCTTATACGTTAACCGGCCCACTACAGGTTTCACAAATGCTATAGTGTTGAAATGCAAAAAATCAATGGACTTTTGCACCTGGAACAGTTCTACATCTTTTTCATCCACTACAGACCATTGAATGCTATTTCTATCATTCCGTTTTTCCACATGACAGGAAACTGGGAAACCAACAGAAAGTATTGCGCCCAGGTTGCCCAATGCAAAGGATGTATTGAACGAATTGACTGTCGTACTAACCATATATGCAGAACCAACCACCTGCGGTTCAATATTACGCTGGATAATATTCCATACCGGGTCAATAAATTGACCTACTTCGGTATTAAGTCCAAAACTGAAATCAGCGTTTGCATTTGCTGCCGTGTAAAAAAAGGTTACTTGCACGGGACTGGATGGTGTAGCGCTTGAAGTTATCGTCCATGTACGGTTAATCGCATTTAGTGGAAAAGCGATATCCGGATGAATTCCAGCTTCCACCCTGACAGAATAATCAAGGCCACCACCATTTGACATCTCGATTTGGTTAACGGATGCAGCATCAACACCTACCGGGAAAACGACCGATGATGCACCAATACCCGTAATGGTAAGGGATCCTGCCCCGTTTGTAATAATATGATTTGTTTCTACAGGAGCTGCAGGCTGTTGTACAATCACCGGCGTTATAAGTGAAAAATCTCCCAGGGTTATATTCCCGGATAAGATACTGTACTGGTAAGGCAACGCTAAATCTGCCTGCAAGGAAGCCCCGGCAGAATTATTCATTTCAAAAATGATATCCCCAGTCAGATCGCCTGTCATTTCTATTTGCTGATTAGTAATTCCGTTTAGCTGAATAGTCGGAATGGCTGCACCTGTTTCAGTCACGGTGCCTGCCGAAAGAATATTGCCGGCTATTTGCACAATCGTATTGGCAGTGCTGTTTGATAGATTAAAGACAGAAGAAGGCGACTGGTTAAAATTTCCTTTAACAATAATTCCATTGTCAATATTTGCTGTAAATGTTACGCCAGAGTTTATAACAAGGTCTCCATTCACTGTAAGAGGACCATTACTATTACCTAAATACGACTCAGAGCCACCATTGGCGGTTGATGAAAACACTAAAGTTCCGAATATTCTGCCTGCAGTTGATATGGTATAGCCGGATTTTGGAACATCAAACTCAAATATTCCGTTCTCCGTTCCTGGGGCGGTTGACAATCTGGCTACCAGGTTATTGGTGTGACCCGAAACGGTATTATGCACATACCTTCCACCGTTATTAATGCGGAAAAAATTTGTCGTGGTGAGGGAAACAGGCGTTCCCGATGTAGCACCCGATGAATTAATAAATACGGCACCGCTATTTAATACAAAAGCATCCCCGGGACCATTTATTTGCAAAGCAGTTGGCGAAGTGTTGGTGACTGGGAGCATTACTGTGATTACATTCCCGGCTTCCGGCGATACAGTCAAGGAATTCACCGTAATATCATCCGCAGGACTTGAAGGCAATGTTACTGTGTAACTGGACGCCACTACTGAATTATCAAATAACACATCGTCTGTTTCGCCCGGTAAATTGTCTGTACTCCAGTTTAATGGATTTTCCCATAAGCCATCTCCAGCATCTCCATCCCAGCGAATTTGTGAAAAACCATTAACGGCAGTTGCCAGCATGGCTGACAAAGCCAGTAATTGAATTTTCATAACATTAATTTTTAAGGATAAGATTTCAACGGGTGGAGGAATACTAATATAAGAAATTTTTATAAAAAAAGACCATCCTGGGGGGTAACAAAAAATCCTCCGCTACGGGAGGATTTATAAATTCCTGCTGAACCACTTATTTTTTCCTGAAAAACAACCTGACCGGCACACCAGAAAAATGAAATTGTTCCCGGAGTTTATTTTCCAGATAGTTTTTATACGGTTGTTTGATATCATCCGGGTAATTACAAAAAAATACAAATGAAGGAACCTGCGTGGGCAACTGTGTAATGTATTTTATTTTAACAGGATGACCCCGGACCACCGGTGGATGATAGGCTTCCACCGCTTTCAGCATGACTTCGTTAAGTTTGGATGTCGGAACTTTACGTTGCCGGCTATCATATACCTGCAATGCCATTTCAATGGCTTTGAATATCCGCGTTTTTTCCTTGGCAGAAATAAACAGGACCGGCACATCGCTGAAGGGCGCCAGCCTGCCTTTTAATTCTTTTTCATAATCGCGGGCTGTATTGGTTTCTTTATTCACCAGGTCCCATTTATTTACCAGCACTACCACTCCTTTTCCCTTCCTGGCGGCCAGGCTGAAGATGTTCAAATCCTGAGCAGTTATTCCTTTTACCGCATCCAGCACCAGCAGGCATACATCTGCTTCGTCCAGTGCTTTAATAGCTCGGATCACCGAATAAAATTCAAGGTCTTCATGCACCTTGGTTTTCCGCCGGATGCCGGCAGTATCTATTAAAATAAATTCCTTCTGGAAAAGATTGTAATGGGTATGAATCGTATCCCGTGTGGTGCCGGCAATTTCACTTACAATCGTTCTTTCCTCTCCCACCAGGGCATTCAGCAGGGAAGATTTTCCAACATTCGGCTGGCCAATGATGGCAAATTTTGGCAATGCAGCCTGCTCTTGTGTTTCTGCAACCAATTCTTCTGGTATCAACGCCGTTACCGCATCCAGTAACTCGCCGGTACCGCTACCGCTGGCAGCCGCTATAAAGAAAATCGTTTCGAATCCGAGACTGTAAAATTCATTGGCTTCCAGCAAGCGATCGCTATTGTCAACTTTATTTACTACCAGGAGTACAGGTTTGGTGGACCGTCGTAAAATATCCGCCATAGCATCATCAAGGTCGGTAATCCCGGTGGCGGCATCAACCATAAAAATAATGGCATTGGCTTCCTCCACAGCAATGATGACCTGTTTACGGATTTCCCGTTCAAATACATCTTCACTATCCGGCACAAAGCCGCCCGTGTCAATGACATTAAACAGCTTTCCGTTCCATTCACACACGCCGTATTGCCTGTCGCGGGTGACGCCGCTTATATCATCCACAATTGCCTTTCGCTGCTCTAGCAACCTGTTGAAGAAAGTGCTTTTCCCCACATTAGGCCGGCCGACAATGGCTACAGTAAATCCTGCCATAAAACTGATATTTAAATGCGTTCGTTTTCTTGAAATTTTCAGTACCCATATTCTTTAAGGTGCAATTCGTTTTCCCGCCATTTCGGTTTCACTTTTACAAACAATTCCAGGAAAACTTTCTGACCAAGAAATTTTTCGATTTCCTGGCGTGACAGCGTTCCCAGCTTTTTGATCATAGCACCCTTTTCGCCGAGTATAATACCCTTTTGTGTTTCCCGGTTTACAATGACGTCTGCCCGTATCTTGATCAGTGTATTTTTCTCCCGGAACTCCTGCACCAGCACCGTGCTGTGATAAGGAATCTCTTCCTGGTACAGTTCATAAATTTTTTCACGGATGATTTCTGCAACAAAAAACCGGGTTGGCAAATCGGTGATATCTTCTTCGCTGTAAAACGGCTCAGCTTCGGGCAGGTAGTGCACGATTTTCGACAGCAATAAATCCAGGTTGGTGCCAAGGGCGGCAGAAACACAGATTACATTTGCGCCATAAGGTTTCCCGGAAAAGAAAGCAGTCGCTTTTTCCACCTTTGCCGCATCTGCCGCATCCGCTTTGTTACACACCACGATAACGGGTACACGTAATTTCAGTGTACTGAATATAGCATCAGCACCTTCCATATCCGGATCAGTAAGATCATACACCAGTAAAGCGACATCTGCATCTTCCAGGGCATTCTTCACTGCCTGCATCATTTTTTCATGCAGTTTATACCGGGGATCAATGATGCCAGGAGTATCCGAAAAAATAATCTGGTACTCTTTTGTTGTTAAAAATCCCTTGATACGATGGCGGGTTGTTTGCACTTTGGGTGATACAATAGCCAGCTTTTCCTGCATCAGTGCATTGAGCAGGGTGCTTTTCCCGGCATTGGGTTTACCAAATATGTTGACAAAACCTGACTTCATAAAAAAAACTGCCCGTTGCAGTCTTCAAATGTGCTGCTAAAAACAGCTTACAAGAGTTGAGAGGTAATCAATCCTTGTCAGTTGAAGCGCAACTGTACAGGAAAAATAAAAGCCAAACCTGGGTTTGGCCTTTCTGTGTTGCGAAGGGTGGGATCGAACCACCGACCTTCGGGTTATGAGCCCGACGAGCTACCGCTGCTCTACTTCGCGATGTGGCCTGCAAAGGTAACGCTTCGGCATTTATTAACCAAACAAAAAAAAAGCCGTTCACTGCTGAACGGCTTTCTGTTTTTTTACTGCCCTGCCTTTTACGATTTACGGGAGATTTTGCTGGAGCCGCTGGTTTTTATTTCCCTGATCAACCCGCTGCCTTTGTAGTACAAATCGCTGGCACCTGAAAGGTCAGCTGTCAGTTCTTTGTTCACGGTAATTTTCATACCACTGGCGCCACTGGCATCTACATCGCAGTATTCTGTTTCCAGGTCATACCCTTTAAAATCGCAGGCACCGCTAAGGTCAGCCTTCAGCTGAGCCACCCTGCCGGACACATTGGCATCTGATGCACCGCTCATTTGAATGGCCAGTTTACCAATATCCAGTTTACCTTTTAGGTCGCTGGCGCCGGAGAGATCAATTTTCAGGTCATCTGATTTTATCACACCTACGATGTTCAGATCGCAAGCGCCGCTGGCTTCCAGCTTTTCCAATGTTTTAAAGGAGATGTAGGCTCTTAGTTTCATTTTGCCGGTATTCCAGCCTTTCCAGAATTTTTTATCGGCATCAAGCCAAATACGGAGCACGCCAGCATCCACTTCCACTTTAATATGTTCTTTAAATTTCTCGTCAGATGCACTAACAGCTACGGTTTCTTCATTTCCTTGTGTAAGATACACATCGAAAGCGCTGGACACTTTGATAGAATGGAAGTTTTTCGCATCGCGAAGTTCAGCATTAGGATCGTTGACCTGCTGGGCAGATAAGGTGCCGGCTAACAGCCATCCGCAAATGGACACAATAATTTTTTTCATACTGCTGTTTTTTATTGTAAAAACAAAATCGTTTAAAAAGGTCAGATTCTTGTAACAAACCCGCCGGTATTTGCTTTTATTGTCTTGATGCCGGCTGTGCCTTTATATTTTACATATCCGCCGGTGGAAGCTTTCACGCTTAAATCCTTTTGCACAGTAATGTATATGCCTGCCCCGGTACTTACCTCCACACTGCAGGTGGACACTTCCAGGTCTTCACCTAAAAATTTACTTCCGGTATCTCCATCAGCTTCCAGCTTTTCTGCTTTTCCGCTAAAAGTAATTTTTGAGCCGGTGCTCTGGTTGAGCTTCAAAGTACCGATATTAATCTGGCCGTAAATTTCTGCACCAGTGCTGGCATCCAGGTCGAGATAGTTCGTGGATAATTGGCCGTCAATCTTCACTTCGGCCCCGGTATTTACCCGCAGCACATCCAGCATTTTATATGAAACGTAGGCCTTAAGACGTTTATCTTCATGTCGCCTGTTAATGGCGCCAAGTTTGCTATCGTAATAAATCTTTAAAATACCTTTTTCCACTTTAGTGACAATCTTATCGCGGTAGTCGGGTTCCGCAGCGCTGACGGCCACATCTTCTGAATTTCCGTGCGTCAGTAACAACTGGATACCGGTGGACACTTCGATACCGTGAAAACTACCCACATCTCTTTTTTCTGCCTGGGAATCCTGTATTGTTGTTTGCGCCCCGACGGCAGTATACAGGCCAGCCACCAACAAAAAGGATACTATTAATTTCTGCATAAAGGTTGATTTATATGTTATACGGTAATCCGGTTTGAAAGGTTACAGGAATACTAAATAATTTTCTTACTTATCTTTGCACCGCCTGCATGGTTAACCACCTGCAGGTGACAGTTCCCGGGGTGTTCCCGACTAAATTGTCGGGATCTGAGATTATACCCGTAGAACCTGATCAGGGTAATGCCTGCGCAGGGAAGGTGAACAACCTTTTGATGCTCCCCTGTTTATAGCATTCCCTCTCATTTATAACCATTTAAAATTGTAAAATGAAGAGGATTCTGCTTTCACTTACCAGCTTTTTAACCGCTGCAAGCCTTTTTGCCCAGCAAGATTCATTAACCAGTAAAAAAGACAGCTTTTTGCTGCTGGGACCCGTAGAAGTAAGGGCTATCCGGGCGGGCGAGAAAGCGCCGTTTACCAAAACCAACTTGTCAAAACAAGAAATAGCCCAGCAAAACCTGGGGCAGGATTTACCTTTCATCCTGGATCAAACGCCATCAGTTATTATTAACTCAGATGCCGGAAACGGAGTGGGTTATACGGGTATCCGCATACGAGGTACCGACGCCACCCGTATCAATGTCACGCTTAACGGTATACCTTATAACGATGCCGAAAGCCAGGGCACTTTTTTTGTGGATTTACCTGATTTTGCCTCCTCGGTAGGCAGCATTCAAATTCAGCGCGGTGTGGGCACATCATCAAATGGAGCAGGCGCTTTCGGCGCCACCATTAACCTAAGTACAAATGAAGTGACGGAAAAACCCTATGCCGAATTCAATAATTCGTACGGCTCGTTTAACACCTGGAAAAATACGGTGAAAGCGGGCACCGGTATCCTCGGCGGGCATTTCGCTACTGATATCCGTCTTTCAAGAATCAGCAGCGACGGTTATATCGACCGGGCCAGCAGTGACCTGAAATCATTTTATTTTTCAACTGCTTATTTCAATAAAAAATCATCCATTCGGCTGAATATTATTTCCGGCAAAGAAAAAACCTACCAGGCCTGGTATGGTGTATCAGAAGATGACCTGCTGGCCGGGCGACGCACTGTAAATTATGCCGGTACTGAAAAGCCCGGATCGCCCTACAATAACCAGACAGACAATTACCAACAAGATCATTACCAGCTTTTTTTCAACCACCAGTTTACTAACCGGCTCCTGTTTACCACAGCCGTTTTTCTCACGAAAGGAAAAGGATATTACGAAGAATACAAAGCTGCTCAATCTTACAGCGATTATAAACTCTCTCCGCAGGTGATCGGCCAGGATACTGTTTTTACCACAGATCTTGTACGCCAGTTATGGCTGGATAATAATTTCTATGGCGATGTTTTTTCGCTGCAATACCATACAGGTAAATCACAATTCACCCTTGGTGGCGGTTGGACACGATATGATGGTCTACATTACGGTGACGTAACCTGGGCAGCTGGCGGCTTACCGGTTCCCGACTACAGGTATTACAACCTCAACGCCAGGAAATCTGATTTTAATCTTTATGTTAAACAGCAAACACAGATCAGCCACTACTGGAATTATTTTTACGACCTGCAGTACCGCTATGTAAAATACAACCTGGATGGTTTTAGGAACAATCCCGGGCTACTGATTCATGAGCACTACCATTTCTTCAACCCGAAAGCGGGTATTTATTACACCCGTAACGGCTGGCAATCTTATCTATCGTTCAGCGTGGCAAATAAAGAACCTAACCGGGATGATTATGAAGCCGGCATTCATCAGCTGCCAGAACCGGAGCGTTTATACGATACCGAGCTGGGCGCACAAAAGCATACCCGTAATGGCTGGTTCGGCGGTACCTTTTATTATATGCGCTACAAAAACCAGCTGGTTTTAACCGGACAAATTAATGATGTAGGCGCCTATACCCGCACCAATATCCCCAATAGCTACCGCCTGGGAATTGAACTGCAGGGCGGTGTAACGATTAATGAATGGATAAAGGCCGTTGCTAACCTGACACTGAGCCGGAATAAAGTGCTCAACTTTACAGAATACGTGGACGATTATGATAATGGCGGTCAGAAATCATTTGCCTACAAGTCAACTGATATTGCCCTGTCCCCAAATGTTACAGGCGGAGCAACAATCAGTTTCTACCCTGTGAAAAATTTTACAGCAGATATCATCAGTAAATATATCGGCAAGCAATACCTCGATAATTCCGGAAAAAACAACAGGAAACTTGATCCCTATTATGTACAGGATGTTAAACTGGCATATACCTTACACAAGGGATGGCTAAAAGATGCGGCGCTGATCGTGAGAGTGAATAATATTTTTAATAAGCTGTATGCACCAAGTGGCTACACCTATAGCTATATCACCGGGGGAAGTTTAACAACGGAAAATTATTACTACCCGATGGCTGGTACCAATTTCATGATGGGTATTAATATCAGGCTTTGATCGTTTGAAGCCGGTTGTGAAACCGGCTTTTTTATTTTGCAGCTCCGAACTTTTGCTGCCAGGCGAGCATGCCGCCAGAAAGATTTTTTACATTCGTAAATCCAAGCATTTCCAGGATTTGGCAGGCCTGTCCGCTACGGTTACCGCTGCGGCAATAACAAATCACCTCTTTTTCTTTCAAATCTTCCAGTTCATCCGCCATCATGGCCTGCAGTTGACCGAGTGGATGTAAAATTCCGCCGATATTAAATTCTTCATGCTCGTAGGGTTCACGTACGTCCACGAGATTTAGCTCCTCGCCTGTGTCGATACGGGCTTTTAATTCGTCCACTGTGATGTTTTCCATTTTTTATATTTTATTGAAGTAAAGATTGCGCCTGGGTACTATCGCTTACGGGTTTTTGCAGGCTCAGCCACACATCGATCATTTGCCCCGGCCGGATATGCTGCAACCTGTTATCATCACCAAACCGCGCAGGATTTTGCCTGTATATGTATGCATTCGCAGTATCTGTTACCCCTGCATCAGATACCACTGCGCCTACACTGAGGCCATTCGATTCGAGCAAGGCTTTAGCCTGACCAAACGGCAAGCCTACCAGGTTAGGCACTACAAATTCTGTATTACCCACCCCGGTACCCAATACCAGCGTCAGCGAAGATCCCTGACGGATTTTTGTGCCGGGTGCTATCTTGCTATGATCATATTGTTGTTCCAGCACAGCATTTTTGGCAAAATCAGGTTTGTAAACCGTATCACCTATACGCAGGCCCATATTTTTAAGCACCATCTCAGCATTCCGAAAGCTGTAGCCCACGAGATTGGGCATTTCCACCAAGGGCGGTACGGAGCGGTTAATGGTGAGATAAACGGTCCTGTTGACTTTTACAACTGCGTCGGCATCGGGCACCTGGCGAATAACAGCAAGGCGTGGCACAGTATCAATGTAAATGGAATCCTGTATTACAACATCAAATCCCTGCTTTTCCAACAAGTTTGTCGCATCATCCAGGCTTTTCCCTGTCACCAGTGGCACAATACTGGCTTTTCCGTGGTGGGTTATCCAGTTGAGAGATATGACAAAAAGGAATAAAGCTGCCAGCCCTAAAAAAATGGCTGCCAGTATATTTACCAGTAACGATCGCCGTGTAATGAAGTTAAACATAGGTCTAAGATAATTGGAACAAGACTAAATCAAAACATATTGAGTCTGCTGATTTGTTAAAAACACTCTTCCACCAGTTTTGTATAAAAATCTTTCAGGTCCCAGCCCATTGCTTTTACCTGTTGGGGTACAATACTCGCCTCGCTTTGCCCCGGAATGGTATTGATCTCCAGCATGTAGGGGCAATCTTCCTGCTCATTGTAGATAAAGTCGATACGCACTACGCCCCGGCAGTTGAAAATACCATAAATTTTTTTAGCCGCTTCGCGAATTTTTTCCGCCTTGCCTTCATCAATAGCGGCCGGTGTTACTTCAGAGGAGGCTCCGAGATACTTTGCTTCATAATCAAAGAAATCTTTTTTACTGATAACCTCTGTGATCGGCAACACGGTAATGACGCCTTTGGATTTGAAAACACCAACGGTAAATTCCCGTCCGCTGATATATTCTTCTATTAAAACCTGGTTATCTTCTTTAAATGCTTTTTCAATAGCTGCACCTAATTCGTCAGAAGGCTTATCAACCTTTGACATGCCAATGCTGGAGCCGCCGTTATTGGGTTTTACAAAAACAGGAAACCGCAGGTTCCTGACCACTTCATCTGCACTGCCAATACGGTCTTTTATCAGCAAGACTGATTTTGCTACGTGAATTCCCGAAAAAGCCGCTACAGCAACGGTGTATCGTTTGTTAAACGTTATGGCCGATGTGGCTGCATCGCAGGAGGTATAGGGAATTTTCAAGGTATCAAAATAGCCCTGCAGTTTTCCATCCTCACCGGGTGTGCCGTGCATACCGATAAAAACAGCATCAAACTTGATTTTACCGGCCGCTGAGGGAATCGAAAAATCATTTTTATCCACTTCAATTTTTTTTCCGTCGGCCTGCTCATAGTACCAACCTTGCGGATTGATATCAATTTTGTATACCGCAAAGCGATCCCTGTCCAGGTGACGATCAATGGTGGCAGCTGTTTTATAAGAGATGACGGCTTCACCGGAAAATCCCCCGGTTACCAGGGCAATGTTTTTTTTCATGCATATCAGGGTTTAATCATCACAAATATTGAAGAAATTTCTTGCAGTCAACACGAATAGGTAAAAATTCATTTCGCTTTTTTACCAAGCCCCGGATTTCCGGAGTCTAAAACAAAGTTCCAGGAGCCATCTGATTGTTTTTTCCAGATGGTAACGTATGTTCCCTCGTAAGTAGTGTCTTTTCCTGTAAAATTGTAAACCCCGTAAGTGTAGCCCAGGTCACCTGAGGCAGCTAATTGCACAGCCTCCGGCATCCAGGTCAGCGTGATAGACGTATCGCTGATACTTTGTATATACTCAAAGGCCTCCTTGCCGGTGATGGGATTATGATTGCTGCGCAGCAAAACGGTGCTGGAATCGGCATAGCGAAGAAAGGCCGCTTTCATTCCGTTTATTTTGGAAAAATTGGAAAACTCGATATCCGTTTGCCGGATATCATCTGCTTCTTTTGACATATCCATTGGATTGTTATTGCCGCAACGTGTTGCCAGCAAGGATAAAAGCAGCAACGGGATAAAAAGATTTTTCATTGACATATTGATTAACCAGGCACGATAATAACAAAGGTGAAGGACGTTTTCCCTTCACCTTTTTACAACGGGACATATCACCCGTCACTAATTCAGCAGCTGGTAATGCTGCCTATGTAATAAATACAGTTGTAAATTAAAACTTTTTCAGGAAATCATCCTTTCTGCACTGAAAAAAATTTCCACATCAGGCATATTAATCCAAATGAAGCCGGGCTTTCTTTGCCATCAGCTCTTCCACTGTTTCCTGGTACATTTCATCGGGCACACAACAGTCAACCGGGCATACGGCTGCACATTGCGGCTCTTCATGAAAGCCCTGGCACTCTGTGCATTTATTGGGTGTTATGTAATAGGTGTCAACACTTACTGGCGCATTCTTGGCCTCGGCATCAACTACTGATCCATCCAGCAGGGTGTACGGACCTTTTACATTTGTACCATCGGCAATAGCCCATTCCACGCCACCTTCGTAAATCGCATTATTGGGACACTCCGGTTCGCAAGCCCCGCAATTAATACATTCTTCCGTAATCTTGATTGCCATAAGAATTTGTTAGAGAGTTGAGAATTACTTTTGCAACAAATTTATAGATCATAAATGAATTTACAACATCGGATTGATTTATTAGTAAAACTGGGGACCTACATGTTATCGGAAGAAGCGTCCTGGCAGGCAGCAAAACTGCGAGCCGTACAGGAAAACAGCTGGTTTACCCCCGAATTCATCGACTTATCCGTGCGCAATATTGTACAGGGATTTTTGCAGGAACCCATTTTACAAAACTGGGCTAAAAAATATAACCTGCCGGAAGAGATTGAAACACCTAAAACAGTAGGCATTGTGATGGCAGGCAATATTCCGCTCGTGGGGTTTCATGATTTTCTTTCCGTTTTTATCAGCGGGCACAAAATGATGATCAAGCCATCTTCCAAAGACACTGCATTAATCAATCAACTGATCCGGCAACTGACGCTGTGGGACTCTGCGGCGAGTACCTGGATTCAGGTAAGCGACAGGTTGAAAAATTGCCACGCTTATATCGCTACCGGCAGTAATAATTCTTCCCGTTATTTCGCGTATTATTTTGGCAAATACCCCCACATCATCCGGCGCAATCGCACCTCCGTCGCGATTCTTACTGGGCTTGAAACAGAGCAGGAACTTCGGCAACTCGCCGATGATGTTTACCTGTATTTTGGGCTCGGCTGCCGGAACGTAAGCAAAATATATGTGCCGGAGCAATATGATTTTGTACCGCTGCTGGAGGCCTTTAAAAAGTATTCCTACCTGGCGGACCATCATAAATACAAAAACAACTACGATTACAACCTGGCGATTCATATTCTTAACAACCAGTTTTATATGACCAACGGATCAGTGATCCTGGTGGAAAACAAATCCGTTTTTTCGCCCATCAGCCAGTTGCATTATGAGTATTATACAGATGCAGCGGCACTACAAAAGGAGCTGCAAAACAATCTGGACCTGCAATGTGTTATAAGTAAAAATAGTATTCCGTTTGGCCAGGCGCAATGTCCTGCCATCACGGATTATGCTGATGGTGAGGATACATTAGCCTTCCTGCAGAAGTTAAAATAACACGCTGTTTTTTAGGGATTTATTATTAAATTTACAGCAGCCCCGAACTACGAAACTCTTAGTAAATTATTTGTTAAACTGACTATATGGAAAATGAATCCATGTAGTCCTTCGTTACTTTGCAAATGCAAAGGCATAAAATTTGACGATGCAATTTTCTGAAAACAAAAATTCTGATGCCATGAAGTTGAAACACGTATTCCTGATTATTGCTGTGAGTGCTGTATCTGCCGTTGCCAGTGTATGGGGCTACAGCAAATTTATAACCCACAATGGCCAACCCGTTGTATCTGCAGACCAGAAATTACCTGCCAACTATGCAGGTTTTCTCGATAACAACAATGCCGCAAATGCAGGCGGTCCTGTCGATTTTTCGCAGGCAGCTTCTGCAGCGGTTCCTGCTGTTGTCCATATAAAAACCAAGATTCCCGCCAAAAAAGTCAGTAACAATATCCCCCGCAACCGGGATGGATTTGATGACTTTTTTGACCAGTTTTTCAATTTCGGTCCATCCGTTATTCCGGAGCAAAGAGGTTCCGGCAGTGGAGTGCTCATCAGCGATGATGGTTATATTGTAACCAATAATCACGTAATTGCCGATGGTGAAAATGGGACAGGTGTTGCAGCAGAAATTACTGTTACCCTCAACAACAAAAAAACTTTTAAAGCAAGGGTCATTGGCCATGATCCCAGCACTGATCTGGCCGTAATTAAAATTGACGGCACCGGTTTTCCTTACCTGGTTTACGGTAATTCCGACAATGTAAAACTTGGTCAATGGGTGCTGGCTGTAGGTTACCCGCTTACGCTTGAATCTACGGTTACAGCCGGTATCATCAGTGCCAAAGGACGGTTCATTGGTATCAATGGACGCCAAAGCCAGGCCCCGATTGAATCATTTATCCAGACGGATGCTGCCGTGAATCCCGGTAACAGTGGCGGCGCACTGATTAATACGGATGGTCAGCTGATAGGTATTAATTCAGCTATCCTGGCGCCCAACGGTACCTATGCCGGGTACTCATTTGCCATCCCCATTAACCTGGCAAAAAAGATTGTAAACGACCTGGTGAAATATGGCGATGTGAAGAGACCTTACCTCGGCATTTCTGTTGACCAGGATAAATTTGATGCCGGCGACGGAGCACATATCGGTGCCCTGGCAAAAGATGGTGCCGCTATCGAAGCGGGCCTGAAGCCTGGCGATATTATTACCAAAATCAATGATGTGCCGGTTAATTCCTGGACAGAATTGCAGGGATCAGTAGCCTCCTACAATGCCGGTGACAAAATAAGAATTACGTATAAGCGTGACGGAAAAGAGTATACAACCTCTGCAACGCTGAAAAATAAAGCCGGTACATATGATGAAATTGCTAAAACAAGCATCGATGATAAAATGGGCGCCAGTTTTGAAACATTGAGCAAATCCAAAGCCCAGCAATATGGAATTAATGGAGGCGTGGTGGTAAAAAACATAAAAGATGGCGGACCGTTCAGCCAAACCCGCATGCAGGATGGTTTTATTATTACCAGTGTAAATGGTATTGATGTCACAACGGTTGAGGAATTAGCGAAAGTACTTGCCAATATCAGCGGTACAGCCAGGCTGGAGGGCATGTACCCAGGATCTGACACTTATGTTTACCCGCTGGAATTAGATAATTAAAATGAAATATAAGCAATAGTAAAAAGCCGGATGTACATCCGGCTTTTTTATTTACTAAAAACAAAATACTGCCATGCCTGCAAAACAAGCTGGCGGGTACTGTCAAAGTCGGTTGATGTTTGCAGAAAAATTTCTGAAAAAATACCTTTTACCTGCTCGTCTTCAATTGTGAAGGATACATGATCCTCGCCAGATAAATTCAGGAACACCAGAACTTCACGTTCGCCATTGCTGCGCAGGAATGCAAAAATTTTGTTGTCTTCACTCGTCATGATACGGTAAGTTTCCACAGCGCTGTCGCCAGCCCTGAGCGCAGGGTGATTGGAATGCAGGGTCAGCAAGGACCTGTAAAAAGAGTGCAGGGCAAACTGTCCGTTCCACGGAATGACATCTTTATTATAAAAATTCAGCCTGCCGGTGAAAGGAAGTTCCTGACCGCTGTAGACCAACGGTATTCCATTCCACATAGCACAGAAAACTGCAAATGCCTGGGCTGCGTCACCCATCCGCTCGTATTCGCTTCCACTGTGCGAATTCTCATCATGATTACTGGTAAAATATAATCGGATGGCATCTGGAGGAAACTGGCTGTTATACTTGTACAGCACACTATCCAGCCCGGTGATATTTGCCTGGCCCCGCCAGAACTGTTCCATTTTGTGTAAAAACTCCCAGGTGTAACTTGCATCAAATACCTGGTGATAAGCCGGCTCTTCTGTTTCCGCCAGCCAGAACAAAGGCTTTACGGCATCAAGCTCTTTCCGTGCCCGGTACCAAAATGACAAGGGTACCAGGTGCGCCATATCGCATCGAAAGCCGTCAATATTGCATTGCTCCAGCCAAAACCGCATCGCATTGATCATGGCGTCCTGCTGGTCTATATTCTGGTGATCAATTTGTATAACATCTGACCAATCGTAGGGCGACAAAAAATCACCATTTCCATTTCGCACATAAAATGCAGGATGAGTTTTCGTCCACACATGATCCCAGGCTGTATGATTAGCCACCCAGTCAATCAGCACCTTCATGCCTGCCTGTTGTGCCGTTTGAACCAATTGCCTGAAATCGTCCAGTGTACCATATTCAGGATTTACATCCCGGTAATCGCTGATTGAATAATAACTTCCTAATGTACCAATCCGGTTGAGTTTACCAATCGGGTGAATAGGCATAAACCAAAGCACGGTTACACCCATATCTTTCAGGCGTGGTATTGATTGCGCAAAAGCTTTGAACGTGCCTTCCTCGGTATACTGGCGGAGATTGACCTCATAAATATTGGCACACCTGGCCCATTCCGGGGTTGAAAATGCTGCATTCATAGTTTTATCTTTCACTGAAAAAAGCAGGGCTTTGGCAGAACAATTGATGGCCTTTACCTGTTGGCCTGCTGAATGGTGAAAATAATAACTTGACAGGGTCCGGTAAAATATTGTTCGCTTTTTCAGTCGAAAATCCACTGCAAATAAATCAGTAATTTGCACCCGCTTTTCGCGTTACAATCAGTTTTACTGCCAATTTTACCAGATCAATGAAAAATTTTGACGTTCCTATCATATACCGTAGTCCATTAATCACGGCCATCAAGCGGAAACGTAAAGAAATGGACCGGATGAAAAAAGATTTCTCACCCACCCTGCTGGATTTCGGATCGTTGCAAATTTACCTCGCCCGGCATTTTGGCTTTTGTTATGGCGTGGAAAATGCCATTGAAATTGCTTTCAGAACAATTAATGAAAACCCTGGCAAACGAATTTTCCTGCTCAGCGAAATGATTCATAACCCCCAGGTCAATGCCGACCTGGTAAATCACGGTGTGCAATTTTTGCAGGATAACTACGGCAACCAGCTAATCCCCTTTGAGGAGCTGACCAGTGAAGACATTGTGATTATTCCCGCTTTCGGTACAACACTTGACATTGAAAAACGCCTCATTGCAATTGGGATTGTTACTGAAAAATATAATACTACCTGCCCGTTTGTAGAAAAAGTCTGGAACCGCAGTGCCGCCATTGCAGAAAAAGAATACAGCATTATTATTCATGGTAAGCCCACGCATGAGGAAACCCGTGCCACTTTTTCGCATGCTTCGCTGAATGCTGCCTCGGTAATCGTTAAGGATATGCAACAGGCAACGCAACTGGCAAAATATATTACAGGGGAAAAGCCAGCGGCAGCGTTTTACCAGGAATTTGCCGGACAGTATTCAGAAGGATTCAATGCGGAAAAAGATTTGGAAAGAATTGGCGTAGTGAACCAAACCACCATGCTGGCCAGTGACACACAGGCCATTGCCGATTTTTTAAAACAAACGATGGTCTCCAAGTATAACTTAACAGAAGAAACAATTGCCGAACATTTTGCCGATACAAGGGATACACTGTGCTATGCGACTAATGACAATCAAACTGCTGTCACGCAAATGCTGCAAACTCAGGCCGACCTGGCAATTGTTGTGGGCGGTTACAACTCCTCCAACACGTCGCACTTAGTGGAACTATGCGAAGAAAAATTGCCGACTTATTTTATTAGCAATGAAGAAAAGATCCTGTCGGCAACAGCAGTTTTACACTATAACTTCCATACCCGCCAGGAATTAATGACAAAGGATTTTATCCCGGCCAAAGAGCCGGTAAAAATTCTGATCACCAGCGGTGCATCCTGTCCGGATGCTTTGGTGGAAGGCGTTATCAGGAAACTCTGTACCTTTTTTACACTCAGCAGCACGCCAGAGCAGTTGGTTGCGCAGTTTGAATCATAGGAAAGCGAACCGGCTTTCCGAAAACGATTATTTATACAACATATCGTAGTATTCGTGCGCCATCCGGTTGCTCTCAAACTGGAAACGCACATCACGCATACCATTTTTTACAATCTGGCGCCAGGTATCGTAATCCTCGTAATACAAGGGAAGAATCTGATTCTCGAGAATTTCATAAAGCTTATTGAGATCATAGGCGTCCTGTTCGTGCACATTCATGTTTGCGTAATCAGCCTTCGGCACTACGAAACCGTTATTTCCATGATTGACAAATTCAGGAATCCATCCATCATCGGTTGAAAAATTGACAGCGCCATTCATAGCAGCAGTCATGCCGCTGGTTCCGGATGCCTCCCGGGGTACGCGTGGGTTATTCAGCCAGCAGTCGGCTGCCTGTTTAAGGCGCTTTGACAGGGCCAGTTCGTAGCCAATCAAGACGGCCACATTCGTATATTTTTTACTCAGGTGTACCAGGTGATTAAACTCGCTGATGGCCGGATAATCCACCGGGTACGGCTTACCTGCCCAAATGATCTGAACGGGATGTTTTTTATTATAAATCAGCCGCTCAAAGCGATCTAGGTCCGAGGCAATAAAGCCGGCGCGTTTGTAACCGGCAAAGCGGCGGGCCCAAACGATGGTGAAAATATTAGGATCGAATAATTTCCCGGTCTGATCGGCTACAATTTCAAAAGCTCTTTTTTTCAGGTATTTTTTACGGTCATCAAACCCGGCGTCATCACCCTGGTCTCTGAAAAAATACAATTGCTTGTCCGCCCAATACCGCCAGTTCTGAGAATTGGTAATCGAAATAATCGGGCAGATATTTGGGTATTTGCCCCACATAGCCCTGGATACTTCTCCATGTAACTGGGAAACACCATTGGCCATACGGGCAAACCGTAAAGCGGCTAATGAATGATTAAACTGGTCGTCCGGCATACCGGTCAGCTTCTTCACTTCTTCCACACTCAAGCCGCAGAAGTAACTCATTTTATGACACAAATAAATATCATGTTTTTCATTCCCTGCTTCTTCGGGTGTATGCGTGGTAAACACCAGTCGCTTTTTCACCTCGTCCATTTTTCGATGATATTTCTGGTACAGGTAAAAAGCTGCTGATAAACCATGTGCTTCATTGAGATGATACCGCTCAGGTTTAAACCCGATTTCGTCTAATAATTTGGCTCCGCCAATACCAAGCAAAATAAATTGTGCGACCTTGGTTGCTACATTCGCATCATATAAACGGTGAGAAATGGTTTGTGATACATAATCATTCTCGGGGATATCAGTCGTCAGCAGAAACAGGGGTGCTGTTTTGAACGTTTCCGGGTTCAGGTAATAAGCTTTTACCCAAACCGGGTGTTCATGCACCGTTATCTGGAATTTAATACCGGGATCTTCGAGAAAACTGTACTGCTTTTCCATCCAGGTCACTTGCAAAGTCTGATCCTGGTTGCGGGCCTGGTCGTAATAACCATATTTCCACAAAATACCGATGCCAACCATATTTTGCCGCAACTCGTATGCACTCCGCAAATGTGAACCGGCCAGGAAACCAAGTCCGCCACTATAAATTTTCAGCGGCTGGTGAACCGCAAACTCCATGGAGAAATAAGCAACCGGTTTTGAATAGCGGTCATCAAGCTGATACGGGACTTTAAAATTTTCAGAGCTCATGGTGTGTTATGTGTTTGTTTTACACAAAGGCAGCGCAATATAAGCGCAAATTTGTAATTCAGCCCGGTTTGAACGAAGAAATTACGAACAGCAAATTCTCCTGCAAATACGTTTACCAAGCGGCGCAATAAACAATAATTACCTTACTTATGCAAAGTTGATTTCTTTGTCAATTGTTTTTTCTTTGCTTCTTTCTTGCGCGGGAAAGTGCCGTTAAACAAGCAGCGCAATCCCCGGTGAGAACCACAGCCTTCCAGTTCTTTCATAGTAGCTGCGCTGCTGGTAAAAGTTAGTTCCAGCACACAGGGATCACCGGCTGAACGGTACACTGCTTTGTTTGCCGAAACAAAAGAGGCCTCTCCTTTCAACTCCCCGGTACAATCGGCCTTTGTGTCTTCGAAATGTATGAAAAAAATAATGCGCCCGGGACGCAATCCATCCCGGACAGAAATCAAATTTGTTTTATTTTTTACATAATCCGCAGAAAACTTGTTCTTCCTGGGCAACGTGTCAATGGGGTTGATCAGTTCTGCCGGTTTTGCATCCAATGCATCGGTCATTATGAGCATAAAGTTTTTGCCGTCCGCATTTAACACATATACATCCTTGCCTTCGCTCACAGAACCGTTTGGATTTTTACGGGTAATATTTTTGAAAAGTGTAAAATTTTTATCCATACTGCTGACCTGCGCAGTAGCCGCCAACTGGTCTGTTTGCAAAAATGGCATTGCAGCAATAAACTGATTCTTTTTGTCAAAACAGGCTACGTCAATAATTTTTTTATTCCCGTGAATCAGTTTTATAAACAGGTAGGTTTCTTTTTTATCTGACACCACTTTGCCCACCGGATATATTTTGGGATGAATGCCTTTTCCAAACTCTTTGGCCAACACGCTATCAGGTACAAACTGCGTAAATACTTTATACCCGATCAGGAGTGAATCATTTTCCCGCCGGCTAAAAGAACTGTCTGCAACCTGGAAGGGCAGTTTTACCGGCGCAAAAGAATCGAGGAAATCACTGATTTCTACCGGCTCATTCCCCGTCAATGAAACCTTTTTTCCTTTGCAGCCAGAGAGGCATACCAGTAAGATGAACAAAAAAAAAGCTGATTTCATGCACAGTTTCTGCAATCGCATATAGGCAAAATGAGAAACCGAATATAATTCATTTGCCCCTGCCTTCAAAAGAATAATTGTTGGTGATGCAAAAAATATTTTTTAGGTTTGTCTAAACATTTATTTAGACGATATGAACTTATCCAGTAGCGAAGAAAATTATATCAAGACGATTTACCATCTGCAGGCTCACGGGGAAACGGTCACGACAAATGCCCTGGCACAGCAACTGGTCGCCAAGCCCGCCTCCATTACCGACATGCTGAAAAAACTCAAAGCAAAAAAGCTTGTACACTACCAGCCATACCGGGGCTTTCGGTTAAACAATGAAGGCACCAAAGCTGCACTCGGCATCATACGCAGGCACCGCCTGTGGGAGTTTTTCCTGGCGGAAAAACTAAAATTTGACTGGGACGAGGTGCATGCCATTGCAGAGGAACTGGAGCATGTAAGCAGCCGTAAACTGGTTGATAAACTGGATGCTTTCCTGGGATATCCCAAATTTGATCCGCACGGCGACCCGATTCCCGATATAAACGGAAGGATGGAAAACAATCAGCAAGTCAGCCTGGCCGATCTTCCCTTGCATAAAGTAGCAACCGTTTGCCAGGTCAGCAACCAGTCACGCGGCATGCTGGAGCTGCTGCGTCACAAACACATCGCCATCGGCACCAAACTGGAAGTAAAAAAGAAATTCAGCTTCGATCAATCGATCGATGTTAAAATCCGCCAGCAGGCACCTGTGAACATTAGCGGGGAACTGGCAAAAAACATTTTTGTAAAGTATGACGCGTAACGGACATACACACACGCATAACTCACTGGGTGACGTACATGGCAGTGTGGACACCACCCTCTCCCACAAACCGGTGTGGAGAAGGATGCTGGCATTTTTCGGACCCGCTTACCTCGTGAGTGTGGGGTATATGGACCCGGGCAACTGGGCCACCGACCTTCAGGGCGGCAGTCAATTCGGTTACACACTCATTTGGGTGCTGCTCATGAGCAACTTGATGGCCTTGTTGTTGCAAAATCTTTCGGCCCGGCTGGGCGTAGTGGCCGGCCGGGATCTTGCGCAGGCCAACCGGGAAACCTTTCCCAAATACATCAATTTAGCCTTGTATGTTTTAGCTGAAATAGCCATTGCAGCCTGCGACCTGGCCGAAGTGCTTGGTATGGCCATCGGTATCCAGTTGCTTACCGGTATACCTTTGGTATACGCTGTTCTGATTACTGTTCTGGATACATTTTTACTGCTGTTCCTGCAAAGCCTCGGCATCCGGAAAATGGAAGCCTTTATTATTGGCCTGGTGGCCATCATTGGCCTGTCATTTCTGATAGAAATCATCCTGGCCAAGCCGGCCTTTCAAGAAATCGCAAGCGGCTTCGTACCCCGGCTGCCGGGTAAGGAAGCGCTGTACATAGCCATCGGCATCATTGGCGCCACCGTTATGCCGCACAACCTGTACCTGCATTCTGCCCTGGTACAAACCAGGAAAATCAAACGTGACGAAAAAGGCATCCGGCACGCTTTAAAACTGAATTTTATCGACAGTACGGTTGCGCTCAACCTGGCTTTCCTGGTCAATGCAGCAATTCTTATTCTTGCAGCATCTGTTTTTTTCAAAACAGGCCGCACAGATGTGGCAGAAATTAAAACAGCCCATGAACTGCTGAATAAAATGCTGGGCTCGGATATTGCTCCTAAATTATTTGCTATTGCACTAATTGCAGCCGGGCAGAGTTCTACCGTTACCGGTACGCTGGCCGGCCAAATTGTGATGGAAGGCTACCTGCGTTTGCGGATCAACCCCTGGATCCGCAGATTAATGACAAGGTTGCTGGCCATTATTCCGGCAGTTGTTGTCATCCTGGTCAAAGGCGAAAACGATGTAGACAGCCTGCTGATTTTAAGCCAGGTAATTCTGAGCCTGCAACTGGGATTTGCCATGATACCACTAATTCATTTTGTCAGCGATAAGCATAAAATGGGAATATTTGCAATCAGGCCGGCCACAAAAGCTGCCGCCTGGATTGTTACAGCTGTTCTGGTTTATCTTAATATACGGATGGTTACCGAACAGGCCAGTTCCTATTTTTTATCGTCTGATAATCTATTCTGGAAAACTGTCATCGTACTGAGTGGCTTGTTGTTTGTGGCGTTGTTACTGATCACCATCATTTACCCACTTACAGGCAGGCGCCGACGTGATATTCCCCTGCAGGTGCACCCCGAGGCAGCAGGACTTGAAAAAATTACAACGCCTGAATATAATACAATTGCCGTGGCACTTGAATTCAGCACAAAGGATGAAAAAGTTTTATCCCACGCCATCGGGCAGGCAAATAAGAATAGTTCCTTCCTGCTGATCCACGTAGTGGAAAGCGCACCCAGCAAGGTATTGGGCACCCAAACAGACGACCTGGAAACGCGGAAGGACCAGGAGCACCTTGATCATTATGTACAGCGAATTGAACAAATGGGATACCAGGCAAAAGCCGTGTTAGGCTTTCACCACCGCGCAAAAGAAATTGTACGACTGGTAAAAGAAAATCATGCAGACATGCTGGTCATTGGCGCCCATGGCCACAGTGGTTTGAAGGACTGGTTTTACGGTGAAACCATCGATGCCGTTAGGCACGAGCTGAAAATTCCCGTACTCATCGTGAATGTATAAACGGGTTGCCGAGCAATGATTGGTCGCTATGTGTCAGTAGCTCTTAAATGGCAGCTTTTGAACCGGAACGAACCAGGTGCTTAAACCGGCTGAATGTCTCAGGCTTGATGTTTAAATAGGATGCCAGGAATTTTTGCGGTACCCGTTGTAGCAGTTCAGGATTCTTTTGCACAAAATCAATAAAACGTTCCCTTGGCGAATGTTGTATCAGCCGCATCTGCCAACGATCTTTCAGCACCATGGTATGGGTGATGATCAGCCGGCCCAGGTGTTCCATTTTTTGGGAAGACTTGTAAATTTTTTCCAGGTCGTCGTACGTAATGGATACAAAGGTGGTAGGCTCGATAGATTCTACAAAATACTCCGAGGGCGTACGGCTGTGAAAAGATTCCTGGGAATGAATAATATGGCCCTCAAACGAAAGCTGTGTATTGATTTCCTCCACCCCTTTTTTGTAAAATTTTCTGACCAGCCCCCGCAGTATATAATTAAAATACTCTTCGGTTTCACCCGATCTCGTGATAATGTCTCGTTTGCCGAAACGCCTGATTTGAACGTATGGGAAAATAAGTTCCTGGTATTCTTCGTCGCTTAAATCGACAAATTTTCTGAGGTATTCCAGAAAAGGTTTTGATATATCCATTTTGCTACTAAGTGTCCTTAAAACACGCAAATTTAGTTGATTTCAATCAATTTTAAGATCACTGTCTACCCATTTATTTTTTTCCGAAAATTGACCAATTGCTGGCCGGCATTAACCTAATTATCTCTGTTCAAAAACTATACCCGATCTTATCGAGAACGATACAACTTTGCCTGAATAGTTTAGCTTTGCATCCCTGCACAGAAATGCAGCTATTTATTTACACTCAAATTATTGGCAAATCATGGCACAAAAGATTAAAGTAACGAACCCTGTTGTGGAACTGGATGGTGATGAAATGACGAGAATAATCTGGAAATTTATAAAGGACAAGCTGATCCTCCCATACCTGGATATTGATATAAAATATTACGACCTGGGCATCGAATACCGAGACCAGACAAATGACCAGGTTACCATTGATGCTGCCAATGCCATTAAAGAATACGGTGTGGGTATCAAATGCGCCACCATAACCCCCGACGAAGCACGGGTAAAAGAATTTAACCTGAAGCAAATGTGGAAGAGCCCGAACGGAACCATCCGCAATATCCTGGACGGCACTGTATTTCGTGAGCCAATTGTGATTAAAAATGTGCCTCGACTGGTGAGCAACTGGACTGCCCCGATCATTGTCGGCCGTCACGCCTTTGGCGACCAGTACCGGGCTACCGATTTTGTAGTGCCGGGCAAAGGAAAATTAACGGTAAAATTTGAAGGAGAAGATGGTACGGTAATCGAGCACGAAGTGTTCCAGTTCAAAGGCGGTGGCGTGGCCCTGAGTATGTACAATACAGACGAAAGCATCCGTGGGTTTGCACGGAGTTGTTTTAACATGGCGCTCAACAAAAAATGGCCCCTGTACCTCTCCACAAAAAATACCATCCTGAAAAAATATGACGGACGGTTCAAAGATATTTTCCAGGAGATATATGAAAAAGAATTCAAGTCTGCATTTGATGCAGCCGGTATTACATATGAGCACCGCCTCATTGATGACATGGTGGCCAGCGCCCTGAAGTGGAATGGAAATTTTGTATGGGCCTGCAAGAATTATGATGGCGACGTGCAGAGCGACAGCGTGGCACAGGGATTTGGATCACTGGGCCTGATGACATCGGTGCTGGTGACACCTGACGGTAAAACTCTGGAGGCCGAAGCAGCTCACGGAACGGTAACAAGGCACTACCGTGATCACCAGGCGGGCAAACCCACATCCACCAACCCGATCGCATCCATTTTTGCCTGGACAAGAGGGCTGGCCTTCCGCGGTAAGCTTGACAATAACCAGCCGCTGATCAATTTTGCCAATGCATTAGAAACTGTGTGTATTGAAACCGTGGAAAGCGGTAAAATGACCAAAGACCTGGCCGTGTGTATCCATGGAAATAAAGTGAATCACGGTGAACATTATTTGTATACAGAAGAATTCCTGGATGCACTCGACACAAACTTGAAAGCAAAATTAGGCTGATAGCAACTGCACGAACAACAGGTGCAGGATTGCTATAATTCATCCACGTTACACATCATTCATTTTTCAAAAACCTGCCTTTGATGACCAGCAAAGGGCAGGTTTTTTTATTGCAATTTTGTTAATTTACGCTCCAATGTAGAAACGATGAGAATCACAAGACTATTTACAGAATTTTTTAACAGTGAAAAAGCCTCGGGTTTTATCCTGATAGCCTGCACTGCTTTTTCATTGCTGGTTACCAATTCATCGCTGGGGGCCGGCTACCAGGCATTCTGGCATATCCAGTTTGCCGGTCATTCGCTCACTCACTGGATTAATGACGGGTTAATGACCATTTTCTTTTTATTGGTAGGACTGGAAATTGAACGGGAAATTTATGATGGTGAATTAAAAAGCCTTCGGAATGCGCTGCTTCCGGTATTGGCCGCTGCAGGCGGTATGCTGGTTCCTGCCTTAATGCATCTCAGCCTCAACTACGGAACATCCACGCAAAACGGCTTTGGCATTCCCATGGCCACCGATATTGCCTTTGCCCTGGGGGTGCTGTCGTTAGCAGGGAAAAAAGTGCCGGGCTCGCTAAAAGTATTTCTCACTGCATTAGCCATCATTGATGATTTAGGCGCTATTTTAATTATTGCCTTTTTCTACACCAGCAATCTTTCGGGGACGTACCTGTTTTTTGCCGCCCTGATTTTTGGCGGGCTGATCATCCTGAATAAATTAAAGATTCATAATCTCTGGGCATATCTTATCCCGGGCGTCTTTATGTGGTATTTCATGCTGCAATCCGGCGTGCATGCCACGATCAGCGGTGTATTGCTGGCATTTGCCATGCCTTTCGGGGATGGCTCACAAAAGACCGTATCCTGGAAAACCCAGCACTTTTTGCACAAACCTGTTGCCTTTATCATTATACCGCTGTTTGCACTGGCCAATACCTGCATCGTTTTTTCCGGAGATTTTTATTCCGGGCTGACAGAAACAAATAGTCTTGGCATTATAGCCGGGCTGTTCCTGGGCAAACCTATCGGGATTGTTTTTTTTAGCTGGCTGGCGGTAAAAACGAAACTGGTCAGGTTACAAAGCGGCGTCAAATGGGCACATATTGTTGGAGCAGGCATTCTGGGCGGTATTGGATTTACCATGTCCATTTTTATTTCTTTGCTGGCCTTCCCGGATGAGGACATTATCATTCATTCAAAAATTGCTATTTTATTCAGTTCTTTGCTGGCAGGTATAATCGGTTTGATCGTTTTGAAACTGATTTCAAAACCGCGCAACAGTTTACGAATCACATAGCGCAACTGAGGCTGCGAAATGGACCTTCTCTAAAAAAACTTACACTACCGGTAGCAGCAGTCAGCGCTGTACCCGTCTTGACGTTCCACGCTAAAACCTTAACTTT
Source organism: Chitinophagaceae bacterium (assembly GCA_035760665.1). GTDB lineage: Bacteria > Bacteroidota > Bacteroidia > Chitinophagales > Chitinophagaceae > DASTSN01. The sequence goes on along the minus strand of DASTSN010000085.1, from coordinate 66,211 downwards.
GCGCAACTTATTTCAAACCACTTCACTTTAAAGACCTTTAGAAATATGGCAGATATTTTTGAACGTTTAGTAAAGCATTACGGCCCCATCGGTCAGCACCGTGAAAGAGCCCATGGTTATTTTGCTTTCCCAAAACTGGAAGGCGAGATCAGCAGCCGCATGAAATTTCGTGGAAAGGATATGATTGTTTGGAGCCTGAACAATTACCTGGGGCTTGCCAATCATCCGGAAGTGCGGAAAGCAGATGCGGAAGCGGCCAAAGAATTCGGGCTGGCTTTACCCATGGGCGCCCGCATGATGAGTGGTAACACGAACTACCACGAACAGTTGGAAAAAGAACTGGCTGAGTTTGTACAAAAAGAAGATGCCATCCTGCTCAATTTTGGATACCAGGGCATGGTAAGCCTGATAGATGTGGTTTGCAGCCGTCATGACGTGATTGTGTACGATGCGGAAAGTCATGCCTGCATCATTGACGGGCTCCGCCTTCATGCCGGGCATCGTTATGTTTTCAAGCATAATGATGTAGCCGACCTGGAAAAGCAATTGCAAAGAGCTACTGCCTTAATTGAAAAACAAAACGCCGGAGGTATCCTGGTAATTACAGAGGGTGTGTTTGGGATGGCCGGCGATCAGGGAAAACTCAAAGAAATTGCAGCCCTGAAAGACCGTTTCGAGTTCCGCCTGCTGGTGGATGACGCTCATGGCTTCGGTACATTGGGAAAAACCGGCGCCGGTGCCGGGGAAGAGCAGGGCGTGCAGGATAAAATTGACCTCTATTTTTCCACCTTTGCCAAATCAATGGCTTCCATCGGCGCTTTTATTGCCGGTGATGCAAATATTATTGATTACATCCGGTATAATATCCGTTCACAGATCTTTGCCAAAAGCTTACCGATGCCGCTGGTGATCGGTAACCTCAAAAGGCTGGAACTGCTGCGCACACAACCGGCCCTGAAAGAAAAATTGTGGGACAATGCGCTAAAACTCCAGAAAGGTTTGACAGAACGCGGCTTTGATATCGGTAAAACAGATTCCGTGGTTACCCCCGTGTATATGAAAGGCGATGTGCCGGAAGCAACTGCCATGGTAATGGACCTGCGTGAAAATTACGGCATATTTTGTTCCATCGTAGTGTACCCCGTCATTCCGAAAGGCCATATTATTTATCGCCTGATTCCGACAGCCGTACATACCGACGAGGATATTGCGCTTACGCTGAAAGCATTCAGTGAAACCAAGAAAAAACTGGACAGCGGCGCATATAAAGTAGAAGCCATTCCTGATATGGCCGAAGCAGCAGAACAACGCAGGTAAACTATTACCAATAAATATTACTGGTTTATAACTGACCCGGCTTTTTGAAAAGCCGGGTTTTATTTTACATTCTATTAAGCCAGAGCAACTGCTGTGCAAATTGTTATTGTTTTACAAACAAATATTCTTTGTCATCCAGCAGCGGATGATGTCCATTCAGTCCATCTTTAGTACGTATTAAACTATATTCAGAAAAATTCACCTCCGCCATCCATGGCTCAAACCGAAATTCAAAATAATTATCTGTACTGTTTTGAAAATTAAATTCCGAAGATTTCTCCGGGCAAAACTCAAACTGTAACACGATCGATTGTACCTTTTTTACAGGAAAACGTACAACGCCCTTGGCATCCGTTTTTGCCCGCAATATTGTATCGCCGGTATTCAGGCTGCAATAAACGAACTGCAGCAGTGGGGAATTTTTATCGCTGATTTTTATAGTAATAAAATGATCAGTCGTTGTCCTGCCGGTCAGCAACGAAAAGTCATGATCGTGATGGACAAACGAATTCAAAATCACCCGGTCAGCCTGCCGCGTCCATCTTCCGGATCCGTAACGATCCACTGCACCATAAGAAAAAAAGAAAGCAAAGGAAGAGTCTTCGTTCAGTTTAAATCCAGAAGCGACTTCCATGACGCCCTGCAGGTAATATTCTCCTGCTATGGTATCCGGCATTTGTGCATGCATAGATGAATAAACGGCAAGTAACGGTAAATATAAAATAGCTCGTATGGTTTTCCCTGCGATCATTACCGAATATACAATAATCACGTGGCAAACATGCCTACTATCCTCGCAGCCGGCTGTTTATCCATGACAAATGGCACTGGTAACAATTTGGCAGTTAAAAAAACAAAGTTCCTTAGCTTGGCTTTCTTAAAACTGCCTTGATTATGAAAATACTTATCACAACCTGTATGTTGCTGGCCATAACTGCAACGTCGTTTTGCCAGCTTACAACCCTGCCCAGCGGGGGCAACAAAAAAGCATCTGTCGGTGAACGTATTGGCCTGACGGATGTTAGCATTCATTACGACCGCCCGGGTGTAAAAGGGCGTGAAGGAAAAATCTGGGGCCAACTGATCCCGGAAGGTTTTACCGACCAGGGCTTTGGCAGCAGCAAAGCTGCACCGTGGCGTGCCGGCGCTAACGAGAATACTACCATTGAATTTACCACGGCTGTAAAAATAGAGGGGCATTCCCTGCCTGCCGGCAAATACGGATTTTTCATAGCCTACGGTCCGGAAGAAAGCATCTTGATTTTTTCAAAAAATGCTACTTCCTGGGGCAGCTTTTTCTACGATCCGGCCGAAGACGCTTTGCGGGTACCTGTTAAACCGCAGGCTTTGGACAAAAGCGTGGAATGGTTAAAATATGAATTCCTGAATGAAACAGAGAATAGCGCTACTATCGCACTGGAATGGGAAAAAATCATGATCCCCTTTACTGTGCAGGTGGATTACATCAACGACCAGGTTGAAAGTTTTCGCCGGGAACTCCGCACAGATAAAGGTTTTAGCTGGGAAAGCTGGAACGAGGCTGCCAATTGGTGCCTGCAGCATGAGGTAAATCTTGAACAGGCCCTGCAATGGGCTGACAGTGCCACCAGCACTATTTTTGGCGGCGACAGGAGTTTCAGAGCATGGAATACCAGGGCCCAATTGCTGGAAAAAATGGGCAGGACTGACGAAGCCGCTGCCATGATGAAAAATGCTCTGTCGCTTGGAAATATTTTTGAACTGCACCAATACGGACGACAGTTGTTGCAGCAACACAAAAACAAAGAAGCCCTGGATGTATTTAAACTGAATTTTTCCAAAAATCCTAATCAGTTCACCACGCTGGCAGGACTGGTAAGAGGCTACTCGGCCAATGGTGATTACAAAACAGCACTGAAATATGCTAACCAGGCATTACCGCTTGCACCAGACCCGCTGAATAAAGCAAGCATGGAAAGCATGATCAGCAAACTGAAAGAAGGAAGCGATGTGAACTAATCAGCGATACCTCTTTATAAAAAAACCTGCACGAATTGGTGCAGGTTTTTTTTATGCCGTTTACTTTACAACTACCGACAGTTGCCTTTGTTCCCTGCGAAAAAATAATAATGTAACCCAAATATCCGTAAGGAAAAACAGCAGAAAAGGCAACAATATTTAATTTTTTTTATATTTATTTACTCGATAACCAAACCTAACTATGATGATTCAAACCGATCTGACAGATTTTGATTTATTAAAAGATTATGTAACCTCACTTTATCCAGCCGAGAAAATCAAGCCCAAAGTAAGCCTTGAAAAACAAGAAACCGAACTACGTTCGCTTAAACAAACAATCGGTAGCGAACGATTTTATTTTGTAGTCGATCTGCGGCAGTTTGAAATTTCTGATATGGCTGGAGTACAAAAATGGCTGGGGTATTACGAAAAAGAATTTACATTAAGAAGATACTGGACATCACTTCACCCCGGCCTGCAAAAACTATCGCATGCCGTATTCCGTGAGATGATACAAGTCGTGTGTACCGGATCGTTTAAACTGGAATTTATGGTGCAGCGATATTCGAGCTTAGTAGCCTTAAAGCATTATAAAGGAAATTACCTGCTTGCAAAACGAACGGCCTCAGTCTTTCAATATGATTATCACAACCGCCTGTTAGAATATCTCAATGAGTTCACTATCATTGGAGATTACAACGGCGAATCCCTAAACCCGAAATTTTTTACTGACAAAGGCGAAAATGAAAAGGAAAAAAATAAACTGATTATGGATAATGTCAGAAAAAGGTTCCGGGAACTGAAGGTTTTTTCAATTGGCGAATTACAGGTGGCACGTGCACTCGCTTACAACCAACTAGCAACTCAGCAGGAGATAGCCGAATCGCTTGGTAAATCACCCCATACCATTGATACGTATTGCAAGCGCTTTTTAAAAAAAGCCCGTGATTATTTTCATGTAAACTTTTCAACTGTAGCAGAAGCAGCTAAATATGTAAGAAAAGCCGGATTGCTATAACCTGCCTTGAAAATATAAACAGGAATGCTTGAACGGTTTTTAAAAACCAGTTAGCAAACACGAAAAAAACCATTCATATCATTGATTACAATATTTCTTGATATTGACAAATGTCATTCCACATAAATTTGTACCCTCTTGGGGTACAAATTTTATTTTAAATGATTAGCATATTTATGCTGTAATTTATTGATCCGCTTTCCCCTGCTTTAATCCATTTCCTCGATATTCCTAATTCGATGACGCTACCTAACTGATAGAATACCATCTTTCAGATAAGGATTCTATAACCTCTAAATAAAAAAAATGGAACCAACGACCAACTCAACTGCATCCCAGTCAACAGGTTTTAACTGGAGTGATTTTTTATCCTTCAAAACCATGATCACGTTAAAAATTATCCAGATTATGTATGTGGTTGTAGCAATTTTAATCACCCTTGGCGGACTCATGTCGCTTTTTGGCGGCACAAGGCGGGGCGGCTATGGTGGCTATGACAATTTTGGTGGTGGAAGCCTGCTCCCAAGCGGACCAATAATGGATTTACTCATTATTGTAATTGGTAATATTCTTTGGCGAATGTGGTGTGAACTTATTATTGTCTTCTTCCGAATCAATAAAACACTGAATAACATTGATGACAAAACGAAACCTTGAGAACCGCTTTACCATTAACCATAAAACCTTTACCAGAGAGTTCTGTCCGAACGTAAGCTCAACACCATAACGCCTCAGAAAATTTACATTGTAAAAGCTGTTAAAAGAATACAACAATGAAAATTTACTTAATCAAAATACCAGCACAAACCATTTCAACTTTTTCTATTACTATACTTATATTTTCAATAACGACCTTGTTCGCAATCACATCCTGTACTACGCCACCAGGCAAAGCCATTCAAAAAAGATGGAAAACAGTTGGGGTTGTGGGCAATGAACATAAACAAAATGAATACAAGGAACAGTTTAAAAGGCAAACAGTTGAACTCGAATTTTTACCGGGTGGAATATTCCGGTGATACAGAAATGGAAGACTGCTTGGCACCGGTAAATATACCATGGCTCCGGATAACAAATCAGTAAATAGCCAAAATCTGCACACGAGCTTTACGCTAAATATAATTTCATTGGAAAATAATAAGTTGATCGCACAATCGGTAACCTCGATTTCAAAAGAAGACACACTAGTGTATGAGCCGCAGTAAAATCAATCTCTTTTCTGTAAAATAGAGCACTTAACAACCCGTAATTGATAAATACTGAAACACACTTTACTTTACAACGAACAGATTTTAACTGTACAATTTATTTCGAAAAAAGGATTGAATTATATAAAATGTTTATGAGACTATTTAGCCTTACCTCCATACTATTATTTTTATCAATAGCATTACCAGCACAATCAGGAAAAAAAATGTTTGCCGGGCCGGATAACAGCTTTCAGGTAACAATTCCGGAAAACTGGATTCATAAGAAAAATCGTTCGCCTTTGCTCGGCCCCAAGGACCTGCTTGTATTACAGGACCCCAAACTAAGCAGCCGTTCACTTGAAATTTCTGTTTTTGAGTTTCACGAAGAACCACCCACCATCGAAGAACAAGCAGATGCGCAAAAACAAAAAATGGAAAGCAGTCATGTTGCGCTAAATCAAACATTTTTTAAAGAGGTGAATAACGTAAAATGGTGGGTAGTTGTTTATAATGACAGGAAATATCATTACAGGTGTTATCAAACAATTGTTGGTAACAAGAAATACTATTTATACTACACTTCACCCGATCCTGAATTTTCAGCAGCCGAACCTTTGGCAGAACAAGTATTCCAGTCTTTCACTTTCAATGGCAACAGCAATACACAGGCTGCTCAAAACAATGAAGCTTCAAACCAAATCATCATGCTTGATTGCGATGCCGTAGAAGATTTCAGGGAAGGCTTCACCATTGTGAAAAAAGGCAAAGATTGTTCTGTTTTCCGCTATAGCGGTGAAACCATTGCCCCCCTTGGTAAATATGATTTCAATTTCGGCATTAACAGGAGCAATCAAATAGACCAGCCCCAGGATGCCTGTGGCTTTTATAATGGCGTCACCGTGGTAAAAGACCCGCTTACAAGCAAATATGGCTATATGGATACTTCGGGAAAACTCATTGTTCCCTGCATCCTTACACATGCAGAACATTTTATGGAGGACGGATATGGATATGGTGAAATTTACGATAATGACCACAACAAATATTACCAGTTCTATTTTGATAAAAGTGGTAAACGTTACCAGGCACCAAAAGGGAAAAGAGGCCTTTATTTTACGCAGGTCAGCAATGATGATTATAAAACAACCAGCTTTTACCGTAAGAACGGCACCAAAGCCTTTGAAACAAAACTACATTTCTGGTCTGAATCATACGGTGAAGGCTATTATATTATTTATACAGAACAAGGCTCCAAACAGCTCTTTGGTTTTATGGATACTACAGGCAAAGTAAAAATTCCAATGACATTTGACGGAAGCCTTTCACCTTTTAGCAATGGTCTTTCTTTATATAAACCTAAAGATGCAACTGCTTATAAGTTTTCATTCATAAACAAAAATGGCCAGGAAATTATTAAACTGGTAAATGGTAATGGTTTAGAATTCCATTATCAGCCGGATAATTTTAAATATAATGTAAGTGATTGTGAAGTACTCATTAATAATAAAAATGTAAAAACTTTACTGGATAAACAGGAACGGGTGATGCCGATTGAAGCTACTTTTAAAGAACAAAACCCGCAATATTTTGCAGAACTTTCCACAGCCTGGAACTCACCGTTCAGCTTCAGATATTTAAGAAGAAGCTGGGCAGGTTTATACGTTCAATGCGAATTTGAATTTAAACCTGGTGCAAAATCCCTTCAGCAATTTACCAATACAAAAGCAAATAAACCTGGAGGAGTTGGTAACACACAATCATCGGTACATACAAGCGGGATTGGACTGATTAATTATACCGGTAAGATTATCATCCCGCCAACCTTTGACTGGATCGGCGATTTTGATCCCGTGTCAGGTTTGGCTAAAGCTAAATTATACAAAGGAAATAAGCTTGTAGAAGGTTTTATAAATACAAAAGGTGATTTTGTTTTTGTGATGGCAAACAACATTGATAAATTTTAATTCAACGGAACCATGAAATTGAAACTAATCCGGCTCATTATTTTTTGTACAGTGCCAGGATCTGTTCTCTTCGGGCAGCCCATTAACTATACTGATCTAAATTCGGCTACAGCATTTTACGGAAGATGGGAAGGCAAACTAAGTTGTAAATCTTATGCAGCTGAAGCGGAGTTAAATCTTGTGATTAAAAAATACAAAAACACTGCTGATTCAGTTAAAATTATACTTGACAAACCTAACCCGGCTGTTTCATATTTTGACAGTTTGGTTTCCCCCGTAGACAATGGTGTGATTCGCATCAATATCAACCCAAAAGCCATTACAGGAAATGATGCATGCCACAATGGAATGATCCTTATGCTGTCATTGCTTGATTCCAATATCATATCGGGGGTATACGAAAGAACAGGTTTTATGGATTGCGCTGCGATTGAATATTACGCTACAAAAGCAAAGCAAACACAAGGATTTGAAAATGCCCGGGCATGGCTGCAAAATAATATTGAAGCTTGTTTCAATGCAAAAACGGTCAAGATGGAGGATATCTGTACTAAACGATATGTTGCCTTTAAGAATGATGGTTGGTCGTTAAGTGAAGGTGATATCACAAAACAGCAGTTTGCTACTAAATGGAGCAAAATTTATAACCTGAAAAAAACATGTTATGATTGTGGTTTTTTAATACACGGCCAGGATAATGGGAAAATTAGCGCCATCGTAAATTTTAAAAGTAAAACAGCAGATGGATTTTGGTTTACAGTGCTTATAAACGATAGGGACTTAAAAGCGGTTTATAAAAACGATATCCGCCTGGTAAAAAAAGGGTCATCCTATTTGATTGATGAAGTGCTAGAATACCTGTAAAAATTACTGCTAAATTTTTTAAAACCGATCCAAAAAGAATTAAACAATATCATCTTATACTTTTTATAAAATGAATCAACTAAAGTAAGACAATTATGAAATTTTATCAATGGGCCGTTTTCATCGGCATGTCCGTACTTTTTATGATAGGTTGCAGCAAATCGACATCCGTTGACCCCCCACCTGCCGATCCGGATCCCGTTGATCCCGGCACTCCCACAGTAATAATTCCTGACAATAATGAGGATACCCTGGGTAATTGGCAATTAATACATAAAGCCGACACAGGATCAAGCGCCAACCGTACTCCAAGATTTACACAGGTAATGTTTCCAACGAAAGACACAGGCTACCTCGTTGATGAATACTATTCAAACATAGTATTTGAAAAGCGAACATTTGATGGCGGCATTACGTGGACATATAAACAATTACCCGGAGAAACAAATAAATTGCAATACCTGAGTGCTAAAGTTGGATTTGCTTATTTGAACAATCAACCCGGAAGTATGCTGGGACAAACTACTAATTCCGGTGATAAATGGGTAGGCTATCCGGACCTTACAAATCCATATATGCCTATTTTTAAAAAACTGTCTTTTCCCTCGGATAGTATTATTTATGGCATTACACAAATCGGTCAATGTATCAGAATGTCCGGCCCCTTAAAATCACGACTCAGTGGTAGTAAAATTGCGGGAAATGTAGATGGAGATGACTGTGCAAATCTATTTTTCCCAACAATTAAAGATGGTTGGGTGATTACAAATCTCCAGGGTTTGACGATGGCCGACGTAAGGGGTTCAATCTATTCAACAGCTGATAGTGGTACAACCTGGCAAAAGCAATTTGAAACAACCGATACTTATTTGTATCAAATGTATTTTGTAGATAATAAAAACGGATGGGTAACAACAAACAAAAACTATTTTTTCAAAACTACAGACGGAAAAACCTGGACTAAAATTGTTGCCAGTGTAAATACCCCATACCCGATTTCAACAAATAAAATCATTTTCATCAATACAGAAAGAGGATTTATGACATCTGGGAAAGAGGTTTTTGAAACAAATAATGGCGGAACCAACTGGACACGTATTTGCAAAATTGGTAGCGAGGGAATTCAAGATATGTACCTGACCAAGCCGAATATTTTATGGATTTGCACTAACAACGCTTTGTATTCTTTGAAACTGTAGTGCAGGCGATTACTCGCCTGGTATTACAATACAAAAGAGTATAAAATGAAATCAGAAGCATCATTTGCAGCTATTCAGTTGAGTTATTGCAGATTAATATAGTGACATCCTTACAATAGATAAAAGCTGCAGAAAAGCCGATTTTCTCTAAAAAACCACCTTTTACGGGTGATTTTCTTTTTTCAAAAGTATTTGTCTATTTTTCCGGAAAATCACCCTTCATGAAAAAAATCATACTCCTGTTTGCTGTAGCAGCCATTTCATTTTCTTCAATGGCGCAAAGCTGTGAAGAACGCGAAACAAATTTACTGAACACCCTTGGCGGCTTATCAGCCGGCTTTATGTACAATACCTACCTTTCCATCGGCAGCGTAAGTGATGCATATGTGAAAGAGGTGTACACAAAAGAAAATACCCTAGCCTTGCTGGAAGAGCAAGTGAACCTTATTGAAAATATCCGGAAGATGCTGAATGAATTGCTGGAAAAAAAATCACTCACTGCTGCAGACGATCAGCGTTTTGTAAAAGAAACGATGGAGGTGATGAAAGGTCTTCAGCAGCAGGCACGTTTTTTCAAAGAGTATGTCAACACCAAAGACAATACCAAGGCTACCAGTTATGAAAACCAGCGGCAAAGTAACTGGAAAAATATCAGCAAGCTGATGGGGCTGGATGAATAAAGGAACCGGTCAGTTACAGCCTAACAATTCACAGAGTTTTTGCTCCAGGTCCTGGCCCCGAAGGTTTTTACCTACTATTTTCCCATTGGGATCTACGAGGATATTAAAGGGTATACCCTGTACGTGGTAAAGCACAGCTGCTTCGTTGTTCCAGAATTTCAGGTCACTCACATGTGTCCAGGTGAGACCGTCGTGGTGAATGGCCTCCAGCCATTTTTCCTTACCGCCGGGGCGATCGAGTGATACACCGAGTACCGTAAAATTCTTGTTTTTGAATTTATTAAAGGCAGCCACCACATTCGGGTTTTCGTTGCGGCAGGGGCCGCACCAGCTAGCCCAGAAATCCACCAGCACGTATTTACCGCGGAAGGAAGACAGTGAAACGGGTTGCCCGGTGGTGTCAGGCTGTGTAAAGTCCAGTGCCTGCGTGCCCACCGCACCAACCTTGTTGTAAGCTATGTAGTCGGAAAGGCTCGTGCCAATCTGGGATTTCTTTATCGTATCCGATAACCGGCTAAACCGGTTCTCCAGCTTCACGGGATCATCATCTACCTGCGCGGTTACATAAAGTAAGAAAGGCGACACAAAAGAAGCCGGATGCGCAGTCACAAACTCGTCAATCTTTGTTTGAATAACGGAATTAACCGAATCATACCTGGCCATCAGTGAATCATAATGTTCTCCCGGCATAGTATTATTAATTTCTGTTGCAATGGCATTCATGTGGGCAAACAAGGGATTAAACGTATTTTTAAATACAATGAAATCCGTGTGCGATTTTGAACCAGTGACGTTTAAATTTTCCAGTTCGTTCACATTGCCGCTGACCATGATCCGGCTGTTTTCCAGGAATATGTGCTGGGGCTTTTCTTTTCCTAATTCAATATAATACAACCCCGGTTCAGGCACACTTCCATTGAGCGTAAAGCTACCCTTGGTCACCTTGCCGCGGGTTAGTTCATTATTATCGGTAGTGTTAAGAATTTTTACAGTAGTACCTTCTGCAAGGCCCTTGATGTGGCCTGTAATTGTAAAAGATGGTTTTTGCGCTGTTTGCTGGGCAAACAAAAATATAGGTACCAGTAAAAAAAAGCTGAAAAATGTTTTCATCTGTTTATTTATTTAGTTTGCCGCCTTCAGCAGCTGATATCTTTGCTATATGGAATGCAGAACGTCCAAAACTGTCCTGCGTAAACTAGTATATACCCGCCATCCTTACCGGGGCTGATGTCGCTGTTTTAAAATTTCAGTTACATCCGCCAGGGTATATCCCTTTGCCTGCAGCAGTACCAGGTAGTGAAACAAAAGATCGGCTGCTTCGTTTAAAAACAATTCCCTGTTCTCATCTTTTGCTTCAATCACAAGTTCCACAGCTTCTTCACCCACTTTCTGTGCAATTTTATTAATTCCCTTCTGAAATAATTGTCTTACATACGACTTTTCATCTGTCCCGGTTCGGCGAAGCCTGATAATTTCTTCTAAATAAGATAAAAAATCATCGCTGTGATTTTTCTCGCTCCAGCAGGTATCGGCACCAGTATGACAAACCGGACCCGTTGGCTGTGCTTTGATCAGCAATGTATCATCATCGCAATCACTCATGATTTCTTTAACCAGTAAAAAATGGCCGCTCTCCTCGCCTTTTGTCCACAGCCTTTTTTTACTGCGGCTGTAAAACGTTACTTTTCCCTCCTGCATGGTTTTGTCCAGCGATGCCTGATTCATAAAACCCAGCATCAGCACCTTTTGCGTAGTATAATCCTGGATGATGGCGGGCGCCAGTCCATCGGCATATTTTTTAAAATCAATTTTCATTTTTTCCCGCTTTTGAATGACAGTCGGTACAAATATCGTTTAATTTACGTACAGGCCTCAACGAAGAATACATCCATGGGAAAAAGCCATGTTAAATTCGCACCGGTATCCCTTTTTCGTGTAAAAATTGTTTCAGGTCGCCAATGGCTATTTCTTTAAAATGAAATATGCTGGCAGCCAGCGCTGCATCAGCAAGCCCCTGCTGGAAGACATCGGCAAAATGCTGCATGGTACCACCACCCCCGCTGGCAATAACGGGAACCGGCAGTGACTCACTTAATGCTTTTGTAATATCAAGGGCGAATCCCTGCTTGGTGCCGTCGTGATTCATAGAAGTCAGCAGTATTTCACCGGCACCCAGGTCAACGGCCTTTTTGGCCCACTCAATACATTTTGAACCGGTCTTTGTCCGGCCTCCATTCAGGTACACATACCAATCTCCGTCTTCTTCTTTTTTGGTGTCAATGGCGAGTACCACGCACTGGCTGCCAAATTCTTTTTCAAGCTCCTGTAAAAGTTCCGGCCGTTTGAACGCAGCAGTATTTACCGAAATCTTATCAGCGCCATTTTGCAGCAGCAGGCTCACATCATCAACCGTCGAAATGCCGCCACCCACGGTAAAAGGAATATTTATATGATGGGCAATTTTATTCACCAGCTCGCTAAGCGTTTTGCGTTTTTCCACGGTGGCTGTAATATCTAAAAAAACCAGTTCATCGGCACCTTGCTGTGCATACAATGCGCCTAGTTCCACGGGGTCGCCGGCATCCCGCAGATTTACAAAGTTTGTGCCTTTCACTGTGCGGCCATCTTTAATGTCCAGGCAGGGTATGATCCGTTTTGTCAGGCTCATTGTAAAAATTTCTTTATATCATTTAATGAAATCCTGTTTTCATAAATAGCTTTCCCAACGATGGCGGCTTTACATCCAATGGCGTTTAATTCCTCCAGGTCATCGATAGAACTAACACCGCCGCTGGCAATAAAATACAAACCCGGAAAACGATTGATGATCGTTTTATACAATTCCACCGAAGGGCCCTGCAGTTTTCCGTCCTTGCTCACATCAGTGCAAAAAACCTGTTGTACACCTTGCTGAATATATTTGTCAATAAAGCTATACACATCAATATGCGTGGTTTCCAGCCAACCGCTTACGGCAATTTTTTCATTCTTTACATCCGCCCCCAGCAAAAATTTTTCGGCGCCGAACGTAACCAGCCATCTTACAAATTCCATTTCATTTTTTACAGCAATGCTGCCTACCGTTGCCAGCGCAGCACCAGACTCAAAAATGATCTGCACATCATTCCTGGTTTTGATGCCGCCACCGAAATCTATGATCAGGCGTGTTTTACCTGCAATTGTTTCCAGCACTTTCCAGTTTTTCACAGCTCCGGCTTTGGCACCGTCAAGATCAACCAGGTGAAGGCGTTGCAACCCTGCATCCTCAAACTGTTTTACCACCTCCAGCGGATGTTCATTGTAAATTTTTTTCTGCGAATAATCACCTTCCGTCAGCCGAACGCATTTACCCTCAATAATATCAATGGCTGGAATAATCTCCATTTTTATACATATTAAACATGCATGATTAAATAATTAGTTGCTTTACAGCCGAAGGAAATTTTGCAGTATCTGTTCGCCCACTTTCGCACTTTTCTCCGGGTGAAACTGCACACCGTAAAAATTTCTCTTGTGCAAGGCCGAGCTATACGGTTGTACATAGCCGGTAGTAGCAATGGTATGCCCACCCAGGGCAGCATAATAGCCGTGTACAAAATAGCAATAGCTATTTTCCGGTACGTTGCTGAACAAGCTTGACTGCAGGTTGTAGATTGTATTCCAGCCGATTTGCGGCACTTTCAGTCGCCTGTCGGCCGGCCGGAACAGTTTTACTTCTTCATCAAAGATACCCAGGCACTCCGTATTATTTTCTTCAGAATACCTGCACATGAGCTGCATCCCGAGACAAATACCCAATACCGGTTGTGTTAGACTTGTAATCAGTGTATCCAATCCTTTCTCTTTTAGATAACGCATAGCACTGCTGGCTTCTCCTACACCGGGAAAGATCACTTTATCTGCCGATTTAACCTGGCTGTGATCATCGGTAACTGCCGCTTTGGCGCCAATCCGTTCCAAGGCATACAATACAGACTGAATATTTCCTGCGTTATATTTTATTATGACTACCTGCATTTACTATACGTCTTTCATCCTGAAGAGGGCTTAGGTAAACTTTTTTGTTACTCAAGATTAGCCCCTTTCAAAATTTAGTGATCTATTTACCTTTTAATACAGCCGTAAGAAAGGCTTTTGTTATGTCTTCTACAGGGCCGTTTGCCTCGAGGGCTTTTATATAAGCGCTACCGATGATTGCCCCGTTCGCATTTTCGCATGCCGCATCAAAGCTTTGCTTATCTTTTATTCCAAAACCTACCAGCACAGGATTTTTCAGTTGCATATGCCTCAAACGCTGCAGGTAAGCAGCCACATCGGGCATATTTTTATCTTTACCCGTGGTAGAAGAAGAGGATACAGCATACAAAAATCCGCTGCTGAGTTCATCCAGTTTTTGAATACGTGCTTCGCTGGTTTCGGGAGTGACAAGAAAAATAAAATCCAGTCCGTATTTTTTAATCACCGCACCGTATTCGGTTTCAAACTCGTACTCCGGCAGGTCGGGCAGGATGAGGCCATCAATACCTGCTGCAGCGGCATCGGCACAAAATTGTTCAAACCCGTACTGCAAAACCGGATTCATATAACCCATCAATATTACCGGTATGTGAATAGTTTGCCTGAAATTGTGGAGCTGTTCAAATAATTTTTTTATGGTCATTCCATTTGCCAGCGCCACGCTGCTGCTATGCTGAATAACGGGGCCGTCTGCCAGCGGATCGCTGTACGGCATGCCCAGTTCTATAATATCGGCCCCGTATTGCTGCAGCGCTTTCATTACGCTAAGTGTACTGTCAGGCGCTGGATAACCTGCCGTGCAGTATACGTTTAGCACGTTTTGCTTTTTTTGGGAAAACAGTTTGTCGAGACTGCTCATGTGTTGGTATATATTAAAAATCTAATCTTCATTTTCGGTTATTGCCGGGCTGTGCGCTGTACGTACAAGTGAGTGACACAACCGGCGATGCCATGGGCAT
The DNA here is from genome assembly GCA_035760665.1 of Chitinophagaceae bacterium. GTDB lineage: Bacteria > Bacteroidota > Bacteroidia > Chitinophagales > Chitinophagaceae > DASTSN01. The sequence continues at coordinate 51,005 of DASTSN010000085.1, read as the reverse complement.
TGCAGCCGGCTACACTACATTTCCTCCATCGCATTCATATAGGTTGCCAGGTCTTTATCACCCCTGCCACTTAAACAAATTACCACTGTATCTTTTTCAGAAAACTGCATTTGCTGTAAAGCTGCGAGTGCATGCGCAGTTTCGAGGGCAGGTATGATGCCTTCCAGCTTTGCCAGCTCAAAGGCTGCTTCCAGGGCTTCATCATCGGTAGCATTTAAAAATATACCACGGCCGCTGTCGAACAAATGCGCATGCAGGGGACCGATACCGGGATAATCGAGCCCGGCGGAAATACTATGCGGTTCCACCACCTGCCCATCTGCTGTTTGCATCACCAGGCTTTTGCTGCCATGTAAAACCCCCGGTTTTCCTAACTGCGTGGTAGCAGCGCTTAGTCCGCTATTCACGCCGTGACCGGCAGCTTCGACCGCAATTAACTGCACGGCGGGTTCATCCAGGAAATGATAAAAAGCACCGGCGGCATTGCTGCCACCGCCCACACAGGCCATTACATGCGTGGGTAGTTCGCTACCGGTATTTTCATTCAGCTGCCAGCGCATTTCCTCGCTGATGACGGACTGAAAGCGGGCAACCATATCCGGGTAAGGATGGGGCCCCACCACGCTGCCAATGATATAATGTGTATCGAGCGGATTGTTGATCCAGTCTCGTATAGCTTCGTTGGTTGCATCTTTGAGTGTTTTGCTGCCGCTGGTTGCCGGCACCACTTTAGCGCCAAGCATTTTCATGCGTGCAACGTTAGGAGCTTGCCGTTCTATATCTTTTTCGCCCATGTACACAATGCACTCCACTCCTTTCAGCGCACAAACGGTTGCCGTAGCCACACCGTGCTGGCCGGCGCCGGTTTCGGCAATGATTCTCTTTTTACCCAGGCGTTCTGCCAGCAATATTTGCCCTATGGTATTGTTGATTTTATGCGCACCGGTATGGCAAAGATCTTCCCGCTTCAGGTAAATACGGGTACGAAAACGGCGGCCCAGGCGTTTGGCCTCATACAACGGCGTAGGCCGGCCGACATAATCTTTTAACAATTCCCGGAACTCTTTCTGGAAAGATAGCTCCTCCATGATTTCGCGATAGCGGGTACGTAATTCTTCCACATTACGGTGCAGCATTTCCGGAATGTAGGCCCCGCCAAACTTCCCGTAGTAACCCTGGTCGTTGGGTGTTGAAAATTTTTGTGCTGTTGTCATCTTGCTTATCGAGTATTTTAAAGTAAAATCAATTTATAAAATCAGCTGCATGAATTTCAAATCCAGCCAGCGGTTAAATTTCCAGCCTACCTCTTTAAAATGGCCCACTTCTTTAAACCCGAACTGTTCATGCAATCTGATACTGGCTTCGTTGCCGGCATCAATGCCGGCCACCATTGAATGCAAGCCCCTTTCGCGGGCGGCGTCAATCAGGGGCGCCAATAATCGTTTGCCAATTCCTCTTCCCCTGCAGGTGCCGGCTACATACACCGAATTTTCTACAGTGTACTGATAAGCAGCCCAGGCACGGAAAGGCCCAAACGAACTAAAGCCAACAACCGATCCGCTTTCCTCCGCCACTAGTACCGGGTAACCGTCCGCCTTTTTGGCCCGAAACCACTCTTCGCGAGCAGCAGCTGTCTGTGCTTCGTAATGATATACGGCTGTTGTGTGCAGTATGATATCATTATAAATCTCCAGCATGGCCGGCAAATCATTTTCCACGGCATCCCGTACAATGATCATGTCAGGTTTTTAAATTTTTAACAAATGTGCTGATCAGTTCCATATTCTTTACCCCGGCGCTAATTTCAAAACGACTGTTGACATCAATGGCAAATAAGTTTTTTGCCTCCGGCTCGCCGGAAAACGTTTTTAAAGCCGGTTCATCCCCGGGTTCAATCCCCCCGCTAAGTAAAAAAGGTTTGCTCAGCGAGGTATTTTTCAGCACGTCCCAGTTAAATTTTTTACCGGTGCCGCCATATCCGGCCCCCATTGTATCGAACATGTACATATCGCAAACATCCTGGTACGGCCGCACCATCCATTCGATATTATCATCCTCGCTCAGCCGGAAAGCTTTGATCACAGATATATAGTCAGCAATTTTTTCACAAAACCGGGGTGTTTCATCGCCGTGAAGCTGCACCAAGTCAAGGCGGTAGTCATCCACTGTTTTCATCAATTCATCGTACCCGGCATTGACAAACACTCCCACCTTTGCAATACGCCCACCAGTACGCCTCATTTTTTCCGGTGAAATTTTTTGGCCGATAAAACGGGGAGATTTGGGGTAAAAAATGAACCCTGCAAAGTCAACCCCCAGTTCTTCCAGGGCGTTTACCTGCTCCGGCAAGGTCATGCCGCAAACTTTAATTCGCATGTGCTTTTGCTTTTAATTGTTCAACAAAAAGAGCAAAAGCAATCGTTGGGTCGGCTTCCTTCATGAAATTTTCCCCGATCAGGAATCCGCGGAAGCCATTTTCTTTAAATAAAATTATGTTATCCGGGGAACTGATGCCGCTTTCCGCCACTTTTATTTTTTCACTGGGTATCTTCTTTGCCATTGCCAGGCTTCTTTCAATATCGACCACGAACGTTTTCAAATCCCGGTTATTGATGCCGATAATGGCTGTTTCATCACAAATGTGTTCCAGTTCATCTTCGGCATGCAGCTCAAGTAATACCTCCAGGCCGAGGTTTTTTGCAAAGCGGGCCAGGTGTTTTACCTCTGCAGGTGCCAGGCAGGCGGCGATCAGTAAAATCACATCTGCGCCGATGCTTTTGGCTTCGAGCAGCTGGTATTCGTCAATAATAAAATCCTTGCGTAAAATAGGAATTGCATGCACACGTGCCTGTAAGAGGTCCTGGTCGCTACCGCCGAAAAAGTGCTCATCTGTAAGCACCGACAAACAGGATGCACCGTTAGCCATATAGCCGCCCGTGACCGCCACCACATCCGCCGTTTGGTTGATGATTCCCCTGGAGGGCGATTTTCGTTTGAACTCCGCAATTATACCCGTCTTGCTTTCATCAAGCAAGGATTGCCTGAGTGACAGCGGGGTCCTTGAAAACAGTGGCCTGCTCTCAATATCTGCAACGGAGAACTGCTTTTTTCGCTGTTGCACTTCTTTGCGTTTATGGGCAATGATGGTATCGAGTATATTCATGACTGCAGGCTGATAAGTTTTTGAAGACATTGGCGGGCTCTGCCGCTTTCCAGGCTTTCCACGGCTGCCCCGTAAGCCTCTGCGTAAGTTTTATACGTACCAGTACAGTCCAGGGCCATAGCAGCATTTGCCAATACTACTGCATTTTGCGCCCAGGAACCTTCTCCGTTGAGAATTTTTGTAAAAATCTTTGCTGCCTCTTCTACAGTATTGCCTCCGTATAAATCGGCTGGCTCCACGGCCCGTTTCCCTAATTGCAGGGGTGTTAGCACTTTTTCCCCTTCGTTGGTAATTACCTTCGTATCATTGGTGAGCGAAATTTCATCATATCCATCCAGGCTGTGAATGATGGTAAAAGCGCTGCCCGTTTGCTGCAACAGGTAATTATAAATGCGGGCCATTTCGAGATTGTACACACCCACCAGCTGGAACTGCGGAGAGGCCGGATTTACCATGGGACCCAGCATATTGAAAAAAGTTCGCATGCCCAGGTTTTTACGGATGGGTCCCACTGTTTTTAAGGCGGGGTGAAACAATGGAGCATGTAAAAAACAAATACCTGCTTCGTCGAGTTCTTTTTTTAAAAGAGATTTATCATTTTTAAACCGGTATCCCAACTGCTCCATTACGTTGGAAGCGCCGCTTACCGTAGAAGCGCCATAATTGCCGTGTTTGGCCACCCGCTGTCCAGTACCCGCCACCACAAAGCAAGCCAGGGTAGAGATGTTGAAGGTATTTTTTCCATCCCCGCCGGTACCCACAATGTCAACGGTTGGATAGTCACTCAAATCCACCGGCACGCAAAGTTCCAGCAAAGCGTCCCGGAAACCCTGCAATTCTTCGATCGTGATACTGCGCATAAGGTACACCGTCATAAATGCAGTGACTTCGTGCTCGTTGTACACCCCGCGACCTATATTCACCAGTACCTCCCTGGCCTGTTCGCGAGACAGAGTTTTATGTTCGAAGAGTATTTGAAGTATTTTTTTCATTTGAATGTATTTAATACAAACCCTGTTTATTCATTTTACTGATGCCTTATTTATCTGCCAGCCAGTTTCGTAAAATTTGTTCACCCAGCGGGGTCAGTACACTTTCAGGATGAAACTGCACACCCTGCACATCGTAGGTTTTGTGCTGCAGCGCCATGATCATCCCGTTTTCATCTTCTGCCGTAATCTCCAGCTCAGCCGGAAAATTTTCCTTACTCAGCACCCAGCTGTGGTAACGACCAACTTCAATTTCATCACCCAATCCTTTCAGCAGGGTCGATCCCGGTTGAAGAATTTTAACCGGCGTTGCCACGCCATGGTAAACAGTTGACAGGTTGATCAAGGTTCCGCCAAAAACTTCCCCGATCGCCTGGTGTCCAAGGCATACACCGAGGATGGATTTTGTAGCGGCGTATTCTTTTATCAATGACAAGAGCAGGCCGGCCTCGGAAGGAATACCCGGCCCGGGCGATAAAATGATCTTATCATACTCGTTTACTTTTTCCAGTGGCAGCTGGTCATTCCTGTAGACATCGACTTTTTCCTGCAGGATTTTCTCCACCAAGTGTACCAGGTTGTACGTAAACGAATCATAATTGTCAAAAACCAGGATACGGGCTTTGCCTGCGCTGCCGGCCGTTGTTGTCATTTGGCTGGCCATTTGAACGGGTCTTGCTGTATCGTTTGTCATGCTGCTGAGACTGCGTGTTTAAATGTGCTGTTTATAATCACTTTCTATTCCTGTTTGCCTGCTAACACCCGGTTAAGACGGGTTGAGCCACGCGGCTATTTCAATTGCCTTTTTCAATGCTCCCAGTTTGTTACTGACTTCCTGCAATTCACTGGCCGGATTGCTGGCCGCCACCACCCCGGCGCCTGCCTGGTAAAAGAGCGTATTATTTTTACTTAAAAATGTCCGAATCATGATTGCATGGTTACAACTTCCGTCAAAGCCCATAAAACCGATGGCACCACCGTAATAACTCCTGGCTGTTGGTTCGTACGCATCAATCAGCTCCATGGCTTTGAATTTTGGAGCGCCGCTTAGCGTGCCAGCGGGGAATGTTTTGGCCAATAACATAAAGGGATTGCTGCCCTCGGGCACTATGCCCGTCACTTCGCTTACCAGGTGTATGACATGAGAATAATATTGCACCTGCCTGTAATGTGCCACTTCCACATTTTCGCAAACGCGGCTCAGGTCGTTGCGGGCAAGATCCACCAGCATGACATGCTCGGCGTTTTCTTTTGCGTCTTTCAGCAAACGCTCCGTTTCTTTTTTATCCAGTTCGTCGTCACCGGTGCGTTTAAAAGTGCCGGCGATCGGGTGAACAATGGCCCGCTGATGATTAATGATAAGTTGTGATTCCGGCGAGGAACCCATTAATTTATAATCACCATAATCAAAAAAGAATAAATACGGGGAAGGGTTGATGCTGCGTAGTGCCCGGTACACATTAAACTCATCACCAATAAAACTTTTTTCAAACCGCCTGCTTAACACGATCTGAAATACATCCCCGCGATGGCAGCTCTGTATGCCCTTTTTCACCATTTCCATATATTCATCATCCGTCATATTGGATACTTCCTCGCCCATAGCCCTGAACGGGTAGACTGGCACATCCTTACTGCGTATCAGCGATTCCACCACACCCAGTTCACTTTCCAGTCCTTTCACCTGGTTTTCGCAGAGGAACAATTCGTCTTTAAAATGGTTGAAGGCAATCACGTATTGATAGAGCCGGTAACGCATCAGGGGAATTGCCGGTTCTGTAGCAGCAGATTTCAGCCTGATCGTGTCAAAAAACTGCACGGCGTCAAAACTGGTGTATCCAAATAAACCCTGCGCATGAGCAGCCTCTTTGACCCCGTTTTTATGTACCGCAAAGCGCTGCATAAATTCCCATAATAAACCCGGAACCTGCATCGTATCATCAATGGCGGCTCTTTCTGGCTGCTGGCCCGGCAATTTAAACTCTATTTCACGGGTGGTGCGGATTTCCATTCCTGCAATCGCATTGATACAGATAAAGGAATAACTGTTTTCAGCCGCATTATTGTCCGTGCTTTCCAGCAAAATGGTATCGCGGAACCGGTCGCGCAGCCGCAGGTAAATGCCTACCGGCGTGTATACATCTGCCAGCATTTTTTTGACGGTGGTTGTAATCTCAATTTTTCGCATACGCTTACTATCTTTTATGTTTCATTCCGGCAATAAAAAAAGCCCCGAAAAATCCGGGGCCTGAATATGGTAACAACCAATAATCGTAATGACTATACAGACCCCTTAGAGTTTGTATGCCACCACCACAGATTATTGATCACAGTTTTTTTCATTGCACTGCAAATATGGAGGCTAAAATTTAATCAGGCAAATTTTTTTTAAGCACTCTGTATAATGGATCATGCCAACCGCTCCACCCCGGAAGCAGGGAAACGGGTAAAACTGTGGCACTATAAGGTGGAAACATTCCGCTTCCTGAATGCAGAAGGGTTTTCTCCCGTTATTTTTTTAAAGGTTTTGTTGAAATGAGATAAGTTTTCAAAACCGCTTTCAAAGCAGGCTTCGGTAACGTTTTTATCGTATAGCAACAGTTTCTTTGCCTGGTTGACGCGGTACTGGTTGACAAATTCCGTAAACGTGAGATGGGTGATTTTTTTAAAATAACGGCAAAATGCCGCTGTTGTGAGATGCGTAAGCGCTGCTACTTTTTTAACATCCATTTTTTGCTGATAATGTGTTTCGATGTAATGGTAAATAGCATGCATTCGCTTTTGCTCTTTTAATAAGGAGGCATGGGCAAGCGGGCGGCTGTTGAGACAACTATATTCCTGGCTGGCAGCCAGCAAATGAAAAATCCGGAGGAGTTGCATTAACTGATCAAAATGATCCTGACCAGAGAGTTCTTTTAATAGCCTGCCAGCTTCCTTTTTTGTTTCACCGTAAAAGGCTACCCCGCTTCTCGCCCGCTCAAAAAGCTGCCGGATTGGAGCAATCTCCGGCAGGGCAAAAAAGGTGGCCCCCAGAAAATTCTCTTTCATTTGTACAACCACCTGCTCACACGCAGCTTTAATACCGTAGTCAAAATTCAGGTGTGGTATGTTGGGACCAATCAGAACCAGGTCGCTTTCTTCATAGCGAGAGATATGATCGCCGACATGCCGGATACCATTGGCCGCCTCCACATACACAATTTCGTATTCCGGGTGAAAATGCCAGTAAAAAAGATCATTCAGGTTTGGGGTGAGCAAAATCTTAAAGGAACTTTCTGCATCAGGTTTTATCTCTTCCAGTTGCACTTTCATATAAAGACGCTTTTTGTGAACCCCGGATGCAGCATTTTATATAGGACCATTTATTGTTCTTAAATATACTTTTTCTTTTGGAAAAAAATAAAAAATATCAATCAAGAACAAAAACCGGTTATTACAGGTGTAGAATACGGGTTAACACAAAGGGTATTTTTGATCCTGAAACGAATCTTGCAATATGATAGCCAATCAACCAGTCTCTTCAACCGCCGGACAAGATCTGCCAAGTAGCACAACAAGCCTGATGCCGGCTACGACAGGCTTTTTCAAAAAACCAGGCGCTTTCGCTGTACAAGCAGCGACCGGCCAGTCTTTGCTGAACAACTTGACTGCCCTGGCCCTACACTGTAAGCACCGAACAGCGACCGGCTATTGTACAAAAAACAAACGTGTGTGCCCGTTATACAAAAAAATATAAATTAACAACCTGTAAATATTGCTATATGGAACAAAAAACTATGGCCAGCATGGCCGCCACGATGATGCCCAACAATGCACACAAAGATATTCCCGGGAACCCGTCCACAGCTAAAAGCAGCGCTATAAAGCTGAATGACCGCAGTAACGGAAAACCGCTGCGGGTATTAAGTGAAGAAGACTGGCAGTTCTGGATTCAGAACGGATATATTGTTATCAAAAATGCCGTGCCAAAAGAACAAGCTGCTGCAACGGCGAGGTTTTTATGGGAGTTTGAAGAAAAAGATCCGGACAATCCCGAAACCTGGTACACGCCGCCGCGGGCAGCCATCAAAATGAAAGAACTAACAAATACAGGCATGGTGGAAGTATACAATAACCAGCATTTGTGGAATAACCGGCAAACACAGCGGGTGTATGATGCTTTTGTCGACATTTGGGGAACAGAAAAATTATGGGTAACTATCGACCGCGCTAACCTGAATTTTCCCATCCGCCCGGACTTTGAGTACAAAGGATTCATCCACTGGGATTACGACCCGGAGACCAAGCCGGTGAATGTACAGGGCGTATTGGCGCTGGCAGACCAAACTGATGAAAACATGGGTGGTTTTCAGTGTATACCTGAGTTATTCAGGACCTATGATACGTGGAAACTCACACAACCAGCCGACCGTGATCATTTTAAACCGGATGTAACTGGTTTTGAAATTGTAAAGGTTAAAATGGAAGCCGGCGATCTGCTGATTTTTAACAGCCTGCAGCCGCATGGAATCCGCCCGAATAAAAGTGGCAGCAAAGTGCGGATAGCACAATATATTTCCATGATGCCTGCAGAAGAAGACAACGAAGCACTGCGGCAATGGCGCATTGCATCCTGGCGCGACAGGATCGCACCGGAAGGTTATGCTTTCCCCGGCGATCCGCGAAACTGGGAGCAAACAAAATATGAACGAGCTTCATTAAACGAATTGGGGAAAAAACTATTGGGATTAGAAAAATGGTAAATAGTCTTGATCAACAATCAACAACAACGCTCAACAACGGTGTAGAGATGCCGTTGTTGGGCCTTGGCGTTTATAATATGTACGGCAAAACGGCCGAACAGGCTGTGGGAAAAGCCCTGGAGATTGGTTACAGGCTGATTGATACCGCCACCTTATATGAAAATGAAAAGGAAGTGGGTAATGCCATCCGCAAAAGCCTTGTACCAAGAAAAGAGCTATTCGTGACGACCAAAGTTGCTAACAGTGACCAGGGCTACGATGCTACCCTGAAAGCATTTGACAGTAGCTTGAAAAAATTGGGCCTGGACTACGTTGACCTCTACCTGGTACACTGGCCCATAAAAGGTAAACGGAAACAAACGTGGATGGCGCTGGAAAAATTATATGCTGATAAAAAGGTAAGAGCAATCGGTGTAGCCAACTATCTTATACCCTTTCTTGACGAATTAAATACATATGCAACCACTCCACCGGCAGTAAACCAGGTCGAATTCAGTCCCTATTTATACCTGGAAGACCTTTTGCTCTACTGTAAAAAATTTTCTATACAATTGCAAGCTTACTCTCCATTGGTACGCGGCCGGAAACTGCAGGATCCCCGCTTGCTGGATTTAGCAAAAAAGTATAGCAAAACACCTGCCCAGATAATCCTTCGCTGGAATATTGAACACGGCGTCTCGCCCATTCCAAAATCTTCAAACCCGGCCCGGCTGCTGGAAAATGCCGGCATTTTTGATTTCAAAATTTCGCCTGAGGATATCGCTTTTATAGATAACTTCCATGAAAATTTTCGCGTGGTGGATGATCCGATGACAATGCTGTAGCAGCGCCTCCACCCCTTACGATTGCCGCAAGCCAAAGCCAAAACATATATGCCGGAAAGCCAACCCGTAACAACTGCCTACAAGCGATTACTGTCACTTGATTTTATGCGGGGATTCATCATGGTAGTACTGGCACTGGAAAGTGCAGGACTCTATGATCACCTGTCTGATGCAACGGAGGGAAGCCTGTTGCACCCTTTGACGCAGCAATTTTTCCATCATCCCTGGAACGGCCTTCGTTTCTGGGACCTTATCCAGCCGGCTTTTATGTTTATGGCTGGTGCAGCCATGGCCTATTCATTACAGCGCCAGCAACTAAATGGTATGAGCTGGGCACAGTCATTCAGGAAAACATTAAAACGCTGCTGGTGGCTTTTTTTCTGGGGCGTATTGGACTACCTGGTATGGCCGGGGGAAAAAGGCATATCCTTCCGGCTGTGGGATGTACTGACACAATTATCCTTTACCACGCTAAACGCGTTTTTAATATTCCGCTGGTCGGCCACTCTTCAAATTCTTTTTTGTGTGGGTCTGCTCTTGTTAACTGAAGCACTTTACCGCTTTACCCATATCCCGGGATTCGATCAACCTTTTACAGACCAGCACAATTTTGGAAATTATGTTGATCTTTTGCTGATGAACAAAATCAACCACGATGGCTGGGTGGCGATCAACTGCGTCCCCACAGCTGTGCACACCATTGCCGGGGCACTAACAGGAAAACTGCTGCAATCCGGGAAAGAAAAAATAAAACCTTTGCTGCTGTGGGGCTTTATCTGCCTGCTGATGGGTTACGGGCTTGATCAGGCTGGTATAACGCCTATCATTAAACGAATTGCCACGAGTGCTTTCACCCTCGCCTCGCTTGGCTGGTGTCTCTGGGGGATTGCCGCAAGTTACTGGTGGATCGACATCAAAGAACACCGGAAACACCTGCAGTTTTTCACGATCGTGGGCATGAATTCCATTTTTATTTACCTGTTCTTCGAAATTGTAGGGCACCATTGGTTTAACGGGTATATCACCACGATTTCTAATGGATTTCTTGACATCATTCACAGCCCGGCTGTTGTAAAAATGTTCGTAGCTTCCTTTTGCATATTTGCACTGGAATGGTTATTGTGCTACTTTTTATACAAGAAAAAAATATTTTTAAAATTGTAACAAGCCTATGCTTATCCAGCAAAGAGAAACCGGTAAAAAAGGACTGTTTTACATTGAGGGAGACGAAGGAATTGCTGCTGAAATGATTTATTACATGCGGCAACCGGATGAAATGGTGATTGAACACACCGAAGTGGGCGAAGAGTTGCGTGGACAAAATGCCGGTTACCAGCTGGTACGTGCTGCAGTTGAATATGCCCGTCGTCACCAGGTAAAAATTATACCCCTGTGTCCTTTTGCCAATGCCGTATTCAAGAAGAAACCCGAATATGCAGATGTGCTTTATCATGTTTCCTAAATTTTTATCATGAAAAAAAATTCATTACTGGTTATCGGTATTTTTTATACAATACTTGCGGCTGCACAAACCGGCGATCACTATATCCTGTTGAAACCCGACCGTGTTTTTGATGGCGAACAACTGCACAATGACTGGGTTGTGCTGGTAAAAAATCAACAGATCGAACAAGCAGGTCCTTTGCGGTTTAAATTGCCGGCCAACACGGACATCATTGACCTGAAAGGCATGACCTTATTGCCAGGACTGATTGAAGGGCATGCGCATCTTTTTCTTCATCCCTATAACGAGACAAGCTGGAATGATCAGGTGCTTACCGAATCAAGAGCAGAACGTACAGCCCGGGCCGTTGTGCATGCCCGGCAGACTTTACTGGCCGGCTTTACCACTGTTCGGGACCTGGGAACAGAAGGCGCCATGTATGATGATGTGGGTTTAAAAACGGCGATTGAAAAAGGCATTATTCCCGGACCGCGGATGATTTGCGCTACCCGAGCCATCGTAGCACTGGGCTCCTACGGCGTAAAATCAAAAAACCCTGATGTCAACTATCCAAAAGGCGCTGCCGAAATTGCCAGTGTTGAAGAAATGGAAAAAGAAGCCAGAATTCAGATCAGTAAAGGTGCCGATTTGATTAAAGTATATGCCGACTATGGCTGGGGCAGAGACGGCGAAGCGGCGCCAACCCTCACAACAGAAGAAATGATGATGGCTGTAAAAATTGCAGGAAGCAGTCACCGCCCTGTTGCGGCCCATGCCGGTACTGCCGAAGGAATGAAACGGGCGATTGATGCTGGAGTTACCACTATTGAACATGGCGATTACGGAACGGCTGAAGTATTTGCGATGATGAAAGAAAAAGGCATTGCGTTATGCCCCACACTGGCAGCTGGCGAAGCTTACGAATCTTACAAAGGCTGGCGAAAAGGCATTGATCCCGACCCGCAGCGGATTGTTGAAAAGAAAAAAAGTTTTTCGCTGGCGCTGAAAGCCGGCGTGACGATTTGCATGGGCGGCGATGTGGGTGTGTTTTCCCATGGCGATAATGCCCGGGAAATGGAATTGATGGTTGACTATGGCATGACGCCGGCCGATGTACTCAGGTCTGCTACATCCATCAACGCTACTGTGTTTGGCTACGCCGACAAAATTGGCAGTATCAAAAAAGGCTTACTGGCTGACCTGATTGCGGTTGAAGGCAACCCGGCAGAAGAAATAAAAGCCATCCGGAACATTACACTCGTTATGAAAAACGGCGTTATTTACAGGCAGGATAAATAAATGAACCGCAGTTGATCATGCTGCTTACAGTACGCCCTTAGTACTGGGTAAATAATTGCTTAGCGGATCCCGTTTCACTGCCATCCGAATGGCTTTTGCAAATGCTTTAAAAATAGCTTCGATTTTATGATGCTCATTGTCTCCATGGCATTCGATATTCAAATTACATTTTGCTGCATCACTGAATGATTTAAAAAAATGAAAGAACATCTCTGTTGGCATGTCGCCAATTTTTTCCCGCCGGAAAAATGCATTCCATACAATCCAGTTTCTGCCGCCAAAATCGATCAGCACTTTCGCGTCAGCCTCATCCATGGGTAAGGCGAAACCGTACCGTTCCATGCCGCGTTTATCCGCCAGGGCTTTTGCAAATGCCTCACCCAGGGCAATACCGGTGTCTTCAATTGTATGGTGTTCATCAATATGCAAATCGCCCTTTACATTGATACGTAAATCAATTTTACCATGTCTTGCAATTTGCTCCAGCATGTGATCAAAGAAACCCAGCCCGGTGGCAATTTGTGAATCGCCGTTTCCATCCATATTTACATCAATGTATATCTGCGTTTCTTTCGTAATCCGCTCATGCGACACTTTACGGATTCCTAATTTTAAGAACTCGTAAATGTGTTTCCAGTCCGGCGTTTCCAGCACAATGGTTGATTGCCGGAGTTCTTCTATTGCATCCTGCACTTCCAGAGCGCCGAGGGATTCATCGTTATTCAGCCAGATACCTTTACAGCCGAGGTTTTTTGCCAGCTGCATATCAGTAATCCTGTCGCCTATGACAAAAGAATTAGGCAGGTCATACGCCGGGTTACCGATGTAGTTAGCAAACATACCGGTGCCTGGTTTACGCGTAGGCGCATTTTCGTGCGGGAAACTTCTGTCTATTAATACGTCATTGAAACAGATTCCCTCTCCTTCAAACGTTTTCAGCACAAAGTTGTGAAGAGGCCAAAAAGTATGCTCGGGAAACAAATCGGTTCCCATTCCATCCTGGTTGGTGGGCAATACCAATTCATAGTCCAGTTCACGAACAATTTTACCCAGGTATTCAAATACATGGGGGTAAAACGTTAGCTTGTCAAAGGAGTCAAGCTGGTAGGTCGGCGGTGCTTCGTGAATCAGCGTTCCATCCCTGTCAATAAAAAGAATCCGTTTCATGCTGTCGTATTGGCAAATTAGCCACCGGATAATCAGTGGCTAATAATATATTTATTCCGAATTACCACTTATCTGTGATCGATAAATTGATTTGTTATTTTCCGTTATAGGTAATCTTCCAGATTGTTCCGTTGGAGTCGTCAGACACATAAATGGCGCCATCCGGACCCTGAGCCAGTCCGCAGGGCCTGTGCTTGGCTGCCCCGGAAGCTGTTTGCTCCGGTCCCCCGGAAAAATTATCCGCAAATATTTCCCAATCGCCACTGGGCTTCCCATCCTTAAAAGGCACAAATGCAACGAAATACCCTTTTTGTGGTTCAGGCGCCCTGTTCCAGGAGCCATGAAATGCAATGAATGCTCCGTTTTTATATTTTTCCGGGAACATATTACCGGTATAAAACAACAGGCCGTCTGGTGCTAAATGACCGGGAAAGGCCATCACAGGATCCTGCGCATCTTCACCTGCCGTTTTCTTTCCGTCTCCACCATATTCGGGAGCCAGTATTTTTTTGTGCTGCAACTGATCGTAATAAATATAAGGCCAGCCGCAATTTGAGCCTTTATGTAATTCATACATACATTCTGCCGGTAACTCGGCGCTTTGCTTTGAATCGTATAAATCTGGAAATAACTCGTGCAACTGGTCACGACCATGCTGCATCACAAACAGCGAATTTGTAGCTGTATTCCAGTCCAGGCCAACCACGTTTCGTAAACCGGTGGCATAATGCACCCCATCTCCGTAGGCCTGGTTCGCTTTATCGGCTTTGAATTGCCAAATACCACCGGCCGAATCGAGGATGGTGCAGGGCTTCATACCCGGCGATCCTTTTTTCCTGTCCTCATACTGGCAGGCATTGGAGTAAGCGCCGATATTCACATAAATATTTCCGTCATTATCGAGTGTAATGGATTTGGATTCATGCTCGTTGCGTGACAACAAACCGGTAATAATTTTTTCCGGGTGTTGTGGATCCATCACGGTATTTTTATCATCCAGCTTATAACGAAAAACCTCTTCATCGGAAGATGCATAGAGATAGCCATTTTTTAAAGCAATCCCGGTGCCCGTGTAATCAGCAAAACCCGAAACACTGTCAGCCACTCCGTCATGGTTAGTATCCTGTAAACGAATGATTCCGTTTTCATCTTTTAACTTGCCAAGTTTCACATACACGTCACCGTTACTATTTACCGTCAGGTGACGGGCACTGCCAAGACCGCTGGCAAAAACAGATGTCGTAAACCCTGCCGGTAAGGTAAGTGTTACATCACTGGCAGGAGCAGCGGTGCTGCCGCCCTCAGCTTTTTTTTCTGTACCATTTTTGCATGCGGTAAAAAAGAAAAGCGTCATCAGGCTTGCAGCGCAGATGAAACGAAAATGTGATTTTTTCCTCATATCGTATAGTTTAGCATTTGAGCGTTAAAATTACGTTTCTCATTTTGAAAACTGCCAAAGCGCCAACAGTAATTCCTCGTTTTCTTTTTGTGTACCGACGGTAATTCGCAGGCAGTCATCACATAATTCTACGCGGCTGCGATCGCGGACGACGATACCCCTGGTAAGCAGGAATTCATAGATTCGACGGGCGTCTGTTAATTTAACCAGTAAAAAATTGGCATCGGAGGGATAAATTTCTTTCACCAGTGGTATATTACCCAATTCGTCCCGCAAAAATTCCCGCTGCCGTACAATTTCCAGAATCATTTCATTCACCTGCTCCACTTCATCCAGCGCCTGCAGGGCCAGGTCCTGGGATGCCTGGTTGATATTATAGGGAGGTTTTATTTTGTTCATGATCCCGATAATCTCTTCCGAGGCAAATGCCATGCCTATGCGGAGCGCGGCCAGTCCCCACGCCTTGGATAGTGTTTGCATGACCACCAAGTTCGGATAGTCGGGGATTTCAGCACTCAATGTTTTAAAGCGGGAAAAATTAATATAGGCTTCATCTACTACCACAATTCCAAAATAATTGTTCAGCAATACGGCAATATCATCCCTGTTGAGAGCATTACCGGTGGGGTTATTGGGAGAGCAAAGGAAAATCATTTTCGTATGATCATCGATGGCCTCTTCAATAGCCGGAAGGTCAAGCTGAAAGCCAGGTGTTAGGTTGACTTTTCGCACCTCTACATTGTTGATATGGGCACTCACTTCATACATGCCGTATGTTGGCGGGCAAATAACCAGGTTGTCGACACCCGGCTCACAAAAAGCCCTTATCAGCACATCGATACATTCATCGCTTCCATTACCCAGAAAGATGTTGGGCACCGGTATACCCTTGATGTCACTAATTTTTTGTTTCACTTTCAGCTGCAGGGGATCTGGGTAGCGGTTGTACCATTTTTTTAGCGGAGAACCCAGGCTGTTTTCATTGGCATCAAGAAAAATCTTTGCCTCCCCTTTAAATTCATCCCGTGCTGAAGAATAAGCTGTTAGCTTTTTGATATTGGGCCGAAGCAATAAATCGAGATTAAACATGTTCCGGTGTATATAATAAATTATGAATGATATTGTAAACGATCCTATCAGGCTTGTCCTTTCTCCAGCCGGATAGACACAGCTCTTGCGTGGGCTTGCAGGCCTTCTGCATTAGCCATTGCAATAACCGTATTGCCAATTGCTGTAATACCGGTCTCATCCAGTTTTTGAAAAGTGATTTTCTTCACAAAGCTATCTACGCTTACGCCGCTATACGCCCTGGCATAGCCGTTAGTGGGTAAGGTATGATTGGTGCCGCTGGCATAATCACCGGCGCTTTCCGGGGAATAATGGCCCAAAAAAACTGAACCGGCATTGGTGACTTTTTCACTCAAGGCTTCCGCATGAGCAGATGACAGTATCAGGTGTTCGGGCGCATATTCATTCAACAAAGCCATGGCTTCTTCTTCGTTTTTGACCAGCACAAGTTTGCTGTTCTCCAATGCCTTTACCGCGAGTTGTTTACGCGGAAGTGTGTTGAGCTGCTGATCAAGTTGCTTTTGAACCTGCTCAATCAGCAACTCGTTATTCACCACCAGCAGCACCTGGCTGTCTGCACCGTGTTCTGCCTGCGATAACAGGTCAGCCGCCACGAATGCCGGGTCAGCGCTTTCATCGGCGTATACAGCTACCTCGCTGGGGCCGGCCGGAAGATCAATGGCAACGCCTTCTTTTTGCACCAGTTGTTTTGCGCAGGTTACATACTGGTTACCCGGACCAAAAATTTTATCCACTTTAGGTATGCTGGCCGTACCATAACTCATTGCTGCAACAGCCTGCACACCCCCTACTTTAAAAATTTTGCTGATGCCCACCAATCCCGCGGTGAATAAAATAGCCGGGTGCAGGTTGCCGGAAGCATCCGGCGGCGAACAAAGTATGATTTCACTGCATCCTGCAATTTTAGCCGGAATTGCCAGCATCAGTATGGTAGAAAAAAGCGGCGCCGTACCGCCCGGAATATAGAGCCCGACTTTTTGAATGGGTACACTTTTGCGCCAGCACTGCACACCTGGCATTGTTTCAATGCGCACAGCGGGCTGAACCTGTGCTCTGTGAAAAGTTTCAATATTGCTTTTTGCCTGTCTTATAGCCTGCTGCAATTCCTTACTGACATGCGCAGCCGAAGCTGCGATCGCTGCTGCCTCTACCTGCAAATCGTTCACCACGGCTTTGTCAAACAGCTGCGTATATCTCTTTACGGCAGCATCTCCCTCAGTTTTGACTTCCTTCAGGATCACCTGCACTTTTTGCTCCAGAGAAGCGGTATCAAATACAGGACGTTGCAACAACTGTGACCAGGAGGACGGAGGCGGATTTTTAAAAACCTTCATGCGTATGTTTTTCAGATCAACAAATTTTGCTCTGCCGGTTTATACAATCATTTTTTCAATGGGCACCACCAGTATCCCCTGTGCACCGGCCGCTTTCAGTTGTTCAATTTTATCCCAAAATTCGTCTTCGCTCAGCACACTGTGCACGCTACTCCAGCCACTCTCCGCCAATGGCAGCACCGACGGGCTCTTCATGCCCGGTAATAAACTGATGATTCGTTCCAGGTTTTCATTCGGTGCATTCATAAGTACATACTTATTCCGTTTCGCTTTCTTAACAGCGCGGATGCGAAACAACAGTTTATCCAGCAAGGCTAACTGACCAATTGTTAGTTGCCTGTTTTTAACCAATACCGCCTGCGACTGCAGAATTGTTTCCACTTCCTTTAAACCATTCATAAATAACGTAGACCCACTGCTGACAAGATCAGCTACCACATCGGCCAGCCCGATCCCAGGCGCTATCTCCACCGAGCCGCTGATTTCATGAATATCTGCTTCTACATTATGTTGTTTTAAATAGCTTTTTACCAAAAACGGATAACTGGTGGCAATGCGTTTGCTGTTTAGCGAGGCAACACCATCATAATACTGGCCGCGCGGGATAGCTATCGACAACCGGCATTTACCAAAACCCAGTTCTTCCACGACTTCCACATGCTTATTTTTTTCGTGCAGCACATTTTCTCCCACAATACCAATATCGGCCACCCCGTCTTCCACATATTGCGGGATATCGTCATCCCGCAGAAAAAATACTTCCAGCGGGAAATTATCACTTTCGGTACGCAGGCGGTCTTTTACATTGCGCAGTTCAATACCGCATTCCTGAAGCAGTTTCACGGAATCTTCATACAGGCGGCCTGATTTCTGAATGGCTATTTTCAACTGGCCGTTGCCGTTTTTAGCCGCGTCATTCTTTGTTGCCATTTTAAAAAATTAAAAACTGTTTTCTTTTTATGATAAAAAATAAGGGCTTACACTCCGGTAAGCCCTTTCTCATTTCTTTATGCTATTCTACACAAAGCAACAGCGGCTTACCTTACGAGGCAAGTATGCTGATGATGGATGTGCAGGATTTGTTTCATAATGCGGTGCAAAAATAACGGCTTCGCATAAAGTGACAAAAAAAATCGTCCTCTTTTGCTGTATAAAACAATCAAATGCTCTAATTGTGTAACTTTCAGTTCTTAACAAAATCAATATGCCAAACACCCGATTTTCTTTTATCCTGGGATGCATCCTGTTTTTTTGCGCCTGCACAGCAGCTAATAGCCAGCAATGGAAACTGGTATGGAGCGATGAGTTTAATTACAAAGGATTGCCCGATTCAACCAAATGGAACTATGAAGTAGGCGGGCACGGTTGGGGCAATCATGAGCTGGAATATTATACTGCCAGGCGGCCAGAAAATGCCCGCGTGGAAAATGGCATGTTGATTATTGAAGCCCGCAAAGAAAACTTTGAGGGTATGCATTACACATCGGCGAGGCTGGTAACAAAAGGAAAGGGCGACTGGCAATACGGAAAAATAGAAGTGCGTGCCAAACTACCCAGGGGTCGCGGAACCTGGCCGGCCATCTGGATGCTCGGATCAACCACACCCCTGAAATGGCCGGATGATGGAGAAATTGATATCATGGAACATGTTGGTTTTCACCAGGGCTTTATTCACGGCTCTATCCACTGCCGCAAATATTACCACAGCATCGGCACGCAAAAGACCGATACAATAGAAGTAAACGATTGCTCCGAAACATTTCATGTGTACGGACTGGAGTGGAATGCCGAACGTGTTAAGGTGTCGGTTGACGGGCATGTATATTTCTCCTTTGCAAATGAGCATACCGGTTATGAAGCCTGGCCTTTTGATAATAAAATGTTTCTGCTGCTGAACATTGCCGTTGGCGGCGACTGGGGCGGGCAGCAGGGAGTGGACGATTCCATCTGGCCGCAAAAAATGGAAATTGATTATGTACGAGTATGGCAGCAGCGGTAAAGCCCTTTTCTAAATAAATCCTGCTTGAGAAGTTTATTTCAGTATAATCGCGGCTAGTGGTGGCAGGTTTACAGTAATTTTATACGTTTCATTTTCATCATCGCTGCGTTCGCAACGGATTGTGGGATTATATACATCGCCGGTGCCCCAATATTTTTTCGCGTCGCTGTTGAAAATCTCGATGGAAAAAGCCTTTCCCGTTACATACACATCCCAGTCATTGTGGACAACCGGAGTGAGATTTAGGATAATGAGCAGGTCGTCTTCCTTGTTTTTGCCTTTTCGCCGGTAAACGACCACGCTTTCACTGCGATGGTTTAAATCCACCCATTCAAAACCATAAATCGAAAACTGGTTTTCATACAAGGCCGGCTCATTGCGCAACAGGTTATTCAGACCGGTCACGCAGTCTTTCAGCATTCGGTGACAATCGTACTGCAATAAAGGCCAGTCAAGTTCCGATTTATAATTCCATTCGCTGGTCTGTCCAAACTCATCACCCATAAAAATCAACTTCGCACCGGGGTGCGTCCACATATATGTGTATAAAAGCCGCAAGTTGGCAAATTTCTGCCATTCGTCACCCGGCATTTTATACAGCATGGGAGATTTGCCATGTACTACTTCGTCATGACTGAAGGGAAGCATAAAGTTTTCATCGTAGTAGTACATCATACTGAAGGAAAACTTATCCTGGTGAAACTGGCGAAATACGGGATCAATTTTAAAATAATCGAGTGTATCGTGCATCCAGCCCATCATCCACTTCATACCAAAGCCCAGGCCGCCTTGAAACGTGGGCCTGGAAACGCCCGGCCAGTCCGTTGCTTCTTCAGCAATCGTCTGCACATCCGGGAAATCACGGTAAATCGTTTCATTTAAATCTTTGATAAACGCAATGGCTTCCAGGTTGCCATCGCCGCCAAATTCATTGGGCTCCCACTGTCCGTGCTGCCGGGAGTAATTTAGCTTCAGCATTGACGAAACGGCATCCACCCGCATCCCATCGATGTGAAATTTTTCAAACCAGTACCGTGCACTGCTGATGAGAAATGATTTTACTTCTCCGCGTTTATAATTAAAAATGTAACTGTTCCAGTCGGGATGAAAGCCCTTCCGCATATCGGCGTATTCGTAGGTATGGGTTCCATCGAACATAAACAAGCCGTGTGCATCGTAGGGAAAATGAGAAGGTACCCAGTCGAGAATCACGCCAATACCCTCCTGGTGAAACGCATCAATCAGCCGCATCAGACCCTGTGGATCACCAAAGCGGGAGGTAGCTGCAAAGTAACCCGTACACTGGTAACCCCAGCTGCCGTCAAACGGGTGTTCCATCACCGGCATCAACTCCACATGGGTAAACCCCATTTCTTTTACATACGGCACCAGCCGCTCACGTATCTGGTCATAGGTGTTGTATACTTCTTCATTGTATTTATCAGGCCGCATCCAACTTGCCAGGTGCACTTCATATACACTCCAGGGTGCCTCGAGGCTGTTACGTTCCTTTCGGGTGGCCATCCAATCCTGGTCTTTCCAGTCGTAATACATATCCCATGTGATGGATGCTGTTTTAGGCCTGCTCTCCCAAAAATTGGCAAAGGGATCTCCCTTATCTATTTCACGTTTCCGGTACCCAACGATATGGTATTTGTACACTTCACCCAATTTGAAATGCGGGATAAAGCCTTCCCAGATACCGCTGTTATCCCAGCGGGGATACAACTCATGCGTATGATTGGTCCAGTCGTTAAAATTACCGACAACCGACACCGAGGATGCATTGGGCGCCCAAACACAAAAATACATGCCCCATATATCGTTTACCTGTATTGAATGAGCGCCAAACTTTTCATACATGCGGTAATTGGTTCCCTGCTGATAGTTGCGGACATCTTCATCCGTTAATAAAGAATAGTTCCAGACAGGTTTAGCAGTATCCACAAAATGTGACTGCTCATACGGCTTAGAAGAATTATCATTCATATGATAAAAGATAGACTATTTTTTTAATGTTTTCAATTCCTGAAAAAAAATCTCCCTTGTTATGGATTTAGCCAGTCACGGCATCCTAGTTACGGTTAGGTGCCGTGAGGCATTTTAACGTAAATTTATATGAGTGGTGCAAACATTCTGTTTTATTATTCAGAAATTAGTTTGCAGAAATCAAAACCAATCTTATCCTGTAAAGTTTTGTAACCCTTAATCAACAACCACCAACCATGAGAAAACTAACTGCAGTTCTCTGTCTTATCTTTTTACTAACTGCATCGGTTCATTCCCAATCAGCCTCTATTAAAGGTACGATTACTGACACGCTGGAAAAGAAAAATCTTTCTAATGCGGTGATTACATTGCTGAACAAGAAAGATTCGTTTATGGTTACATTTACCCGAAGTAACAAGCAGGGAAATTTTGTTATCGGTAATCTTGATTCCGGTAATTATGTATTGCTGATTACCTATCCAAGATTTGCCGATTATGCCGATGAAATTTCTATCAAACCCGGTGACCAGAAAAATATCGGCACTGTTCCGCTCACCCTGAAAAGTACGATTCTGCAGGAGGTGGTGATCAGAACGGGGTCAGCCATCCGGATCAAAGGCGATACTACAGAATTTACAGCTGACAGCTTTCATGTAAAAGACGGCGCCACGGTTGAAGATCTGCTTAAAGTGCTGCCCGGTTTTACTGTAAATAGCAAAGGAGAAATCACCGCACAGGGCAAACGCGTGGATAAAGTGCTGGTGGACGGGGAAGAGTTTTTTGGAGACGACCCGACCGTTGCTACCCAAAACCTGGGCGCCAAGATTGTGGATAAAGTACAGGTATTTGATACAAAAACCGAACAGGATAAACTCACCGGCATTGGAGGCAATAACGACAGTAAAACCCTGAACATTAAATTGAAAGAAGACGCTAAGAAAGGCTATTTCGGTAAACTGGAAGCGGGATCAGACTTTACTCAATACACTAATGCCAAAGCTCTTTTTAACCGGTTTGTGGGGAAAAAGAAATTATCAGTTTACGGTACCAAAAGCACAACTTCAACCGGCAGCCTCGGCTGGGACGAACGAAACAAACTGGGCATCGAAGATGATTATGAATACGATGAAATCGGCGGCTATTACTACAGTTTTGGTACGAATGATGACTTTAGCAACTGGAGTTTGCAGGGTCTTCCAAATGCCTATTCTGCCGGCGGGCTTTTTAGCAACAAATGGAATGCCGACAAAAACAACCTGAACCTGTCGTACCGGTTTAACCGGCTGGGAACAAATAACGTAGGGTCTACATTGAAGCAAACGTTATTACAGGATACCACGTATTACAACAATGAAAACACTACCAGCAACGGTTTAAAACAGCAGCATGTAGCCAGTGGAAAATACGACTGGAAAATTGATTCGCTTGCTACGCTTACTTTCCGGTCGACTGGCACCTATAAAACCACGCAAAGTTATGCCAGCACGCACAGCGAGGCACTGGATCAGAACCAGCAATACGTCAATACAGGCGACCGTATCAATGACCAAAACTCCACACACAAACAATTGGATAACCAGCTTACCTATAACCAACTGTTTAAAAAGAAAGGCAGGCAGCTGATTGCCACCATGAAATACAGCCTGATCAGCGACGACAATACCGGCTCTTTGTATGCAAATAATAAATTTTTTAAAAATGGTATTCTTGATTCCACAGATATTACAGACCAGTCAAAAACCGGCAACGGCAACTCCCGGACATTTGGTGGCAAAATAACGTATAACGAACCCCTAAGCACGAACTTTAACCTCGTTACGGAATACAGTTATAATAATAATCAATCAACTTCGCATCTCAATACCTACGAACAGGATAATACCGGTAAATACACCGTGATTAATCCTTTATACAGTAACAATTTCGACCTGAATGCTTTTTCCAACAGCGGAACTGTTACCCTGCGCTATCTCAGCAAAAAACTGAAATATTCGTTGGGCGGCGGTATATCTGCCATTCAGTTAAAACTGAACAACCTGGATCAAAGCACGACAAATGTGTATAATTTCACCAACTTCACGCCACAAGCCCAGGTCAGTTATAGCCTGAAATCACAAACAAATATTGGATTTCGTTATAACGGAACCACCCGCCAGCCAACACTCGACCAGTTACAACCAATACGCAATAACAATGATCCGTTGAATATCCACGTTGGTAATCCTGATCTGAAAGTAGGATTTAATCATTCCTTCAATGTATGGTACAACAGCTTCAAAATCCTAAGCAGCCGATACATGTTTGTTGGTGCCGGTTATAATATCAACCAGCGGGCCATCACCACTTATAATACGATTGATTCCTTCGGCAGGGTGCTATCAATGCCGGTAAATGTAAACGGAAACCGGAACTGGTACATTTACAGCGGCTGGCAAATTGGCCAGGGCGATAAAAAACTCACGCACGGCATAAACCTAAATGCCAATGGCGGCCGCAATGCAACGTTCATCAACGGACAGCAAAGCGATAATACCTACACAACGTTTACCATCGAGTACCGCATGGGCTATTCCATTCAGGAAAAATACAGCTTTAGTATCAACCCAACCTTTGGCAGAAATATCTCTAAGTCTTCCTTGCGTAAAGATGTAAATAATAACTACTGGACCTATGGTGGCAGTGTAGATGGGTTTTTAATGCTGCCGGGTAAAATTGAACTCAACTCTGACGTGAACTTTGACTTGCGGCAAAAAATTTCAGCCTTTGACCGCAATACCAATATAATAGTATGGAATGCAAGTATTGGAAAAAAAGTGTTCAAAGACAAGACAGGCAAATTCATCTTTTCTGCCAATGATATCCTGAACCAGAACAAAGGATACAGCCGGATTATTAACAGCAATTTCGTAACCGATCAGCGTTACCAGCGGGTGGGCCAGTATTTTATGCTGACATTCCAATGGACATTTTCACAAATGCCTGGTCAAAAATAAGCAGTACTGAAACCCGATTGAACGCCTGATCTAACGGTCATTTAATTACGCAGTTTTAAAAAAAATTCAGCCGCCGGCAACGGCGGTTACATAAAAAATAAACAGATGAAATATATACTCATTGCCGGTTTTTCGATACTGACCATACTCAGCCACAGCCAGGCCAGCTTTTTTGGAACGGTTAAGATTGAATATGAAAAAACAGTTGCCGTTAAAGCCCTTTATAAAGAAATTGCATCGGACTGGTACGACAATATCAAGGACCGGCTGCCACAATCCGTAAACAGTTATTTTGAGTTTATCGGTGACACTGTCCATTCATTATACCATCAAACGAAAGAAGCACCGTATGATCCCCGTAACTTTTTTCAACCCTTTGCAGACAAAAATGTCGTGTTTAATAATTATAAAACCGGTCAGACTATCAGCCAAAAACCAATTTTTGAAAAAACATTTTTGCTGGAAGACAGCCTGCTGAATATTCGGTGGAAGATCACCAACGATACCCGCAGGATTGCAGGTTTTGAATGCCGTAAAGCGGTTGGGATTCTATTTGACACCGTAGCGGTGTTTGCCTTTTATACAGATGAGTTAACCATCAGTGGCGGACCGGAAGGCATACATGGTCTGCCGGGAATGATCCTGGGAATGGGCATTCCCCGCCTCCACACTACCTGGTTTGCCACGAAAGTGCAGGTAGTGGATGTGAATACCAAAACACTTGCGCCTGCAGCTAAAGGAGAAAAAGTAAACCGCAAAACCATGTTTGAAGCAATGGACAAAGTGCTCAGCGACTGGGAGTATGGTAAAAAGATGATACTGGCCACGCTGATCTGATGGCCTCCCTTATTTCATGAGTTCAAAAACAAAACTATCTCCTGCATCAATCGCAAAGTTTTCAAACGACTTTGTTGCACCGGTAATCACATTTCGCATTGCAGTAAAACCCGCTGTCCGCTCAGCAAACCGTTTCCAGTCTACCAGTATAGGCTGTTTTGCAGTATTACTGATAACCATCACTGTTTGCTGGCTGGTATAGCGGAAGTAAACATACAATCCGTTTTGTGGCAAGTACTGCATTAGCTTGCCGCTTGTCAACGCCGGAGAATGTTTGCGAAAATTCGCCAGCGTTGCAATATAAGTCCACGCCTCCTGCTCCTGCTGGGTTCTGCCGCTGGCCAGAAACTTATTTACAATATCACCATGCCAGCCACCCGGGAAATCTTTTCGCACCTCTGCATCCGTAGGGTTTTTAAAATTCTTCATTAGAATTTCGGTACCATAATATAATTGTGGAATGCCCCGCAAAGTCAGCAACCAGTTTATCCCCATTTTAAATTTTGCAAAATCCTCCCCCACGACCGAATAGAAGCGATCAAAATCATGGTTATCTAAAAAAGTACAATTCCGCATTGGATCTTTGTATACAAAATCGCCGGCAAGGGTGCTATACACTTTATTCACGCCCTCGGACCAGCCAAATGCTTCGTTGAGTCCATCCAGCATGGCATACGTCAGCGGCGCATCAATTACCCCGGGACAGTTGTATTGAAATGGCACCTTA
This sequence comes from Chitinophagaceae bacterium, assembly GCA_035760665.1. Lineage (GTDB taxonomy): Bacteria > Bacteroidota > Bacteroidia > Chitinophagales > Chitinophagaceae > DASTSN01. The sequence goes on along the minus strand of DASTSN010000085.1, from coordinate 25,010 downwards.
AAGTTATTACTGGTAAAATAGGCGCTGCTGATTTTGGAATGTACCAGTGTTTCGCCAAACATGGTAATCGTTGGAAACTCTTTTTGTAAGGCGTCATTGATTTTATTCAAAAATGCGCCATCGCTGTAGAAATAAGTATCAATCCGCCAGCCATCAATACCAAACTCCTCGGTAGCCCAGATGGCATATTGAATTAAAAAATTTGCCACATAGGGATTACGCTGGTTCAGGTCGGGCATAAATGGTGTAAACCAGCCATCTACAGCAGTCTTCCTGTCTATTTCAGCAGCATAGGGATCCAGTAGTGGTTCATCCCGGTAAGATGTGTTTGTGTAAGCAGGCCATTGGTTCACCCAGTCTTTCATGGGCAGGTCACGGATAAACCAGTGATCCTTCCCGACATGATTGTATACGGCATCCTGGATAATTTTTAGTCCCCTGGCATGCGCTGCATTAATGAGGCGGATGTAGGCCGCGTTACCGCCCAGGCGCCTGTCTACCTGGTACTGATCCGTAAAGGCGTACCCGTGGTAAGTACTGCGCGATGTACCGCCCTCCATCGTCCTGGACATATCGTTTTCCACCACCGGCGTCATCCAGATGGTTGTTATACCCAGGTCTTTTAAATAATCGAGATGGTCCTGCACACCCTGAAGATCGCCGCCATGGCGGTCAAACGGATTCTGCCGGTTATGCGCTGTATCACGCATATCGGCAAAAAAATCGTTTGATGGATCCCCGTTTGCAAACCGGTCAGGCATTAGCAGGTAAATAAAATCTTTGGCCGTTACACCCTGTATTCTTGTTTTTCCATCTTCCCTGCTTTTCGCTTTCAGCTCGTACCGTATCGTTTGAGATTGTGATTGACTTTTGAAATGAATGTTGAAATGTCCCGGCCGTGTTGTTGGGGCAATGGTTAAATTGATGAACAGGTAATTAGGATTTTCAGCCTTGCTGACATTTACCAATTTCACACCCGGATAGGAAACTGCAACCTGTGCAGCTCCTATTCCCTGCGCATGAACCATCAGCTGCAGTTTGGGATTTTTCATACCCACCCACCAGTTTACAGGATAGATATGAATGCTATCCTGGGCATGGATTGTTACAAAAAAAATTACCGTTACAACAAGTGTAATTATTTTTTTCATGGTAAATCAGACTGATCGTTGTTCAATAATTTCCATTTCTGCTGTCAACTCTTCATCAACAGCTTCGTTTTTTTTCTCTTTGATAAACAAATAACATACAATCGCTGCAAGTATCATCAGTACGCCCCCCACCTCTACGGCCAGCAGGCGGTCGTTATGCAACACATTTTTCATCAGCCAGCCAAAACCCAGCGAGGCAATGATTTCCGGCAACACAATAAAGAAATTAAATATCCCCATATAAATACCCACTTTATCTTTTGGCAGCACCCCGCTCAGCATCGCATAGGGCATGGAAAGAATGCTAGCCCAGGCAATACCCACACCGGTCATACAGCCATAGAGCATGTATTTATTTTGTACCCAGCTGACGCTGATCAAACCAAGTGCGCCACACAAAAGGCATAGGGAATGTGTCAGCTTTCGCCCTAATTTATCTGCAATGGAAGGAAGCACCAGGGCAAATAAGAAAGTAATGACGCTGTAGTACGACAAAGTCAGGCTGCCAAAATCGGCACCCTGTGCGTAAACAGGATCGCTGGCATCTTTTCCCCCAAATACATTGACAGCCACGGCTGTTGTATAATAAAACCACATCAGGAAAAGACCCGGCCAGGTAAAAAACTGCACCAGGGCAATCACTTTCATTTTAGGAGGCATTTGCGCAAGCGCCTTGAAAATTTCGCGTGCACCGGCACCAAATCCTTTATTGGCTGCCTTTACTTTTTCTTTGAATCCCAGATCCGATGGCGGGTATTCTTTTGTGGTAAAAACGGTATAAAATACAGCTGTAAGAAAAAAGAAAGCACCAATATAAAATGACCACTGTACATTTTCCGGAATAGATCCTTTGTCGGCTATATTATTAACATGAAGCACATTCCGCATCAACCAGGGTAACGCGGAGGCAATGCTGCCGCCAAGGCCGATCATTAAACTTTGCATGATAAATCCGCGGTTCACCTGCGAATCGGGTAATTTGTCCGTTACAAAAGCCCTGAATGGCTCCATGGCCACATTGCCACAGGTATCGAGTATCCATAACAAGCCGGCCGCCATCCATAACGTACTGCTGTGCGGCATCAATAACAATGCGATAGAACTGAGCACGGCGCCGAACATGAAATAGGGACGTCTTCTTCCCCAGGTTGGGTGCCAGGTTCTGTCACTTAAATAACCAATAACGGGTTGCACAAGCAAGCCTGTAAGCGGTGCTGCCAGGAACAAGAGCGGAACCTGATCGGGGTTGGCGCCCAGGTTTTCATAAATTCTTCCCATATTGGCACGTTGCAAATCCCAGCCAAATTGTATCCCGAAAAAGCCAACACTCATATTAATAATCTGGGCAAGACTGAGTTTAGGTTTTACACCGGTAAAGGCAGATGACATATGCAAGCATTAGTGGAGTGAATAAATGAATGGGAAGATAGGAATATTATGTAACATGTACACACTAAAAGAGGAGGTCTCATCACCTCCTCTCTGCAAAATTGTAGTATTGATTAGATTACAAAACCGTTCGGGATTACAGCGCCTTTTTTTACTACTACGATACCATCTTTTACCGTATATAAAGCATGATCCGTATCGGCAAGGTGCGGGCCGCCATTAATTCTAACGTCATCCCCTATGCGGCAATTTTTATCAATGATAGCATTGCGGATGTAGCAGCGGTCGCCAATACCCAGCAGGGGAATGCCTATCTTGTGTGCATGCGTAATATCGTCCAGTGTTTCAAAATAATCATTCCCCATCAGGTAACTGCTCACCACGGTGGTGCCGTGTCCGATGCGGGAGCGAATACCCACAACGCTGTGCTCCACCCGGGAGGCGCTGATGATGGAACCTTCTGCAACAACTGTTTTTTCCATGGTGGTACCGCTGATTTTTGCCGGCGGCAACATACGGGCCCTTGTGTAAATGGAATTTTCGTTATCAAACAGATTAAACTCCGGCAATTCATCTGTCAAGCCAAGATTTGCTTCAAAGAATGAATAAATATTTCCAATATCGGTCCAGTAGCCGTCGTACTGGTAACTGGCCACTTTGTGATGGCCGATTGATTGCGGGATTATTTCTTTACCAAAATCCGTAGCGTCTTTCTTTTCGCTCATCAACAGGTCAATCATGAACTGGCGGTTGAAGAGGTAGATACCCATCGAGGCCAGGTAGATCCTGCCTTTTTTTGTCATTTCCTCACCAGTATCGCTCACCCAGTCGGGCAGTAAATCCTGCTTAGGCTTTTCGATGAACGAAGTAATCAATCCTTCTTCATTTTTTTTCATGATACCAAAATCCGATGCTTCGCGGGCCACCACCGGTATAGTGGCGATGGATACATCGGCACCGCTCTGCTTATGATGTTCCAGCATTTCTTCAAAATCCATCTGGTAGAGCTGATCGCCGGAAAGTATTAATATATATTCACTCGGGAACTGGGCAATATGGCGCAAGCCCTGGCGAACAGCGTCGGCAGTGCCCTGGTACCAGGTAGGATTATCAGGGGTTTGCTCGGCAGCCAAAATATCGACAAAGGCCGAACTGAAGGCGCTAAAGTGATAGGTGTTTTTTATATGCCTGTTTAAGGAAGCCGAATTGAATTGCGTCAATACAAACATTCGTCCGATGCCGGAATTCAAACAATTAGAAATCGGTATGTCAACCAACCGGTACTTACCGGCAATTGGTACAGCTGGTTTGGAGCGGCTGGCAGTCAATGGATACAATCTCGTTCCGGCACCACCGCCTAATATGACGGCAAGCACATCTTTTGCAATGGAAGACATAATAGCAGGATTTTATTGATACAATAATAAAGTTACTTTAAGGATTGATATAATTCAATGTATTGTTGAGCCGCTGAATCCCAGGAATGATCAATGCCCATCATATACTCCCGCATCCAATTCCAAAGCTCTTTTTTATGCGTATACACATCTATTGCCCGGCCAACAGAATAGGTAATATCCCACACGGAGGCCTGGTCGAACTTGATGCCAAAGCCCTGCCAATCGCCATAATCCACTACCGTATCCCGCAAGCCTCCTGTGTTGCGCACCATTGGCACTGTGCCATAGCGCAATGCATATAGTTGGTTAAGGCCGCAGGGCTCTACCCGGCTGGGCATAAGCAAAAAGTCGGCCCCGGCATACATAAGATGACTCAGTGGTTCACTGTAACCTATGTAGGTGTTCATGTAGCCTGCAAACTGGTGGTGCAGGCTTTGCAGTTCGCCTTCTACGGCGGGTTCTCCCGATCCAAGAATCAAAAAGCTGCAATTGCCGTGATGCTGATAAATGGAAGAACGGATTGCCTCGGGAAGTATATCTGCGGCTTTCTCACCTACTAGGCGCCCAATGAAAACAATCAGTGGTTTTTCCTCATCCAGGTTAAACCGTTCGCACAGTTCACGCTTGTTGGCATGTTTGCCTTTCGCTAAATTCCGGGTATCATAATTTTTTTTGAGATACGGATCCGTTTGCGGATCCCATACTTCGTTATCAATACCATTGAGGATACCTGCACATTTCCCATTTTCGTATTCAAATAAACTCTCCAGCCCGTTGGACATATATTTCAGTTCTTCCAGGTAACTCCAGCTCACTGTTGTCACTTTCCAGGCACATTTTACGGCTGATGCCAGCGGATTGATGGATCCGTTCCAGTCCAGTGCGCCCCATTTCCAGTTGTCCCAGGCTGGCAGGTAATAACTTTTATCCCAGCCCATCGCACCCTGGTATTGTGCATTATGAATCGTACAAACCGTAGGAATATCAGCAAGATGGTTAAAGACAAAACAATGTTTCATCATAAAAGGAATCAGCCCCGTATGATGATCATGGACATGCACGATATCCGGTTTGTGTTTCCATTGGCTGACCCAGTCCACTACGGCAATCTGGAATGACAGGAATCGTTCAGTGTCGTCATCGTACCCATATATTTTTTCCCTGTCCAGTAAGCCATTGATGTCAACGAGAAACAGGTCAAACCCCAGTTTATTTGTTTTTTCTTTTATAACACTGTAATGAAACCAATGCGGGCCGAGGTGTTGTCCGCCTTCATGCACCAGTTCCCATTCATTGTCGTATAAAAATTTCGTCCGGTACATGGGCATAATCACTTTGGCGTAGTGCCCGATTTTGTTTTGATATTTGGGTAACGCTCCCACCACATCGCCTAAACCGCCTGCCTTGGCTACTGGATAACACTCTGCTGAAACGTGAATTATTTCCATCGAAGAAAGGGGTTTGTTCTTGCAAGATTGAACTGAAATTAAGCGCTTTTTTTTAAAAGCTCAATGCATGAATATAAAATTTATATCGATTTCTGCTGAATAAAAAATTTGTCTTACTTTCAGCAGTCTTTAAACCAACAATTGATTGCTATGGATCAACAAGCCAAACAGCCTACGAATTATGGCGCTCTGAGCACCCTGGTAATAGTTTTCTTTTTCTGGGGATTTATTGCAGCAAGCAACAGTATTTTTATTCCATTTTGTCGCACCCACTTTAATCTTTCACAGTTCCAGTCCCAGTTAATCGGCTCTGCATTTTACGGTGCTTATTTTATTGGTTCACTGGTATTGTATCTTGTTTCCAGTGCGCTGGGTTATGATATTTTAAATAAAATCGGATATAAAAAAGGTATTATTTACGGGCTGTTCATTTCCGTAATCGGCGCCCTGGCAATCATCCCGTCTGCCAACGCCAATTCCTTCCCGCTGATTCTTGTTTCATTTTTTATCGTCGCATTGGGTTTTTCGCTTCAACAAACCGCTGCCCAACCTTTTGCCATTGCATTGGGCGATCCGGCCACCGGCTCACACAGGCTGAACCTGGCCGGGGGTGTCAACTCCTTTGGTACCACGCTCGGCCCGATCATTGTCAGCTTCTTTTTATTTGGCTCAGTGGGGGGTGAACATAAAGAAGTAACCGTTACAAATATCAATAACCTGTACCTGATCGTGGCGTCGGTTTTTGCTGCCGTGGCCTTATTTTTTGCTTTTTCCAAATTGCCAGCCGGTAAAGATGATGCAAAATTTGAAGGCTCCTCCAAAGCCTCTGTTGCACTCATAACCATGACTGCTGCCATTGGCATTCTGATAACAATTGGCCAGCTGACAGACATTGAAAAATTACCATTACTGGTTGTTGCCCTCATCGTCATTGTATCCATCTTATTTTATTCCAACAAAAGCGCTATAAAAAACAATAACGGCTGGGGAGCCATGAAATATCCTCAATTGATCTATGGCATGCTGGGTATTTTTGTATATGTGGGTGTGGAAGTTACCATTGACAACAACTTTGGCGCCTTGCTGAAAACACCCGGCTACCTTACATCTGCGGGTTTGCTGGACAATGAAATTTCCAAATACGTGTCTTTGTACTGGGGCAGTTTAATGATCGGTCGCTGGACCGGCGCCATCGGTGTGTTTGATCTTTCAAAAAGAGGGAAATACATAGCCACAATTGTTGTGCCCTACATTGCTTTTGGGATCATCCTTTTTGTAAACCATCTTTACGGCAACGACATCGTGGAACTGCTGCCCTATGCCGGGGTCATTGCCGTAGGCATCATTGCTTTTTTCTTTGGCCAGGAAAAACCGGTAAAAACGCTGCTCACACTGGCGCTGCTGGCTACCTTCTTCATGTTATTTGGGGTATCCACTAAAGGCATCACTTCTGTTTATGCAGTTATGGCGGGCGGCTTGTGTTGCTCTATCATGTGGCCCTGTATCTTTTCGTTGGGTGTTGCCGGCCTGGGCAAATATACCAGCCAGGGTTCCGCCTTCCTGATTATGATGATTCTTGGCGGCGCAGTCATTCCGCCCTTCCAGGGTGCATTGGGTGATACACCCTCTATCGGTATGCATTACTCCTACCTGGTTGCAGCGGCCTGCTTTGCGTTCCTTGCCTTCCTGGCATTGAAGCTGAAGAGTGTACTGAAATCGCAGGGATTGGACTTTGACCAGCAAATCGGAGGGGGGCATTAAAATAATTTCATTCGTACATTTACAGCCCTGCCATCACCCAACGGTTGCAGGGCTGTTTTTTTAAACTTAAACATATAAATAATAATGTCAACAAAATCTGCTGCTGCACTGGAACAACTGGTCATTGGAATTGATATTGGCGGTACGGGAACAAAGTTTGGAATTGTCGACCGCAATGGAAACGTGCTTTTTTCCGGTGATATTTCTACAAAAAAACATGCAAAGGTTGATACATTCATCGAAGAATTATACAAGGCTCTCTCTGAACTGATAGAGAAAGCCGGCGGCAGCGGACGGATCAAAGGCATTGGCGTTGGCGCCCCCAATGGTAATTACTACACTGGTACAATTGAATACGCCCCGAATCTACCCTGGAAAGGAATCATCCCGCTTGCTAAACTGATTGAGGATAAATTTAAACTACCCGTCTCGCTCACCAACGATGCAAATGCAGCTGCGATTGGCGAAATGATGTATGGCGCCGCAAAAGGAATGAGGGATTTTATCATGATCACACTGGGCACTGGCGTAGGCAGCGGAATCGTTGCAAACGGGCAGCTGATTTATGGCCATGATGGTTTTGCGGGTGAACTGGGGCATACCATTGTGATCCCCGACGGAAGACTGCACCCCGGCACCGGTAAATACGGATCGCTGGAAAGTTATGCCTCTGCTACCGGGGTAACTTATACAACAATTGAAATGCTGGAAAACAGTAAAGAAGATAGTTTGCTGCGAAAAATTCCCAAAAAAGAGCTGGACTCAAAAAAAGTATACGAAGCTGCCGTAAAGGGTGACAAGTTAGCCAAACAGGTTTTTGAATTCACCGGCAAAATACTCGGGCTGGCACTGGCCAATGCCGTTATGTTCTCCAGCCCGGAAGCCATCATTCTATTTGGTGGACTGACCAAGGCTGGCGACCTGATTTTGAAACCCACACGGGAGCATATGGAGGCCAACCTGATCCAGGTATTTCAAAACAAGGTAAAAATTCTGATCAGCCACCTGCGCGAATCTGATGCAGCTATTCTTGGCGCCAGTGCTCTTGCCTGGGACTAAGCAATCCCTGTTTACCGGATCAGCGTTGTAGTGCCCTGCCGTACGTAGACGTTTCCTACAACATCCACCGCCTTTAAGCGCCAAACATATGTGCCCACTGGTTGTTGTATTCCATTGATTGTACCATCCCAACCATTACCCGGCTGATTGGTGGTAAACACCAGTTGCCCCCAGCGGTTGTATACCGAAAAAAAGGAAAGCTCTTTAATCGCGGCCAGGTAAGGCCGTAACACATCATTGCGCCCATCTCCATTAGGAGTAAACCCGGTAGGCACATACACAGCCGATCCTTTGAATACTGTAACCTTCACAGAGTCTTCTGCCTGGCAACCCTCTTGTGTGGTAGCTTTACATAAATAAACCTGATCGTCTTCCAGCATTCCGCCAGGATTGGGAATGCTACTGTTATCTAAACCAGTAAACGGCTGCCAGCTAACCGTATAAGAAGCTGTACCAGCCTGACTAACGGTCGCATGTAACTGAAAAGGACTTTCCTTTAACACAATTGTATCATTGCCAGCAAAAACATGCACTGCATTAATAAAAATGGATTTTGACACCGGTAAAGAACGACAACCGTTTGAAGCAGTAGCTGTCAGTTGAATTGTTTTATTCCCGGGATTGGCAAAAACAATTGTTGCTGTCTGTTGAGTAGCCGCATTATTAGTTTCCCATTGCCAGTTCCAGCCGGTCACAGTTGTCTGGTTGTCTGACTGAACACCGGTAAATTGAAGCGGGTCGTTTACACATCCATTTTTAACGGCAAAATCAATGACCGGAATTGGCGCCAGGTTAAAGCTTTTCATCACTGTATCTGAAGGGCATCCAATATCACTGGCCACCGCTAGCTGTAAGTGGTGAGTGCCAGCCGGCAAATTGCCGAACTGCGGGGCCTGCTGAACTGCCGGGGTAGTGCCATCAAGTAACCAATGCCATGTATTCACAGATCCCACATTTACAACTGATTGATCAATGATGCGCGGGGGCAACCCTGCGCAGGTATCGAACACCGAAAAAGCTGGCATAGGCGTATCACCGATGCGGATAACCTTTTCCAGCGTATCACTATTGCACCCATCCATACCCGTTATCGCCAGCTTAACGGTATAAACGTCGGGCCGCTGGTACAGGTGTGCCCCTGGGGCAGCAACTGTACTGGTAGTGCCATCTCCAAAATCCCAGTAATAACTTTTGATAGGAGCAAATGACTGAGACTGGTTATTAAATTGAATAGGCTTACCGAGGCAAACTGCATCATTCGCTGAGCCGGTAGAAAACAATGGATTGAGAGCCGTACAAAATCGCTGCAGATTTACAGACCCGCCGGTCGCTGCGCTGAATCCCCAATAAACCATCGGGTCGTTATTGAAAATAGTAGCTACCAAATTTACGGTTGCCTGTACCCGTAATGAACCGTCAAAATAGGCTTTCAGACTGTAGGCAGCAGGATCCCAGCTGATCCTGAGTAAATGCCATTTGCAATCTTCAATATTGTCGCTCACAGGTGAAGCAGGCACAGGCCCGGCAAGATCGGAACCATGTGCCACCACTCCATTGGCCTGGATGCTGATGTGATCATACACGGGGTCATTCAGGTTCAGGTTTTGCCAGGTATCCAGTGAAATGCCGATAGAAGGAGCAACACCCTGGAAGCCCATTCCCTCACCGGTGGTACCAATACTTGTACTGATGGGTTGCAGCATAAACACAATTCCATCGGCACCCTCCTGGTCAAGACAACCCAAAAACACATTAAAGACAAAGTCAAACGGTTGTGTCAGATCTATTTTGCCGGCATTCCACACACTGCCATTTTCATTTACAACAGGCTGAGTAAGGGTATAGCAGTTGCAGCTGTTCTGGGTGGCATAACCATTAAGAATATACGTATTTGACTGCGCTTGCAGGTAAACACCTGGCAGTACGGAAAACCAAAAAAAAAGAGTGATACGGGCTAACCTGGTCATAAGCAGCTTCGGCTGTAAATCCACACAATTTAGCAAAGAGTGAGGACTTTTCTTTTACAACACAAAAGAAATACCTGTAGCCTGTCCAGCCGAAACATACACGCTGGGCCACTTCTTTACCATTTCATGCGGCAAATGAAGCAATTCATGTACGGCACCCTTTTCCTGCCTGTGATCTGCCTATAATATTGCACTACCATTAAACCTTATTTTTCATGTACAGTTCAAAGCAACCCGGCGATCGTAAAAAAATTTTATTCGCCAGTTTTCCGGCCGATGGCCATTTTAACCCGTTGACCGGGTTGGCCGTTCATTTGTCCCTCACCGGTTACGATGTCACGTGGTATACCTCTTCCGGTTATGCGAAAAAACTGGGCAAACTAAACATCCCGCATTATCCCTTTAAAAAAGCAATTGATGTTAGCGATAATAATTTTGATCAATTTTTTCCTGGCCGTAAAAAAAAGAAAACCCAGATCGGCAAACTGAAGTTTGATATTATTAATGCCTTCATCCTGCGCGGACCGGAATACTATGAAGACATAAAGGCTATTCATGCATCATTTCCCTTTGACCTGATGATAGCTGATTGCGCCTTTACCGGTATTCCCTTTGTAAAAGAGCGTATGCGTATTCCTGTTATTTCCATTGGTGTGATGCCTTTAACGGAAACCTCGAAAGACCTGCCGCCGGCCGGTCTGGCCATGACCCCCAGTTACACAGCCCTGGGCAAACTGCTGCAATCGGTACTGCGGGCAGCTGCGAACATGATTATTTTTAAGCAGCCGCACCGAGTTATGTACCAATTGTTTGAAAAATACCAGCTACCGCACAAAGGGGAATCACTGTTTGATATGAATATTCAAAAATCAGATCTTTTCCTGCAAATCGGCACACCGGGTTTTGAATATTACAGGAGCGATCTCAGCAGGCATATTCGTTTTATCGGACCACTATTGCCGCATGCTACCACTACAGTACATAAACAATGGTTTGATCCACGGCTTGTGGAATATAAAAAAATGATCCTCGTCACCCAGGGCACTGTCGAGAAAGATCCCCGGAAACTGCTGATACCCACCCTCGAAGCATTTAAAGATACAGAGGTCTTGCTGGTGGTTACCACCGGCGGATCGCAAACAACTGAATTACGCGAAAGTTACCCGCATAAAAATATTATCATAGAAGATTACATTCCCTTTGCCGAGGTCATGCCTTATGCAGACGCATATATTACCAATGGTGGCTACGGTGGCGTGATGCTGGGGGTTGAACATAAATTGCCCATGGTGGTAGCCGGCGTGCATGAAGGGAAAAATGAAATTTGTGCACGGGTAGGTTACTTTAAGCTGGGCATCAACCTGAAGACCGAGACGCCGAGTCCCCGTCAAATCAAATTGGCTGTTGAAAAAATTCTTTCCGACAATTCGTATAAGATCAATGTGGAAAAACTGGAAAAAGAATTCACGGAGTACGATCCTTTTGAATTAAGCTCACAATACATTGCCGCTGTACTGAAAACAGCAAAAACAGCAGCAGCCGTACTAAAAATGGAAATGGTTTAAAGCAGCATTTAATAACTAAAAAGCCGGCTTAGAAAACAGCCGGCTTTTGCATGCCTGAAAGAATGATGTATTGTTTAAACAGGTTACCCGGGACGTACCAATGCTTTCTTTAGCCCCTTCTTCTTCGCCCATTCGTCCTCGTTACTTTTACCTTCTTATTACCATGACCACGCTCAACTGTCGTTGTTTTTCTTGTGAACTGGTTGCCGCGTGGGCCGGTAACCGTTGTCGTTCTGCGTGTGACCCGGTAATGATTCACCGGTCCCTGGTAGCGGGTATGTACCGTTACAGATGTCATTCTTACCGGTGTATAAAGCCTGTGCGCATATACCAGCCTGTGGGTATGCACAATTACACAGGAACGGCGATAAGGTAATCCAAAAGGATGAAATACATGCCACCCGTACGGCCGCCAGGGATGCCACCAAAGCGGGTAATGGCGCCAGCGCCAGGGAGATACCCAGATGGTATAGGCAGGTGCATACACAAACCGCACAACCGGCCAAAGCCAAACGTTCACTACAATGCGCGGCTGATTGTATTCCGGGAGCATTTCTGCAGCTGACGGTCCGGAAGATTTTTGAACATCATTAATAAAAGCCGCATCTTCCTGCCCTGCTTCGCCGGCCGGCTCCACAATTTTTTCCTCCCCGAAAATATCTTCATCACCCACAATCTGTAATTCGGCCGATGCGTCACCGGTTTTTTCCAGTTCAATCACCGCAATATCCTGGCTTTCTGTTTCCGAAACAGGCACCTGCAACACAAAAGCATGAGCGTTGTTTTCGGATTTATCCACCACACGGATATAATCAATCTCTCCGTCCCCGTTCAGGTCAAGATTATTGACATGGTTATTCTCCGTGTTCAGCATTTTCTCAAACTCTTCGGGAGAGGACGACTTTTTAAACATTTCCAGGGCGCCTTGTAAGCTAAAATCATCGCCGGGTAAACCGGTAGAGTCATCTGCAGCAGCATCCTGTGCATGCAGCGCTGGCACCGCCAGCATACTGGCAAAAATGAAAAAAGACAGGTACAATAATTTTTTCATAAAAAGTAAAGTTTGGTATGAGACGGGAAAAGTAGTACTAGGTTTAATCATACCCATTCAAAAAAACGAAGCGGTTCATAAAATATTGTATGGCATTAACAAGGTAAGGAAAGTTTTAAACACCTGGCTTACAACAATATCCCAAAAGCCGGGTGCCGCCAATACATCAAGGGAAAAGATGCAACTGGCATCCATGTTTGCTGTAGAATATTTATAAATGAAATTCAAAAATCTTTGTAACTTACTTATCCTCTCTGTTCCTATCCAAACACCCCATCCGCTATTTAATCATTAAACTTAAAAATTATGAAAAAGCTACGCATGCTGCTCCCGGCATTGTTTCTCCTGTCTTTTACAAGTGTAAAACAAGGCCTGACGGATGAAGAAAGAAAAGCAGCCACCGATTTACTATCTCAAACAGAACAGGGTGTTTTTGATGCGGTAAAGGGCTTAAGTGAGGCCCAACTCACGTATAAGCCGGGACCTGACCGCTGGAGTGTGGAAGACAATGCAAAACACATCGCCGAAGCGGAGCAGCAACTCTGGACCATGGTAGAGGCACAAATAAAACAGCCGGCCAATCCGGATAAAAGATCCGACATCAAAGTCACCGATCAGCAGGTTGTGCAGATGATCGAAAACCGCACACAAAAAGTAAAAACCTCTCCGCAATTAGAGCCACAAAACACACCGTTTAAATCACTGGAAGAAGCCCTGGCTTCTTTTAAAGAAAACCGGGAAAAACTCATTAATTACGTTAAAACAACGGATGATGATTTGCGCAATCATGTGCTGACATTACCCTTCGGGACGTACGATGCTTACCAGATGATTCTTTTTATTGCCGCCCACAGCAATCGCCATACGCAGCAAATGGACGAGGTGAAGGCGGATGCAAACTATCCCCAAAACTGACACTTCCATCACCAACCGCAAACCTCTCCAGTCGGAGAGTTTTTTTTATTTTATTTCACAAATCCCTGGTTCAGGTTTTTTGCCCAACACAGGGGCATGTCCGAAAAAATCCTGTTTCGCTAACAGAGACCTGCGTATTTTGTCCGGGTGGATGCCTTTGTTTTGTAATTGCAAATTGCATAACGAGCGCAGGAGTTCACTACCGGCAAGTTCATGGGGATCGGTCAGTGTGATGGAAGATGGCAGAAAAAATAAAGGATGATTGAATGTGTGGCCGGCTGTTTGCTTATTTAATTGTTCGTATCCTGTTTTACCTGACCATTCTTTAAAGTCAGAAAATCCATGCTGGCGAAAGCCGCCGCTTTTACGCATCCAGACATTTCCTGCAAAAATATCCGAGGCGCTGCTGTCTGTACCATAATAAATATCACTGGTGTCAGCAGCTACAAAAATATTATTGAAAAAATAAAACTGCTTATGCTGGCTCAGCGGCGAAAAGCTAAAAGCATATTTTTCATCATTGTAAAAAAAGTTCTGATATGCATAAAAGTTCGTGAATGTGGAATCGCCATTCCAGCCATTCCAGATATACATCCCTGAAGCATTTTCAGTTATTTTACCGTCATTAATACTCACACAATAGCGGACGATATTATTATTCCACCGGCTGGCGCTATAATATTGATAAATGCCGTACCCGGTTCCCTGGTTTTCATACGACAAACAATACTGAATGATAGAGTTGGTGACACCACCGTCCAGGTCAAACCCGCCGCCATCAGCAGCACCAGTGGCCGTTTTATTCCTGTACGAAATACAATGCTGGATTATCACCGAGTCAGCCTCGTATGCCCAGATGCCTACCGGGCCATTCCCAATACGGGGCATATCCCAGCCATTATTCGTCGCGCTGCAATACTCGATCATGATATTTTTACTGTTCCCGACAAGTATCCCGTTGCCACTGTGATTTTCCAGGTTGGTTGGATCACCCGGATTATTATCTGCCCTGCAATTCGTAATGTGAATATCAGCAGATAGTCGTTTCTTGTAATCACCTTCCACCAGTACACCTACCGCTCCATTATCATGGGCATTTACACTGTCAACTGTTGCAAACCGGCAATTAAATAACAGCAATCCTGCCTTTTGAAAACCGGCGATATCCAGGTGTGTAAGTGAAAAATAATCACAGCCTGTAAGTGTTAGTCCGTCTGTCCTGTTTCCGGTTTTTCTGCCTGCACCCAAAAAAGAAAGATGCATAATTTTAAAATAGCGGGAGTTTTGAAAAATTAAGGCTTCCGCAACACCCCCATCCAGTAAGGCCCTGCCTTTCCCCCAAGTGGTAAAAACAACGGGCTGTTTTTTATCGCCAGCTATGTTTTTAAAAACCTGCTTCACCCGAAACGTATCGCCACCGGCAAAAAAAACGGTATCGCCTTTCTGTAATAAAAGGTTACCCAAAGCAGAGGGACTGAATGGATGCAGCCGGCTTCCGTCACCATCATCACCGGCATGACTGCTGAAGTAATAATTGCGCTGGGCAGGTACGGACAGCCCCGCCAAAACAAGGCATACTGTTAGGATTGTTTTTACATACATAGCCTGATAGTTGCAGGAAAATCTCGTCAAAAAAATCACTGGTAATATAGTGAAATTTGTGCTGGCAGTTTTCAGCATATCCATTACCTTCCCGGTACAAATTACGATTGCAATGCCGGGCGATACTTTACAGGTTACTACAAAAGGAATCTCCGCACATACGTATGATGCCATTGTTATTGGCTCAGGTATCAGCGGCGGATGGGCTGCCAAAGAACTTTGTGAGCACGGGCTTAAAACCCTGGTGCTGGAACGGGGTAAAAATGTGCAGCACATCAAAGATTATCCTACTGCCACCAGGCATCCCTGGGAGTTCCGGCACCGTGGCCAGCTACCGCTAGCCATGCAAAAAGAAAATCCCATCGTGAGTAAGTGCTATGCATTCGACGAATCTGCCCAGCATTTTTTTGTAAAAGATAAAGAGCATCCCTATGTGCAGGAAAAACCATTCGACTGGATTCGCGGCTACCAGGTTGGCGGCAAGTCGCTCATGTGGGCAAGGGAAACACAACGCTGGAGCCGCTATGAATTTGAAGCACCTGCCCGGGACGGCTTTGCCGTTGACTGGCCCATCCGGTATGATGACCTGGCCCCCTGGTATTCGCATGTAGAAAAATTTGCCGGTATCAGCGGAAATAAAGACGGGATCGAGCACCTGCCCGACGGGGAGTTTCTGCCCCCTTGGGAATTTAACTGCGCAGAAAAACAAATGCAGCAGCGGGTGAACAGTTATTACAAAGACCGGCGCATGCTGATGGGCCGCTGTGCCAACCTTACCCAAGCCGGCGCCCTGCAAATACAACAGGGACGCTCACAATGCCAGGCCCGTAATCTTTGCCAACGGGGATGCCCTTATGGAGGATACTTCAGTTCCAACTCATCTACCCTGCCCTGGGCAGCCCGAACAGGCAACCTGACGCTCCGGCCCGACTCGGTTGTGCACTCCATCATTTATGACGAGCAAAAAGGAAAAGCCACCGGCGTGCGGGTGATTGACGCCAATACCAAAACCGTCACCGAATTTTTTGCCAGGATCATTTTTGTGAATGCCGCCTGCCTCAACAGCAACCTGGTATTGCTGAATTCCACCTCCCGGCGTTTTCCCAATGGCCTGGGCAACGACAATGGCTTGCTGGGACATTATATTGCATTCCAGAACTACCGCGGGTCCTTAAGTGCCGGCATTGACGGTCCCGAAGATGGCTATTACTACGGCCGCCGGCCCGTGTCGCCGCTGATGCCCAGTTTTCGCAACGTTTACAAACAGGAAACCGACTTCCTGCGCGGCTACTTAGTTTTCTGGGGGGCTTACCGTACTACCGGGCGGGATACAAACGGTGATGCCATTGGTGCAGGTTTTAAAGAAGCCTTGTGCGAAGCCGGCGACTGGGGGGTATACATGTCCATGCAGGGTGAAGTGATTCCCAAATACGACAACCATGTGCGCCTGAGCCGCGACCAGCAAGATCAATGGGGCATTCCGCAACTAATTACCGCTGTTGCCTACGACGATAATGATGAAAAAATGCTGAAAGACTTTTTAACCCAGGGCGCTGAAATACTGGAGAAAGCCGGCTGCAAAAACATTCAGCCATACGACAGCAAACAGGCCCCCGGGCTCGATATCCATGAAATGGGTGGTGCCCGTATGGGCAGGGATCCCAAAACTTCCATTTTAAATAAATGGAACCAGGTGCATAGCTGCCCAAATGTTTTTGTCACCGATGGCGCCTGCATGACTTCCGTCGGAAATCAAAACCCTTCACTCACCTTTATGGCATTAACAGCCAGGGCCGCCAACCACGCAGTGGAAGAACTAAAAAAAGGCAACCTGTGACGAATCGTCTTCCCCGCACTGGCAGCAAATCATGCTTCAGGCATACCTGAATTACGCCTTTTGTCTATTGATTTTAACCATTCGGGTACTGGCAATTCAAGGAATATAAAAAGGCCATTAACTTTCCTTTCAATTACTATTAAACCTTCAAGAATCATGAAAAAAACAATTTTCCTGAGCGCAGCCGCTTTTATCATTAGTGTGGCAGCCGTTGCCCAATGCGGCAAAAGTGTTACCTGGACCGGTACGAAAACTGAATTCATGGACGAGAACGGCAACCTGCAACGCACCGATAACGGGAAAGTGCAGTGCCGGATGGATGATAAATCCATCGTCTTTGTACATAACGATGAAGAAAACGACGCCATCTCCGGGGATATCAAAGACCTTAGCTGCCAGTGGCAGGAACCTTTTAAAAATGGTAAAACAAGTTTTTCATCACAACTGCAGGAAAGCAGCGGCGACCTGAAAGACGGCAAGATTACCATTGAAGGCAAAGACGGTAAGATCAACATCTATCTCGACATCAGCGCTCCCGATGGGCGCAAGATGAAAGTCAAGTTTTATGTCGACAGTTTTGAAGAAAAAGGCTAAAAAAAATTTGTGTCCGCATAGGTTAAACCGGGATGCAATGCAGCGTCCCGGTTTTTCTAAGGAGATAACTAACGACCTCCCACTACTGATAGCATTTATAAAATATACAGCCGGCTGTTGTTACTTGATCAATACCAACCTGCTGGCTGTTCCGGTGGTAATTGAATAAATGCCTTCAGGCATTTTATGTACATCAATAGAACAATCACCTGGCACAAACTGCTTTTCCACCAGTAACTGACCGGTAAGTGAATATAGCCGTACATAGGCAGGACTATTTATACGGAACCGCAACATCCCTGATACAACCGGGTTTTCCAGTAAAATGAATGTGGGGGCATCTTCGCTTAATGATAACATTGATACACTGGAATACTTTTTATTACCATCTAAATCTGTTTGCAAAAGCCGGTAATAGTTTAAACCGGCAAAAGGATTTTTATCCCTGTACGAGTAGTAATTGACTCCAGCTGAATTATCAGCAGGAACATAGCCGATGCTCTGCCAAACCCGGCCGTCCTTGCTATGCTCAACGCTGAAGCCGGCAACCGCTACTTCATTTTCTGTTGACCATTTCAGTAGAGCCTCGTGTTGATTTTCTTCCACAGTAAACGAATTCCAAACTAACGGAAGCGTAGTGAAGCTATTGTACCACAAAGCTACATTTTGTCCGTAAGCCCCATATGAAGACGGTGTGCCATCCAGGGAAGAATAAGGGCCGGTGTCAGAATTAAACACCCAGCCTGATGCATTATAAAAATAAACACGGAATTCAATAGAACTCACATTCACCACCCCTTTGGATGATAAGTCCACCGATGAAAGTGTGTAACTTGATCCGTTAATGGTAAATTCGCCGAGGCTTGTGGCAAAATTATCTACGCTCCACCTTAGTTGTAATTTCGTGGAAGAAAATTCAGCAAGTCCGCACATCACAAACCGGTCTGGTGAAAGCGAAATGTTTCCGTTCATGGTAATCGTAAAGGAGAGGTACGGAGCTGTTCCAATGTCCAACGTGGTCGCAGAATTGGGATTATTCCATACTGTACGATTGTCGTTCACCGTCTGAAGCCCGCTGTAATTAATAGCTCCCGCACTGACAACAGCTCCATCCATACCGCTTGCGGCTTTGGGGAAACTGGCAGTACTGGAATTATACCCTACAAAATAAACAGCCCTTGTTTGCGCCACTACCTGCTTTCCTGTGCATAATAGTAGACCAATGACAATCGACAAAAATAATTTTGCCATACAGTTAAACCGGGTAAAATTGCTTTTCATATTATAGGATTTTAGGTGTATCGCTGTTTAAATCGAAATTTGTAATAAAAAATTATTGTCCTACTATGTACATTGTCGATTATTTGACAATTGTCAAAAGCTTTTTTTTTGCTTTAAGAGATAACTCTTAATTCGCTTTTCAGAGGAGAATTCAAGTATTTAAGTGGAAATACTTATTGCACAAAAAGGGACTCGGGTGAGTAGCCCCAGGCAATTACTTAGGTAAGCGACAGTTGTTACTAGTGGTGTGCCCCACTTGCCTAAATACACTTCTTTCCGCTAATCAACCCTTTAATGTTGTAGACCATTTTGAAGAGAAAGGCTAAAAAAAATTTTGTGCCTGCGTAGGTTAAACCGGGATGCCATGCAGGGTCCCGGTTTTGTATGGCAATAGTGCAGCTGTTGCTATTGCAGCCAGTGCGAACTACAAAGCTGTATTCTTCACCCGTTCCAGCTCTATATGCACGGGTTGTGTTGCATTGGCCATACCGCTGATGCGGTAGTGCTGCCGGTCAATGGTACCACTGATACTATCAATATCCTGAAACTTGTTTTGAAAATGCAGCAGCAAACTGTCGCCGTTGCTGTAATAGTTGGCAACGTATACACTGTCGTTAACCGAAATAATACAGGTGTGATCATATTCAAAAAAAAGCAAAGGCTCATGGGTGTATTTACCAGGTTTGCAGGCAAGTGTATCCTTGCCAATGGTAATACCCGTAAGCCGGTAGCTGCCTTCCAGGTTTTTATCTTCGCCGGCCTTCAGTTGTTGCAGGAAAACAATATTGCCCGCCACCACCAGCAGGATAAAAACAAGGGGAAACCGCAACGCCACCCATTTGTTGTCGTGAACAGCCTCCGTTGTCATGCGGCCCTTCCGGGTCCAGAAAAATGTTTTCAAATCCCTGGCATAGCCTGCTAACAATACGAGTACAATCAGGAACTCTGCAGTAGCGTGACCAATGGCATCGTTTACAGCAAAAACAATATCTATCAGCACCACATTGATGTACAATACAGCTGCCAGCAGCAGTCCCATAAGCCGGGTACGACTAAACAAGAGCAGCAGGCCTGCAAGGATTTCTGCAAATCCGATAAAATCATAATACAGGCGGGAGTGGCCCA
This sequence comes from Chitinophagaceae bacterium, assembly GCA_035760665.1. Classification (GTDB taxonomy): domain Bacteria; phylum Bacteroidota; class Bacteroidia; order Chitinophagales; family Chitinophagaceae; genus DASTSN01. The sequence continues at coordinate 4,865 of DASTSN010000085.1, read as the reverse complement.
GGAAGGCCCAGGCAAATGACTGACCCGGCAACAGCCGCAGCGGTACAAATTGTAAATAGTTCCAGGACAAAAATTGCACATCCATTAACTTGGAAATACCAAAAGACAGTAAGACGAAGGCAATAAAATAAACAGCCAGCAGCCGGATGACTGATAAGAAATTTTTCATACAAGAAGGTTTTGGTAGTAATAAATATAAAAATAAATGGCCGTATTTATAGCAAGGCCGTTACTATTGAGCCCATAACCCTTTTGCGATGCACCGGTTAACTATCACTATACGAAACGAATGAGTAGATAGGCAAATACCTGGGTGTATAGTTACTTTATAAAGTTGCCCGGCATCCTTGCATGATTAGCAGGGCAGGCACCTGATTTTATCCTATCTTTCCCTTTCCAAACCAACTGTCATGAAAGGATTTTTTTATTTATTAACTACCGCATGTATGATAACCGGCTGCAGCAACCTGGTGCAAAAAGAAACCGCCGCTAACAGCTCGCCCCTGCAGGGTACCTGGAAGCTGCTCACAGGCCAGCTGGTGGAAAAAGGCGATACCACGGTTACCGACTACAGCAAGGACCGGGAGTTTATCAAAATTATCAATGGCACGCACTTTGCCTTCCTGGGGCACGACCTGCACAAAGGCCAGGACTCTGCCGCCTTTTTTACTGCCGGTGGCGGGCACTACAGCCTCAGCGACAGCAACTACACCGAACACCTGGAGTATTGCAACGACCGCGCCTGGGAGCAAAACAATTTTTCCTTTACCATTACCTTTCACGGCGATACCCTGATACAGCGGGGAGTGGAAAAAATTGACAGCCTGGGTATTTCCCGCCTGAATATTGAAACGTACGTACGCCAGCCCTGATTATTTTAAAGCCGCCTCAGCGGGTAAACCGAATTTCCATACAGTAATGCCCCGGCCAAGATGCTGCTGCAGGCTTACCCGTTAGTGGGCCCCTTTCTCCATTTGACCGGCAACCATTTTGGTAAATACAGTATGGGGCAGCAAGCGCCGCATGAAAAAAAGAAAGGAAGCACTTCCCCCGGTTACATATCGCAGGCGCCAGGAGCGGTCGTGAATAGCAGCCCACAGTTTTTTGGCAACAATCATGGGGTCTGCTCCTTTTTGCATACTCTCCTCCATATTTGCAAGGACAGCCTTCGCATACTCATCATAGTAGTGGTTGGATACAAACTCCACAGCATTCCCAAAGGCTGTTTTAACAACGCCGGGCTCTATATTTTTTATACGGATGTTAAAAGGTTTCAGTTCATATTGCAAACTTTCCATAAAGCCTTCCAATGCCCATTTTGTACTTAAGTAAACACTGTTCAGCGGAAAACTAATCAATCCGCCCAGCGAGGATATATTGATGATCATCCCGCTTTTTGTTTCCCTGAAATGCGGCAGTATGGCCCTGGTCATATTCATGGCGCCAAATAAATTGGTGTCAAACTGCCGCCGTACCTGTTCGTTGCTCATGGCTTCAAAAGCGCCTACCAGTCCATACCCGGCGTTATTCACCAATACATCAATGCGTCCGGCAGTTTCCAGTGCCGTTGCTATCACCTGCCGGGTGTTTTCTTCCCGGGTTACATCAAGGGCCAGGAGTTGAACGTTGGGATAGTTTTGTAAGCTGGTCTCTTTTTCCGGCTGGCGCATGGTGGCAAACACAGTCCACCCTTTTTCGGCAAAATACACGGCTATGGCTTTTCCAATGCCCGATGATGCCCCTGTAATTAAGATTGACTTTTTCATGATTCGTTTTAATAAGTAAACGTCAAAATTAATTGGGCACCCTGCGCAAAAATTGGAAAAAAGCGACATGCCTACTGCGTTAGCCAGAGGCTGTTTTTCTGGTGATATTTCAGGAACTCTTTTGGCTTTAACCCGGAAAAGATTTTAAAGTCCCTGATGAAATGAGCCTGGTCATAATAGTTGGCTTCGTAGGCCACATTTGTGAGCGAGTTGCCGGCATGATTGAGTTGTTTGACTGCCGACTGAAAGCGCACAATCCTGGCAAACAGTTTTGGGTTCAGTCCGCAGAAGTGCTGGAAATTCCGTTCGAACTGCCGGGGCGAAAGTGAATAATCAGCAGCCAGTTCTTCAATCGTAATAAAGCCGTTTTGTTTTTGAATCTGTTGCATGGATCGCCATATGGGGTTAATGACCGGCGCGGCAGACCGCAGTTTTTTTTCCAAATAGGAACGTATAATCTGCAAACGCAATTCATTGTGGCTGGCCAGCATCATTTTTTCTTCCAGTTCATCGGCTTCTTTTCCCAAAATAGTTTTCAGGTCAAGCATTTGATTTTTCAGTTCCACCGCCCCAATGCCGAATAAGTGCGCAGCGGCATAAGGATACAGGTACACGCCAAATACAGCAAATTGGCTGGTGCTGGTAAGTTTCCTGCCCTGCTGGCTCTGCCCGGTTATACCTGATTTGATTGGGGCATCTGCCTGCTGTGCAGGATTAGATTCATAAAAATTGCCGGTGTAGTAGAAGAGCAATTCAGGGCAGGTATCAGCGAAAAAATGATGAACATAGGGTTTATCCACGGTAGCCTGTCCTTCCAATACCCAAAAATGCTTCACGTAATCTTTCAAAGGTCCGGTGGCTTGAAAAGTATAATAGTTCATAAAGAGAAAGTTCCAGCATTATTACAAAGCAGCTGACATAAAGTTACAGGAATTAAGGCAACCCGTGTACGTTGCCCATAGTAAGCCGCTCTCAGCAGGGGCTTTGCTTCACTGTGTGCTCCGTGCCTCTCCGTGCTCTCTGTGGTTAAATTCTTCTCAGCCCCGCCTTTGAATAGCGTTTGTTAAAAACCTGCAACACCGCCTAAAAAACACGGCAAGGAAGAGAATACCAGGCAGCTGCCTGTTACAGATATTTTTTACATTTAGGTATGTGTAATTTTTACGGGCATAAAATATCCAGGCTCCACTACATCCGCCTGCAGCAAATCGAAAAAGACCTCGGCAGCATTGCTGCCCTCCAGGAACTTGAAGTGCTCAAAAACGGCTTTGCCTACGGCAATGCACCTGTCCTGCGCAAATCGGCCCCCGGCGATTTTGAAATCGTCCCCATGCACTGGGAGTTCATCCCTCACTGGGTCAAAACCATGGACGATGTAATGGCTGCCCGCAAACAAGGCATCCCCTGGCTCAACGCCACCTGCGAAAAACTGCTCGACAGTAAAATGTTCCGGAACGCAGCCCTTAAACGCCGGTGCCTGGTGCTGGCCTCCTACTTTTTTGAGTGGCGCTCCTACAAACCCGATGGCGCTAAAAAAGAAATCAAATATCCCTACGCCATCGAACTCAACGATGCCGACTATTTCTTCATGGCCGGCATCTGGCAGCCCTGGACCGATCAGTCCACCGGCGAAACCCTGGATACCTTTGCCATCGTTACCACCAGCGCTAACGAACTGATGGAGGAAATCCACAATACCAAAAAACGCATGCCCGTCATCCTCCCCGAAGACCTGGCCTGGGAATGGATGATGGAGGACCTCAGCGAGGAACGCATCCGGCAGATCGCCTGCTACCAGCTGCCTGCGGAAAACATGTACCCTTACAGCATCCGCAAAGACTTTAAGGCCCTGGAAAATCCCCTGGAGCCCTTTGATTATGACGAACTGCCACCCCTTGATGTAGCGATCTGATGGAATGGAAAATACCTGTTAACTACAAAGGCCGGCGCTACTGGCTGAAAGCCGTGCTGGAATACCAGAGCAACCAGGTGCTGCGCATTCGCGTGCAGGGCCGCAAGTCCTCCGTGTTGCTGGAAAATAACTATCCCCTTCTAAAAAAAACGAATGCCAAAAAAGGCATCCAGTGGAAAATCCGCGAGGGCAGCTTTGGCCACACCGACCAGGATACCGCCAAACTGCTGATCGACATCTTCTCCGCCCTGGAAGAGTATATAAAGATGGATTTGAAATAAGGGAACGCTTAATAAATACTCTATTCCCCGCCGTGTCTGCCATTGGGTTTGGGTAAAGGCTGACGACACGGCGTTTACCTTATTCACTACGTCAGATCAACATCATCTAAACATTGATACCCTATAACCTTATATATACCTTGCTCACAAGTATGATACTATTTTTGTTGATCGACGACCTGTCCACCCCACTCACAAAGATTCGCTGTGAGACAGGTCTATGAAGTTTAAGAAGACACAGAAGGGAAGAGAAAAATTTAATTGAATTTTATAATTCTTAAACTGGCTGCCCTGGGTTGGCGAAAAGCACACTCTTAAAGTAGGTTAGCTTTGTGTTAGGCTTTTGTGTGCCTGCTTTATGTGTGTGCTTTGTGCGGTCGCCGGTTAGGATTGTTGCACTGTCTGCACTTGATTGACAAAAGTGTCAAGCGTTAGAATTTTGTCTCTAAATTCCGGTGGGAAACTTGTCACATATGGCTTGGGAACAACAAGACGAACGTTGTATTTATACATCTCGTCAAGCTGGTTCTTTGAAATCCCTTGCTGCAATGTAAACAAATGCTTAACTTTTATTCTGTCAGCTTCGTTGAGTACTTGTCGCCACCTATCTTTACAGGTTGTCTTTGATGCAAGCAGGATTAACTTGTTCTCATCAAACTTAGGGTTGTGATAAGCTTCCTTGCTTGGAAATAAAAAGTCTGGCTTTTTATTGTCTTCTGTTACTGCTTGTGTTGCAAATGAAAGCGAAAATGTCTGAAATATTTCCGAAAGATGATGTTCCAAAGATTTTCCCGCTCTACTTTTTCTTCTATTAAGTATCGTGTTTGCCGTTTCGACAAGTTCTTCAACGCTTATGAATGGTGTCTTGATGCGTGTTGAGTAGCGGTCGTTTTCAATCGTTTTGAA
>DASTSN010000084.1:0-2365 GCA_035760665.1 Chitinophagaceae bacterium | reverse complement strand
AACTGAAAGCTCCGCACCCTATGGATGGTGGAGCTTTTTTTATGGCCTGGTTGTCTTAATTTACCTTTTCCCTTTCTATTCAACCTTCTTGACAGGATACCGCCATTAATTCTGTATATTTATTGTACCCATGCTTAAATCTAACCAGTATGACCAGGACTGTATTTGCGTTTTTTATTACTACCCTGACAATAAGCAGTTGTAAAAAAGCAATAATCAACGGAGAACATTCAATCACCGGAAAGGAAACAGTTTTACGGGCAGGAGCTACCTCCAATTCGTATAATGTGCATGCCATCTGCGATTACACCCTGGATGAAGCAGCTCTTTCGGCTTCCGGATGGACAAAAGTTTTCGAAGATGATTTTAACTCGGACCTTTCGAAATGGAATATATGGACCGGCGGTGCTTTTAATAATGAATTACAATATTATCAGTCTGCAAATCTCCAGGTAGCAAATGGCACTCTGATGATTATAGCTAAAAAGGAAACAATAACTGGTGCCACTACACCATTTGATGCTACACCAAAAGCCTTTAATTACACATCAGGAAGAGTGGAGTGTAAAACAAACGTGTCGGCAAATGCGGCCTCTCCAAAAGTAAGAATGGTTGCACGGATAAAGCTGCCTGCAAGATATGGTATGTGGCCAGCCTTCTGGAGTTATGGCGATCCCTGGCCTACGCAAGGCGAAATAGACATTCTAGAGGCAAGAGGACAGGAGCCTACTAAATATCAAACTAATTATTTCTATGGCAAAACTGCCAACCGAAATCTTGTAAGAAACGCAGTGGGGTATATAACTGCCGACGGCGATCTTACTGCCTGCTACCATTTGTACGAAATGGTATGGGCACAAAATACCCTAACAACCTATTTTGATGGGGTGGCAGTTGAAACCAAGTCAGGTGGCTATATCCCGAACCTGTTTGGGAAAACAGAGCGTATTACGTTAAATCTGGCCGTAGGGGGCAACTTCTTTACCAATTTTGATCCATCGCAAATACAGACGGGAACCATGTATGTTGATTATGTAAAGGTATTTACAAGCAAGTGAACGATCTATTGGCTAAAACCAAGGACTTTCACGTACTTCAGTGTTATGCGACAAAATCGACTCAGTTGATTTTAAAGGTTCAGAATTGATATTGACAGTTTCATTCCCGATCCGGCGGTCCTTGATCTTTAGCCTGCGAAGTGATTTCATGATTTGGCAGATCTGTTGATCGATCCTTAATATAAAACGAAATTAACAATCATGTTCACATCTTCAAACTATTGTTGCTAAAGCTGAAAAAGGTGGTATTGCAATAACGGAAAATAGAAAAGGGTCTCATCATCTGAAACCCTTTACTGAGGTTGTGGGAGTTGACGGGTTCGAACCGCCGACCCTCTGCTTGTAAGGCAGATGCTCTGAACCAGCTGAGCTAAACTCCCGATATCGTTATAAGAACTGCCCCTTTTTCGTTGGGAGTGCGAAGATAAGGGCTGAGCGTTTTCCCAAAAAATTTTTTTGAAAAATAATTCTTAAAGCCTCAGTTCAGTTGCACCAAAGGCAGCCGATAATTCTGCCCATCCCAAATGATCAGTTCATTGATCTGCAACTTCCAGAATTTTCGGAAAGGTGATTTATTGAGAATTCTTCTAACATCGGTTTTATTTTCTGCATTAATGGTAATCCATACTGTTTGTATTTCCATGCTAACCACATAATGCTCTATCACCTGATCGTCGATCAACGAATTAATATAGTCGCGGTGTTTCTGGATGATCTTCATCGCTTCTTCATTCCAGGTGAATTCTATAGTTACCAGGTATTTGGTCATCATTAATTTTTAAGCTATTGTCCAATCTACAATTTGATTGGCCCATTCCTGCCGGTGTGGTGTAGTGATACGAATGTAATTATCGGTATACCCCTCCATCATGCCGCTCTTCTCATGCCCTTCGAACAGTACTTTACGAACTTGTCCGCGTTGCTGTTCCGTAAAATATTGCATCTTCATGTAACTAAGATTTCGCAGTGCTTTGTTTCTTTCATGGCGGACATGTACGGGCACCACAGGCTTGATCTCAAGCGCTTTTGTATGATCCCGTTCGGAATAGGTAAACACATGCAAATAGGAAACATCCAGCAAATGCAAAAAATCGAAGGTCTCCTGGAAATGCTGATCCGACTCTGAAGGAAAACCAACGATCACATCCACACCGATAGCACAATGCGGCATAAGGTTTTTGATAGTTTCCACTCTTTCTGAGTACAACTCTTTCTTGTAACGGCGGCGCATCAACCCCAGTATTTCACTGCTGCCGCTTTGCAGGGGAATGTGAAAATGCGGCATGAATTTTTTGCTCTGCGCCACA
>DASTSN010000083.1:0-5629 GCA_035760665.1 Chitinophagaceae bacterium | reverse complement strand
ATCAAATCCACAGACGAACTGGATAAGGGTTTTGATGCGCCTGGTGTGCTGGAAAAAATGGTGACTATTCATAAAGAAATCGCCATCATTGTTGCGACCAACGAAAAAAAGGAAACAGCGATTTATCCGCCAGTGGAAATGCTGTTTGATCCCGATCTTAATTTGCTGGATTACCAGCTGTGCCCGGCTGATCTTGATACTAAAACATTGTGGAAAGTGGAAGCCATTGCGTTAACGGTTGTGCGCAATTTTCAATCCCCGGGCATTTTTGCTATCGAAATGTTTGTGGATAAAAATGGAGAAGTGTTTGTGAATGAAACAGCCCCGCGTGTGCACAACAGCGGTCATCACACCATTGAAGCGCATTACAGTTCCCAGTTTGATATGCTGTGGCGAATATTATTACAATACCCGCTGGGCAATACCGAATACATATTACCGTCGATCATGGTTAATATCCTGGGTGCCGAAGGCTACGAGGGCGATGTGCAGTATGAAGGACTGGAAGAGATTTTGAAAATTGAAAACGCTTTTCTTCACCTCTACGGTAAAAAACAAACCAAGCCCGGCCGTAAAATGGGACATATGACAATTTTAAGTAAAGAGAAGCAGGACCTGTTGCACAAGTCAAATAAAGTTAAACGAACTTTGCTTGTTAAATCCAGCTCACCTCCTTTTATCCGCTAACAAAACCGCTTATAATTTCGCATCTTTGCAAACGCAAGAAAATCAGCTTTTCTGACATCTAATGGCGCGGCACGCTGTTATCTTTATTGATCTTTATTGTTTAAACATAAATTTTTACTGCACGTGAGAACCATGCTGAAATCATTCATCAAAACTTCATTTCTTTTTGCAACCCCCGTTTTCATCATTGTTGCAAGTTGCGGTGAAAAAGAGCAAAAAATTGCTCCGCCAAAACCCGGTGCAACAGCCCGGCCATCCTCCGTGTCAGTGGATGTTTTTGTTGCGCAAACAAAACCAGTGAGCGATGTGGTGGAAGTACCCGGAACATTGATTGCTAATGAGGCTACCGAAATTCATCCCGAAATATCCGGCCGCATTGTACAGTTGAATGTGAGCGAAGGCCGGTACGTAACCAAGGGAACGTTGCTGGCTAAAATATTCGATGGCGACCTGCAGGCGCAACTGAAAAAGCTGGAAGTGCAGTTGCAGATTGCTGAACAAAATGAACAACGCTCCGCACAGTTATTAAAAATCCAGGGTATCAGCAAGCAGGATTATGATGCCAGCCTGCTGAACGTAAATAATATTAAGGCCGATATTGAAATTACCAAAGTCAGTATCATAAAAACCGAAATCCGGGCGCCGTTTAACGGCCGCGTGGGCTTGAAAAATATCAGTCCCGGCGCTTTTGTAACGCCCAGCACCGTTGTTGCAAGCATTCAGCAAACCGATCTGCTCAAACTTGATTTTTCTGTTCCGGAAAAATATTCTTCGCAAATTAAGACTGGTCAAAAAGTTCAGTTTACCACGGAAGGATCCTCCAGGATTTATACAGCAAAAGTAATGGCAACGGATGCCAGCGTTGCGCAGGAAACCAGGAGTCTTATGATCCGTTCGATCGTAGAAAACAAAGATGCCTCCCTGGTACCGGGCGCCTTTGCCAAAGTTTCTTTGCATTTTGATGCCGACCCGAACGCCGTGATCATTCCAACCCAGGCTGTCATTCCGCAGGCCAGGGGCAAAAAAGTCATTCTTTATGAAAATGGCGCTGCCAAATTCGTGGATGTGACGACCGGTGTTCGCGATTCCGCCACTATTCAAATCACCGAAGGTGTAAAAAAAGGCGACACCGTGGTGATCACAGGTTTATTAACGATAAAACCTGAATCACAACTGAAGATTAACAAAATTTCAGACCAGTAATTTTTAACAGGGCAGCATGAATATATCCGAATTAAGTTTACGACGGCCAGTGTTAGCCATAGTGCTCAGCATCATCATCGTTCTGTTTGGTGTCATTGGATTTAAATTCCTCGGTGTACGGGATTACCCCGCCATTGACCCGCCCAATATTAACGTACGCACATCCTATGCTGGCGCCAACGCGGATATCATTGAATCACAAATCACCGAACCGCTTGAAAAAGCCGTTAATGGTGTGCCGGGTATTAAAAATATCACTTCTCTCAGCAGTTCAGGCGTCAGCAACATCAATGTAGAATTTGACCTCGGCGTTGACCTGGAAACAGCAGCGAATGATGTACGTGATAAAGTATCGCAGGCGCAACGCTCCCTGCCATCGGACCTGGATGCTCCCCCCGTCGTTTCCAAAGCAGATGCCAATGCCGATGCCATTCTCTCCATGACGGTGCAAAGCAATACACGAAACCAGTTGCAGGTAACCGAGTATGCCAACAATGTACTGGTGGAGCGACTGCAAACCATTCCGGGGGTAAGCGGTATCCAGATCTGGGGGGAAAAACGGTACGCCATGCGCATCTGGCTCGATCCTGCCAAGCTATCCGCATTTGGGCTGACACCTGGCGACGTGCGAGATGCGCTGCTGCGGGAAAACGTGGAACTGCCTTCTGGAAAAATCAGTGGCAATGCCACCGAATTAACGGTCCGCACTTTTGGCCGCCTGAACACGGAAGATGAATTCAATAACATTATCGTTAAAAATGTTGGCGGCAGCGATATCCGGGTAAAAGACATTGGATCTGCCGTACTGGGACCTGAAAATGAGGAAACCATTCTCAAAGAAAGTGGCACCCCCATGATAGCCCTGGCACTGGTACCCCAGCCCGGCTCCAACTACGTAGCTATTTCAGATGAATTTTACAAGCGCCTCGAACAAATTAAAAAAGAAGTTCCCCCAGATATTAAACTGAATATCGCCCTCGATCAGACCAAGTTCATCAAGCAATCGATATCAGAGGTGGAAGAAACCCTGATTGTATCACTGGTGCTGGTAATCCTGATCATTTATTTGTTCTTCCGCGACTGGGTCATTGCCTTCCGGCCGCTTATTGACATTCCGGTATCACTGATCGGCGCATTCTTTATAATGTACCTGGCAGGCTTCACTATTAACGTACTGAGCTTGCTGGCTATCGTGCTGGCTACGGGACTTGTCGTGGATGACGGAATCGTAGTGACGGAAAATATTTTCAAAAAAATGGAAATGGGCATGAACAAATGGCAGGCAGCAAAAGAAGGTTCCAAAGAAATTTATTTCGCCGTAATTTCCACGTCCATTACCCTGGCTGTTGTGTTTTTGCCCATCATCTTCCTGCAGGGATTTGTGGGGAGGCTTTTCCGCGAATTCGGTATTGTGGTGGCGGGAGCAGTACTGATATCAGCCTTTGTATCGCTTACGCTTACACCGGTACTCAACGTTAAGCTTACGCGAAACGTACACAAGCACTCTTGGTTTTATTATAAAACAGAACCCTTCTTCCGCTGGCTCGAAAATTCCTACCGCAATGCACTGACTAAATTCATGAAAGTACGCTGGGTGGCTTTTGTAATCATTTTAGCCTGTGGCGCTGCTATATTTTTTATCGGGCGCCAGCTTCCTTCCGAACTGGCCCCCATGGAAGACCGCAGCCAGTTTCGCCTGCAGGTGACAGCCCCTGAGGGCACATCCTTCGATGCCATGGATAAATACATTGACCAGTTATCGAATTTCATGGTTGATTCCATACCCGAAAAAGAAATTGTACTGACTGTTACGTCGCCAAGTTTTGCAGGATCCGGATCAGCGAATTCAGGCTTTGTGCGGGTGACACTGGTGGATCCTAAAAAGCGGGAACGTTCGCAAAAAGAAATTGTCGCAATGGTCAACCGCAACCTGCCGAAATTCACAGAAGGAAAAGCCTTTGCGATAGAAGAACAAACCATTGCCGTAAACCGCCGGGGTGGTTTGCCGGTGCAGTTTGTCATACAGAATAATAATTTTGAAAAACTGGCACAGGTGCTTCCCAAGTTTTTAGAGGAAGCCAATAAGAATCCGGTTTTCCAGGGCGTGGATGCCGATCTCAAATTTAATAAGCCCGAATTGCGCATCATGATCAACCGTCTTAAAGCGAGTGAACTGGGTGTAAGCGTGGACGATGTTTCGCAAACCCTCCAACTGGCTTTGAGTAACGGACGTGTTGGGTACTTCACAAAAGACGGAAAGCAATACCAGGTAATTGCGCAGGTAACAAGGTCTAACCGTGATGACCCGGAGGATTTAAAAACCATTTATGTGCGTAACAACCGAGGCGAAATGATAGGGCTGGATAACCTGGTTACCATTACTGAATCCACAACGCCCCCCACGATTTATCACTTTAACCGTTATAAATCCGCCACCATTTCCGCGGGGCTTGCTCCGGGGAAAACCATTGGCGACGGTATCAAGGCGATGGAAGAGATAGCCTCCCGCCTGCTGGATGATACCTTTGCCACCTCGCTGGCAGGGTCGTCACGCGACTATGCCGAAAGTTCCAGCAACACCAGTTTCGCCTTCCTGCTGGCGCTGGCACTTATTTTCCTGATTCTTGCCGCCCAGTTTGAAAGCTTTATCGACCCTTTCATTATTATGCTGACTGTGCCGCTGGCTATCGCCGGTGCCATGCTGTCACTCTGGATTTTTGGGCATACGCTGAACATTTTTTCACAAATTGGTATGATTATGCTGATCGGCCTGGTGACGAAAAACGGTATCCTTATCGTGGAATTTGCTAACCAGAACCTGCTGAAAGGCATGAAAAAATCAGAAGCAGCCATTTATGCCGCCACTATGCGACTGCGCCCGATCCTGATGACCAGCCTGGCCATGTCTCTGGGCGCTCTGCCACTGGCTTTGTCGCTGGGTGCTGCAGCAACAAGCCGCATACCGTTGGGGGTTGTTATCGTAGGCGGAATTATGTTCTCATTAATTCTTACCCTTTTCGTCATTCCGGCAATGTATTCATTCCTGTCGTCTAAAAAACAGCGCAGTGAAATGGATATGCTGGACCAGGAAACGGTTACCGTGGAAACTGAAAATGTATAAACGAATACTGATGAAATGCCGGCATGCTCTAGCATTAATCAACCTTACCGGTTGACGGCACGGCATCAGACAAAACCAGGAACCGCTTTTGGCGGTACACAAAAACAGATGAACCGGATGAATAAAATTGTATTGTCTTTATTTCTATTGACTGGAATCACGGCAACCGGGCAGCAGGTTGTCTCGCTGGATCAGGCGATTGCCACCGCCCTGAAAAATAATTACGATATCCAATTATCTAAGAATGATTCCATGGTGGCGGCGCTGAATTATTCCTACCGCAACGCAGTTTTTTTACCACGGCTGAATGCCAATGTCGGAACTACCTGGAACAATAATGATCAGAAACAAACCCTGGCGGACGGCACCAAACGGGCCAGCAATGGTGTGAAGTCGAATAATATTTCCGGCTCGCTGGCACTGAACTGGACACTATTTGACGGCTTGAAGATGTTTGCCACCCGCGATAAAGCCGAAGAATTTATCAGGCTGGGAGAACTTGGCATAAAAAACCAGGTCGTAAATACCATCGCCAATGTGATCAATACCTATTATGACATCGTACGCCAGAAACAACAATTGAAAGCTGTTCTGGAGCAAATGTCCATAGATGAAGAA
>DASTSN010000082.1:0-65744 GCA_035760665.1 Chitinophagaceae bacterium | reverse complement strand
TCCTGCTGCGAATCTGCGTTTTGCTCTATGACCAGGTTCTTTTCCATTTTTTCCTGGGCATTTCGAATGGCCTGACTAATCAGGTTGTTTTGTACCATTTCCGTTTCTTTCATCCCCATTTTTTGCATTAACTGAACGATTTTTTCTCCTCCAAACCGTAGGAAAAGTGGTTCGTCAAGGGCTGCATAAATTTTTACTTTTTTCAAGTGCAGCCGTTCAAACAGGGCTGTTTCCACATTTCTCAGCGGGTAATGTTCTACGAAAATGATGATATGATCTTGCATGTTTGTACTGTTACATTCTTTAGCAGACAGCAGGCGGGAATCATCAAGGTTTTGTTGCCGGAAAATGCTGCGGCCAATATCAAGACTATCGTTGAACCAGCCAATGAAATATACTGAATTGTCTTCTTTTTGCAGTTGTGCCAGGGCCGCCCATTTTGCAGCGCTGGTCATGAAGATGTAATCAGTAATAGGTATGGAGTCTTTCTTTTTAAACAGGCTGAACATAGTGAAATTTACAGCGAAAATAAGCTGAAAAAAAAGAGGCTGCTTACTTGCAGCCTCGAATCATCCTAAACCCTGTAAGGAAACATTGTTATGCTGAATATATCGTTCAGTTGGTCATTGCCGTATTGTGTTCAATTTTGGTAGCCTCGTATAACCAGGGTTTGGGTTGCTCTGCAGGCGTAACAGCTTTTTTCCCTTTGGCTGTTTTTACATTTTCAGCAGCTACAGGTTCTTCTGCTACCGGTACAAAGGCTGCGGCAGGATCCTGGTCGTTGTAAGCCCTGCCCAGGCAAATCCTTAATTTTTTGCTGTCTTTATCATACAGCAGGGTGCCTTCTGGCACATCTGTTCCTTCGTCCGTTTTTTGAGCGGGGATTTTGTAGGTTGAAGGGGATTTTCTGAGCATAGCTTTTACCCTTCCCTGCGGCAGTCCTTCTATCCATACAACTCCTTTGTTTTGCTCATCCAGCACAATTTTTACATTGGCAGGTGCATCGGTCGACTGGAATTCGCCCAATGCAGGGAAGACCTGGTCGATTGACATCGGTGCCGGCATAGGTAATAAACTATATTTAGCATTGATAGAGTCTACGGTCGGATTTTTAACAGCTGTGCCGGTTTCCTGGGCGGAAACAGCAAATGCGGAAAAAAGGAATATAGCAGCGGCAAAAATTGCGGCTTTTTTCATACATAAAAGTTTTAGTGAGTAAAATGGTATCCGGCAAAGTCATTAAATAATTGTGCCAGAAATTTCTCTTGTGGAAAAGTCCGTTAGCATAAAAATCGCATATGAACCCTGGGAAGCTGATTTGTAACCTTTTAATCCTTTGCTTGTTCTTATCTTCGTTATTCTTGATCTATGAAGAAAGTGCAACAAAACGGGCATGGAATGGGCGAGGCGGCCGGGGATGCCATTGAGGTGTATGGCGCCAGGGTACATAATCTGAAGAACATTGACATTGCGATTCCCAAAAATCAGCTGGTTGTGATTACCGGCATCAGCGGGAGTGGCAAATCTTCATTGGCTTTTGACACAATATTTGCCGAAGGCCAGCGCCGCTACATGGAAACTTTTGGTGCCTATGCCCGCCAGTTCATTGGCGATATGGAACGACCTGATGTGGATAAAATCACCGGACTTTCTCCTGTTATTTCCATTGAACAAAAAACTACTAATAAAAATCCGCGGTCAACGGTTGGTACAATCACAGAAATTTATGATTTCCTGCGCCTGTTGTATGCACGCATTGGCGAAGCGTATTCCTATAACACGGGCAAAAAGATGGTGAAATGGAGCGAGGAGGAGATTGTTGAAAATATTTTTGAAAAATTCAGGAATAAAAAAGTGGCGATTTTATCCCCGCTTATCCGGGGCCGAAAAGGCCATTACCGTGAGTTGTTCGAGGATGTGCGGAAAAAAGGTTTTTTGAAAGTGCGGATAGATGGTGAGATAAAAGACCTGGTGCCTAAAATGCAGGTAGACCGGTATAAGATTCACGATATCGAACTGGTGGTTGACCGGCTGCAAGTGCAGGCCGATATGAAAGCACGGCTAAGCCAAAGTGTGCAACAAGCCTTGAAACTGGGTAAAGACCTGCTCTTTTTACAGGTGGATAATGCAGACACAATTATTCAGTACTCCAGGCACCTGATGTGCGAGGAAACAGGGATCAGTTACGAAGAACCTTCTCCGAATTCTTTTTCCTTTAACTCTCCTTATGGGGCTTGTCCTGCCTGCAAAGGGCTTGGCACCATGTTTCATGTCAACATGGAATCAGTTATTCCAGACCCTTCGTTGAGCATCAGCGAAGGAGGCATTGCCCCGCTGGGCGAACAACGGGAGGCATTTGTGTATAAGCAGGTGCAGGAAATTGCCAGGAAAAACAAAATATCTTTAACAACGCCTGTAAAAAACATACCTGCAAAAGCACTCAACATTTTATTATATGGAAATGAAGAGGGCATTGAGACAGAAATTGATTTTGAGAATATGAAGTTTGATCCTTCGGCGCCCTACGAAGGAATCGTGAATATGCTCAGGCGCTGGTTTAATAACGGGTACAG
This sequence comes from Chitinophagaceae bacterium, assembly GCA_035760665.1. Lineage (GTDB taxonomy): Bacteria > Bacteroidota > Bacteroidia > Chitinophagales > Chitinophagaceae > DASTSN01. The sequence goes on along the minus strand of DASTSN010000082.1, from coordinate 63,171 downwards.
TGAAGGCCTGCGAGACTGGGCTGAAGGTTTTATGCAATTGAAACCTTGTGAAAGCTGTGGCGGCACACGCCTGAAAAAAGAAAGCCTGTGGTTTAAAATTGCCGGTCGCAATATTGCAGAGCTGAGCGCTATGAATATTGATAACCTGGCAGCCTGGATGGATGGCATCGAGTTGCGCATTACCAGTAAGCAGGCTGTTATTGCGAAAGATGTGTTGAAAGAAATCCGGGAACGCTTACAGTTTTTGCTGGATGTTGGGCTAACCTATCTTACCTTAAACCGGCCTTCTAAAACATTAAGTGGTGGTGAATCGCAGCGTATCCGGTTGGCAACGCAAATCGGTTCACAGCTCCAGGGCATTACTTATATCCTGGATGAACCTTCCATAGGTCTCCACCAGCGGGATAACCACCGGCTGATTGAGGCGCTAAAAAATCTTCGCGATATTGGGAATAGTGTGCTGGTGGTGGAGCACGATAAAGACATTATGCTGTCTGCCGATCACCTCATTGATGTGGGCCCGCGAGCCGGTTTTCATGGAGGCCATATTGTGGCGCAGGGCAAACCTGAGAAGCTTTTGAAACTGGATACACTTACTTCGGGATATCTTAATGGACGAAGGAAGATCGATGTGCCGGCTGAGCGAAGACCCGGCAATGGTAAATTCCTGGAACTAAAAGGTGCAAAAGGCAATAATCTTCAAAACGTAAATGTTAAGTTTCCACTGGGGAAACTTATTGTGGTTACCGGGGTGAGCGGCAGTGGAAAATCAACCTTAATCAATGAAACGCTTTACCCGATACTTTCCAAACATGCTTATGGCTCCCGGGTAACGCCATTGGATTACAAATCTGTTAAGGGACTGGAGCACATTGACAAAGTAATTGAGATTGACCAGTCGCCCATTGGCAGAACCCCCCGCAGTAACCCGGCAACGTATTGTGGATTCTTTACCGAGATCAGGCAATTATTTGCAGCTGTTCCTGAAGCAAAAATTCGTGGCTACACTGCCGGGCGATTTTCTTTTAATGTTAAAAGCGGTCGTTGCGATGTATGCGAAGGGGGCGGTATGCGGGTTATTGAAATGAACTTTTTACCGGATGTATATGTGCATTGCGAAAAATGCAACGGCAAACGCTATAACCGCGAAACGCTGGAAATTCGCTACAAAGGAAAATCGATTGCAGATGTACTGGATATGACAGTGGAGGAAGCTGCCGAATTTTTTCAGCAAGTGCCATATCTCTACCGGAAAATCAAGGTGCTTGAAGAAGTGGGATTAGGCTATATCACGCTTGGACAGTCGGCCGTTACCCTTAGCGGTGGGGAAGCGCAACGGGTCAAGCTTTCTACCGAACTCGCCAAAAAAGATACCGGCAAAACCTTTTATATATTGGATGAACCAACGACCGGTTTGCATTTTGAAGACATCCGTCATTTGCTGAATGTGCTGAATAAACTGGTGGACCGGGGCAATACCGTACTGGTGATTGAGCATAATATGGATGTGATCAAAGTGGCTGATCATATCATCGATATCGGACCGGAAGGGGGCGATGGAGGTGGTCAAATTTTGTTTGAAGGCACGCCGGAAGACCTGCTGAATTGTACAGATAGTTTTACAGCCCAGTTTTTAAAAGAAGAATTGAAATAAACTATGGAACGAATCATTATTGATATGGATGAAGTTATCGCTGATACCATGGGTGAAATGGTTGAGTGGTATAAACGGGAGCACGGAGGTGATGTAGATTACGAAAAAATGCTGGTGGGCGCCTGGATAAAAGGATTCCCCGAACAGCACCAGGCCATGGTGTGGGAACGCCTGACCAGTCCCGGATTTTTTCGTCACCTGCCTGTAATGAAAGACAGCGTGGAAGTGATTCGTGAATTAAATAGCCGCTACGAAGTTTTTATCGTATCGGCTGCCACAGAGTTTCCCAATTCATTGAAAGATAAAATGGACTGGCTGGCCGATCATTTTCCCTTCCTGAGTTGGCGACAACTGGTTTTATGCGGCGATAAAAAAGTTATTCAGGGTGATTATATGATAGATGATCATGTAAGAAACCTGGTAACATTCAGTGGTCAAAAATTATTGTACACGACAGCCCACAACCTCAATGAAACCGGCTATGAGCGTATCAATAACTGGCAGGAAGTAGCGGATAAATTTTTGTAACAAGATCTGGTGATGGCAAAAAAAGAGGTCGCAAAGGCGACCTCTTTTTTTGCAGAAAAATAAACTTAGATGTTCACATTTATATTCCCAAATCCATAGGAAAGTCCCATGGCTTGCATGACAATTTTGCTCATAATTAATCCGATTACAAAATAAACGACGATGATCACAACCAGGGATACAACAAAATAGCCAACGGTTTTGTCTTCGGGTGTCTTTTTCAGCTTTGGCATACCAAGATAGAGTAAATAGAGACCGTACAGTCCAAAAAGTGCGCCTATTAAAGCAATGGCGGGGAGAATTGCCAGGATACCGCCAACCCATGCAGGTGTGTAGGAGTAAGCTACTAACTGAACAGACCGGCCCAGATTTTTTTCAGATCCAAAAGATGGAGCAAGTGCATCAATTACCAGCGCACTGATAAAAACACCGGCAATAGCCCCCACCAGCACATTTAAAGCATAATAAACGCCCCAGTTTGTGCTGGCAATACGCATGCCCAGGAAGCTGGTACCTATAAGGCCGTAGCCGATAAAGGCCGCAACGGCAGCAATACCTGCCAGTGGTAATACATATCCTGTAATGATGGCCCCTGTATTGGGCTGCTCGCCGGCTATTACATCCCATTCTTTGTTGGGCGCAGTAATAATGTTTTTGACGCGGTCAAAGAGGTTCATAACATTTAGTTTTGGTTTATGTGTAACTAAATGTAATAAAAACTTTGCATTTATTTTGACTGGAAATGCACGGAATGTGCATTTAGGCGGTTTGAAGAAGTGGAAATGACCGGGAGTGCTTCGCATTGTACCCGTAGGGGAGCAGGGAGTGATTGTAAAAATCTTAGGATCAGAACCAGAACCGGCCTGGTTAATTTCAATCGGATATCAGATTTTATCAATTTCCCTGCTGTACGGGTGCTTAGTTATGGCTATGAAAAGAACTCAGGTTGAAATTGTCCAATAAGCAGGACAGAGAGTGATTAATAAAATTTTCTACATGAGAGTACCAATAGAGAACGGATTAGGTTTTGATCAACCAGGGTATTAGATTTTATTAAGCTCTCTGTCGCTTATCGGAACAGCATTTAATAGTTTTATACAGCTTTAACGGATAACAATTTTACCGGCATCGGTTTCTTCGTCGCCGAAAAAAGCGTTGTACACATAATCGCCTTTTTCCAGGCTTTTTATGGTTTTTCTTTCTTTCGATTTTAGTTTGTAATTGATCAGCAAAGTACCTTCAAGATCAAAAACATAAAAGTCCACCGTTTTATCGGCAATATCTTTTACAATAACATGCACAGCTCGCCTGGAAGGCTCGTTGATCACCTTCACTATATTACTCTTCTTTTTTGCGCTGATTTTTCCGGCAGGCATCCCTTTTGCCGGCCCGTTTTTGGTATCACCGGATTTGCCATTGACATGCGTACTGGCGCCCGCTGTTTGCATAGTAGTTGAGAGCAGCAGTCCTACGACACCAGAAAGAATATAACCTGGCCTGTGACGGTTTGTTTTTGTTTTTTTCATAAGGTAGTAATGACTGGTTTATTAAAAAGATCCTGCTTTGCAGCAAATCATTAATAATATACCGGGCAACGGAGCTGGCGTAATGCACTGTTATAACCATTCAACCGCCAACCAATTTTTAATACTGTTGAAAAAAATGCATCGTTTTGTTTAGGATCACCTCGCTGCTCGTCAATAGCCGGACGGGATCGCGGGGTTACCAAATTTTCTCTGTAATATAACTGTCGTGCCTGTGCGGCTTGTGCAGGCGACAGATAATTACTAAAAAGAGCCGGATCAATGTACGTGGTGCTTACATCGTCAATATAATCGGTAAACGTTTTCCGGTGCAGTACTTCCAATCCTACATACATGTTTTCTTTTACAAAATATTTTATACCTACCCCCATGGGTATTTCAAGTTGTGTGAGGGAATACTGTTTTCTGTCGGGATATTCTGCCATTCCCTGGCCTTCCAGTCGTAAGGGTTGCAAAGCTACCCATTGAGAAGTTCCGTTTGGTGCATAATACAATGCCTTGGGGTTAAAATGAAAAACGCCCAGGCCAATCACCCCATAAGGACGAAGTTTTCCTTTGAGTCCGTCGGTTTGTTCCAGGAACACCGTCGGATATATTTCTGCACCCAGGTAGGCTTCTGTCAGACTGGATTTGAAGGAGAGATTTCTTTTTTTACGGAAATGCTCTGCACCACCTTTATCGTTAAGAACACTGTCACTGCCTTCCAGTGTGCCAAAGTTAACGGCAAAACGTAAGCCCAGCCATTCAGAGGGATAGTAGGCTCCATACAAACCCTTCATCAGGTTGGTGAACGGTAAGTTTAAGTCTTTAATAAAGGGTCTTCCCAAACCCTGCGTACCGCCAAGGTCGCCCAGGAAAAAAGAAGGACCGAAGCTAACCCCCAGTTCAAGGTCGCCATTACGGGTTCTGGTAGAAATGGATTGAGCAGAGGATTGGTTTGAACAGAGGTACAGACAACAAAGCAATGCTACCGCTCTCGCTACTGGTACAAATGATCTCATACGATATTGAATTTTCGGTTTTCTATTGGATTTCGCGACTAAAATAGATCAATCAGTACAAGAACGCAAGAATGATTAAATTATTTTTTAAGAAGAAATTATAAAAAATGTTTTTCTACTACGTGGAATTACGAATTATTACGGAAGAATCATTTCAATGTGCTCTATACCATCTTCCAAGTAAACCGCGGATGTTTGCTGAAAGCCGAATGATTCGTAAAATTTTTTTAAATACAACTGGGCGCCAATTTTAACAGAGATATCGCCGTACAGTTCGTGGATGGCGGTTATTGAACGGCGCATCAATTCCTGCCCGATGCCTTCCCTGCGGGAGGCTGGTGAAGTGACAACCCTTCCAATGGATGGAAGAGCATAAGCAACGCCCGGCGGCACCAGGCGAGTATACGCCGCGAGTTTATTATCCATCCAGCCGGCCAGGTGATGAGAGGGTTGATCTTTATCATCTGCATCCTGGAAAACACAATTTTGCTCTACAACAAATACTTCGTTTCGTAATTGCAGGATCGCATATAATTCAAACGGCGATAATTCTTCAAATTTTTTTAGTTGCCAGGCAATCATGGTTCGCTTCTTTTACATAGGTATAAGAACATAAGAAAGCGGGTAACAATTATATCAATGAAAGTTCAGAGTTATAGAATTCATTTTACTTGATTATCTTCCGGGCATCGGTATCACAGGCAATCCTTCATTGCCGTCTTCACTCACGGATTGCACAGCAAAAAAATAATTGTCTTTTGAATATGGTAATTCCATTTTGGTATCAGTTGTAAAAATTTTCTTTTGCCAGACCGGGCTTGTGGTTTCCCGCATCAATACATAGTACCCTTTCACTTTGCCGGTTTTGGGTGTTTTCCAGGAAAGAATCGTGTAATTGGTCAGTTTTCTTACTTCTACCTGAACATTTTGTGGCATGGATGGAGATTTTGCCAGGTTAGCCAGGTTGCTCAGGTTCATACAGGTGTTTTTTCGCAGGTATTCAAAATCCATAAACTCAGGCAAATCGCCGTATTGAATACCATTTTCCAGCCTGACATCCTGGTGCTGGTGATAGTAATTTTCATTCATTTCTGTTATACGCACAGCTGCAAATCCGCGATTGACATAGGGAGTATGATCGCCACCGCGCAAAAACCGGTCATTGCGATAAATCATCACGACCTGCAAATTATCTACATATCGTTCTCCAATTTCCTTGACATACCTTGCCAGTTGCCTCGATTTGCCATCATTTTCCAGGCCCAGCGCACGAATGCGCAAGGCTGTTTTTCCCGTATCCAGTACAGAAAAGGCTTCGCTGAAAACACGGATTTGCGTATTGTTAATAATGTTCGTCTCGCTGCTGTTGTTGCTGCCCATGATATCGTTATTCAATACAGCTTCAACATTCCAGTTATTTTTTTGGGCTTTCTCCGCCATAAATTCTGCACCAAGTAAACCTTGTTCTTCCCCACTTACAGCTACAAATATGATGGTTGCCGGAAAGGAATGACTGCTCATTACCCGTGCGCATTCCAGTACGGCGGATACACCGCTGGCATCATCGTTTGCGCCTGGTGCATCACCTGTTCTGTCCATCACGCTGCTGCGCATATTGTCTAAATGGCCGCTGATAATGAAAATCCGGGTATCATTGGGGTCGGTTCCTTTCAAAGTAGCCACTACATTTCCCAGTAAAACAGGTTCGTCCACTCTTTTCCCGTCGGGTTGCAGCGTGACCGTATCAATAAAGGCCGTCATTCTGCCATTCGATGTTTTTGCAAATTCATTGAAGCGGCTCAGTACCCAGTTGCGGGCTGCACCAATACCCCGTTTTGGATTGGTTTGTGTGCTTAGCGTATTTCGTGTACCAAAGCTGACCAGTTTCCTGTCATAGGATTCCAATGAATCTTTCGATACTTCCTGTACCATTTTTTCTATTTCTGGATCGCGTTGTATAATGGTTTGCGAAAAGGAATTACTGAAATAAAATAAAAGGATGGGCAGCAGTAGTGTTTTTTTCATAACCGTTGATTGAGGTGTAAGATTATACGATTGTGATTACGCTTGAAACGACGAATTTATGATAAACGAAAGGAATATTCATCGTTAAAATGATTGCCGGCTCTTTCATTTATGCGGCTGTAAAAAATCGTTATAGTCAGCTGGAAATCGTCAGGACTGTTTTTTCTTTCTGTCAGTAACCATATTTATCTTTCCACAGACTTTTTAAAAATTTTCTCAGTTCTTCTTCCCGGGCATTTTTCCCGGGTTCGTAAAATGTTGTACCGCTTACTTCATTTGGTAAATACTCCTGCGGTGAAAAATTTCCTTCATAATTATGTGAATATTGATAATTTTTTCCGTAGCCAAGGCTTTTCATCAGTGTAGTAGGCGCATTACGGATGTGCAGAGGGACGGGCAGATCGCCCTGCTGCTTTACGGCATTAAGGGCCATACCGATTGCTACTGTAGCGGAGTTGCTTTTCGCACTCGAAGCAAGATAAATGGCGCATTGTGATAAAATCAGGTTCGCTTCCGGGTAACCAATTTTAGTCACGGCGTCAAACGTGGCATTTGCCATCACCAGTGCCGTTGGGTTAGCATTACCAATATCTTCACTGGCCAGTATCAGCATTCGGCGCGCAATAAATTTTACGTCCTCACCGCCCTCAATCATCCTAGCAAGCCAGTAAACTGCCGCATTGGGATCGCTGCCACGAATGGATTTAATAAAAGCAGAGATAATATCATAATGCTGCTCACCGCTTTTATCATAAAGGGCTATCCGTTTTTGCGCAATGTCCATTACCTGTTTGTCAGTAATCGTGATGGACTTATCGGATCCGGCAGGTGCAATGGCTTCTGTTACCAGTTCCAGCAAGTTGAGTAATTTTCTTGCATCACCACCAGACAGGTTAATCAAAGCGCCTGTTTGTGATAGTAAAATTTTTTTGTCTTTCAGGACTTCATCTTTTTGTAAAGCCGATTGCAATAACTTCACGAGGTCTTTTTCTTCCAGTGGTTTTAGTACATATACCTGGCAGCGGCTTAGTAAGGCGCTGTTCACCTCGAACGACGGATTTTCCGTAGTGGCGCCAATTAAGGTGATAATACCCTTTTCTACGGCACCCAGTAAAGCATCTTGTTGCCCTTTGTTAAAACGATGGATTTCATCAATAAACAAAATAGAACCAGGCTGATCTTTTGCTTCTTCAATAACAGCACGTACCTCTTTCACACCGGAGCTGATTGCGCTTAACGTGAAAAACGGCAGTTGGAGTGTATGCGCAATGATGTTAGCAATGGTTGTTTTACCGGTACCCGGCGGCCCCCAGAGAATGAGCGAAGGAATTTTTCCGTGCTCAATGGCGGTTCGCAAAATACTGCCTTTGCCGGTCAGGTGATCTTGCCCGGCCAGGTCATTCAGCGATGTGGGCCGCATTCTTTCTGCCAGTGGAATCATCTTAATCTTTCATTAAACCATGAAGTTAACAAGAAGAAAAAGGATCGGTGCTGCAGGTAATGAAATTTTTTAGGACAAATAGAGTTTGCGCTGCAAAAAAATAGTCCGCGATTTTTAAAAAAGAAACAGCCTGTTGCTATTTTACGGTTTCTGCTAAAAAAGCCACAATCCGGTCAAAAGAATCTGTCAGATCTTCGCCATCCCAGCCGTGGCCGTCATTCGGATAAAAGACATATTGATTCAAGACGCCAAAGTCCTGTAGTTTACTTTGCAGCGAGGTGGATTGCGAAACAGCCACCAGGTCATCCATTCCACCCTGTAATATCATCGTTGGAGGGCTATGCGCATCTACGAAATGGATAGGGCTCGACTGGTAATACAAATCCGGCTGTTCGCCTGGTGTTCCGCCAATGATAGCATTAATGATTGGAACAGTCAAAGGATTCACCGGGTTATTATACATGGCCGCCATATCTGTTGGGCCAAAAAAATCTATAATAGCTGCCGGTTTGATTGGCGAAGCATATTTATAACCCTGTAGCAGGGCAAGATGCCCGCCGGCGCTGGCGCCCAGTAAAACAACTTTATCAGAGATTTGATACTCGGTTAATTTTTGGGCAATCAGTTCTATCGCGGCTTTAACATCATTTTCCTGGGTGGGAAAAAAATTGGCTGTCCCGGTAGCCAGCCTGTAATTGATGTTGAAAAAAGCATAACCAGGCAGCCTTTTTTTCAGTGTGTCAACATAAAGATCAAAATCTGATTTGTCTCCTTCAACCCAGGCTCCACCGTGAATTAATATCATTACATTCGTGGATGAACTGCTGCGGCCCGCCGGTAAATACACATCCATTTTTTGCTGCGGATCTGTGCCATAGGCAAGATTTTTTATAGTACTGGCCTGCAGTGTGCTGCCGGATGCAACATCCTCTTTTTTGCAGGCGATCAGTCCCAGTAAAACGAAGGACAAGAGAAGTAATCGCTTCATCATAAGGGTCATTTTCCACATGAATAATTCGCCGGTGTAACCTGCGGCAAATCCAATAAAAACATCAAATTTTCGTTACTACAACAACCTGGATACAAACTTACAGGTAAAAAGGCATTTTAGTTTGAAGCGTATGGATATGCATAGAATGATAAAAAACAATTTCAGTCCATTTTTATTTGCAGGATGCTTATTTCTGTCACAGCAAGCCGGGGCTCAGCGTTTAATGAGTGCTGAGGAAAATTATGCCCGGAACCGCCCGGGGGTGGTAAAAGTGCAGACGGAGTTTTCTGCTAATGTGTATGTAAATAAAGTAGAAATTAACGAAAAGCGTTTTGACCAGCTGGTAGACTCGGTGCGGAAACTGGATACATCCGGGTTGATATTATCACCGGAAAAAAAGCTCGATATCGTACTCAATGCCTTGTACACCCGGCCTTTCCGTTTTTTTATTACAACATCAGAATACTTAAAGCAAGCCCACAGGGTTGTGTCTACGGGGACCGGCTTTTTTATTTCAGGCAACGGTTATATTGTAACAAACTGCCACGTGATTGACCGGGACAGCGCTTTTATACGAAAAGAGTTTATTCTCTCCACTTTTCGGGAGGTGACAGAGTCGAATATTAATTCACTGGAGTCATCATGGGAGGTAGAATTAACACCCGAACAACGTAACCTGCTTTATAATACCTATGTATTTATCTACTCCCGTTTATCCACATTGATTCTTTTTGATGTACAGAAAAAAATTTATGTGGAATATAAAATGGATGCTGATGATTCCGGTTATACCATTATCTCCAAGCCTGCCCGCGTGATCAATAAAGGAAAGCCAATGCCGGGCAAGGACGTGGCGCTGCTGAAAATTGATGCAGGCAACAATTTGCCGGCATTATCATTGAGTAATGAGCCGGCAGCAAACGTGGGTTCGCAGGTATACGTGTATGGCTATCCCGGGTATGTGGCAAACAATGTTTACCTGGCGCCCGATGCGGTGATTGAACCTACGCTCACGACAGGTATTATCAGTGGTATAAAAACCTCCATCGGCGGGTGGCCGGTGATACAGACAGATGCTGCTATCAGCTATGGCAGTAGCGGTGGCCCTGTTTGTGATCAATACGGGCAGGTGATTGCGCTGGCCACTTTTGGCAGTATGGGTCAGAAACCCGGCGAACTGGCAGCCGGATTTAATTTTGCCATCCCGGTTTCCATTGTGAAAGAATATATTGATTCTGCAAATCTTCAGCCCTCATTGAGTGATGCATCCAGGCGGTTTAATGAAGGTCTCCGTTGGTATTTTGAAGGTTATTATAAAAAGGCCATTCAAAAATTTGAAAGGGTGCTGAAGCTAAACGATGGGTATCCCCAGGTAAACGCTTACATGCGGGCAGCCCGGAAAAAAATTAATAACGGGGAGGATAAGCAGGTACAGGTAGTCCGTTATTTTCTTTTTGGGCTCGCCGTTTTTTTACTTGCAGGTGCTATCTATTTGCGCTACCGAAAAAAATAACAACATTTTACCACGATAAGGTCTGAGGTAAAATGTTGTTTACTAAACAGTCACTGTGTTAAGTGTGAGTGACGTTATTTTAGCTCCAGCTTTATCTGTAACTCGTTGAGTTGTTTATCATCAACGGTTGCCGGTGCATCAAGCATAACATCGCGGCCGCTATTGTTTTTCGGAAAAGCAATGTAATCGCGGATGCTTTCGCTACCGCCCAGCAAAGCGCAGAGGCGGTCGAATCCGAAAGCAATACCACCATGTGGCGGAGCCCCATACTCAAATGCACCCAGCAGAAAGCCAAATTTATGCTGTTGTTCTTCCTTATTCATCCCCAGGGCAGCAAACATTTTTTCCTGCAGCTCCCGCTGGTATATACGAATGGAACCGCCGCCGATTTCATTGCCATTGAGTACCATATCATACGCATTCGCCTTGATGCCGGCATAGGGATGATCGAGATAATGTGCCGCATCTTCTATTACCGGGCTGTTGCGGATCATGGTTTCTATCTGTTCCGGCTTGGGCGATGTAAACGGATGGTGACGGGCTACCCATCGGTTGTCTTCTTCGCTGTATTCAAACAGGGGGAAATCAAGTACCCATAACAGTTTGTATTCATCTTTTTTGCGCAGTCCCAGCCGCTCACCCATTTCCAGCCTTAATTCACTCATCGCTTTGCGGGTTCTTTCTTCCGGGCCGGCAAGTATCAGCAGAAGGTCGCCGGCTTTGGCGCCGGCAGCACCGGCAATAGCTTGCAGTTTTTCTTCGCTGAAAAATTTATCCATGCTGCTTTTGAAACTGCCATCACTATTGCATTTAATAAAGGCTAACCCCTTCATGCCGATTTGGGGACGTTTTACCCATTCTGTGAGCTCATCGGTTTGCTTTCTAGAGTAATCGGCACAACCCGGAACAGCAATGGCGAGAACGGTTTCGGCCTCATCAAAAACTTTGAAGCCTGTGTCTTTGATCAGCTGGGCATTGTCCTGTTTAGTACTATACACCGAGGCAGGTTTTTTGAGGTTGCACAAGGTCATATCAAACCGAATATCTGGCTTGTCGTTACCATACAACCACATGGCATCTTCCCAGCTCATGCGCTGAACTTTTTCAGTGATATCAATTCCTTTCACATCTTTAAAAATGCGCTTAATCAACCCTTCAAACATGTTCAAAATGTCTTCCTGTTCCACAAAGCTCATTTCGCAGTCAATTTGCGTAAACTCCGGCTGCCGGTCGGCTCGCAGGTCTTCGTCTCTGAAACATTTTACCACCTGGTAGTAACGGTCATACCCACTCACCATCAGCAGTTGTTTAAATGTTTGTGGCGACTGTGGCAACGCATAAAATTGTCCAGGGTTCATGCGTGAAGGAACCACAAAATCCCTGGCTCCTTCCGGGGTGGATTTAATCAGGAATGGTGTTTCTATGTCCAGGAAATTATTTTCATGCAAATAGTTCCTGGCGGATCGGTTTACGGCATACCGCAATTCTAAATTTCTTTTGAGGGCATTTCTGCGCAAGTCGAGAAAACGGAATTTCATCCGCAGGTCATCACCACCATCGGTGTCATCCTGGATGGTGAAGGGAGGCGTGGCGGACTGGTTCAAAATAACAAAAGAGGTTACTGTGATTTCAATATCGCCCGTAGGCAAGGTGGGGTTTTTATTGCTCCGTTCACTTACTATGCCGGTGGCCTGTACCACAAATTCCCGGCCCAGCGGTGTCTTGTCGAGTTGTGCATTTAAATCTTCACCAAATAACAATTGAGTGATACCATAACGGTCACGCAGATCTACAAACGTAATGGATCCGAACTTGCGAACGGTCTGTACCCACCCGGCGAGGGTTACTGTTTTGCCGGCATCCTGCAGCCTTAATTCACCGCATGTATTGGTTCTGTACATACTTTATTATTGGTTATGACGTTTTTTATGAGCCAAATTTCTGTAAATCAGCCACTAAACTTGAAAACAGGCGCAAAGATAGGGACAAAAGACCCTTCGGGCTTGCAAAATGGGGGTGGAATGTCTATATTTAAAATTCTGAATCCGAACCGAATGCGATCCGTACTGCAAAAAATCAGGCAATATTTTGCCCCCAAAAACTCACCAGGTCCTGTAGAGTCGGCCGAGGATTTTCCCGTAGATGAATCCCTTTTTAATCATTATTCCTTTGTAATCGGAAGTGTGTTTGCTTACTTCAACGATTTACCGGCCGATAATAAAATCATGTTTGTAAACAGGGTGCATCATTTTAAAAACACCAAAAAATTTCATTACATCGGGCTCGAGGGCAATGACGATATTGCTACACTGGTAAGCGCTTCGGCTATACAGGTGACATTTGGGTTAAAAAATTATTTGCTGAGTTATTTCAAAGATATTTATGTGCTAGCCGATGCCTATCGGATGGATAATGATGAAGAGTTGTATATCGGCCATGTTTCACCGGAAGGCATTTATCTTTCCTGGAAGCATTTTCAATACGGCTATGCCAACAAACTGGATAATGTAAATGTGGCTGTGCATGAAATGTCGCATGCCCTTCTGTATAATAACTTTTTTGCCCGCTACGGAATCGATTCGCATTTCAGGATGAACTATGAAAAATTTTCATCCACCACCGGTCCTATTCTTGTGGATGCATTAACCAGGCGGCAAAGTTATTTGCGCAGCTATGCATTCAGTAACCTGCACGAATTTTGGGCGGTAAGCGTGGAAGCTTTTTTTGTAAATCCCAAAGGCTTGCGGGAAAATATGCCTGACCTGTATGAAGCACTATGCCGGGTACTGAACCAGGACCCAACCACCAAGAATAAAATTCTGAAAGCCGAACCGGTATAAATAATTAACAGATGTTTTCTTGCCGTAAATAGACCGTATCAGGAATTACAGGCGTTCATTTCTTTACATCGTCACTGCGTGGTGTTCTTCCACTTCCCGCGGACGCTGCACCAGGTAATAATAAGTAAGAATAATAATACCGATTAAAAATGGGATGAGTGCCAGGTGCTTTCCCTCGTAGCCATGCCATACCGGCATTGTATCAAATTTAAAAAATTCACTAATCATCCAGAGAGAGTTTGCCATAATCCAGAAGGCAATCGCCAGGTTGTGTGACAATTCCGACTTGATCTGCCTTGTGCGCCACGCAATCACCAGTGCTATTGTCAGCGTTGGCAAGATCATGGCAATACCCAGCAGTTTCCAAATCATACACCAACTAATATCTTTCAGCAGCCAGAATACAATGTGCAGGTTTTCCATTTTGCGATAGCGGTTAGGAATGACATACATGGGCTCTTTGGCTTTGTTCATCAGCAGTTGTTTTTGTGTGATATTCAAAAATAACTATTTGAGTAATTCTTATCAGCTTCGCTGAAGTATTTTCCTAAAGCGGTTTACAGCTGCTTCGGGTAAAATTGGTGTTTGGTGAAGTAAATGGACGGTCAGCTGTTTTGCAAAAAATGGCGCCAGCGAACAGCCCTTGGTGCCCATTCCATTTAGGATGCCAATTTGCGGGTGCAACGGATGGAACCCAACGAATGGTCGTCTTTCTAAGGTGGCTGGCCGGATGGCGGCTTTATGATCAAGTACACGAAATGGCATCTTAAGCCAGGATCGCAAAAAACTGGTGGCTGCATCAAAAAATTCTTTAGAAGGACGGGCATCGGTGAATGCCCACTGGTAACTGGATCCCAGCCAAAACAGATCTTGATCTGCCAGGGGTGCCAGTGTATACCCTTTCTTATAAATATACTCTTTGCTGAGTTCCGGTATTTCCAGCACCAACGCTTCTCCTTTGTTCCGGGCAAAGGGCAGCAGTTGAAACCAGGGATGATTTGTACTGGAAATGCCGTCACAAAAAATAATTTTTTCAGCTTTGATTTCTTTATAAGCAAGCTGGTTTTTTTCGACGGATAAATGGCTTATATCAAAATCTTCCTGGAGCAGCTGCCTGTTTTTAATAAGTATTTTCCTCCAGGCCGGCAATACAGTTTCTAAATGCACGGTATAGGCAGGATGGATTTCTCCGCAACCGAAATTGTAATGAAAGAATTGCGTAAAATCATTTTCTTCGGGAAAAGGCTGAAAATAATGATCTTTGTTTTCGATGTGCTGCATAAACACATCCCGCATTTGCGGAGTTGGAAAAAAATCCAATATTCTTTTTTTTGAAATAGCGGCAATACCCAGTTGTTTACCCAATTCTGTATAAGCCTTTTCTGCATTCGGCAGCAAATCGTCTATCATCCAGGTTTTTACCATCCGCCGGCCGGTAACCGGATTAATAATTCCAGCTGCAATCCTGGATGGTGCATTTTCAAAATGGTTATCAATAACTATAAACTCTTTTTTTTCCTGCTGCAGGTACCAGGATAAAAAAGTTCCTGAAATCCCCTGGCCGATAATCAAAAACTCCGTTTGCATGTAACAAAAATAAGCAGGCCACGGCAATAGATCGTGGCCTGCTGCATTACTGTTACTGCGATTGGTTATTCTACATCGATCCTGATGCCTTCGGAATGTGCTGCAAATTCCGGAGCATACATGCATTGGATGCTTGTGATACCGTTGCTGAAATTTCCCTTTTGTGCTGCAAAGAGTGTGTACTCAAACACATATGTCCCCTTATGCAGGTGGTCAAAAAAGAAATTAGTGCTGGCATCTTTGGTAGTCTCGTAGTAGCCTAAACCGTTTTGCCATATGTAACCGCTTAAAACATTCACCGGCTCCAGACCGCTGGCCCGCATATCTTTCATGTGAACGTATTCCATATCACGGTCTGCACGCAATTCAATTCTTACTTTTACCTTGTCCCCAACATGAAGAGCGTCGCCTTCATTGACCGGAATAAGTACAGGACCGTTATCAGTGTTTTTTTCAATAAAAAGTTTTTTGGACAATTGCAGTGGTGTAGCAGCTGATGTGATTTTGTCCATGTCTTCAAAATATTGCCAGTAAACAGCACCCCAACTGGGTATCGCTGCAGTTTGGTTGTCCTGTTTTACTGTTACTCTGATATTTCCCATATCCGGGCTCACAAACTGTCCCTGGATTACTTTTTTAAAGTAGCCGGTGCCGGCTTCGGAAGAGGCTGTGGTATTTGATACAACGGCCCGGCCTAACTGTATTTCAACAGCCGGCTCTGCTGCAAGCCAGTTACTGCCCTGCAGCAATAAAGCATAGCAGGCATCTGCAGTGGCTTTGGTGGTTTGCCAGTTGTTGGTTTGTTTGTTTTTCAATAGCCAGGTGCGCAGCTTATCTGCCGTAGTTTGGTCATTGCCTGCTTCGGAAAACGCTTCAATCAATAAAGCCTGTCGTTCAATGGGCGCTTCGTACCACCACCAGCTGCTGGAGGCTGTTTTCCAGTACATGCCAGTTTCTTGACTGGTAATGGCTGTTTCCTTCAAGGATTTTAAAATGGCTGCAGCAGTATGTTTATCACCTTTGCGATAAGCTGCTAATGCAATCATACCTTGCAGGTACTTGTTTTGTCCGGGCCAGTAACGTTGGGCCTGTTTGAAAAAATAGTTTACAGCAGGTTGTACAGTTTTGGCTATACTGATACCCGTAAAGAAGCTACGCATGTACAAATACTGAACTTGTAAATAACCAGGCGGTAATTGGCCTATTTTACCTTTTTGTTTCAGCAGGTTGTCATAATCTTCTTTTAATCTTGCATCCAGGTAGGCAAGAGCTTTTTTCAGCATCGCATCTATTTTATCCTGCTGATCTTTAGGTATGGCCTGTATTTTTTGCAGGCGTCCTATACCGGTGACGATGTATTGTGTAATGTAGCGGTCGTCAGGTCCGCCACTAAACCAGGAAAATCCGCCATTTGAAAGTTGCAACTGCTTCAGTTTTTTCAGGTTGCTGTTGAGTTCCCTGCTCATACGTACCATATCAAAAAGCAGCGCTATGTTTTTCTTTTGCTGTTCTTCGTTTTTGGCTTCCAGTACCCAGGGAGTTTCCTGTAATAAAACTGATTTCAATTCCTCGTTTTTCTGCAGGGCACTTATCAGTACTTCCTCTTTTTCGTTGGTGCTTTTCAGCCATTTTTCAAAAACTTCTTTTATACGGGGCGAGGTGCTGGTAATGGCCGTGGCGAGTGCATTGGCATAATAACGGTTAAATGTTTGCTCTGCACATTCGTAGGGATATTCCATTAAATAGGGTAGTGCCTGCAATGCATACCAAGCAGGATTTGACGTGTATTCCACCGTAAGGCCATAATGTTGTAAGGATTCGCTTTCGCCGGCTTGTAAAAGTTTTTCAAACTTGAATTGTTTGTTACCACTGCCTGTCATTGATACAGGCATTGTTTCTGTAACCAGTAGTTTATTCGTCAGTACAGGCAGGGAGGCTTCCTCACCATCGCTGTACTGGCCTGATCGGGCAATGATACGCCATGTCAGCGCTTTGTTAAAGAGGTAAGGAACTTCAATGGAAAACTGTACAGGTTCACTTTGGCCGGCAGCAACGGTAAAGTACTGGTGTGCGAACATATTCTGAAACCAACCGTCAACCGGCTGGTTGGTAGCGGCATCAAACAGTTGCAGCTCAGCCTGGCCAGTCAGTTCAGAATCCGTGAGGTTGACAATTTTGGCACTCAATTCCAGCCGGTCACCCTCGCGTAAAAATCGTGGCACATTAGGTTGTACCATCAATTGCTTTTGCGTAACGATTTCCCGGGAAGAATAACCCATGGCGAGTTCCGGGGTATGGGCCAATGCCTGGAATTTCCATTTTGTTGTTGCTTCGGGCAGGGTAAATGAAAATGAAATGGCCCCGGTGCTGTCTGTCCTTAGATCGGGAAAGAAAAAGGCTGTTTCGTTAAAGTTTTTACGCACTTGTATTGGGTAGCCGCTCGATTCATTTTCAATTGGTTCATTATTATTTACTTTACTTACAGCACCCGTAAGATTTTTTTTCTTTTGTACATCATAGGCTGTTACAACCACTTCATTTAAATTATTTCCGGGGACTGCTATCATTGCAGAATCACTTACCGCAGCTTCCTCAGGTTTTCTTTGCAGGGCAAATGTTCTTTTAAGCTCGTAAATAATTGGTGACTCCTCGCCAATAAATGCGTCATACTCTTTCAACAAACTTTTGCCTAGTGTAGTTGGAAGCCACTTTTCATTTGACGTTACGGATGAGAAATTTTGTACACCATTCCAGCTGTTGTCATTGCTGTAGGTCGGCCAAATATTTGGTAACAACCAGTTGTGGGCTTTAAATTGGTCCAGGGATGCGTCATACATGCTTGCCAGCATTTCCGCCGTTACTTTTTCGCTTTTATAACCTGATAATTTTACTTTCCAGGTTTCCTGGCTGCCCGGTAATGTTTTATCCCTGAATGTGGCATATTCAATGCTGAGTTGTTTATTATTCCAGGGAACTTTAATGATATCGCTAGATTGATAAAACCTGTTATCTTTCACAAAAAAGTATCGAACTCCATACCCACCACGGTCTTTCTCGGTAGCGGAAAAGGCAAATGATTTTTTCTCTTTATCTAACGATTGAAATGAAAAAGAGGTGTCCTGCTTATTGCTGTAATCAGTTTGTTCTATTACATAACAATCACTGGCTGCCGTACACAATTGTACGAATGTTTTTTCACCCGGTTCAATCGGTTGCGAAGATTTTGTCCACAGGTATTGAGGCCGGCTGAGTTGTTTGGCTCCCTCATCATACAGTTCTAAATATTGAATATCCTTGATTGCATTTCCATCCTTATCATGCGATGTGATTTCGATACGATAGTAACCCGGTGAAAATGTTTGCCCGTTATTTCTTATGGCAAATGACTGTTTTTCCTGTAGTGAGTCAGTTTTCTCAAATACGGTTTTTTCTTTTTCCCAGTTCGTGAAATCACTTTCACCGTCATACTCATCGTGCGGAAACCATTTGATATATTCAGCTTTTGTCATCACAAACTGGTCAGGCCGCGGCCAGTATCGTTGGCGAATCAGACGGTTTTCTTCTTTTAGTTTTGTGATGGATACGCTGGCAACTGCCGGCTGCCAGGTGCCATTCATATTTTCCGTCCGGATGCTGATTGTTTTAAAACTGTCTGCCGGCAGACTTTCAGGTAACTGCACCTTTAACAACAGGGATTGAAAACCTGCTGTTATGGATGTTTCCCCGCTCCGGGTTTCACCGTTGATGTCGGTTACATCTGCATAAATGCGGTAATCAAACAACGGTTCAAATTTTTTATCAACTGTAGCATCGGGAATAGCTTTGAAATCAATGATGAATTTGCCATTGGCATCTGTAACTGTTTCGCCATGCACGATTTCCATAGCAGTTACGGGCGGCTGCCACCAGCGGCGAAAAAGCCACGGATACAGATAGCGCGGCTGCCGAACAACCCGGTAAGTGACTTTGGCTTTATCAATATTATTACCGGCATAAGCTTTGGCAAAACCTGTTACGTGAATACTGTCGTTTATCTTGAAAACATTTTTGGGGGCTTCGTAATCCACATAAAACCGCGGCCGTTTATATTCTTCTACGGAAAAATGAGCCTCATCATCCGACTCACTGTCCCATATGGAGAATTCTCCGTTCAATAAATTAACGGGTAGCTGAAACTTCCCGGAGAATGAACCAAATTCGTTGGTTTTTACTTTTACAGAATCAACATCATCGCCGTTAACATCTTCAAGGTACACCCAGGCTGAGAGATTCCGCACGATTTTATTGAGTTGACTCCTGTCTTTCGACACGGCGATTCCTTTAAAATAAACAGTTTGGCCCGGGCGGTAAATAGAACGGTCAGTGAAATAAAAAATTTTAATAGCATCCGTATCGATTTCTTTTTCCTCGTTATCGAAATAATAGGAATAAACAGGATCGTTCAGAAATAAATGTTCCCGGTTCCAGGAAATCTCAACTGTGTAGTTGTAATAACTGTTTTTTTCATCTTTTTGATGCTCAATTCGGAAGAAGCCCTTTTGGTTGGTTGAATAGTTACCACTTTTTTGTTGTACATATTTACGCGATTGCGCATCGTAGACCTGGCGCCATAAGGTAACTGCAGCGTTGGTTAACGGTTTACCCGTGGAGCGGTGCAGCACAAAATAACTGTTGCCATTATTTACATAGCTGATGTTTGATACATAAAACAATCTTGCACCAAGTATTGCGTGCCGGGTATTAAAATCACTGTCGGAGCTGGCAATTAGTAAGTATTCTCCAGCAGGTAATCCGTCAGCTTTAATCTCTGTACTGTGTAACTGGTAATCGTTGGTTTCCGGCAAGGATTGCCCCCAGCTTGCAATTGGTTGGGTATTAGTGATTGTTTCCCAGTATTTGTTGTTGTAATAATTATCAAGTTGTTGCTTAATGTTTTCGTCGGCGTGTATGACTCGCAGGTAAATATTTTTCGTGTTGCGGTAACTGATAAGAACACGAAATGGTTCAACAGGCAGGTTTACTTTTTCGAGTTGAAAATGTAATTCTTTTCGCGTGATTTCGTTGAGCAGGTTGGCACAATTAATTTTTCCTTCGGACGAGTCTTTTTGTGCTACTATTTTTTCACAGATTTCTTTTGCCTGTACCCTGCCAAACCGCCAGCTTGTATCGCCATAAGGCTGATAAGTTGATGCCAGGCTGTTATATTGCTGTGCCAGCAGGTACCAGGCCTGCGCAGCCGCAGGATTGTCGGTATACTGTACCGTAAGTTGCTGCAGGGCCCGCCTGTACAGTTCATCTTTGTTTTGATTCACGGCATACTGATGCACAAATTCCAGGCGGCCGATATCTCCATCCAGCAGGGCATCCGGTGAGGGATCTGATAAATGAAATGCTACTAATTGCTGGTAAATTTCCAGTGCTTTGGCGTGAAGGGAAAGACTGTCATTTGTTTTTACCGGATATTTTATAAATGTAGCGGCAGGTGCAAAAAACATACTATCACTGATTTCAAAAGCGTAAGCAGGACGGGTTATATCACTTTCGTCATTGGTAAAATAATCCAGCGCTGTATGAGCCAGCAAATCAAAAAGAGTTGGCCGCAGGTGACGCACGTTTCCTTTTATAATAATGGCATCGTAAGGCTCAAGTTTTGTTTGCTTAAGCAAAGTTTCATTCGCCAGTGATGCCAGGTAAAGCGAACTGATTCTTTTATGAAAATCTTCTGTTGCCCATGTAGTAATATCAGTTTTTATAAAAGAAGCAGTAGCTGTTCTGTTATATAACTTCCAGCGGTTTTGCTGAAAATAGTGCCAGTACATGCCGGCGAGCAGGCTACGGAGAACAGATGCTGCTGGTTCATTCAGTTGTGTAATTTCTTCTTCAGTTTCTTTGATAGAAGCTATTTCGTTTTCTTCCCTGGTTTCCTGCTGAAGGCTGCTTCTGTACAGCAAGGCTTTTATGATTTGCGCATCCTGTTTGTCTTTTTTTGCCTGGGCATAAATAGTATTTACTTCTTTCAAGGCTGATTGCGGCAAGCCTCTTTTGATCAATTCTTCAACGGATTGCCATTCCTTATCGTACGTTTTTATGGCAGGCTGTGCGTTCGCGATTGTCAGGAGAAAAAATGTGATGGCGGAAAAGACCAGGAGACTTCGTATGGGTTGCATCATAATTCCGTTAAATTTTATACAAGTTACTTAATCGTACTGCCAGTAAGATGCTAAGTTGCTGTTTTTTTCATACAAACCCTTGCAGAATATTTTTACTGATTGATATTGTTTTTTAAATGGCTGATCAATGGTGCATAGCATCTTAGGCTAAACTGGTACACTAAGCCTTTAACGTTTTCTTTTACACTGGTGGCATGTGGTTTGGATTTATTAAAATGTCAACAAGATTACTCAGTTAAAAAGAAATGCCATGAAAACAATTTTTACTCTCTTATGCTCCGTTCTTATGACGGTGGGTGTTTTTGCCGCCGGTGCTAAAAAAAGCAGTGTGCTGTCTGTCCGGTCGGCAGACGATCGCAGGATCAGCGTTGTAGTGGATGGTAAACGTTTTGAACCGAATGATAACTCGCTGATGATTCAAAATGTTAGTCCCGGGTATCATAGTATTAGCATTTACAAAGAAAATAGGCCAGGTTTATTTAGTGTGCTGACCGGACGGCAGGTTTTGCTGTATAACAATTCGCTGGCCGTGAAAGCAAGAACAAATGTTTTTGTAAATATCGACAGGTACGGTAATGTATCTGTTACTGAGGAAAAGCTGCGTGGTAATAAACAATATACGGATTGGGAAGAGCAGGATCGGTTTGACTATAAAAGTGCTGACAGGGATCATGACCCTCACGAATGGAATAGTCTGCCTGACCGTGATTATGTTGATTATTCCAAAGTCATGCGTGAACGCGATTTTAACCAGCTGTTGTCTTCTATTCAAAAGGAATGGCTGGAGAGCAATAAGCTTAAATCAGTATCGCATATTATCAGTACCAATTATTTTACGGCCGACCAGGTAAAGCAGCTGGCATTGCTTTTTTCGATTGAAAATAACCGGCTGAGTGTTGCCAAACAGGCGTATGCACAAACAATAGATCAGCAACACTACAACTACGTGTTTAATACGTTAAGCTTTCAAAGCAGTAAAAATGAACTGGCCCGTTTTATCCGTGATAGCAGGTGATGCGGTGTAACTAATAAATGAAAACTGCTGTATAAAACAAAACCTCCCGAAAAGCAGGGAGGTTTTGTTTTACGTATCGGGAAGAAGATTATTTCTTTAATACCTCTGCCATTGTTTTACCAATATCTGCCGGGCTGCTGACCACATGAATTCCACATTCACGCATGATTTTCATTTTTGCTGCTGCGGTATCATCAGCACCGCCAATGATGGCCCCTGCATGGCCCATGCGGCGTCCCGGAGGGGCCGTTTGGCCTGCAATAAACCCAACAACCGGTTTTTTGTTTCCATTTTCTTTTATCCAGTGGGCGGCTTCTGCTTCCATACCGCCACCGATTTCACCAATCATAACGATGGCGTCTGTTTCGGGATCATTCATGAATAACTCCACGGCTTCTTTTGTGGTGGTTCCAATGATGGGATCACCTCCAATACCGACAGCAGTGGAGATACCAAGACCAGCTTTGGCTACCTGGTCAGCGGCTTCGTAGGTCAGCGTGCCGGATTTTGAAACGATGCCGACTTTGCCTGCCTTGAACACAAAACCAGGCATGATGCCCACTTTGCACTCGCCGGCAGTTATTACACCAGGACAGTTGGGCCCAACGAGGCGGGTATTTTTTCCCTGCAGGTAATTTTTTACTTTCACCATATCCTGTGTGGGAATGCCTTCGGTAATACAAACTATGAGTCTGATGCCTGCTTCGGCAGATTCCATAATGGCATCGGCGGCAAAGGCGGGAGGAACAAAAATAATACTCACATCAGCGCCGGTTGCTTTTACACAATCAGCAACAGTGTTAAACACAGGCCGGTCTAAATGGGTAGCCCCTCCTTTACCGGGCGTTACACCACCCACTACATTTGTTCCGTATTCGATCATTTGCGTAGCGTGGAATGTACCTTCAGTGCCGGTAAAGCCCTGAACTAAAATTTTTGACTGCTTATTTACCAGGATACTCATCTTGAAGCTGTTAATCGTTAAAAAGTTGGGCAAAAGTAAGGGATTGTTCTGAGTTTGTGTTGCAAAACAAAAGCTCCGGGGCGATTCGACCTGTAAACCCCGGCCGAAATAAATTCATTGAATAACGAATCATTTATTCATACCCCCATGTGCAACTTCCCCTGTAATTCAGCCGCGAACTGTTTGTGCTGTCTGTACGCGAATCAATTTTTGTACAACTGATCATCCAGGTGCCGGATTTGATGACTGGAAAACGGATTTGCCCGTTGGCATCGGTAGATAAACTGGTCTTAAGGCAATCTCCCAAATTGAAGTGCCAAACTTCCACCGGTACGTTGGCCAGCAGGGTTTCCTTATAATAAATGGAAAAAGCTAAGGTATCCGTTTCATTCACCTGGTATGGATTCATGAGGGGAATAATATCAATTGGTAATCCTGTTTTTTCAAGATATGTTTTAGTAAAATCTGTTCCTACCTGGAAGATGGTTTTTAAATTTTCCTGCCAGTTCATGGAGGCAGACACGTTTACTGAATCATTGGTTGCCTCAGTCGTCATTGAGTCTGACGGTGCATTGCCTTGCGGATGAATATCCTCTCCGGACAGATCCGGGTTTATCCAGTTGCTTGTAAAACTGCAGGTGACCATTGCCGTGCCCTCATCAAGAATCATTAACCGTATAGAATCGCCAGTCTCGCTTCCCAAAGCATCGGATAAATCATCGCTTACATTGCTGTAGCGGATGGTGAGGTTTTGCAGCTGCTCTTTTTGTCCCGTCCAGTTTTTTCCCGGCAGGGTATGCCCATTCATCAGTTTGATAATACTGGGTTCGCCCCATTTGTAATAAAAAGTATCAGGCAGTAACCAGTATTTGCCAGGCGAAAAGAATCCCTGGGTTACGGTAAAAGCAAGAAAAAGTATGGTTTTGATCATAATGCAGGTGATGACGGCAGCATGGTTTCAGCTCATTGCATGCCGCCTGTCGGATGCCTTGGAATTTTCCCGGTCTCTTCCAGCATGCGCATTTCTTTGGCATCCTTTAAAAAATCAGAGGCAAAAATAAATTCATTCAGCAACTGGTTTTTACTGAAAATAATTTCGCGGTTGCTGCCTTCCCATTCTTTATGCCCCTGGTACATATACATGATGTAATTACCGATCTCCATCACGCTGTTCATGTCGTGTGTATTCACAACCGTTGTAATATTAAACTCAACAGTAATTTCCCGAATCAGTTTGTCAATAACCAACGATGTTTGTGGGTCAAGGCCCGAATTGGGCTCGTCGCAAAAAAGATATTTTGGGTTTAGCACGATAGCCCTGGCAATGCCTACCCGTTTTTTCATACCACCACTTAGTTCGGCCGGGAATTTTCGGTTGGTATCGTTCAGGTTTACCCGGTCAAGTACTTCATTGACTCTTGCCAGTTTTTTGGTCAATGGCCAGTCGGTAAACATATTTAGCGGAAACATCACATTTTCTTCCACCGTCAGACTGTCAAAAAGTGCAGAACCCTGGAACAGCATCCCGATTTCTTTACGGATTTCGGTGCGTTCGGCATGCTTCATATGAGTAAAGCTCTGCCCGTTGTATAAAATTTCGCCTTCGTCGGGCTCAAATAATCCCACCATGCATTTCATCAGCACTGTTTTGCCGCTGCCACTCGCGCCAATAATCAGGTTGCACTGGCCGGCATTCATAAGTGTGCTGACACCATCAATCACGGTCTTATCGCCAAATGATTTTCGAATATTTTTAACCTCAATCATAAGTGCATACTTCAGTATTTTTCCGGACTTGCATTTGAAATTATAATAGCAGGGCCGAAAGAACATAATCTGCAAATAATATTAAAATACAACTAACCACAACGGCCTTGGTGCTTGACTGGCCGATTTCCAGTGCGCCACCTTTTACATAATATCCAAAATACGCCGGGATGCTTGATATAATAAAAGAAAAGGTATACGCCTTTGCCAGGGCAAAAAATACGTTGTATGGTAAAAAACCTTCCAGTAAACCCTTGTCGTAGGTGGACCCGGAAAGTATATTAGCCATCACACCCGCCACGCGGCCACCCCATATGCCCAGCACCATGGCAATCACTACAAGCAGCGGGATCATCAGCAAAGCAGCAATTAATTTGGGTAGCACCAGATAGGTTTTTGTGTTAATACCCATGATTTCCAGGGCATCAATTTGCTCACTTACCCGCATATTGCCCAGTTCACTGGCAATTTTACTGCCCACCACACCTGCCAGTACAATGCATACCAGTGTTGGCGCAAACTCGAGGATAACCGTATCTCTAACAATAACGGCTATGGTAGAGCGGGGAATGAGTGGTGTGAGTAACTGGTAAGCTGTTTGTATAGTGGAAACAGCCCCGATAAAAACTGAAATAATCGTAACAATTCCCAGTGAACCGATGCCAATTTCAGCACACTGGTGCATCAGTTCTTTCCAGTACATTTTCATGTTTTCCGGTTTGGAAAACATGCCTTTAATCATCAATAAATACCTGCCTATTTCGCTAAAAATGGTCATGCGCAAAAATTATGAAATACTGCCAATGGCTCACGCTTGTATTTGGCAATGAAAATACAACATCCCCGGCAACTTATCAGGTCAGCTTTTTACACCTGGGTTTGCTCTTTTGTTGTTTTTTTCAGGCGCTTCCACCAGGGGGAGCGTTTTACCATTTCTTCTGTTGGCGTTTTACATTTTATTTGAGCATCAACCACCGCAATCAGCGCCATATTGACAATGCTTCTGACCGAACTGCCCAACTGCAGAACGTGTACGGGTTTATTCAGACCCAGCAAAATTGGGCCAATGGCATCAGCCGTATTCAATTCTTTTAAAAGATTGTAAGCAATATTTCCCGAGGCGAGATTGGGGAAAATGAGGGTATTGACATCTTTATCCACCAGTTCGCAAAATGGATAGCTCTCTTTCATCAGTTCGTTGTTAAACGCCACGCTGGCCTGCATCTCACCATCAACAATCAGCGAGGGCATTTTTTGCTTCGCAATTTTTCGGGCTTCTGCCACCAGCCGGGCCTCTGGCGAGTTGCTGCTGCCAAAATTGGAATAGCTCAGCATAGCAATACGGGGTGTGATATTGAACTGGCGAATTTCCCGCGCCACCATTAATGTAATATCAGCCAATTCTTCTGCAGTGGGATTAAAATTCACAGTAGTGTCGGCAAGAAACAATGGTCCTTTCTTTGTCAGCATCAGGTACATTCCGGCAATACGCTTGGTGCCTTCTTCCAGTCCGATGGTGCGCAGTGCCGGCCGGATGGTGTCGGGATAGTTTTTGGTCAATCCCGATATCATGGCATCTGCATCGCCGCATTCCACCATCATACAGCCAAAATAGTTGCGGTCCCGCATAACTTTTTTGCTTTCATAGGCATTAAAGCCTTTTCGTCCCATTTTTTTCAGAAATTTTTCAGCATAGAGGATTCTTTTTTCCTCCATTTCATCACTCCGTGAATCAAAAATGGGCAAGCCTTCTATGTCGATGCTGTTGGCAGCTGCAATGGATTTAATTTTATTTTCATCGCCCAGCAGGATAGGATAGGCAATGCCATCTTCGTAAGCAATTTGCGCAGCTTTCAGAATTTTAACATTATCAGCTTCGGCAAAAACGATACGTTTGGGATCCTGTCGTGCCTTGTTGCCGATGATACGCATGACCTGGTTATCCAAGCCCAGGCGCTTTTGTAAATCATTCTCATAGGTTTCCCAATCCGTAATTTGAGTACGGGCAACGCCGCTGTCTATGGCCGCTTTGGCCACGGCCGGCGCTACGGTACTCAGCAAACGGGGATCCAGCGGTTTAGGAATGATATAATTAGGGCCAAAGGACATATGCTTTTCATTGTACGCCAGGTTTACGATATCCGGTACCGGTTTTTTTGCCAGATCGGCCAATGACCTGACGGCAGCCAGTTTCATCGCTTCGTTGATTTGCCGGGAGCGAACATCCAGTGCACCTCGAAATATATACGGGAACCCCAATACGTTATTCACCTGGTTCGGATAGTCGCTTCTGCCAGTGGCCATAATGATATCCTTCCGGGCATTGGTTGCATCCTCCCAGGTGATTTCCGGGTCGGGATTCGCCATCGCAAAAACGATTGGATTTTTGGCCATCCCCTTAACCATCTCCGGCGTAACCACATTGCCTACACTTAGTCCAATAAAAACGTCCGCATCTTTCATCGCCTGTTCCAGCGTAATATCCTCTTTGGCATTGGCAAACTTCTTTTTAAAATCCTCCAAGTCGGTTCTGCCTTTATGCAAAACACCTTTGCGGTCAAATACCAGGAAGTTTTCATGATTGGCGCCAAGTGCTTCATACAATAAAATACAGGCCATCGCGGCGGCGCCTGCACCATTTACGACAAATTTTGCCTTATCAATTTTTTTCTTTTGAATTTCCAGGGCGTTGAGCAGCGCAGCGGCGCTGATAATAGCGGTGCCGTGCTGGTCGTCGTGCATAACTGGAATGGATAATTCTTCTTTTAATTTTTTTTCGATATAAAAGCACTCGGGGGCTTTGATGTCTTCGAGGTTGATGCCACCAAAGGTTGGCTCCAGCGCTTTAACGATCTGTACAAATTTTTCCGGGTCTTTCTCGTTAATTTCAATATCAAATACGTCAATATCAGCAAAGATTTTGAAAAGCACGCCTTTCCCTTCCATGACAGGTTTTCCTGCTTCAGGACCAATATCTCCCAGGCCCAGCACGGCTGTACCGTTGCTAATGACAGCGACCAGGTTTCCTTTCGCAGTATATTTATATACACTTTCGGGATTCTCATGAATTTCTTTACAAGGTTCGGCTACACCTGGCGAATACGCCAGCGAAAGATCCCGCTGCGTTTTGGCTTCTTTGGTGGGAATCACTTCAATCTTTCCCGGTCGTCCTTTAGCGTGATATTCTAAAGCTTCCTGCTTCCTGAAATTTTTTTGCATAAATATGTTTTGAATTGCTGTCGCACCATTTCTTTTTCAATAACTTACAGGGCGTGCTGCCCGGCAAAAGTAAACGTTTGTTCGCGATGCAATTTACAAAAATAGCAACCGTGGGTAGCGAACATCTATTTTTGCAGGGTAAGCAGGAAAATTACGGATAATGTCATGCCGGGACAATACCTGAACCAGGCCCACTTTCCGTAGTAGCGAGGCAGCCGCAGAATTTTCAAAAACTGTTTTCATTGACACGAATATGGAAATACCCGTTATAGAAACAAAAAAGCTTGATTTTTCGTATTCACAGACAGGCGGAAAGACACTGGACAATGTAAACCTACAGGTGTTGCCAGGAAGTATTTATGGGTTTCTTGGGCCTAACGGCGCCGGTAAAACGACGACGCTTCGCTTGCTCCTGGGGTTATTGAAAAATCAGTCAGGCAGTATTTTATTATTTGGGAGGGAGTTATCCCATCACCGCGTTGACATATTAAAACGACTGGGCTCACTCATTGAGCAGCCATCTTTGTACCTGCATCTTACGGCAAAGGAAAACCTTGAAATCTACCGGCTGATTTATAAATGCGAAAAAAGCAGGATTGCGGAAGTGTTAGAAATTGTGGGGCTGGAAAATACCGGCCGGAAAAAAGCGAAGCAATTTTCCCTGGGAATGAAACAACGGCTGTCCATTGCTATAGCCTTGTTGCACAAGCCCGACCTGTTAATTCTTGACGAACCGACAAACGGCCTGGATCCTAACGGTATTATTGAAACAAGAGAACTGATTAAAAAACTTAACAAGGCGTATCATACTACCATACTGGTGTCAAGTCATATACTAAGCGAGGTTGAGAAAATGGCTACGCATGTCGGTATTATTCATAAAGGGCGGTTGCTTTTTCAGGGTGCTATGCAGGAACTACAGCAAATGAAAACCCATAAAGCTGTGTTGGAAGTGGAAACAAATAATCCGGAAAGCGCAATGAGTTTACTGTCTGCCCAATTTGAAGGGCAACTGGCAGATGGGAAGTTGTTGCTGCCATATAAAGACAGGATGCAGGTGGCAGTCATCAACAGGCTGCTCGTTGAAAACGGAATTGATGTTTATGCGCTGCATACAAAACAAAGCGACCTGGAACAATTATTTATTGACATTACAAGTAATGACCAATGACTTTTCTGATTGCTGCAAGAACGGAATTGATCAAGACACGGCGAAGTTCTGCATTCTGGCTGAGTGTGCTGGGAGCAGCTTTTATGCCGGTCATTTTTTTTCTTATGTATACACTAAAACCAAAATCCTTTATACCGGCTCTTGCCGAGGATCCGTGGACCGGACATTTTTTGCGGGGCTGGCAATCGCTTGCGCCTTTCCTGTTACCTATGTTTGTCATTTTAAGCTGTAGCCTTATTACACAAATAGAGTATAAGAATAATACCTGGAAACAAGTCTTCGCGTCTCCGCAATCAATTGGCGCTATTTTCTTTTCTAAGTTCCTGGCCATTCATATCATGATACTGTTTTGTTTTTTACTGTTTAATTTTTTTATGATCATCAGTGCCCTGGCTGTCAATGTAATTAACAAAGGGTATTCGTTCACTCATCATGCTATAGACTGGCTGACATTGGTGAAATGGAGTTTTAAAACATACGTGTCTGTGTTGGGAATTTGTGCTTTACAATACTGGCTCAGCCTTCGGTTTAAAAACTTTATTGTTCCGATTGCGATAGGCCTGGCTTTACTGATTGCCTCCCTTGCATTACTGCAATGGGAACACATTTACAAAATTCCCTATGCGGCGCCTATCTTAACATTTATGAGCATACGGAATAAATCCGGGGAGCTGTTACAAAATCATGAATGGAATGCAATCGGCTATTTTGTTTGTTTTACCGCATTGGCGTTCTTAGATTTATTAAACAGAAAAGAAAGAGGGTGACTTGCAGTAACTCCGAATTTTGCAAATTATCCGCAGGAATGTAACTTTATTGGACCGGCAATTGTTAAATTTTTATAAAACAGCTCACTGGAGCATCCGGTCACGGGTATTTCCCGTTTATTAGAATTACTTTACTTAAAAATTTGCTGATATATGCGGTACATGAAAACTAAACTTCTTCTTGCCGGCCTGGCAGGAATTTTTTTTGCATCGTCCTGTAAAAAAAGTAGTGACACAACACCGGCACCTCCGCCTACAGATACAACCACTACTGTAAGCCTGGCCGATAAGCAGAAAGATACCGTGCTGCTTTACAGCCGAGATATTTACCTATGGTATTTGCAAATTCCCTCCACCTTTAATGCAAGAAGTTATTCGGATCCTAATGCAATTATGGAGGCGATCCGTGCTTATAGCAATGAACCTGGATTTTCGAAGCCGGTAGACCGCTGGAGTTTTGGAATAAAGCAAACTGACTGGAATAACCTAAGCTCCGGTGTTTCGCAGGATTTTGGATTTAGCGTGTTTTTTCCTGCAGAAGGGGACCTTCGCGTGAAATATGTGGAAAGAGAAAGCCCGGCTGGCCTGGCCGGCCTTCGCCGCGGCTGGCGCATTACAAAAATTAATGGGAATACGAATATTACGACTTCCAATGCTGATTTCATTGTGAATGCTGTTTTTTACAGCAGCTCTACTTCTTTTACCTTTCAAAAGCCGGATGGATCTTCGGTTGATTTGACGCTTACGGCAGCAACCTACCAGGAGCACCCAATCTTCCTCGATACAGTGTACAACGGAACGAATGGTAAGATCGGCTACATGGTGTTTAATTCTTTCCTTGGCGATACAACCGAGGTGTACAACGAGTTTAACCGCATTTTTACCAACTTTAGCTCACAGTCGGTAAGTGATGTCATCATTGACTTGCGCTACAACGGCGGAGGTTACGTAAGTGTGCAGCAAAAACTGGCTAATTACCTTGCCAATACTACCGCCAACGGGCAACTGATGATGGCGGAGCAGTTTAATGACAAGTATAGCTCCTATAACGAGACGACAAATTTCAATAAGCTTGGATCGTTAAACCTGAGTCGGATATTCTTTATCGTGAGTAATAATACTGCATCTGCCAGTGAACTGCTGATCAATAACCTGAAACCATTTTTACAGGAAAAGTTAGTAGGGCCTAATAACACCTATGGCAAACCAGTTGGATTTTTCCCTATCCCGGTTGGAGATTGGTACATTTTCCCGGTTTCTTTCCGCAGTACGAACAACCAGGGTCAGGGCAACTACTTTAATGGGCTGGCGATTGATAACCAGGTTGCCGACGGATTGGATAAAGACTGGGGTGATACCGATGAAGCCTGCCTGAACAGCGTGCTGCATTACATCAACACTGGTTCGTTCAGGGTGGCAGGCCGACAGGCAGTGGTGGAAGATGCAAGGGTGAAAGCAGCGAATGCAATC
The DNA here is from genome assembly GCA_035760665.1 of Chitinophagaceae bacterium. GTDB lineage: Bacteria > Bacteroidota > Bacteroidia > Chitinophagales > Chitinophagaceae > DASTSN01. The sequence continues at coordinate 31,504 of DASTSN010000082.1, read as the reverse complement.
CTGAGTGCCCCTGCATTTAAGGGAACAGTTGGTACAGGTATTAAATTCTGATACAAGCTATTTTAAATATAGTGCAAGAAATCCCGGGCTTGGCCCGGGATTTCTCATAAAAAAAAGTTGTGGCTGAAAGCTTGTATGGAAAAAAGATTCAAGCGATTAAACACCTGGCACAACAGAACTCCCCAGCCATGCCATAATGCCTATACCGATTTCAATAGCATTTTCATCAATATTAAATGTGGGTGTATGAACGCCGGATGTAATGCCTTTTATTTTGTTGGCAGTACCCAGGCGATAAAAACAGCCAGGTATTACCTGTGAATAGTACCCAAAGTCTTCCGCGCCCATCCGCATTTCTGTTACCTCAACTTTGTCAGCACCCATAAACTCGCAAGCCTTGTCGCGGGCCTGCAAGTATAATTTTTCATCATTATAGACAGCTGGGTATCCTTTGTCGATATGAATGTCAACCTCGCCGCCCATGGAGTGAACGAGCTCAGCAGCAATTTTATAAATCAGGTCATGTGCTTTAGCCCGCCATGCTTCATCCGTGGCGCGAAAGGTCCCCATCATTTTTACTTCGCTGGGAATGACATTAGTGGTATGTCCACCCTGTATAGATGTTATTGAGAGCACAGATGGGGAGAATGGATCACAATTACGGCTGATAACTTGTTGCAAGGCGATAACCAGATGCGATGCAATAAGCAATGTATCAATGGTAAGATGCGGTGCGGCAGCATGACCTCCTTTGCCCCGGATGCTGAAATATAATTCGTCGGCGCTGGCCATTGCCATGCCGGGGCGGAAACTCAGTTTGCCGGTTTCCAGTTGCGGATTAACATGTAACCCAAAAATAGCCTGAGGTTTGGGATCTTCCAGCACACCTTCCTTGATCATCAGGCTGGCGCCGCCCGGATTTTTTTCTTCTCCGGGTTGAAAGATCAGTTTAATGGTGCCTTCCCATTCATTCTTTAATTCGTGTAATATTTTGGCGGCGCCCAGCAGGCAGGTGGTGTGTACATCGTGCCCGCAGGCGTGCATTACGCCGTTTTTTGTAGATTTATATGGAACGTCATTTTCTTCCATGATCGGCAATGCATCCATGTCTGCCCGCAGTGCAATGATGCGGCATTCCGGGTTTTTACCTTTCAGCAAACCAACAACACCGGTGGTCGCTTTAATTTCAAACGGAATTCCATATTCTTGCAGTTTTTGCTGAACGAACTGCGATGTTTGAAATTCCTGGTAACTTAATTCGGGGTTTGCATGAAGGTGATGACGAATGGCAATAAAATCAGGAGCGTATTGTTTGGCCAGTAGTTTGATCTTCTCTATCATGCATCAAAAATAAAGAATACTTCGCGGGCTGCAAGGTAATAGTCAAAAGGTTGCCACGCCTGTGAGAGTGATAAACGTTACTGCATGTTGTCATCCTGCTCCAGCGGATCGGTTTCAGCATTTACTTCAATGATGTCATTCACTACGAATACCCCTTTGGGGAAATATTTGTTCATTTTTTCCTGGTATGCTTCGGCATCTTTCCGGGCTTTAAAATTCCCTACTTTCAGCCGGAAGTAAGGCGACTGGTAGATGAGGTACGGCTTCAGTTCCGGGAAATAGGTATACACTTTAGATTTGGCAGCAATTGCCTCGTCCCGGTCATTGGTATTGATAACCAAGAGACGAAAACCTTTTGCCAGCATCCTGGCATCGCGGCTGGTGATATCATTGATTTCAATTTGTTTTTTCACTAATGCATCTAAGCGGGGGTCTTTGTGTACCATAATTGTACCTGTGCTGTCAAACGGAACTTTCCAGGTGCTGTCCTGCGCAAAGGAAGCGAAGGAAAAAAATAGTGCACAAAACAGGATATTCTTTTTCATTGATTACAGTTGATCAAAAAGTATACTAAAAAATTGCAAGCGGATGACGGCCTGATGTATTAGCTTTTTTTACTTAATAACTCGCTCCACTTCCTGCAATATTTTCAATTGGGTGCCAGGTCGTTTTTATTTCCTGTGTGTTCATAATCATGTATGGCGACTGTCCTTTGCTGCTATACCAGTTTATCTTATCATAAAATGTCACCCGTTTTAGGTTGACGGCCGATTTTTCCTGTATCATTTTCCTGATAGAAGAATTGTTTTCACAATAAATGGTTGCATTTACATCCATATGATCGGCAAACCACGGAGCCAGTTCGTTAACTCTTCCGGTTAAAATATTCACAACGCCGCCCGGCAGATCCGAGGAATGGAGCACTTCGGCAAATGTAACGGCACAAAGTGGTTTTGTTTCTGCTGCAAGTGTTACGCAGGTGTTACCGCCAGCAATAACCGGAGCAATAACGGAGACTAAACCAAGCAGAGAATCGGCCTGTGGGGCAATGATGGCAACAACACCGGTTGGTTCCGGAACGGAAAAATTAAAGTGCGATGTTGCCACGGGGTTAACGGTGCTGTATAGCTGCTGAAATTTATCGCACCAGCCGGCATAATAAATGAGCCGGTCGGTTGCCATGGTCACCTCCTTTTCTGCTTTTGCCCTGGTAGCATCCTGCAGTACCAGTTCTTCGATAAACTGAGCCTTTCGGCCTTCCAGCATTTCGGCCATGCGGTATAATATCTGCCCGCGATTGAAAGCAGGCCGTGCACTCCATCCGCCATACGCTGCCCTGGCTGCTACAACGGCATCCCGAAAATCTTTGCGTGAACTGAGGCATACATTGGCTAATTGCTTTCCGGCTGAATTTTTTGCTTTGTAATACCTGCCGGATTCTGTGCGGGGAAATTGTCCGCCGATGTATATTTTGTATGTCTTTAAAACTTCCAGCCGCTTTGCAGTGTTTTTTTTCTTCAGCCCGTTTTCGCTGTAATGTAACGCTGAAGTTTCAATTGTCTTTTCCATTTTGATTTAATCTTTTTAGTCTTCCAGGTTTACATAAGGCTGTAATCCGTGCAGTCCGCCTTCCCTGCCATAGCCGCTTTCTTTGTAGCCGCCAAATGGAGAAGAGGGATCGAACTTATTAAATGTGTTAGCCCAAACGACGCCTGCTTTCATTCTCCGGGTCATATTAAAAATTTTGGAACCTTTATCCGTCCAAACCCCGGCGCTCAGGCCGTAGGGTGAGTTGTTGGCTTTTTCAATCACTTCATCATCTGTGCGGAATGTCAGGATGGCCAGCACGGGTCCGAAAATTTCTTCCTGTGCTATCCGGTTGCTTTGTGCCACATTGGTAAAGAAGGTTGGCCGGCACCAAAATCCTTTTCCTGGCAGGGCACAAGTGCTTTCATACATTTCTGCGCCTTCTTTTTTACCAATATTCAGGTACTGGCGGATGGTTTCCAGTTGCTTTTTGGAATTGATGGCGCCGATGTCGGTATTCTTATCCAGTGGGTCACCCACGATCAGAGACGCAATCCGGTCTTTTAATTTTCTGATAAATTCCTTGGCAATTGATTCCTGTACATACAGCCGTGAGCCGGCACAGCAAACATGACCCTGGTTAAAATAAATACCGTTGATAACACCCTCTACAGCCTGGTCAATAGGGGCATCTTCAAAAACGATGTTTGCTGCCTTACCGCCGAGTTCAAGGGTGACTTTCTTATGCGTGCCGGCAACCGCCCGTTGAATAATTTTTCCCACTTCGGTGGAACCGGTAAATGCAATTTTATCAATGCCGGGATGATGAACCAGGGCTGATCCGGTGTCTCCAGCGCCGGTAATAATGTTTACTACACCTGGTGGCAAGTCGGCTTCCTGTATAATTTCTGCCAGTTTTAAAGCTGTCAGCGGCGTTGTTTCGGCCGGTTTCAGCACAACGGTGTTACCTGTTGCAAGAGCCGGCGCAATTTTCCAGGCTGCCATCAGCAGCGGGAAATTCCACGGAATAATCTGCCCGGCTACACCTAACGGTTCAGTCTTTTTGTTTGGAAAGGCATACTCCAGTTTATCTGCCCAGCCGGCATAGTAAAAAAAATGATTAGCTGCTGTGGGTATATCAAAATCCCGGCTTTCACGGATAGGTTTCCCGCCGTCCAGCGATTCTATAATGGCTAATTCCCTTGCCTTTTCCTGAATCATGCGGGATAAGCGGAAAATATATTTGGCTCTTTCGGTGGCCGGCATTTTTTTCCATACCTTCTCATATGCATTCCTTGCTGCATTCACGGCTTTGTTTACATCGGTGCTGTTTGCTTCGGCCACCTCACTTAATTTCTCTTCGTTCGCCGGGTTAATAGTATCGAAATATTTTTTACTGGCAGGTTTTTGCCATCGCCCGTTGATAAATAAATCATATTGCTGATTGATTGTGGCAGCTCCCTTGCTTTCAGGCGCAGGGGCATAGGTCCAGCTGGTATCAAATTTTAGTTTCAGGGTATTGTTTTTCTTCTTTGAAATTGGTTGCGGCATATCGTTTATTTATATCAGTCAATCGTTGAGGCATTTTGGGTCGTATCGCATTTATTTCTATCAAACGCTCACATGGTATTCGCAATTAATCCACGCTCAAATAGTTGGCACTTTGGTACAAGCCTGTTTTTTCTTTCATGATTTGCATCAGTACATCATTGGCCAGGCTGCTTGCACCAAAACGAAACCGTTGATTGTTGAGCCAGTCTTCACCCAGCACTTCCTTCAGCATTACCAGGTAGTGCAGTGCCAGTTTGGATTTTGAAATGCCGCCGGCAGGTTTCATGCCCACCATTTTACCGGTATCGTAATAAAAATCCCGAATGGCTTCCAGCATTACCAGTGTTACGGGTAGTGTGGCAGCCGGCTGAATTTTACCGGTTGAGGTTTTAATAAAATCCGCACCTGCGTACAGGGCTATGTCGCTGGCACGCCGAACCTTATCATAGGTGCCCAGTTCACCTGTTTCTAAAATTACTTTTAAACGGGCATGGCCGCAGGCTTCTTTAATAGCGGCTATTTCATCATACACATAATTGTACTCGCCTTCGTGAAATTTACCACGGCTGATGACCATATCAATTTCATCGGCGCCATTGGCTACTGCAAATTTTGTATCCCTGATTTTTACATCTTTCGGGGCCTGGCCGCTGGGGAAGGCTGTAGCAACGGAAGCTACTTTTACGCCGGAATCTGCGAGTGCTTTTTTAGCCGTCTTTACCATGGAGGGATACACACATACAGCCGCCACAGTGGGCAAGCCGGGATAGGCATCGTGTAAATGCACTGCTTTATAGCAAAGTTGTTTTACTTTCCCTTCGGTGTCTTTTCCTTCAAGGGTTGTAAGGTCTATCATGTTTAAAACCAGCTTCAGGCCATTGAGCTTGGTTTCTTTTTTTATACTTCTTTTGGTAAAGCGGGCAGCCCTTTCTTCCACACCTGCCTGGTCGATACGCGGCGACAAACGGAAATCCGGAACACGCATTTTTTGAACAGTCACACTCATATTAAAGTTTTCTGCATTGTCAAAATTAAAGTATTTACCATACAATCATGACAATGGATAAATAGATACATTTGGTGAAAGCTTTTTGATTTATATCGTCATATAAAGTTTTTACCGTTCATCCCTGTAAAGAATGACGGTAAATGTTTTTGATGTATAATCGATTTATTATTTTTTTAAACAAACTAATCTGTCATGAGAGAATTGAAACCCCTGGTCGGGTTACTACTGCTATTCCTATCGGCAGTTACCACGTATGCGCAGGAAACCTATCCTGTAAACGGCGTGGCTGACCCAAGAACCCGGACCTACGCATTTACCAATGCCACCATTGTTAAAGACGGGCAAACAACTTTACAGAACGCTACGATGCTGATTCAAGAAGGAAAAATTGTAGCAGTTGGCAACAATGTAACGCTGCCCAAAGATGCTGTGGTTTTGAACTGCAGCGGCAAGTACATTTATCCTTCGCTGATTGACATTTACAGTGATTACGGCATTCCGGAAACCAAACGGCAGCAGGGTGGGGGCTTTTATTCACAACAATTTATATCTGATAATAAAGGCGCCTACGGCTGGAACCAGGCCATTCATGCTGAAACGAATGCGGCTGAATTATTTTCCAGCGACGAAAAATCTGCCAAAGCACTTCGGGCTATCGGGTTTGGTGCTGTATTAACTCACCGGCAAGATGGCATCGCAAGGGGTACCGGCGCTTTTGTCACGCTGGCGGATGAAAAAGCCAACCTCGTTATTGTAAAAGACAAAGCATCGGCCCATTATTCGTTCAGTAAAGGAACGTCCACGCAAAGTTATCCCACATCGATGATGGGGAGTGTGGCATTACTGCGGCAAACCTATTTGGATGCACAATGGTACAAAAGCCGTCCTGCAAAAGAAGGTTTAAATATGAGCCTTCAGGCATGGAATGACGAACAAAGTCTGCCACAGATTTTTGAAGCGAATGATAAATGGAGTGATTTGCGTGCAGACAGGATTGGGGACGAATTTGGAGTACAATATATTATCAAGGCGGGGGGAAATGAATACCAGCGGATGGCCGAAATCGCTGCTACCAAAGCTGCATTTATTTTACCATTAAATTTTCCGCCGGCACAGGATCTTGAAGATCCCAATGATGCACGTTTTGTGTCGCTGGCAGATATGAAACATTGGGAACTGGCGCCATCTAACCCGGCAGCTTTTGAGAAAGCGAATATTCCCTTTTGCCTCACCACCGCCGATTTGCAGGATGCAAAACAATTTTGGTCCAACCTCCGCAAAGCACTTGATTATGGTTTAAGTGAAGCAAAAGCATTTGAAGCGCTAACAAAAACACCAGCAACTCTCCTGGGTGTGTATGATAAAGTGGGGAGCCTTGAGGCCGAAAAGCTGGCAGATTTCCTGATTACCACCGGTCCGCTTTTTAATGAAAAGACCAAGATTATAGAAAACTGGGTTCAGGGTGAAAAATATGGCGTGGACGAAGATGCCTGGATCAATGTTGCCGGCACCTATAAGTTGTCCTTGTTCGGCTCCGGATCTGCCAGTGAGTACATGCTGGATGTGAAGAGTGCCAAATCTGCTGAGGTGATTGGTAAGGATACCCTAACAGCTAAATTTAGTTATGATGGTAAATTGGTCAGTTTATCATTTTCACCGGATGCTGCCCCGAAAGATAAAAAGCCAGGCCAGCGGCAAACTGCCGGCCATTTATCGGCGTCTATCCGGTTAAGCGGAGCCGACAATGGCACTATCTGGCAGGGTAATGGCATGGATACCGAGGGTATGCCAGTAACGTGGACGGCTACACGTGTTTCGACTAAAGAATCAACAGACAGCACACGTAAAAAACATTTGAACATCATCAGTAAAGTCACTTATCCCTTCGGTGCTTATGGCTGGGATGAAATGCCCAAACAAGAGACAATTCTGATTAAAAATACAACTGTCTGGACCAATGAAACGGAAGGGAAGCTGGAAAATACGGATGTATTGGTGAAGAATGGTAAGATTGCCAAAATAGGTAAGAACCTGTCAGAAAACGGTGCTAAAATTATTGATGGAACAGGAAAGCAATTGACGCCCGGCATTATTGATGAACATTCACATATTGCCGCATTTTCTATCAATGAAGGGGCGCAGTCTGTGACTTCAGAGGTGCGAATCGGCGATAACCTGAACCCGGAAGATATCAATATCTATCGCCAGCTCAGTGGTGGCGTTACATCTTCGCATATCCTGCACGGCTCGGCTAACACGATCGGTGGCCAGACACAGCTAATCAAACTCCGCTGGGGAGCCGACGACCAGGAACTGAAATTCCAGGGAGCTGATCCGTTTATCAAGTTTGCATTAGGTGAAAATGTAAAACGGACAGCAATGGCCCAGGGCAACCAGCGTTACCCCGATACAAGAATGGGTGTGACAGAAATAATGATGGATGCCTTCACAAGGGCCAGCGATTACCAGCGCAAGCTAAAGGAAGCTGAAGAAAACAATAAAAAGAAAGGAACGACGCCAATGGTTGTTCGTCGTGATCTGGAACTGGATGCACTGGTGGAAATTATGAATAAAAAAAGGTTTATAACCTGTCATTCTTATGTGCAGAGTGAGATCACTGCTACTATGCGGGTAGCAGAAAAATTTGGATTCCGGGTCAACACGTTTACCCATATTCTTGAGGGATATAAGATTGCTGATAAAATGAAAGCACATGGGGCGAATGCTTCTACCTTCTCAGACTGGTGGGCCTACAAGATGGAAGTGCAGGATGCAATTCCCTATAACGCTGCCATTATGCACCAGGTAGGGTTAAATGTGTGTATTAATTCTGATGATGCGGAAATGGCCCGCCGCCTGAATCAGGAAGCAGCCAAAAGTGTAAAATATGGTGGTATGAGTGAAGAGGATGCTTTGAAAATGGTCACCCTGAATCCCGCCAAAGCATTGCATGTTGACAATCGGGTGGGCAGCATCAAAGTGGGGAAAGATGCCGACCTGGTATTGTGGAGTGATAATCCCCTCAGCATTTATGCCAAGGCGGAAAAAACAATTGTAGATGGCATTGTCTATTTCGACAGGGACCGTGATCTGCAACTGCGTAAGCAAATAGCTGATGAACGCAACCGCCTGGTTCAAAAAATGATCAGCGAATCAAAAAAAGGACCAGGAAGTGTTTCACCCAGGCCAAGTATGCAGGTGGTGCTTCATTGCGAAGACTACGATCATCAAAAGGGATTACTGGAGACAGACGGGTATGACAACGTATCAAATGTCCGTTAAACTATTGAGCCGCTGGCTAACACAATAAATTTATTACGATGAAAAAAATACTTTCACTCATATGTTTTGCACTGGTACTTTCGGCCGCAGCATTTGCTCAGGCTGATGTGTATCCTGCAAAAGAATACCATGGATTAACATTTATTAAGGATGTAACTGTACACGTTGGTAACGGGCAGGTAATTGAGCATGCCACCATCAAAATCAATGATGGAAAAATTGAGCAGGTTGGTACCAATATCGCTATACCTTCCGGCGATGTAAAAGTGATTGATGCGGCGGGCAAACAGGCTTACCCCGGGCTGATTCTTCCTAAAACAGACTTGGGGCTTAAAGAAATTGGCAGTGGCGTTCGTGGTTCCAATGACTATCGCGAGCTGGGAGAAATCAACACCGATGTACGCTCGATTACGGCGTACAATACGGATTCGAAAATTATTAACACATTGAAGGCAAATGGTATTTTGCTGGCAAACGTGGCCCCGGAAGGCAGCTTGCTCACGGGCTCCTCCACGGTAGTACAGCTGGATGCATGGAACTGGGAAGACGCCACCTATAAACCTGATGTGGCCATGCACTTTATGATGCCTTCATTAATGCCGAGACGAAATCGTTTTGGCGGCAGAGGATTTGGCGGACAGGCCGACAGCGATCCGGAAAAAGAAGCTCTTGCAAAAATCGAGGAAGTGAAAAGTTTTTTCCGGGAAGCCAAAGCTTATTTAAACGAACCGTCGCATACGGAAACAAACCTGAAGTTTGAAGCGCTACGCCCGTTATTTGAAAAGAAACAAAAATTGTTTATTCATTGCGATATGGTGAAGCAGATGCTGATCGCCATTGATTTTGTGAAAGAGTTCGCCATCGATGTTGTTATTGTGGGCGGGTCCGAGAGTTGGCAAATTGCTGATCTGCTGAAACAAAATAATATAGCTGTGATCCTGGGAAGAGAGCATGCCCTGCCAACAATGGCGGATGACGATATCGATCAGCCATTTAAAACACCTTATATGCTGCAGAAAGCTGGGGTGTTGTTTGCTCTGAATGACGATTTTGAGGAAACGCGATACCGGAACCTGGCTTTCAATGCAGGCACAGCTGCTGCCTATGGGTTAACGAAGGAGCAAGCATTGCAGGCAATAACATTCAATGCTGCGAAAATCCTCGGTATCGACGACAAGACCGGTACGATAGAAGCCGGTAAAGATGCCAACATTGTTATCAGCAAGGGCGATATCCTGGATATGCGCACCAGCATCATCACCGATGCGTTCATTCAAGGCCGTAAGGTCAGCCTGGAAAATAAACAGACACAACTGTACGAACGGTATGAATACAAGTATGGTTTAAAGTAAAAGATTAATTGTTGTACTAAAAAAAGGCTGCTCTACTGAGCAGCCTTTTTTTATGTAGTTTATTTATCAGGCTTCCCTGCCATGACAGTTTTTGTATTTTTTACCGCTGCCGCAGGGACAAGGATCATTGCGACCAATTTTAGGACCAACCTTTACCGGTTCCTGCTTCACTGCAGTTCCGCCGGAGGGGTCGTAGTAATCTTTTTCATTGGCAGCATAATCTTCGCCTTTTTCAATAATTTCTTCTTTATTAGCCTTCATCCGGCTCATATCCGTTTTTTGCTGGCGGCCCTCTTTTAATGGGGCGTTTTCCTGTTGTACCGGAATGGAAGCGAGGCAAAGGAAGGAAACGATCTCACGGTTCACGTCGCTGCTCATGCGCTTAAATAAATTGTAAGCCTCCACTTTGTAGATAACCAGTGGATCTTTCTGCTCCAGGTAAGCAGTTTGCACACTTTGTTTAAGATCGTCCATGGCTCGCAGGTGCTCTTTCCAGGAATCATCAATTACAGCGAGTGTGATTGTTTTTTCCAGGGCTGCCACCAGCTCTGCGCCATTTGATTGAAGGGTTTTATCCAGGTTGGCCAGCACATTTAATATTTTGCGCCCGTCACCAAAGGGTACTACTACATTTTCGATATGACTTCCCTGGGTAAGCCTGATGTTTTTGAAAACAGGAATAGCCTGTTTGGTCAGCTCCTCTTTATGCCGCTGGTAATTTTCAGTGGCTTCTGTGTACAAATGATCAACTAATGTATTCAGATCGCCTCTTTTAAATTCCTCTTCTTCAATTTTAGTATCCATGCCAAAATTGACAATGCAGGATAATTTAAAACCTTCGTAATCTTCCTGTTCGCGGTACGTGCTGACCAGTTCTTCGGCTGTAACAGAGAAAGCGTTGTCAATATCCAAGGCCAGCCGTTCGCCAAAAAGTGCATGGTTACGGCGGTCGTATACTGCATTTCGCTGCATATTCATCACATCATCGTACTCGAGCAGGCGTTTGCGAATGCCAAAGTTGTTTTCTTCTACTTTTTTCTGTGCTCTTTCAATGCTTTTTGTGATCATGCTGTGCTGGATCACATCACCTTCCTTGTAGCCCAGTTTATCCATCAGCCCGGCGATACGTTCACTGCCAAACATACGCATCAGGTCATCCTCCAGCGAAACATAAAACTGCGATGTTCCGGGATCTCCCTGGCGTCCTGCGCGGCCACGCAACTGCCTGTCTACTCGACGGGACTCGTGCCGTTCTGTACCAATGATTGCAAGACCACCGGCTTCTTTAACACCGGGCCCCAGTTTAATATCCGTACCACGGCCGGCCATATTTGTTGCAATGGTAATTGCACCGGCCAGGCCCGCTTCGGCGACTACCTGCGCCTCACGGGCATGCTGTTTGGCATTTAAAACATTGTGCGGTATCTTTTTACTGCTCAGCATTTTGCTCAGCAATTCGCTGACCTCCACCGAGGTGGTACCTACCAGTACCGGGCGACCCGCATTTCGCAATGATTCAATCTCGTCGATAACTGATTTGTATTTTTCCCGCTTAGTTTTATACACAAGATCCTGCTGGTCTTTTCGAACGATTGGGATATTGGTTGGAATGGTGACCACATCAAGTTTATAAATGCTCCACAATTCTGCAGCCTCTGTTTCTGCCGTACCGGTCATACCGGCCAGTTTGTGATACATGCGAAAATAGTTCTGGAGCGTTACTGTGGCATACGTTTGCGTGGCAGCTTCGATTTTTACATTTTCTTTTGCTTCAATCGCCTGGTGCAGACCATCACTGTAGCGGCGTCCTTCAAGAATACGGCCTGTTTGTTCGTCTACAATTTTAATGGCGCCATCCATGACAACGTATTCCACATCTTTTTCAAATAAGGTGTAGGCTTTCAGCAATTGCTGTACGGTATGGATACGGTCGGCTTTTTGCGCATAATCATTCAGCAGGGCTTCCTTATTGTGAAGTTTTTCCTCGTCTTTCAGATCACTTTTTTCAACTTCAGCCAACTTTACACCAATATCCGGAAGAATAAAAAATTCAGGGTCTTCCCCGGATTTCGTAATCATGGCGATGCCCTTATCCGTAAGTTCTACAGAGTTGTTTTTTTCATCGATGTGAAACAATAATTCTTCATCAATAATGTGCATGTTGCGCTGCTGGTCCTGCAGGTAGTAGTTCTCGGCTTTCTGCAGTTTTACTTTGATTCCGGGCTCGCTAAGAAATTTAATCAGCGGACTGTATTTTGGCAAGCCGCGGTGGGCACGAAAAAGGTAGAGGCCGCCGCTTTTCGGATCATCATCTCCTTCGGCGAAGCGTTTTTTTGCTTCATTCAGGCAGTTGCGCACAATCCGTTCCTGTGCTTCCACCAGTTGCTGAATACGAGGCTTATGTACATGAAACTGCTGATCTTCACCCTTGGGTACAGGACCAGAAATGATCAGCGGCGTACGGGCATCGTCAATTAATACAGAGTCTACCTCATCCACCATGGCAAAATGGTGCTTCCGTTGTACCATTTCTTCGGGTGAATGTACCATGTTGTCGCGCAGGTAATCAAAGCCAAATTCGTTATTTGTTCCATAGGTGATATCTGCATAATAAGCCTTGCGCCTTTCCTCACTGTTGGGCTGATGTTTATCGATACAGTCGACTGTTATACCCAGCCACTCGAAGACCGGTCCGTTCCATTCCTGGTCGCGGCGGGCCAGGTAATCGTTTACAGTTACAATGTGCACACCCTCGCCTGCCAGAGCGTTTAAATATGCAGGCAATGTTGATACCAGCGTTTTACCTTCACCGGTAGCCATTTCAGCAATTTTACCTTCATGCAGAACGATACCGCCGATGAGCTGAACATCGTAGTGTACCATGTTCCAGGTGATCTGGCCACCGGCGGCTGTCCAGCTGTTTTTGTAAATAGCTTTATCACCTTCTATTTTTACGTAATCTTTTTTGACACTTAAGTCTCGGTCCAGCGGCGTAGCAGTGGATACGATCTCGGTGTTTTCTTTAAAGCGTCTCGCCGTTTCTTTAACCACAGCAAATGCTTCTGGGAGAATTTCTTTTAAGATTTCTTCTATTTTTTTATCCCGTTCTTTTTTCAGCTTATCCACTTCCTGGTAAATGGCATCTTTACCAAGCAGATCGTTAAAAGGTAATTCCTCCGCCTGTTTGTTTTTAGAGGCAATTTCTGCGTTTATGGCGTTCAGGTGATCACTGATCCGTTGCCTGAATTCCTGTGTTTTATTCCTCAGTTGGTCGTTTGTAAGTGACTGGTAAGCGGCGAAATGCTGATTAATTTTTTCTACAAGAGGTTGTATCTTTTTAACATCCTTTTCTGATTTGCTGCCACCAAAAAGTTTAGAAAATAAACCGGCCATGATGATTCGTTATTGATGATATTTACAGATTTATTTTAATAATCGATTACTTTGTCAAAAAAGATGCTACAAATTGTTGTAAGCCAATTTGACAGAGGGGAACAAAGATAACGTTTAGTTCCGAGCTTATTTGTTCGTTCTGGATAACCGGTTTTGCATGCAAGAACCGGTTGCACGGTTAGACAAATTATTTCCCTTTGGACCTGTATTGTAGTGCTTCATGCATTTTATGTCATTGGCGCAATATCTTTTTTTAATTTGCCTGTTGATTGACCGATAAAAACTTTTCCCATGAAAATTAAGATGATAGCAGGGTTGGCAGGAGGGCTTCTTTTTTTTACGGCCTGTACAAATAAGAAAACCGAACCAGCCGGCATGGAAGCAATGCCTGTTTATGCCGAATATCAGGTGTGGGGTGAGGAAATGGAAAATAATATAACAGTGCTGCTCCAGTTTCATGATTTCAACCGGAACGGTGAAACGCTGGTTTTGAACGATCCTGCTAAAGTGGAATTTGACGGGAAAAAGCTGGAGCCGGACAGTACCAGGCTTACCGGGGCTTATTACGAATTACAGGTACCCGTGGATTCATTTGCCGGGGAGCATCATATTGTTTTTACCAATCTGAACAATGAAGCACTTGCTGATACATTTTATTTTACACCGCTTACTTTGACAGACAGCTTGCCGCCAGCCATCAACCGGTCCGATTTTTCAATCGGTTTTGGTGGTGTAAAAGATGGTGATCTCATCCGGGTGGTAGCGACGGATACCTCTTTTACCAGCCGGGATATCAACGAGGTAGATACAATTAGCAATCATTCCATCACCATTACAAAAGACCAGTTAAAAAACCTGGCCGATGGCCCTGTGCGACTGGAGTTTTACCGGGAGGAAAGCCGCCGGCTTGGCAGCCGCGCTGCAGCACGCGGTCATTTTACGCTTACGTATGGCTTAAAACGACAGGTTTTGCTGAAATAATAATGGCAATATTTTCAGTCATGCAGGTATGGAATTTCAACCCCCAGCCCGTACCTTTGCGCCCGAATTTAAGACTCTCTTATGCCCGGACAATTAAAAGAAGTACGTAACAGAATTAAGTCAGCACAAAGCACTCAGCAGATTACCAAAGCGATGAAAATGGTGAGTGCCGCCAAACTGCGCCGCGCCCAGGATGCGATCATTCAAATGCGTCCGTACGCAAAAAAATTGCAGGAAATGCTGGGAAATATCGTGAGCAACAGCGAAGGTGAAGTAGGCATGTCGCTGGCAGAGGAACGCCCGGTTGAAAAAGTACTGCTCATTGTGATCACCAGCGACCGCGGACTCGCCGGAGCATACAATGCCAACCTCATAAAAGCAGCAAAAGCACAGATAGCTCAGCAGTACAGCAGCCAATATAAAAAAGGCAATGTCACCATCTGGAGTATTGGTAAAAAAGGTTATGAGCATTTTCTGAAGAATCATTACAACGTAGCCGATACCTATAAAGATATTTTGCTGAAACTGAATTTTGAGGCAGTGCAACAATGCTCCCAGGCTGCGATGAAAGCTTACGAAAACAAGGAGTTTGATGTGGTAGAAATTGTTTACAGCGAATTTAAAAATGCAGCCACCCAGCGCTTTGTCGTGGAACGGTTCCTGCCTATTCCGAAGGTGCAGAAAAAAGAAGGTGCACCAAAAGCCGATTTCATTTTCGACCCCGCAATGGGAGAGCTGGTAGCTGAATTAATGCCGAAAATATTAAATACCCAGTTGTACAAGGCCGTACTGGATGCCAATGCTTCTGAGCATGGCGCAAGGATGACGGCGATGGATAAAGCCAGCGAAAATGCTAACGAAATTTTACGAATGCTGCGTATTTCCTACAACAGGGCCCGCCAGGCTGCCATTACCACGGAACTGACCGAGATCGTCAGCGGTGCAGCTGCCCTGCAGGGATAAGCCAGAAACCGCCTAACGGTTAAAAACTTGCCAACATTTTGTGGAATTTTGGCAAAAGTTTGTTGATAAAACTGTTTTCAGGTAAAAAACGCAGGTCGTAAATTCGTCCTTTGCAGGTTTAGTGACAAATTTTTAAAATCATTGCATTACCAGGGCTTTAATTCATTGGTAAAGCAAAAATGACCCGCCAGGGCTGGGACTTATGGAAATAACGAATCTGATACCGCATATTGAAGCGCTGATTTTTGCCAGCGATAAACCGCTCACATCGCTGGAGATTACCGAATTGCTGAATAACGCTTTTGGCTTTATGGAAGACAAAATCACGCTGGACCAGGTTGAGTCTTCATTAGAAGGTATTGTGGAAAAATATGACTCGGAATTTTACCCCTTTTGTGTGCGCATGAGTGGTGGCGGCTGGCAGTTCCTGACCAAAAAAGACTATCATAAAACAGTGGGCCAGCTGAATGGCGAAAAGTTCCTGAAACGTCTTTCGGCTGCAGCTTTGGAAACACTGGCGATCATTGCGTACAAACAGCCGATCACCAAGGGAGAAATGGAGGCCATTCGCGGTGTAAGCTGTGATTATGCCGTGCAAAAACTGCTGGAGAAAGATCTGATTGTGATCAGCGGACGAAATGAAAAATTACCCGGCCACCCGCTTGTTTATTCCACCTCCAAAACATTTATGGATTATTTTGGCATCAACACAGCCGAAGACCTGCCAAAAATAAAAGAGGTATTGCCGGAACAGCTGGTGGAGCCCACAATTATTAAACATACGGAATCGGAACTGTTGACGGAAAATAAACAGGAAGATACAGATGACACGACAATACTTTCTGTTTCCGAAGAAGGAGAACTGGTTGAAAACTCCGACAATGACGAAGCCACTAATTGAGCATTTTTTTAAACATATGTAAAGCGGGATAAGGTGCAGGAACCTGTTCCGCTTTTTTATTTTAGTATTTTCGCACATTATGTCGCAAGGTATATCGCAGCAGCAACTCATCCACATTGCCAGGGAATTTGGAACACCCGTTTATGTTTATCACGCAGAAAAAATAAAAGAACAGTACCAAAGGCTGGTGCAGGCATTTGAAAACACGAATACCGTTTTCTTTTATGCCTGTAAAGCGCTTACAAATATCAATGTGTTGAAATATATAAAATTGCTGGGTGCCAATGTAGATTGCAGTTCTATTAATGAAGTAAAATTAGCCCTGCACGCCGGGTTTACGCCTGACCGTATTTTGTACACGTCAAATGGTATTGCATTCAGTGAAATTGAAGAAGCGAAAAACCTGGGGGTCATTATTAATATTGACAGCCTCTCAAATCTTGAAAAATTTGGTAATAAATTCGGTCATACTTATCCGGTAGGCATTCGCTTACGACCTAATATCATGGCCGGTGGCAACCTGAAAATTTCCACAGGGCATGATAAAAGTAAATTCGGCATTCCGGTTGACCAAATCAGTGAAATATTACGGGTGGTTCAGCAATACAATTTACAGATTCATGATTTGCATATTCATACCGGCAGCGAAATACAGGATGTGGATGTGTTTATTAAAGGCATTGAAGTGCTATTTGAAATAGTGCCCCACTTTCCCGCGTTGCGCTTTATTGATCTTGGGGGTGGTTTCAAGGTGCCGTATAAAGAAGGCGATGCGGAAACAGATATTCATTTGCTGGCAAAAAAAATCAAGGCTGCATTTGAGCAGTATGCAGCGAAAACCAATCGTTCCTTCCAGGTTTGGTTTGAGCCGGGGAAATTTATGGTCAGCGAATCTGGGTATTTTATTACCACGGTAAATGTGATCAAGGAAACGGCATCGGCAACTTTTGTGAGTGTGGACAGTGGATTTAATCACCTCATTCGGCCTATGTTTTATGATGCTTATCACCGGATAGAGAACATCAGTAACCCGGATGGCCCGTTGAAAACCTACTCTGTTGTTGGTAATATCTGTGAAACCGATACGTTTGCCTGGGATCGCCGGCTCAATGAAGTGCGGGAAGGCGACCACCTGGTTTTTTATAACGCCGGCGCCTATGGGTTTGAAATGTCTTCAAATTTTAATGCCCGTTTTAAGCCTGCCGAAGTTTTGTGGATCAATGGCCAGGCCAGGTTAATTCGCAAACGGGATGAATTCAACGACTTACTCAGAAACCAGCAGGAAGTAATCTAAACCCTATTACTTCTTATTGACAAATCTTTACCAGCGGAATTTTCTTCTTTTTACTTTTCACCTGAACTTGGTATATTTAGTAGCGTTCAGCTTTTCGGATGATATTCATTTACCAAAACACTTCTTATGCCGATCAGAATGACAGATGATCCCCAGGATCAGCAGGACTATAACGATAACCAGGGCGGTGGCGGGCAACCAAACTTTCCCGGTGGAGGCGGCGGAGGCGGCGGATTGATTACTCTTCTTCCATTATTGCTTCGCCTGTTTCGTGGCAAGGGAATAATTATATTGATTGTACTGGCGGTAGCAGGCTATTTTCTTTTGGGCAAAGGAGGCGGGTGCAACCTGAGTCAGGTTGTGCAACAATTAGCAACGGGCGGTCTGCTGGATCCCGAACAATTTAAGAAAGCAGCCATTTATGAACCGCTGTCTATTGACGATCCCAATAATGAACCGCTGCCCGAAAGTGTGAACCTGCAAAAATTTGCACCCAATGTCGGTAACCAGGGACAACAAGGTAGTTGTGTTGCATGGAGCAGTGCGTATGCTGCACGAACCATTCTGGAATCCGCACGAACCGGTAAGCCAGGTGAACAATTGAAATTCAGTCCTGCATTTTTATACAACCAGATTGGCCTGGATGGCTGCCAGGGCTCATATATTGTGCGGGCTATGGAGTTTATGACAAAGCAAGGCTCTGTTCCCTACAGCGATTTTGAATACACCGACCAGGATTGCAGCCGGCAGCCCGATCCGTCTCTTTCACAGGAGGCACAACAATTCCGCATGCATGGATTCAACCGTCTGTCTCTTGGTGACAGAACGGATGCTATCGACCTCAATGCAATACGGCAAAACCTTGCACAAGGGGCGCCTGTGGTGATTGGTATGATGGTAGGAGGCAGTTTTATGCAGCCCATGATGGGACAGGATGTATGGGTTCCTGATGCCAGCGATCAAAGTATGATCGGTTTTGGAGGGCATGCGATGTGTGTGGTGGGGTATGATGATAAAAAATATGGTGGCGCTTTTCTGCTCATGAACAGCTGGGGACCGGAATGGGGAAATAACGGTTTTGCCTGGGTGCGGTACGGGGATTTTAAATACTATGTCCGCGAAGTCTACGGCCTGGATCCAATGGCTAAAACAGGCGAAGCAGCCAACACCGCTTTTTCCTGCGAGATAGGCTTGATGCAGGTATCTTTCGATGGTGGAAAAATGCAAACGAATGGCTATCTATCATTACGGCTTTCCGGCGGTAACCGTTTTGAAACAAAATCACCGGTGCAAATTGGCAGCAAGTTTAAAGTGGAAATAAAAAACAACACTGAGTGCTATATCTATGTTTTTGGAAAAGAAACTGATGGCACAAGTTATACCCTGTTTCCTTATCCCACACGGGAAGACCCCACTAAAACCCGGTATTCACCGTTTTGTGGCATAACAGGCTACCGGCTTTTTCCAAAAGATAAAAGTATGACACCGGACAGTATTGGTACCAGGGACGAGATCGCTGTGGTCGTCAGCAAAGACTCGCTGGACTGGAATCGTATTAATCAGCAGATCAGCCAGAACCCGCAATCAGATTTTGGCAGCCGCTTGAACGATGTGCTGGGAGATAAGCTGATGCGCAATGTTCGGTTTACCACCGGTTCCAGCGGCACTATGCAATTTGAGACAGCTGCAAGCGAAGGAAAAGTAATTGCAGCCATCATCGCCATCGATAAACAATAAACCGATAACTAGTATGAATAAAAAGTTTTTTATTATTGTTCTTTCGTTCCTGTTTGTGAATCATGTCTTTTCACAAGACCTGTCAACGTTTCATTTGTATCACTCGGAAGAAGACGCTGCAAAAGCCATTGATGTA
The DNA here is from genome assembly GCA_035760665.1 of Chitinophagaceae bacterium. Lineage (GTDB taxonomy): Bacteria > Bacteroidota > Bacteroidia > Chitinophagales > Chitinophagaceae > DASTSN01. The sequence goes on along the minus strand of DASTSN010000082.1, from coordinate 12,037 downwards.
GCTGTAAAGAAAGCAAAGGCAACTAACCGCCACGTATTTATTATGATCGGCGGAAACTGGTGTATTTGGTGTGCACGCTTTAATCAGTTTATGACAACAGACAAACAAATAGATTCCCTGGTAAATGCGAATTATATTGTGTATCACCTGAACTACAGCAAAGAAAATAAAAACACTGCTTTACTCGCCAAATATGGTTACCCGCAACGATTTGGCTTTCCTGTATTCCTGATTCTTGACGGGGAAGGTAATCGCCTGCATACTCAAAATTCAGGCTACCTCGAAGAAGGAAAGGGCTACAACCGGGATAAAGTGATTGATTTTTTTGCCAGCTGGACACCTGCTGCATTGGATCCGGCACAGTACAAAGAATAAAAATTATGGAAGCTGCAGCTGCTTTTATCAGGATGATGAAAAATCCCTTTTGGGCGGCATGGTTTATGCTGGCTAAGCTTCCCAGCGCTTTTTTTTCAGGTGTTCGTGTCCGTGAATTATCGGAAGATATGTGTAAAGTAACGGTACCGTATAAATGGTTTTCTAAGAACCCGTTCCGGTCTACTTATTTTGCATGTCTTAGTATGGCAGCGGAAATGAGCACGGGCGCCCTGGCAATGGCACATCTTTATAAAATGCAGCCGCCCGTTTCTATGCTTGTTTTGAAGATGGAGGCCCGGTATTTAACAAAAGCCACCGGTGTTACAGTTTTCAGCTGTTACAACGGTCGTGAGCTAAAGCAGGCTATTATTGCTGCAACCGTAACCGGTGAACCGCATACCTTTACGGCTGTATCGGAAGGAGTGAATGAAGCTGGGGAGAAAGTAGCCGTTTTTTTAATTACCTGGTCATTTAAAGCCAGGAAATCGGTAACTTCCTGATTCAATGAGCAAATGGAAGGGGTAACGGCTGATAATACTTGAATTAAATATTTGCAAATGAAAATAGCTTTTCATGGCGCCGCCCGCACAGTTACGGGTTCCAAACACCTGCTTACTTTAAAAAACGGCAAAAAAGTTTTACTGGACTGCGGTATGTTCCAGGGCTTGGGTAATGAAACGGATACGCTGAATAAGAACTTTGGTTTTGATGCAGCTGCTGTTGATGTCATGATTCTTTCGCATGCACATATTGATCACAGTGGCCTGATCCCGAAACTGGTTAAAGAAGGTTTTTCGGGTAAAATTTTTTGCACGCCGGCTACCAGGGAACTCACGGCGGTCCTGCTCGAAGATTCAGCAGAAATACAGGAAGACGATATAAAATATACCAATAAGCGCAGGGCATCTGAAGGGTTACCGTACCTGGAACCTTTGTACACCCTGGAAGATGCTAAAAACAGCTTCTCGCATTTTGTAGAAGTGGAATACGGCACCTGGTTTGATGTGACAGAAGGCGTTAAAGCGATGTTTACCGATGCCGGCCACATCATCGGTAGTGCCTGTGTGCATCTTAAAATAACAGAAAATGGGAAAGAAAGGGCACTCACCTTCAGCGGTGATGTGGGGCGTTACCGGGATGTTATTCTGAAGTCTCCGCAGGATTTTCCGCAGGCGGAATATATCATCATGGAATCAACCTACGGAAACAGCCTGCACGAGATGAATATTACTACACCGGATATGCTGCTCAAATGGATTGAAAAGGCTTGTTTGCAAAAGAAAGGAAAGCTGATTATTCCTGCTTTCAGCGTGGGCCGCACACAGGAAATCTTATATTCCTTAAATCAGCTGGAACTGGAAAACAGGCTGCCGGCGCTGGATTATTTTTTAGACAGCCCGCTGAGCATTGAAGCAACAGAAATTGTAAAAAAGTATCCGCAATACTTTAACCGCACAATACAAAAAGTGTTAGCAACCGATCATGATCCGTTTATGTTTGAAGGATTAAAATATATTAAAACGGTGGAACAGTCCAAAATGCTCAACTTCAGGAATGGTCCCTTCGTGATCATTTCTGCCAGCGGCATGGCAGACGCCGGCCGTGTAAAGCATCACATCAGTAATAACATTGAGAGCCACCGAAATACAATATTATTTACCGGGTATTGCGAACCTCATTCCCTTGGTGGCCGCCTGCTGGCCGGGGCCAAAGAGGTGCACATCTTTGGTGTGGAGCATGAAGTGAATGCGGAAATTGGATCTATCAGGAGTATGAGTGCTCATGGCGATTATGAAGATCTCTCCCAATGGCTGGCACACCAGGATGCCCGGCAGGTGAAGCAGCTTTTCCTGGTGCATGGCGAGTACAATGTGCAAATTGACTTTAAGCAACGCTTATTGCGCAAAGGCTTCACCGATGTTGAAATCCCTGACAGGCATTATGAGGTAGGACTACCTTGACGAGTGCAGAAACAATGTGTTACAAATATTGCAAAACTTCTCTCGCAGTAGCGCCATCAGAAAATTTTAGGACAGCTGTATTTCTCCCGTCATCTTCAATACATCATAAGCCGGTAATAAATAGGAATACAGAAAAAGCAGGTTAACGTGACTACTGAACACGGCTGCATACCATTTTTTGTTAAACGATTTTACATTTGATTCCGTTCATCAAATTGCTGCTACGAAACACCTGTTTCTGTCGATAAAAAGACAAATTCCACATTGTGATCGACGAACTCTGTTTAGCCACGATAAGGAAGTATCTATCTGGTCCCCGCTATGGTTAAGCTTAAAAAAAATTTGAACCCGCCTGTTCATGATAAGTTTGAGCCGGACAATATTCTTCATCAAATTTTATGTCATGAAAAAGCAAAGCAAAAATTTTATCATCTCTTTCCTGTTCGGTCTTTTTTTTACAGTGGGTTTTTCACAGGATGAATGTCCTGTGTCAGCACCCTGGGCTTCAGATAAGGGATACTGGGTGGTGCAAAATAATTTACAGGACCCCTTAAACCAGGTAGTGCGTTTTTATACAAATGAAAATGTACTGATTCATACTGAATCGTTATCCGGCGTGAAGTTGAATACCCGGAAAAGAAGGATGAAAATGAAATTAAAAAAGGCACTCGAAGCAGCTGTCAGTTTGTATGATCAGCACAGGCAGCCTGCAATGATCAGGGACTATGTCGTCAAAATTTTGAAATAAAGATCTTGATGCAGTTCGGCAATCGAACACCTATTGTTTGCATTGCCCGTTTGTCACGGATTTTCGCCGAATGAACAGTTTAGATATTTTCTTCAGATTTTAGAAAAGTGCTCCTTGTAATTTTAGTAAATCCAGTTATGCACCGGCATTCATTTATATTTTCTGATGCGCCACGTTACAGAACACAAAGGCATTTGGCTTTTTGGTTATTCTGGTGGTTGTTCCAGGGTTTTTTGTATGCATTTTCTGCAGCCTTCATAAAATATAGCTATACGGAACGTGTACGGATTGCCCTGGTCGATTCTTTTGGCTTTATGCCGTGTCATATATTTATTTCATATGCACTCATGTATTTTGTCATTCCCCGGTACATTATCCGGCATAAATACCTGGCAGCAGTGTGCTGGACGCTGCTGTTTTTTTCTTTAACCGGTTTAATATCCACCTATATTTCCCGGAATATTGTTACTGGATTGCGGTACAGTTTACTACCTGCGTATATGAAGTTTCCCTATGATCCGTATGCGCCAACCTTGTTTTATTCTCTGCTGGCGGGCTTGCGCGGAGGCATCACTATTGGTGGGTTAGCAGCGGCAATAAAGCTGATGAAATATTGGTATTTAAAAGAACAACGAAACCTTCAGTTGCAGGCTGAAAACGCAGCTACCGGTTTGCAGATTTTACGGGCACAGATTCATCCGCATTTTTTATTTAATACACTCAATAATATATATGCTAATACACAGGTTGCTTCGCCGGCCGCGGCAAAAATGATTACCGGGCTGTCTGATATTCTTCGCTACACTCTGCAGGTTGGCGCTCAAAAAATTGTACCCCTGCAGATGGAACTGCAAATGATACAAGATTATATCAGCCTTGAAAAAATACGTTACGGGAACAAGCTGGATTTGCACATACAAATTCCAGAAAACACACAGGAGCTTTCTATAGCTCCGTTATTGTTGCTGCCGCTTGTGGAAAATTGTTTTAAACATGGTACGAGTACCGTGTTGGATCAGCCGTGGATTCACTTACAAATAGCTGTTACCGGTAATCAAATGCAGATGAAACTGCTGAACGGCAAAAGCTGGGAACCCCGGGAAGAACAGGGTGCCGGAATTGGTCTTATGAATGTGCGAAAAAGGTTGGAGCTGTTATATGCCGGTAAACATGAACTAACCGTTATTGCTGAAGAAGAAATCTTTATTGTACATCTGAAACTGGAACTGGAGGGATATAAAGCAGAACAAAAATATCATTCAAATAAACTAGTCTATGCCTGATACAAAAATCATTCGGTGCCTGGTTGTGGATGATGAGCCTCCGGCAAGGGCGATCATCAGCCGGTATATTCAGGATGTGGCAACTTTGCAACTGGTAGGTGAGTGTGAGAATGCTCCCGAGGCTTTTTCCGTTTTGCAAAAACAGCCGGTAGATCTTTTATTTCTCGATATTCGGATGCCGCAGTTGAATGGGAATGAATTTCTCAAAACCTTAAAATATCCGCCAAAAGTTATTTTCACCACAGCACATCATGAATATGCAATAGAAGGATATGAACTGGATGTGGTGGACTATCTGCTGAAACCAGTGCCTTTTGATCGTTTCTTGAAAGCCGTTGGTAAAGTATATCCTGCCGGCGCAGACCAGCTTCCTCTCAAAGTAAATCCTTCCCTGAATAATGATGCTTTTGTTTATTTCCGAACAGACCGGAAAATGGTGAAGGTAATGCTACGGGATCTGCTGTATATTGAAAGTATGAAAGACTATATAAAAATATATACCAGTGAGGGTTTGATTATCACCAAGCAATCGATCAGTGCAGTTGAAGAGATGCTGCCCGAGCATGAATTTGCAAGAGTGCACCGTTCTTATATTGTCTCGTTAAAAAATATCAAATCGTATACGGCCGAGTTGCTCGGTATAAGTAATACCACGATTCCTATAGGAAAACTCTACCGCAACGCATTGCTGAAAAAATTAGCCTGAATTGTTTTGAGCTATTTTCAGCTGCCCGGTAAGATGTCGCCGGATAAAATCGGCTTCGATAAATTAGTAAGCAATGCTAAGGAAGCGGAGTGTGTTTTAAATAATCTTTTGTGGCATTTTTGTATACACTGATGTAATGGGTGCGGATATAATCAGGCAGTGGATTTTTGCCGGCGTCAACTTCAACGGTTATTTTCTTTGATGCCAGCACCGGCATATGGCAGTCGATGCAATTATCAGCTAAAACAATTGGTTTTTTTGTATGAAGGCTGCAAACCTTTTGTGCCGAGCCACTATGACAGCTTAGGCATTTTTTTGAAAATAAGGCTGGCTCATTGATTTGCGTTTCATGTACATTGTGACAGGTGGAACAGTCCATCTGCAATGACTTTTTAAAACATTGACTGGCTGCCAGCAATCCATATTGGTTTCCATGCACATCTAATGTATCTGCTTTGGAAGACAGGTTGCTGCCTGTGGAATAATTGCTTAGCGAATCACCTGCTTTAAATAAAAAGGCATCTTGCAGTGGTATCCTGAATCCTGAATGGCAGAGAGCACAGGCATCTGTTCGGCGCGACCGTTCCAGGTTTGCTGTATTGACAACAAACCGTCCAGTGGTATCTTCAGGATGGCTCATTTGGTAAGTTGCATGGCGGGCAGCCCCGGGATGGCATCGTTCGCAGGTAATTCCATACACAATACTGTTTTTGTCAAATGTATATTGCTTCCCTTCTTTCGACAGCACTCTTGCGTAGGTTGTATGGCATTCAAGGCAGTTGGCGGTAATCTGACGCCCAAAGAAAAAATAACCGGGAAAGCCGGGGCTATTGCACCACTCACCATTGGCAGCATAGTACGAAACAGGTAACTGGAATAATTTATCACCGGACCAGTACAAATAACTTTGCCCTTTTCGCCCCGATCCGATGGAGATATCAAAGTTGGCAGTTTGTATTTGTTCGCCATTTACCATACCGGACTGGCTAAAAACAGCCCCGTTTTTCTCCATCCGCACCTGCATAAATGGATTGTAGGTAAAAATATTTTTCCCATCTTCAAAACTTCCCTTTATGGTTGAACTGTCTGCAGGTCTTGAATCCAGGTAATGAGCGGTATGAATAAAGCTTTCGTAAATTTCTTTGTGGCAGTTGCTGCAGACCGTTACCGATAATGAATCGTTTTGTGCTATACTGGATTGTTGATTTTCCGGTACAGAGGGTTTGGGGCTAAAAAATAGATTGGCATAGAAGATGGCTGCAGAAAGAATGATAAGAACGGACTTTTTTTTGAAACCCGGCGTAAAGATGTTTTGTAAAACGACTATAACGGTGGGGAAATACATACAGGCAAAACATATATAACAATCTGATTCCGCAAAAAGTTCTTAGGGCGCTAGCCAATACAGCTGATTTTTCTGCGGAATCCCGTCACATGATTGCTGCTTACCGCCGGTTGGGTAAAGGGAAAAATCCACTTTGCTGTAGCGCAAAAGGCATAAAAAAAGGCCTTGAAAAATCAAGACCTCTGGTAGCCTGTACGGGAATCGAACCCGTGTTTCATCCGTGAAAGGGATGCGTCCTAGCCCCTAGACGAACAGGCCGTTTGTTTTTGGGTGGGCAAAGATAGGCTGGTATATTTTTTCAGCCAAAATTTTTTCCTCTTAACAGGCTAATTATTTCCCCTCCGGCTGCCTAAGTGGTTTCAACTGTCAATTTGTTATCAAATCCTCACGGATTGCTGAAATCGGGAACAAAGTTTAGTTGCAATCACGTAACTTCGCTGCGCATTTTTAAACGTTAAATCTATATTAGAAATGAGCACAGTAAAAGTTGCTATTAATGGTTTCGGACGTATTGGCCGCCTGGTATACCGCCAGATTTATAAAATGGAAGGAATTGACGTGGTGGCAATTAATGATCTTACCAGTCCTAAAGTATTAGCACACCTGTTAAAATATGATACTGCCCAGGGCCGTTTTGATGCAGACGTAAAGGCAACAGACAATGCTATCATCGTAAATGGCGATGAGGTAAAAATATATGCACAAAAAAATCCCGCTGAAATTCCCTGGAAAGCCCACGATGTAGATGTGGTGCTGGAGTGCACGGGCTTTTTTACCGATAAAGCCAAAGCAGAGGCTCACCTGGCCGCCGGCGCCAAAAAAGTTGTTATCTCAGCCCCTGCCACCGGCGATCTGAAAACAATTGTCTTTAATGTAAACCATAACATACTGGATGGCAGCGAAACTGTGATCAGTTGCGCCTCCTGCACTACAAACTGCCTGGCGCCGATGGCAGATGTACTGGATAAACAGTTTGGTATTCTTAACGGCTTGATGACAACGGTTCACGCCTATACCAATGATCAGAATACACAAGATGCCCCGCATCCGAAAGGTGATCTGCGACGAGCCAGGGCTGCCGCACAAAATATTGTTCCGAACAGTACCGGTGCTGCCAAAGCTATCGGCCTGGTTTTGCCAAACCTGAAAGGTAAACTTGATGGCACAGCACAGCGTGTTCCCACCCTTACCGGTTCACTAACTGAGTTAACTGTGATTCTTGGTAAAAAGGTCACCGTAGAAGAAATCAATGCAGCTATGAAAGCGGCAGCGAACGAAAGTTTTGGTTACAACGAAGATGAAATTGTCAGCAGCGATATCATCAGTATGCATTATGGTTCCTTGTTTGATGCCACACAAACAAAAGTGCAGACAGTGGGGGACACACAACTGGTGAAAACTGTAAGTTGGTATGATAACGAAATGAGCTATGTCAGCCAGCTGGTTCGCACTGTTCACTACTTTGCCAAACTCATCAGTAAATAAATGATCAAGCAGGAAAATGTGCCCCGGTGAAATGTCGGGGCACTTTTCTTTTAATTACTTTTAAGCACTAAATCGAAACAACCATGTCTGCCTTTGCTGATTTTAATTTTAATGGACACAAAGCCCTGGTTCGGGTGGATTTTAATGTGCCGTTAAATGATAAATATGAAATCACTGATGATACCCGAATGCGGGCTGCTGTTCCCACTATTCAAAAAATCAGGCAGGATGGCGGCAGCGTCATCCTGATGAGTCACCTGGGAAGACCCAAAGACGGCCCCACAGAAAAATATTCTCTCAAACACCTTGTGAAGCATTTAAGCGATTTGCTGGGTGGCGCTCCCGTATTATTTGCCAATGATTGCATCGGCGAGCAGGCATTCCTAACAGCTTCTATGCTGAAACCGGGAGAAGTGCTGCTGCTGGAAAATCTACGGTTTTACAAACAAGAAGAAAAAGGGGATAAGGAATTTGCCAAAAAGCTTGCCCAGTTAGGCGATGTGTATGTAAATGACGCTTTTGGCACCGCCCACCGGGCACATGCTTCCACTGCTGTCATTGCCGACTATTTTGAAAAGGGGAAAAAAATGTTTGGCCTGGTCATGGAAGGAGAAGTGGCCAGTGCGGAAAAAGTTTTGCATAAGGCGGAAAAGCCTTTTGTGGCGATCATTGGCGGGGCAAAGGTTTCAGACAAAATACTCATTCTGGAAAATTTACTGGACCGGGCTACCGACATTATCATCGGAGGTGGCATGGCCTATACATTCATGAAAGCTACCGGGGGAATCATCGGCAACTCACTTTGCGAGGAAGACCGGCTGGATACTGCCCGGGCTATTTTGGCTAAAGCAGCGGAAAAAGGCGTTTGTATTCACTTGCCCTCCGATTCTATCATTGCCGATAAATTTGATGCGAATGCCAATACTTCTAATGCGCCCAGCGATAACATTCCTGCCGGCTGGATGGGGCTGGATATCGGCCCGAATGCCTGTGAGCAGTTTTGTAATGTGATCAAACATTCCAAGACCATCTTGTGGAATGGGCCGATGGGAGTTTTTGAAATGGCTAAATTTCAACATGGTACCAAGGCAGTAGCAACAGCCGTGGCAGAAGCAACACAAAATGGCGCTTTTTCACTGGTGGGCGGCGGCGATTCCGTGGCGGCTGTTAATCAGTTTGGTTTTACTGAAAAAGTAAGTTACGTATCCACCGGGGGGGGCGCTATGCTCGAATATTTTGAAGGGAAAGCACTGCCCGGCATTGCTGCCATCAAAGGATAGGTAATTTCGTCATGAAAATTTAATTGGCTCTTACTTTGTGTAAGAGCTTTTTTGTTTTATAAAAAGAGTAATTTTAGACATATTAAAAACCTACAATCATGAAAGGAACCCGCAACCTCCCGCTTTTAATTATCTTAGGTCTTGTCCTCATACTTGGTGTGTGGGGCTGCAGCGGATATAATGGATTGGTAAAACAAGACGAAACCGTTAAAAATGCCTGGAATAATGTACAAAGCCAGTACCAGCGCCGGTCAGATTTAATTCCCAACCTGGTGAATACTGTGAAAGGAGCTGCCAATTTTGAGCAGGAAACACTGACAAAAGTTGTAGAAGCCAGGGCGAAAGCCACCTCTGTTAATATAGATCCGACTAATCTTACACCGGAAAATATTGCAAAATTCCAGCAGGCCCAGGGAGAACTGACGGGTGCTTTAAGCCGGTTGTTGGCTGTGGTGGAAAATTATCCTGACCTAAAAGCCACACAAAATTTCCAGGACTTGCAAAAGCAGCTCGAAGGGACAGAAAACCGGATTGCGGTAGCAAGAAATGATTTTAACAGTGCCGTCAATGTATACAATACCAAGGTTCGCTCGTTTCCCATGAATATTTTTGCCGGTATGTTCGGTTTTAAAGTAAAAGAAGGATTTAAAGCCGAGGCAGGGTCTGAAAAGGCTCCCGAAGTAAAACTTTAATTTAATCACATCAACGGATACCCGTGCGATTATTTCCCTGGCAAAAGCCAAAAGAATTTTTTACAGCCGAGGAGAGAGAACGGATTGTAGAAGCTGTTCGGTTTGCAGAAAAAAGAACGAGTGGCGAAATCCGCGTATTTGTAGAAAGCCGCTGCCGTTACGTGGATGCGCTCGACCGGGCCGCCGAACTCTTTTACCGGCTTGAGATGGAACGGACAGATGACCACAATGCTGTGCTGGTATACCTGGCTGTAAAGGACAGGCAGCTGGCTGTTTTTGGAGATGAAAACATTCATCAAAAAGTGGGTAGTGGATATTGGCAAAAAATTGTGGGGAATATCCTGGATAATTTCAATCGCGATCATTTTGCAGAAGGTATCCGCCAATGCGTATTGCAGATCGGAGATGCTTTGCATGAGCATTTTCCGTTTGATAATGACACAGATAAAAATGAATTGCCCGATGACATTGTCTTTGGCAGGTAGTACAGCATGAAGAAATTTTTAGTATTCTTTTCATTAATGGCAACGATCTGCGCTTCTGCTCAGATCGAAAAGGTCATTCCCCGGCGTCCAAGTCCGCCGCGGCTGGTAAATGATTTTACCAACACACTGACGCCCGAGCAGACCGAGGCATTAGAACAAAAGCTGGTGCAGTATGACGATAGTACGTCTAACCAGGTGGCGGTTGTCATCATCTCCACGCTGCAGGACTATCCCATTGAAGATGTGGGATTGGGAATTCTTCGCGGGTGGGGTGTGGGTAATAAGGAAAAAAATAACGGAATTGTATTGTTGGTTGCCAAAGATGATCGCCAGGTACGCATAGAAGTGGGGTATGGTTTAGAAGGTGCGGTGCCCGACATTACAGCCAACCAGATTATCCAGAGTGATATTGTTCCCAATTTTCGGGAAGGCAATTACTACCGCGGACTCGACCTTGCTACGACTGATATCATTAAAGCGGCGGCCGGTGAATACAAGGCGCCACCTGGCTACAGCGACAGGGGTAATAAAAAAGGAATCAGCCCAGGTGCTATTTTCCTCATCATCTTACTGGTATGGATCATTATGGGAATCAGCTCCCGCGGCGGTGGGGGTGGAATGATTTCGCGCCGGGGTTACCGGGGCTGGTGGGGGCCAGTATGGCCGGGCGGCGGAGGCTGGAGCGGTGGTGGAGGTGGTGGCGGCTGGTCTGGTGGCGGTGGCGGATTCGGTGGCTTTGGTGGCGGTAGCGGTGGCGGTGGTGGTTCCAGCGGAAGCTGGTAGGTGCATTCGCTTGCGTCATCAGTAAAATAAATCAGGGGCTTTACTGCAAGCCCCCTACGTGAATTTATCCTAATATGACAGGAATTTTTTGCAAAATATCCCACTGATTATTCCCGGAGTTTTTTAGAATGATTTGTTCAGTTGCGTTTTCAAACGTGATGTAATAGTCGGTACCTTGTTGCGAGATAAATTCCCGTACATCGCTAATCCAGTAGTCCGCGTATACCTGCCGGATGTTTCGTTGTAAAACCAAAGGCAGCTGGTAAAAGGATAGATTTCTTGCCAGGCCTATAAAATGTCCGTCGGTGGCATAATAAGCCTGCAGGTACAAGCCTTCCTGCCGGAAGGAAGCTTTGTAAAAACCGGCACCTTTTACCCAGTTTATATCACTGGCCCTGGAAAAATGCGCCTTCAGATCTTGTTGAATTGACTGTGGAGTAACGGCCGGTATTGAGGCTATTGCAAAGGCACCATTCAGCAATAAAAATGTTCCTAACAGCAGTACGATTATGTTCTTTTTCATAATAAAATAATTTAAAAATAAAAGATGAAAGGCAGCGCAAACCTACACAGCAGGAAAGATGCAGCATTGGAAATGCGAGGAAAACGGTTTTTGCTGCGACTATTCTGCGATTTTAACAGCATTTAACTATTGCCGGCTTTGGTATTTTCTTTAAAAGAAAAAGCCGCCGGGAATCACCCGGACGGCTTTTTGTAGTTTTGTTTTAAAACCTGATTAAAATCCTTTCTTGTCTTCTGCCGGCAGTTTTGATAAAATATAATCTGCCTGCTCTTTCAGCCCGGCTTCTGTTTTCTTCTTTGCCAGTCCTTTTAAGATAATATTATTGAAAAAAGGATCGGTCTGATCACGGAAGGAGCCGGGTATATTATCCC